>CAVWFO010000018.1:0-24003 GCA_963754275.1 uncultured Acidobacteriota bacterium
GGTGTCTTACGGCGGCGGCTTCGGATCAGCGTGCGTTGCTTTCGGATTCTGAGTCTGCTTCTACGGGCGTAACATCCTGCCGTGATTTCTCCCATGAATGTAAAAGCTAAAAAAGAGCAGCGGCGTTGCCATTGGGCGCAGTCGCCGCTGATGGTGCAGTACCACGATCGCGAGTGGGGCAAGCCGGTCCACGAAGACCGCGTGCTTTTCGAGTTTTTGATATTGGAAGGCGCGCAGGCCGGGCTGAGCTGGGAGATCGTGCTCAACAAGCGCGAGAATTACCGGCGAGCGTTTGATGGATTCGATGCGGCGAAGATTGCGCGTTATGACAAGCGCAAGGTGCGCTCGCTGCTCGCGGATGCCGGAATTGTCCGCAATCGTTTGAAGATTGCGGCGACGATTTCCAATGCTGCGGCGTTTCTTGCCGTACAGCGGGAGTTCGGGTCGTTCGACCGTTACGTGTGGCAGTTCGTGGGTGGACGCCCGAAGAAAAATGATTGGAAGAGTTCGCGGAAGATTCCTGCGCGCACGGCGGAATCGGATGCGCTAAGCAAGGATTTGAAGGCCCGCGGTTTTCGCTTCGTCGGGACTACGATTTGTTACGCGTTCATGCAGGCTGTGGGCATGGTCAATGATCACGCGCGCGATTGCTTCCGCTACAAAGCGGTTGGTTAGCTCGTCCGCTTCTGGCTCATGCCGGTAATGTGTCAGTTTGCAGTAACGGCGTTTATCGGGCACTGAGGTTCGTTTCGAGATTAGGGATTAACCTCCGGCACACTTACTCACTTATGTTCTGGATAGCGAATTCCTGCTGGTGTAGTATTCCAACTTAATTTCGCAATTAGGTGCAAATCCCGGAGAATTTCGGCATGCGAACGGCGCGAATACTGGACCTAGCCGGTTTGGTTTTCTGGGCACTCTGTATCGTTGGCTGTCACCGAAACGTCGTCACAACGTCGCCGCAATCCCCTTCACCGTCTACTCTGGGTCAGCATCCTGCAGAATGGCACTCCGTGGATGTCGCTTTCCGCGTCTTGGACATTAAAAGTGCGGGCGATTCGCTCTGGATCTGCGGCACCGAAGAAACGATAGCGGTTTCAAATGACAATGGAACGCACTGGCAGATAAAACATCACACGCCTGGCGGTCCATCGCTATCGCACATCGATTTTGCAAATTCTAAGTTCGGTTATTCAGCGGGAACAGACGGTCGGCTCCTTATGACGCAAGATGGCGGCGAATCTTGGGTGGCACGTCCTGGATTGAGCGAAACAATCTTGCAAATTTCCTTCGCTGACTCCCAGCACGGCCTCGTAAGGGTTCGGAAGTCGCTGCTGTTCACAACCGACGGAGGGTCGCACTGGTCCGCAGTAAACGAACAGCAACATCCCGAAGGCATCGAACACTTCCCCTATACCTTCTCGCTCGTTGCGCTTGATCCATCGCACATGGCCGCAATGATGAAAGAGGGACCAGCACAGTACAACGCTCAGGCTTTGCTCTTTACACAAGACACGGGAAAAACCTGGCAGCTGCTAAACATTCCCAACGTGACACTCTACAGTTTCCTCCGCTCGAACGGTCAGTATTGGGCCGTGGGAACCGAGGTGATCCATAAGGACCAGCCCGGTGGTGGATATGCCGTTCCTGTCGCTCTATACTCCCGTGACGGCGAGAACTGGAGTCACTCCGCAAATGATCTCTCGGCTTGCAGCCTCGAAATGTGTACTCTATGCAACTCGCAGGGGTGTATTTCATCGAATGGTGCAATCGCTCGAATCTTCTCGCAAATCACAACTGTGAGCGGGTTTTCGCCGAACAGGGACCTCAGTACAAAGTGGGCGGCTACAGACTCTGTAGTTTGCTTCGTGGGTAGTCACTTTCAGTGTGCAGGTCTGGAACAGCTTTCACATCCGCCTCCCAGCGCGGGGTCGCCAGTGCCAGCGGCGTCCGCTCCCTCGGCTCTAGGTTTCTCCGGTCCGCACTGACCCACGCATGTCGGATGCGAGGGACGTGTAGCGTTCCCCTCGTTTCGACGCGGTCTTTGCGGACGCAATAAATGTGAGGGATCACCGCGGACTTTCTCTGATAATTTCTCTGTGCTCCCTCGACCAATTCCATTTGGACGTATAGTCGCGTAATCGGAAACTGACCCGCTATCCGATTGACCTCACGCTTGCGTCGGGGGCAGCCGGAGGCTAGAATTGCTCGTACTTGTTTTTGCGTTAGCCCGCCTGTAGTGCTTCTGGTGTCAACTGCCGGGGCAAGGTGCGGCCTGACGAAGGGTGGAGCGGCGAAGGTGAGTGAGAAGGCGCGAGCGAAAGCGATCTGCGTGGTTGGAGCGCAGTGGGGCGACGAGGGCAAAGGTAAGGTGGTTGATTACCTGGCGCAGTCGTTCGACTACACGGCGCGCTACGCGGGCGGGCACAATGCCGGGCACACCGTCATTTTCAACAATCACAAATATATTCTGCAATTGATTCCCAGCGGAATCCTGCGGCCGGAAAAGAAGGCAGTGATTGGCGCCGGAACCGTCGTGGATCCTGCGGCGCTGGTGGCGGAGCTGGAAAATCTGAAACGGTCGGGGATTGAGGTGCGCGGGCGGCTTTTTCTAAGCGATCGCGCGCATTTGATTTTTCCTTATCACCGCGAAATGGATAAGGCTGCAGAATCGGCGCGCGGGGCCGCAGCGATTGGGACTACTTCGCGGGGCATCGGGCCGGCGTATGAAGACAAAATGGCGCGGCGCGGGATTCGCGTGTGCGATCTGTTCGATCCGGTGGGCTTCAAGGAAAAACTGGAGCGGGTGGTCGCCGAAAAAAATGCGATCAGCCGCGCGACGTACGGGCATCCGCTGGAAACCGCTGGAATCTACGATCAATATATGGAATTGGCCGCGCACATCCATGGCCTGGTGGCGGACACAGGTGTGCTGCTGAATCGCGCGCTGGATAACGGCGAATCAGTGCTGTTCGAGGGCGCGCAGGGCACGATGCTGGATATTGACCACGGGACGTATCCGTACGTCACGTCGTCGAACGCGACATCGGGTGGCGTGGCGACGGGATTGGGCGTGGCGCCGACGCGAATTGGCGGCGTGGTGGGCGTGACCAAGGCTTACACCACGCGCGTGGGCAGCGGGCCATTTCCCACCGAGATGCCGGATCTGGACGCGCAGGCGTTACGCGAGCGCGGCAAGGAATTCGGCGCGGTGACGGGCAGGCCGCGGCGCTGCGGCTGGCTCGACTTGGTAGTGCTGAAGTTTGCGAAAATGCTGAGCGGAATTGATTCGCTGGTGGTGACCAAGATGGACGTGTATGACACGCAGCCGGAGATCAAAGTCTGCACCGGGTATAAATACAAGGGCAGAGTGCTGGAACATATGCCGGCGGACGTCGAAACATTGATGCAGGCGGAGCCGGTGTACGTTACTTTGCCCGGCTGGCAGAAGCCGACGCCGGGGATTCGTGATGTGAAAGCATTGCCGGAAGCGGCGCGGAATTATTTGAATTTTATTTCAGACCAGCTGCAGGTTGAAATCGGGATGATATCCACCGGGCCGGAACGCGATGCGACGATTGTTCCGCGAGGGACGAAACTCGCGTCCTGGCTCTAAGGCGCCATGCTTTCCTACGAAGCGGCTCGCGCGAAAGTGATTGAAGTGATTTGCGCGCGGCATTGTGCGCCTCCGCCTCCCACTGAAACCATTGAATTCGCGGAAGACCCTTCGCGTGCCCTCGGGCGCATCGTGGCGGAAGACGTTCGCGCGGACCGGAATTATCCGCCCTTCAATCGCTCGACGCGCGATGGATTTGCGCTGCGGGCCGCGGATGCCGCGCAGGGGGGAGTGAAATTGCGGTTGATTGGCGAGAGCCGCGCGGGGGTGCCTTTCGCTGGTATGGTCGAGCCGGGCACGTGCGTGCAGATCATGACGGGCGCTGCGGTGCCGCGCGGCGCGAATTCGATTGTGATGAACGAGCATGCGCGGATTGAAGGCGAGTACGTAGTGCCGGACCAAGCTGCTCGTGAAGGCGCGCATTTCGTGTTGGAGGGCCAGGAAACGCGCGTGGGCGAAAGTGTGATCGCGCGCGGAAAGCGGCTGAGCTACGCGGAGTTGGCGATTGCGGCGCAGGTCGGGCGCTCGAAGCTGGTGGTGGCGAAGAAACCGCGCGTCGCGATTCTTTCCACAGGCGACGAATTGGTTGCGACGGAGCAGACCCCGACGAAATATCAGATTCGCAACAGCAACAATATATCGCTGGCGGCGCAAGTGACGCTGGCGGGTGGTGAGCCGGTGATGTTGGGCACTGCGCCGGATAATCTGGAGGAATTGCGCGCGCGAATCCAGCAGGCGCTGGGAGCGGATATTGTGGTCGTCACCGGCGGAGTGTCGGTGGGGAAGTACGATCTGGTGGAGCAGGTGTTGCGGGAGATGGGCGCGGAATTTTATTTCGATGCAGTAGCGATTCGTCCGGGCAAGCCCGCGGTATTTGGTTTTTGCAAGAGCAAGCCGGTGTTTGGACTGCCGGGAAATCCCGTTTCGACGATGGTGACGTTTGAGTTGTTTGTGGTGCCGGGGATCGAGCTGCTGAGTGGGCACAAGCCGCATGCTTTGGCCCTGTTGAAAGCCAAGTTAGCGCATCCTTTGAATGAGAAACCGCCGCTGGCGCATTTTCTGCCGGCGCGCGTGAGTTGGCCACAGGGCGAGGCAGTCGTGGAAGCGATTCACTGGGAAGGTTCGGGCGATATTGGGTCCGTCGTGAAGGGAAATTGTTTTTTGGTGGTTCACGAGACGCGGCAGATTTACGCCGCTGGTGAAATGGCCGATATTTTGCCTCGGCGCGGGTTGTTCTGACCGAATTTCATGGCGAAGCTTTCGCACTACGATGAAAAAGGGCGCGTGCGGATGGTGGACGTTACGGCGAAGGCTGCGACGTCGCGTACAGCGCAGGCGCACGCGTTCATTCGCATGGAACGCGCCACGATTACCAGCGTGCGTCGGCTGAAATCTCCTAAAGGCAATCCTCTGGAAATCGCGCGAATCGCTGGAATTGGCGCTGCCAAGCGCACGGCGGAGCTGATTCCACTTTGTCATCCCCTCGCTTTGACTCACGTAGATGTGAACGCCAAGCTGTGCCAGAATGGAATTGAGCTGATATCCGAGGCGACGGCCACCGGCCCGACCGGCGTCGAGATGGAAGCTTTGGTGGCGGTGTCGGTTGCGGCGCTAACGATCTACGACATGTGCAAAGCGCTGGAACGCGGTATGGAAATCACTGAGGTGTACGTGGTGAAGAAGGCGGGCGGGCGAAGCGGCACGTATGTGCGTCCTGGGAAGCGCGTGAAGCGATGACACCGATGAAGGATGTGAAGGTCCTGGTGGTGGATGATAACGCGCTGATCCTTGACCTATTGATGAAGGGATTGCTGCCGCATTGCGATGCGCGCGCGGCGGCAGATGGGGCGGACGCGCTGCTGAAGATTGTGGATGATCCGCCGGACCTGGTGGTGTGCGACTATCGAATGCCGGGGCTGGACGGACGGCAGCTTTACGAAAAATTGCGCGGGCGGCAGCAGACCAAAGCGATTCCATTTATATTTCTGGCTAGCCGTAGCGATATTGAAGAGAAGTTGCGGCCGATTGTGGAAGGCGTGGAAGAATTCATTCCCAAGCCATTTTTTCTGAAAGATCTGGTGCGCCGCGCTAAAAAAGTGGTGGACCGGCTGCAGCTGGAAAAATTGCAGAATCGCCAAGTGCGTCCCGGAGTGGTGCAGGGGCGGCTGGAAGAAATGTCCATCATGGATTTAATGCAGTCGCTGGAGATGGGGCAGAAGTCCTGCCAGCTGACGATTCGCCGCAGAGAAGAAAGCGGTGATTTATTTTTTGCATCGGGGCAATGTAAGGATGCGAGGCTGGGAGCGCTGGAGGGCGAGGCGGCGGTATTCGAGGCGGTGCGCTGGCCTGAGGGCGAATTCGAAATCGATTTCAATCGCGCACCCACGCGCGACACGATTTCGCGGACTACTACTGGATTGTTGATGGAAGCGCTGCGGCTGGTGGATGAAGGGCAGCGCGACGGCGAAGGCGAAAGCGAAGACGCGCAGGTCACCGAAGGATAGTCGCGAGAGAATCGCGGCACTACCTCATGCGGGTTTCCATACTTACAGTGAGTGATTCGGTTGCCACAGGCAAGCACGCGGACGGTTCCGGGCCGGCTTTGGCTGGGCGGTGCAGGGAACTGGGGTGGGAAATTGTGTCGGCGGAGATTTTGCCGGACGATTGCGAGCGCATCGCTGAATTTTTGCGGAAGACGGCTGACGCGAAGGTCGTGGATTTAATTCTCACGACTGGGGGAACCGGCGTAGGGCCTCGCGACGTGACGCCGGAAGCTACGATTTCTGTCACGGAGCGGTTAATTCCTGGATTTGCGGAGCAGATGCGCGCGGAGGGATTGAAGAAAACCCCGCGCGCAATTTTGTCGCGCGGCGCTGCGGGAATTCGCGGCACCACGATGATTGTGAATCTGCCGGGAAGTCCGCGCGGTGCGGTGGAATCGTTGGACGCTATTGCTGCTTTGCTCCCTCACGCCGTGGATGTGCTGCACGGCGCACGCCATTAGCGCAAACCTAAAAACCTATTCGCTGGATCTTCCTGGATGCTCGCGTACCCGCTACATAACTCCCTCTATTCTCAAGCGCGGCGAAATTTTTGTGACGGATGAGGCTGGCCGAGGCTTGACCGCTGTGCTAGGATGCGCTGTTCGTGGGTCAACGTTGATCCGACGATGCCGAGCCAATACATTCCGATATTGATTTACGCGCTTCTTGCCGCGGCTTTCCCCGCAGTCACCCTGATCGTTTTCAAGTTCATTCGACCGGACATGAAGCCGAATGGCGCGAAGCTGGAGCCGTACGAATGCGGTGTGCCGCCGGAAGGGAATGCGCGCGGGCGGTATTCGGTGCGGTTTTATATGGTGGCGATTCTGTTTGTGATTTTCGATGTCGAGACGATTTTTCTGTTTCCTTGGGCGATCAAGTACGGGCAGCTGGGCGTGTATGGCTTAGTGACCATGCTGGTGTTTTTGGGGATTTTGCTGATTGGGTATGTGTGGTTGTATCGCAAGGGCGCGCTGGATTGGGTGTGAGCGCGCGGGCGAGGTAGGGCTAGGAGGCCAGGTCCGAGACCCGCCCCTACATGAAGTTGACGGCAGGTGGAATTGACGTTGTTTTTTGGAGTGTGTTAAAAAGGCGGGCTGCGAGCTGATTGCGGGGCGCGTTCTGTAGTGCGCACCGGGCGAGGGCAGCCGATCGAACCGATGGTCAACGACCCTTCGGAAAAAGGTCCAGCCGCAAAACCGCCGGAAGGCACGGCGGAGAAGCCTTCTATTCCTTCCAAGCCTGAAACGCCAACGGTTCCTGCTGCGCCTGGTGAGCCGATTGCAGCGAAACCGCCTGCAGCGAAGCCGCCCGCTGCGACAACTCCCGCGACACCCGGAACACCTGCCGCGTCCGGTGCTCCTGCGGCTGCGGCGCCACCGAAACCTGCTGCTCCCCCTGCGCCACCGAAGGAAGCGCCGCCGAAGCCTGTCCCACTGGACAATGAATTGACGCAGCGGCTGAAGGCGCGATTCGGCGATGCATTTCGTGAAGCGTCGCTCGATCGCAAGCAGGCCATCGTGACGATTGCTCTGGAGCAGCTGCGAGAAATTTCGCGTTACTGCCGCGACGAAGAACAATTCGACATGCTGGTGGATTTGACGGCGGTGGATTGGCCGAAGCGCGAATGGCGATTCGACGTGGTGCTGAATCTTTATTCTTTCGCGAAGAACGAGCGGCTGCGATTGAAGGCGCACGCGGGGGAGAACGAGCCGGCGCCGAGCGTTTGCGAGATCTGGCCTGCGGCGAACTGGATGGAGCGCGAATGTTACGACATGTTCGGGATTGTGTTCGAAGGACACCCCGACTTGAAACGTATTTTGCTGCCTGACGAGTGGCAGGGGCATCCGTTGCGGAAGGATTACGACATTTTGAAGCAGGATACGGATTGGGTCCGCGAAAATCTGGGAATCGAGAGCGGGCAATAGAGCCGCGCGACGGCCATCAGCGAATGAGCAACAAGCACACGACGAAAACGATTTCGGGGATGGACAGCGTCAACACCACGGTGCTGGGCGCGGACGAAATCATTTTGAACATGGGGCCACAACATCCTTCGACGCACGGCGTGCTGCGCGTGAAGTTGAAATTGGATGGCGAGCGCGTGGCTGGGTCGGAATGCATCATCGGCTACCTACATCGCGGCGTCGAGAAGATCGCCGAGCATCGCAGTTATCAGCAATTTGCGCCGTATGTGGACCGCATGGATTATGTGGCGGCGGTTTCAAACGGCTTGGGCTATTGCGAAGCCGTCGAGAAATTGTTGGGCACCGAAGCGCCGCCGCGCGCGCGAGTGGTACGCACGATTTTGACGGAGTTGCAGCGCATCGCGAGCCATTTGCTGTGGCTGGGAACGCATGCACTGGATATTGGGGCGTTGACGCCGGTTTTCTACTGCTTTCGCGAGCGCGAAGAGATCCTGAAAATTTTTGAGAAGTACTGCGGCGCGCGGCTGACGACACATGCGTTTCGGATAGGCGGATTGCAGTACGAGACGTACGATGGCTTCGAAGAGGACACGAAGCGTTTCTGCAACGATTTCGCGCACAGAATCGACGAGTACGAAACGCTGCTGACGGAAAATCGCATCTGGGTGGGGCGCACGAAAGGCGTGGGAATTTTGAAGGCGGAGGATGCTATCGCGTTGGGAGTGACCGGCCCGGTGCTACGCGCGAGCGGCGTGAAATGGGATTTGCGCAAAGCGCAGCCTTACGCTGCTTACGATCAATACGAATTCGATATTCCCACGCGCGAGACCGGCGACACATACGACCGGTACGTGGTGCGCATGGAAGAAATGCGCCAATCGCGCCGGATCTGTTTGCAAGCGGTGGAAAATATCCCCACCGGGCCAATCATGGCGCGCATCGGCAAAGTGCTGAAGCCGCCGCCGGGCGAGGTGTATCACTCGATTGAAGCGCCGAAGGGCGAGCTGGGGTATTACATCGTCAGCGACGGGACCACGCAACCGTATCGCGTGCGCGTGCGCCCTCCGTCGTTTATCAATTTGCAGGCGTTCGACAAAATGGCGAAAGGCTCGTTGATCGCGGACGTGGTGGCGATTATCGGGACGATTGACATTGTGCTGGGGGAAGTGGACCGCTAAAAAATGGGCCATCTGATCCCACCTTCGATTATGCCGTACGTGCTGCCGGTGATTTATGCGGTGGTGATTGTGGCGGTGTTGCCGCTACTGGCCGGTTACATCGTTTTGATGGAACGAAAAGTGATGGCAGACATGCAGGCGCGGCTCGGCCCCATGCGCGTGGGGCCGCACGGATTGCTGCAGCCGATTGCGGACGCGGTGAAATTGCTGTTGAAGGAAGACATTATTCCGGACAAAGCGGACCGGCTGATGTTCTGGTTCGCGCCGCTGGTGAGCGTGACGATGGCGTTGCTGGCATATTCGGCGCTGGCGATTGGTCCTGCATTTCAAATTGCGGATTTGAATATTGGATTACTTTTTATTCTGGCGATCAGTTCGCTGGGGATTTACGGCATCGTGCTGGGCGGTTGGGCTTCGAACAGCCATTATTCGCTGTTGGGAGCTTTGCGCAGCGCGGCGCAACTGGTGAGTTACGAAACGGCGGCCGGGCTGGGCCTGATTTCGGTGCTGATGCTGGCCGGCTCGCTTTCGATGAAAGATATCGTGCAGGCGCAATCGGATCAGGGCGTGTGGTTCGGATTCTCGGTGCCGTTCGGATTTTTTATTTACCTGGTGGGCTCGATTGCGGAGACCAATCGGGCGCCGTTTGATTTGCCGGAAGCGGAATCGGAGCTGGTAGCCGGTTACATGACGGAGTACAGCGGGTTCCGCTGGTCGCTTTATTTTCTGGCGGAATACGCGAACATGATTATCGTGGCGGGAATTGCGACGACATTATTTCTGGGCGGCTGGCTGCGGCCGGGCGCGCGTTACCACGAACAAATTCCGGGCACATCCATTGAGTGGTTGGACGCGTTGCCCGCGCTGCTGACGCTGGGCGTGGCCTTGTATTGCCTGTCACTGGTGCCGAAGCAGCCGGTGAAAATTCAGAAAGTGGTGATGGCGCTGGTGGCGGGGCTGTGCGTGATTATTGCAGGGGTGCTGGCGGGCGCGCTGTTTGCGCCTCCCGCAGTGATGCAGGGAATTCACGGGGCGTTCTGGTTCATGGCGAAAGTGTTCGCGTACATTTATGCGTTTTTGTGGATCCGGTTTACATTTCCGCGCTACCGGTTCGACCAATTGATGCGTCTGGGATGGCGATTTCTGATTCCGCTGGCGCTGGTCAACGTGATCGGCGTGGGAGTGGCGATTGTGCTGCGGCAGCAATTCGCGTGGGGACCGATCGTATCGTTGATTCCGACGACGCTGGCGACTTTGGGCGTGGCAATGTTGCTGGCGAAGGATGATGCTCAGGTCGCTGCCGGCCCACAGACGGCGGACGGTGAATAGATGCAGACGCTGAATGAGGCGCTATTTGCGTTTTTCGCGGTGCTGGCAGTGTCTTCCGCGATTTTGATGGTGACGCGGCGGAACATCGTGCATGGCGCGGTGTTCCTGATTACCACGCTGCTGTCGACGGCCGGAATTTTTCTGCTTCTGGAAGCTGAGTTTCTTTTCATCGTGCAGATTATTTTGTATGTCGGCGGAATCATGGTGCTGTTTGTGTTCGTGATTATGCTGGTGAATCTGGACGTTTCGATGCGCCAGGTGCAATTCAACCGGCAGTGGTTTGTGGCGGGGGCGCTGACGCTGGTGCTTGCCGCGCAATTTTTGTTTGCGATCTGGGCGGGACGAGGCGCGCTGCGTTTGCCGGCGATGGCCGCGGAAATTTCGCCGAAAAATACCGAAGCGGTTGCAGATGCGCTGTTCAGCCATTACATGCTGCCATTCGAGATTGCTTCGATTTTGCTGCTGGTGGCGATGATTGGCGCGGTGGTGATGGCCAAGCGGAGAGTGGGATGATTCCGGTGGACTATTATTTGTTTCTGAGCCTGGCGCTCTTTGCGATCGGCGTGATTGGAGTGCTGACGCGGCGCAACGTGATCATCATGCTCATGTCCATCGAGCTGATTTTGAATGCGGTGAACATCAACCTGATGGTTTTTTCGCGGATGTGGGGCACGGTGGACGGGCAAGTGTTCGCGATTTTCATTATTACAGATGCGGCAGCGGAGGCTGCGGTGGGATTGGGCATCATTCTGGCTTTCTTCCACAATCGCGAGACCGTGCTGGCGGATGAAATGGACATCATGAAATGGTGAAGGCTCACTGATGAACGCGCCGTACTTTCTGGAGCATATCTGGCTGATACCGCTGTTCCCGCTATTGACGGCGGCGGTGATGCTGTTCTACGGGCGCAAGCTCGCGAACAACGTCGTGAGCTATTTGTGCGCTGGTAGCGTGTTCGTTTCGTTCGTATTTTCGGTGGGCGCGTTTTTCCAGCTGGTGGCTCGGCCTGAAGGCGAGCGATTCTTTGCGAAGGTGCTTTTCCAATGGCTGCCCGCGATTCCTTATCACATGTTCGACGGGCGGCTGGCGAATTTCGTGGCCTCGTGGGAATTTCAGATAGATCCGCTTTCGGCGGTGATGATTCTTGTGGTCACCGGTGTCGGGTTCCTGATTCACGTGTATTCCACCGGATACATGGCGCACGAAGGCGGGTATTACCGGTTCTTCGGCTATCTGAACCTTTTTATGTTCGCGATGTTGATTCTAGTGCTGGCGAATAATTTCCTGATGATGTTTGTGGGTTGGGAAGGCGTGGGGACGTGCAGCTATTTGCTGATCGGATTTTATTTTCATCGCAAGTCGGCATCGGACGCGGGGAAAAAAGCGTTTATCGTCAACCGCGTGGGCGACGCAGGATTTTTGCTGGGCATTTTTCTGTGCTCGGCGGTGCTGGGCACGGTGCGATTCAGCGATATTGGGCCGGCGCTGCTAGCGGGCCACTTTCAGATGGGCGATCCGCGGCTGACGGCGATCGCGCTGCTGCTTTTTGTGGGCGCCGCCGGAAAGTCAGCACAGATTCCGCTGTATGTGTGGCTGCCGGACGCGATGGAAGGGCCGACGCCAGTGAGCGCGCTGATTCACGCGGCGACGATGGTGACCGCGGGCGTGTATATGGTGACGCGCACGAACGCGATTTACCAATTGTCGCCCAAGGCGATGGGTGTCGTCGCGCTGGTGGGAGCAATCACCGCGCTGTTCGCGGCATCGATCGGCGTGGTGCAGAACGACATCAAAAAAGTTCTGGCGTATTCGACAGTTTCGCAGCTGGGCTATATGTTTCTGGCCTGTGGCGTGGGCGCGTTCACGGCGGGAATATTTCACTTGATGACGCACGCGTTTTTCAAAGGCTTGCTGTTCCTCGCGGCGGGCAGCGTGATTCACGCGCTTTCGGGCGAGCAGGACATGCGCAAGATGGGCGCGCTATCGAAGCGCATTCCGGTGACGTATTGGACGATGTTGATCGCGACGCTGGCGATTGCGGGAATTTTTCCGTTTGCCGGATTCGTGAGCAAGGATTTAATTCTCGGCAAGGCGTATGAAAAAGATGTGCTGCTGTGGGCCATCGGATATTTCACCGCGGGCATGACGGCGTTTTATATGTTCCGGCTGATTTTCATGACGTTTCACGGCACTTCGCGCGTGGATCATGAGGTGGAGCATCACATCCACGAATCGCCGCGCTCCATGCTCGTGCCTCTGGTAATTCTGGCGGGGCTTTCGATTATAGGAGGCTTCGTCAGTTGGCCGGAAATTCTGGGCGGCAACAGCCACTTCGTGAATTTTCTGGAGCCCGTCGTGGGGATAGCGCACGAGGCGCGCATGGAACCGCTGAAGGGGCCCAGCTCGCGCATGGGTGAAATAAATTTGATGCTGATGTCCGAGGGCCTCGTGGTGCTGGGAATTTTGTTCGCATGGTATCTGTACATCAAGCGTACGGAACTGCCGGCGAAAATCGCGAAAAGCCTGAACGGATTTTACGACTTGGTGTACCACAAATATTATGTGGACGAATTGTACGACGCGCTGTTCGTGAATCGCGCGAAGGATTTGGGATTGGCGCTGGGGTGGTTCGATACGAACGTGATTAATGGAGTCGGCGTGGACGGCGCGGGCTGGCTGACGCGATTCGTGTCGCGCGTTTCGATGTGGTGGGACACGTGGATCGTGGACGGCTCGGTGAAATTGGGCGCGCGCATTGTTTGGTTGATCAGTTTTCCAGTGCGTTTGATTCAGGACGGCTTGGTGCAGAGTTACATGCTGTTCATCGTGATCGGTTTAATCGGTTTTCTGGGATATTACTTTTACCTGGCGCATCATGCGGTGCACTAGCTTTTCACGTGGGCGGGCACGGTCTGCAAATTGCCGTAGTAGAAGAACGCGAGGGAACGGATGCCTTTTGCCGATAATCACATCTTAAGCACGATCCTCTTCACACCGCTGATTGGCGCGATACTGATGCTATTTATTCCGCGCGAGCGGGCCGACCTGCATCGCTGGATGGGCAATCTGTTCGGGTTCCTCGGATTACTGGTCTCTTTGCCGCTGATCTGGAAGTTTCAATCGGGTGCGGGCGCGCCGCAATTTCAATTTGTGGAAAATGCGAACTGGATTCCATCAGTGGGCGCGCATTTCACGCTGGGAATTGACGGGTTGAGTTTTCTGATGGTGATGTTGACAACGGTGCTGGGCGCGATTGCGATTTTGTCTTCGTGGTCGGCGATCCACAAGCGCGAAAAGGAATATTACATTCTGCTGTTGCTGCTGCAGACGGGCATGCTGGGCGTTTTCATGTCCTTGGATTTCGTGCTGTTTTACGTTTTCTGGGAAGTGATGCTGGTGCCGATGTATTTCCTGATCGGAGTGTGGGGCAGCGAGCGACGGCTGTACGCGGCGATCAAATTTTTCCTGTACACGCTGGCCGGGTCGGTGCTGATGCTCCTCGCGATTCTGGCGATTTATTATTACCGCAATACCTTCGACATCCGCGCGATTTTGGAGCATCCGTTTACCGCGCAGGCGGGCTGGCTGCAGAAGTGGCTGTTCTGGGGGTTCTTTTTTGCGTTTGCGATCAAAGTGCCGATGTTCCCCTTCCACACATGGTTGCCGGACGCGCACACCGAGGCCCCGACGGCTGGTTCCGTCATCCTGGCCGGCGTGCTGCTGAAAATGGGGACTTACGGTTTTCTGCGATTTTCGCTGCCAATGTTTCCCGACGCGACGGTGAAATACCGCGGCATCGTGATTGTGCTCTCGCTGATTGGAATTATTTACGGGGCGCTGGTTTGCATGATGCAGAAGGACATGAAAAAGCTCATCGCGTATTCGTCAGTGAGCCACATGGGTTTCTGCACGCTGGGAATTTTTGTGCTCACGCCACTGGGACTTTCCGGCAGCATCATCCAGCAAATCAACCACGGTATTTCCACCGGCGCGCTGTTCCTGCTGGTGGGCGTGCTGTACGAGCGGCGGCACACAAGGCTGATTTCGGAATTTGGCGGGCTTTCGACGCCGATGCCGAATTTTGCGGCAGTGTATTTGATCATCACGCTTAGCTCGCTGGGCATGCCGCTGCTGAACGGGTTTATCGGTGAGTTCACAATATTGCGCGGCGTGTTTGAGGTGAGCTGGCAGTGGGCGGCGTGGGGCGTGTTCGGTGTGATTCTGGGCGCGGCGTATTTGTTGTGGCTGTACCAGCGGGTGATGTTCGGTTCGGTGACGAATCCGGCGAACGAGCATCTGCCGGATTTGAATGCGCGCGAATACGCGACGCTGATTCCGCTGGTGGTGCTGGCGTTCTGGATTGGGATTTATCCCGCGCCGCTATTCAAAGTGGTCGAGCAGCCCGTGCATCGGTTGGTGGAATGCGTCCATCCGGGATACTACTTGGATACGCATTCTCCGGGCGAGAAGGCTGCGGCGGCTGACTCCGGCACGACGGCTCCGGGTGGCGCACCGGCCGAGGTGAAATAGATGCCCTGGCAGAAGATCTTCGAGCAGACGCGCGGGGATTTCTTTCTGGTGCTGCCGGAAGCGATGCTGGTGTTTTTCGGACTGGCGATATTATTGACCGATTTTTTTCTTACCAAGCCGCAAAAATCCTGGAATGCATTGACGGCGATGCTGGGAGTGTTGTTTAGCGGCGGCTCGCTGTACATGCTGCGGGAGTACGCTTCGCCGCCGCTCGGTCCTGCGCCAGGATTCTACGATTCCATCAGAATCGATCCGTTCTTTATTTTCTTTGGCTTTCTTTTCCTCGCGTCCGCCGCGCTGGTGATCTTGATTTCGGTGCGTTACATGGAGATTGAAAACGAGCAGCACGGCGAATATTACGCGCTGATGCTGTTTGCCACCGTGGGTATGATGTTTCTGGCGTGCGGGAACGATCTGGTGGTGCTATTTTTGGGCCTCGAGACGATGGCGCTGAGTTTTTACGTGCTCAGCGGATTTTTACGGCGCGATAGGCGGTCGAACGAAGCCGCGATGAAGTACATGCTGATGGGCGCTTTCAGCTCCGGCATTCTGGCTTACGGATTTTCGATTTTGTACGGGTTGGCGGGTTCGACGAACCTGGCGGTGATCCAGGAAGCGATTCAGCGGCGGCACGTACAAGTTCCCGGAACAGATTTGCTGACATTTCTGGCGCTGGGGACCGTGGCCGCGGGAATATTTTTCAAGATTGCGGGCGTGCCGTTTCATCAGTGGGCGCCGGATGTTTATGAGGGAGCGCCGACGGGGATTACGGCGTTCGTCAGTGGAGCTTCGAAGGCTGCGAGCTTCGCACTGCTGCTGCGATTGTTTCTCACTGTTTTCTGGCCGGTAAATCTGGACTGGGTGCGGATTATGGAGGCGGTGGGAGTTCTTTCGCTGACGGTCGGTACGCTGGCGGCGATCACGCAGACAAATATCAAGCGGCTGCTGGCGTACTCTTCCATCGCGCAGGTGGGATATATTTTGCTGGGGTTCGTGGCAGCGGTGAATCCGGATGGGACTTTGCACGAGCGCGGGCTGCAGGCGATGGCTTTTTATTTGTTCGTGTATGTGTTCTTCAATACAGGTGCTTTCGCGGTGGTGATTTTGTTGCGGCGCAAGGGAATTATTGGCGACGAGATTGATGATTTGAATGGATTGATAGAGCGCAGCCCGGGCGCGGCGGTGCTGATGCTGATTTTTCTGCTGTCGCTGGCGGGGATTCCGCCGACGGCGGGATTCGTCGCAAAACTTTTGATTTTCTGGGCCTTGATCGAGACACACCATACGGTGCTGGCGGTTCTCGGGGTGCTCTATATTCTTCCGGCGGTGTATTACTATTTCCGAATGATCGCGGCGATGTGGGTGCGCGAGTCCAGCGATACGGTGCGGCCGGTCATTACCTGGGCGCAGAAGTTTGCGCTGGGTGCGATGGTAGTCGTGACGCTCGCCGCCGGAATGTTTCCCGAGCAGTTTCTGCGTTTGGCGACCTATTCTATATTTACGCCCTTTGGGCAATGATGGGCGGCCAGTGACCGGCATCGCGTAATGTCCTCCGAAAATCCAGCTCCTCGTAAACGCCCCAGCAGTGGCGCCACGCAAGTGGCGATGGCCATGGAGCTGCCCGCCATTTTGATTTTCAGCATCGTGATCGCTGGCGGCGCGGGATATTTGTTGGATCGCTGGTTGCACACTTCGCCTCTGTTTACGCTCATTCTTGGTTTTCTTGGGTTCGGCGCGGGTGTGTGGGATGTGATTCGCCGCCTTTCGCGTGCTGAGAAGACGGACGGCGGCGCCAATGGCGGGGGATGAAGAGTTTTATCGCGCGGCGGAACGCCGGATTGAGTGGTTGATTGCGGGCATCGGCGTTTTTGCGACGGCCGCAACCTGGTTCGTGTGGGGCGGGAGGGCAGCGGCGGGACTGGCGGCGGGAGCGGTCCTTTCCTGGGTAAACTATCGCTGGATGAAGCAGGGCGTGGATACGCTGGCGCGGCTTTCCACGGCGCAGGCCGGGACGCGCCGGGCGCAAGTTCCTGCGAGTGTCTATCTGAAATTCCTGGGCCGCTACGCTTTGCTGATTGTTGCTGCGTATGCTATTCTGCGGGCCTTTAGACCTCCGGTCGCAAGCCTGCTGGCCGGTTTTTTTTCCGTGATTGCCGCGGTTCTGGTGGAAATGGTGGGACAGCTTTTCCGTCGCAGCCCGCCTCCGGACGCGAGTTCCTGAAAGGGTGGAAATGGGCGAGGGATTACTGTGGGTTACGCTTGTGCTGAACCGTTTGCTGGGCAAACCGGCAGGCGCATTGCTCGCGGCACTGCACATCCAGCCGGCGAATCCTGAATTTCCGATTCCGAACCATGTAGCGTTTGAACTGGTGGTTTTTGCGCTGGCTGCGGTTTTCTTTCTGTGGCTGCGCACGAGGATTTCGGTGGACCGACCCGGAGGCACGCAGCAGTGTATGGAAGCGCTGCTGACGAATTCGATGGGAGTGGGGATTCGAGATTTGCTGGACGATAACGTGGGCCACGACGGCCAGAAATACGTGGCGATGATTGGTAGCATCGGAATTTTTGTGCTGATCTGCAATTTGGTTGGGCTTTTTCCCACCTTTATGTCGCCGACAGCGGTGGTTTCCGTGCCCTTGGGGTGCGCGATCGTGGTGTTCATTTATTACAACTGGGTGGGCATCGTGAAGCATGGGCCGCTCGGACACGGAAAGCATTTCCTGGGTCCGGTGGTGGCGATGTCTCCGATCATGCTGCCGATTGAAATTGTGAGCAATTTGGCGCGATTGCTTTCGCTCACTGTGCGTCTTTGGGTGAACATGTTCGTCAGCGAGACGCTGTATATTCTGTTTCTCGGCTTGATGCTGGAGATGTATCTGTTCCTGGGGCATCTGGGGAAATGGGGTTATGTGGGCGCAATTATTCCGCTGCTGGGTCCTGTGCCATTTATTCTATTGCATATTTTCGTGGCGATTCTGCAGGCATTCGTTTTCACGATTTTGCCCGTGATATATGTGGCGGGCGCGGTAGCCGAAGAGCACTAGTAGTGAGCGGCGCGACTTTATAAGTTCGCTGGCATTATGGCTGTCAGTGTGATCCCGGCTGCTTGAGGATGACGGGAGCCACCACCTGGCGGCAAATTCATAACGAGGACGAGGAGAACACCATGAAGAGGTACGCGTTGTTTCTGTTGGGAGTCGTCGCGGTGATCATGTTTGCTCCGGCGGCGTTTGCGCAGGGTACGGCGGGGGAAGCAATGGCGACGAATTGGGTGGCGATCACGTCGGGTTTCGCGATGGCGATTGCGTCGGCGGCGGGCGGTTATGCGCAGGCTAAGGCCACGGCGGCGGCTTGCGAAGGTCTGGCGCGCAATCCTGGAGCGGCAGCGGCGATTCGGTTTGCGTTGATTTTGGCGCTGGTGCTGATTGAGTCCATGGCGCTGTACACGTTCGCGATTGTGTTTTTGAAAGTAAAGTAGCGGGTTGGCGAGAAATTTGAGGCCCGGAGGCTTGCGGAGAGCGGGCTTCCGGGCTTTTTGTTTTTTTGGTGCCTCGCGGGTTCTCTCACCTACGAGCCAGCGGCGCTTCCGAAAGCGCAAGTCAACGTCGAAGGCGCGCGCCCAAAAAAGCAGAAGCAGGCGGCCGCCACAACTGTAAAGGCAACAGAGCCGGCGGGACGCAGGCGCTACGAAATCGGCGCAGCGCTTTACGGATATCGATACCCCAGAGTATTTCTAATGCAGGGTGAGGGATTCGGCGGCGGCGCGGGCGTAGTCGAGGACATGGCTGGGGAGGATGCCCAGGTAGAGCGTGCCGATGGCGGCGATGCTCAGCGCGAGGACCAGCGCGGGGGCGACTTTCGATGGCGTGTAGTCTTTCGATGGCTCCCAGAAATACATGGCGATTATCACGCGCAGGTAATAGTAAGCGCCGATGACGCTGTTGATCGCGGCGATCACTACCAGCCAGACGATGCGCGAATCGAGCGCGGCTTGGAAGGCGAAGAATTTTCCGAGGAATCCGCCAGTGGCTGGCAATCCCAGCAGCGAAAACAAGAATAGGGTGAAGCACGCGGCCAGCACGGGCTGTTTCGTGCCCAGGCCGGCGTAATCGGTTATTTCCAGGCGCTGTTCGTCGCGTTGGCCGAGATGCGCGATTACGAGGAACGCGCCGACTTTCATCAGCGCGTAGGCCGCGAGGTAGAAGAGCACGGCGGCGATACCATAAACCGTGCCGGCAGCGAAAGCGACCAGAATGTATCCGGCATGCGCGATCGAGGAATACGCCAGCATGCGTTTTACGTTGGTTTGCACCAGCGCGGCGAAATTACCGATGCACATGGTGAGGACAGCGGAAATCCATATGGCCCAGAACCACAGGTTGTCGGCCGTGCCGAAGGCTACGCAG
Organism: uncultured Acidobacteriota bacterium; assembly: GCA_963754275.1. Lineage (GTDB taxonomy): Bacteria > Acidobacteriota > Terriglobia > Acidiferrales > UBA7541 > Palsa-295. The sequence continues at coordinate 19,528 of CAVWFO010000018.1, forward strand.
AAAATTCGCAGCATCAGCGCGAAGGTAGCGGCTTTGGGCGCGGAGGCGAGCAGCGCAGTGACGGGCGTGGGCGCGCCTTCGTAAACGTCCGGGCCGTAGATCTGGAAGGGCGCGGCGACGACTTTGAAACCGAGGCCGACGAAGATCAGCGCTAGGCCGACGATGGAGAGGGAATTGAGGCGGCCTTGCGCGGTGATTAATTTTTCGAGCGCGCCTTGCACCTGGTCAATGCGCGTGGTGCCCGTCGAACCATAGACCATCGCGATGCCGTAGAGAAAGAACGCGGTGGCGAAGGAGCCGAGGATGAAATATTTCAGCGCGGCTTCGTTGGATTTTACCGCGCGGCGGCGGAATCCTGCGAGGATGTAGGTGGAGATGGAGCTCATCTCCAGACCGATGAATGCGGTCACCAGTTCGTTCGCGCCCGCTAGGATGCCCATGCCGGCGGCGGCGAACAGGACTAGGGAATAATATTCGCCGCGCTGGATGCCCTCCTGCTCGAGATATTGCATGGAGCCTAGAATCGCAAGCGCCGCTGAGACGATTACGATGAGATGGACGAAAACGCTGAAGGTGTCGGCGCTGATCAGGCTGTTGTAAGCCATACCCGGATCGAGCGCCATCAGGCGCACCGAGCCGAGCGCTGCGAGGGTGCCGATGAAGGCGAGCCATCCTAGGATGCGCTGTTTCGCAGGGCCGAGAAACGGGTCGGCAATCATGATGACGATGCCGAAGACACACAGAACGATTTCCGGCGCGAGGCGATGGAGGTTCGTGAGCTGCTCGGCGGGGAACTGAATCACGGCTGCACCGTCCGTGGGGCGATGGAGGCGAGCGCACGATCATTCATTGGCAACGGCGTCGGCAGCGGCGGCGCCAGGATCATCTTTTGCCCGTCGGCTAGCGCTGGCGGCTGAGGGAGAGCTGCGCGGCCCTGCGTTTGCTGGACCAGGTTATCGGTGGTGCCTTGCATGCGGTGCGTAAAGAGCGGCGATGCTACGCCCATGAAGAGAATCGCGAGGGCGACAGTGACGAGAATCAAGCGTTCGCGGCCGGAAGCGTCGGGCAGCGTCCGGTTCTTTTCGTTGGTAAGCTCACCGAGCGCGACGCGTTGGTAAGACCACAGCAAATAAATCGCGGAGAGCACCGCGCCGCTGGCCGCCCAGGAAGCCCAGGCGTGGTGATACTGGAAAACGCCGATCAGGATGAGGAACTCGCCGATGAAGCCATTCAGTGGCGGCAGCGCGAGCGATGAGAGGCACACGAACAGGAAGAAAGCCATCAGCACCGGCATGGGATTGACGAGGCCGCCGAATTCCTTGATCTCATAGGTGTGACGGCGATCGTAAATCATCCCCAGGCCAAGAAAGAGCGCCCCAGTGGAGACGCCGTGGCTTATCATCTGGAAAACCGCGCCTTGAAATGAAATGGTGGTGAAGGAAAAAATTCCCAGGACTACAAATCCCAAGTGGCTGACGGAGGTGTAGGCGATCAGCCGCTTGAAATTGGGCTGAATAGTGGCGACCAGCGCGCCGTAAACGATGCCGATAATTGCCAGCACGCCGATGAGCGGGGCCATGCGGTGCGCGGCGTTTGGAAAGAGCGGCAGGCAGAAGCGCATCATGCCATACGTACCCAGCTTCAGCATTACGCCCGCGAGAATCACGGAGCCGGCAGTGGGCGCTTCGGTGTGCGCGTCCGGCAGCCATGTGTGCAGCGGGAACAGCGGCACTTTAATGGCGAACGCGAGGAAGAAAGCGCCGAAGAGCCAGAGTTCGGTGTGCGGAGGAAGCTGGATGAAGCCTCGTTGCAGGCGGGCGGTGAGCTCGGGCAAATCGAAGGTGCGGACGAGGCCGTGTGTGCCGCTGAGATTGTAAAGCCACAGAATAGCGACGAGCATCAGGATGGAACCGAACATGGTGTAGAGAATAAATTTCACGGCAGCGTAGATTCGGCGAGTGTGGCCCCAGATGCCGATCAGGAAATACATGGGAATGAGCGTTAGTTCCCAGAAAACGAAGAATAGGAACAGGTCGAGGGAGACGAAAACGCCGATCATCGCTGTTTCGATCACCAGTAGCGAGACGAAAAACCCTTTCACGTATTCGTGGATTGAATTCCAGGAACAGAGGATCGCGAGCGGCGTGAGGAACGTGGTGAGCAGCACCAGGAACAGGCTAATGCCGTCCACGCCGATGTGATATTGGATGGCGTTGCCGATCCAGGGGTGATTTTCAACGAATTGGTAACCGGGATTCGCGGAATCGAACGTGGGCAGCAGGAACGCGAGCGAAATTACGAATTCCGCGAGGGAAACGGCCAGCGCGATGCGGCGAATCCAGGCGTGGTCGTCCGAACGCAGCATCAGCAGCGCCGGCAGGCCCAGCAGGGGCAGGAAGATGATCACCGAGAGTAAATGAGATTGCATTTCCACGCTAGCGCACCATTCCCCAGAGTCCGAGCATTAATACGGTCACGCCGACCGCTCCAATCACGACCCAGGTGGCGTAGCTGCGCGCGTTGCCGGATTGAATTTCGCGCAGCTCGCTGCCGGATTCGCGGGCGAGGCGCGCTACGCCGTTCACCGTGCCGTCTATCACGCCTTCATCCACTACGTGCCAGAGGATATTTGTTGAAATCCAAAGCAACGGCCGGATGATCGCGGCGTTGTAGAGTTCGTCCACATAATATTTGTGCAGGATCAGTGTGTAGGGAGCGCGCAGGCTTTCGGCGAGTTTTTTTGGAGTTTGCTGGCTCTTGATGTAGAACCACCACGCTACGAACAATCCCGCGAGCGCGATGAGCACAGGCCATCCGGTGAGCGCGTGCAGCAGCATGATTCCGGGGGCTTCCACGACTTCCGTAGCCCCTTCCGCGCCGGCCGTGGCTGCGGGTGCGTACATGGCGAAGACCGGATGCAGGAATTTGTCGAAATATTCCGTGCCGCCGATGAGGTGCGGCGCGGCGACCCATCCGCCAACCGTGGAGAGGATCGCGAGGAAAATTAGCGGCACCGTCATGCTGCGCGGCGATTCGTGGACGTGCACTTTGTGCTCGTCGTAGCGCGGTTTGCCGAAGAACGTGAGGAAAATCAGGCGGAACATGTAGAACGACGTGAGGCCCGCGCCGATGAGGCCGAGCAGCCAGAGCCAGATGTTGGCGTTGGGACCGGAGCGCGCGGCTTCGAGAATTTCGTCCTTACTGAAAAATCCGGCGAAGCCCGGAATTCCGGCGATGGCGAATGTAGCAATGAACATGGTCCAGAACGTAATGGGGATTTTGGTGCGCAGGCCGCCCATGTGCGGCATTTCCTGGTCGCCGCCCATGGCATGAATCACGCTGCCTGCCGCGAGGAACAGCAAGCCTTTGAAGAACGCGTGCGTCATCAGATGGAACACGCCGGAAGCGTATGCGCCGACGCCGAGACCGAGGAACATGTAGCCGAGTTGGGAGACGGTGGAGTAGGCTAGAACTTTCTTGATGTCCGTCTGCACCAGCCCGATGGTCGCGGCGTAGAACGCGGTGAGCGCGCCAATCAGCGCGACGACGAACATGGCGACGGGTGCGCGCGAGAAAAGCGGATTCATGCGCGCCACCATGTACACGCCGGCGGTGACCATGGTGGCCGCGTGGATCAGTGCGCTGACGGGCGTGGGGCCTTCCATTGCGTCCGGAAGCCAGACATATAGAGGTAGTTGGGCGGATTTGCCGATGGCCCCGGTGAAGAGCAGCAGACAGATGGCGGTGAGGATGCCGGTGGGCACGTCCGGCGGAGCGCTGACAAGTCGTTTGAAAATGGTGCCGAAGTCCACAGATTTAAAGGTCCAGAAAAGCAGCAGGATGCCGATGGTGAAGCCGAAGTCGCCGATGCGCGTGGTGATGAAGGCTTTCTTACCTGCGCTGATCGCGGACTGCTTCAGAAACCAGAAACCGATGAGCAAATAGCTGCACAGGCCCACCCCTTCCCAGCCGACGAACATCAGGACGACGTTCGCAGCGAGGACGAGAGTGAGCATGAAGAATACGAACAGATTCAGATAGCTGAAGAAGCGATAGTAGCCCTCTTCGTGCGCCATGTAGCCGGCGGAATAAATGTGCACTAGCAGGCTGACGAAGGTGACCACGCCGAGCATGATGATGGTGAGCTGGTCAACCTGCAGAGAGAAATCCACTTTGAACTGCCCTGCGGTGATCCAGGTGAAGTAAGTCTTCACCGCCGGGATTTGGTCCGCGGAAAGCTGCGCGAATTCGCGAACTACTTCCACGAATGAGAGGAATGCGAGAGCGATGGAGCCGATGGCCACCGAATTTACGACGGGCTTGGAGAAATTCTTGCCCAATAGGCCGTTGATGGCCGCGCCGAGGAGAGGCAGCGCGATGATGATCCAGAGATGGTCGAGTATGAACATTAAAATTTGAGCAGGTTGATGCGTTCGATGTTCAGAGTTTGCCGATTTTGATACACGGTGATGATGA
>CAVWFO010000019.1:0-248550 GCA_963754275.1 uncultured Acidobacteriota bacterium
TTTTGACGGTGTCGCAGCCACCGTCAGCAGCTGGAGTGATACGCAGATTGTGGCGATCGTCCCGGGCTGGAGCGGCAACCGGTCCCAATCGGTTGCAGTTGCTGCCAACACTGCGGATGCACCGATTGACGAAATTAGCACTTCCGTGACCCTGACCGATTCACTCGGCCATCAGAGCACCTACGCGTCGGAGATGGTCGGCGGTAAATGGTAATGTCTACAATTCGCAGGGGTCTGGCTGCTCCAGTTGCACGGTTCGTGGAAATATTCAGTTCAATTACCGACAACTTCGGCAACGTCATTCTGAAGACTGACGAGCTCAGTCACACTACTTCCTATGGTTACGATTCCAATCAAAATTTGCTGAGCGTCTCCCAACAAGCAATTTCGGGTTACGCCACGACTTCCTACAGATACAACGCCTTCGGTGAGCCTGACCGTCACCGATCCACTTGGGAACGTCACCACAAACACGTACGATACGCACGGAAACCTGCTGACGGTAACTACTCCCGCGCCAAACGGCAATACTGCAGCCAGCGTCACGCAATTTGCCTACAACTCGCTCGGCGAGTTGACGCAGATCACCGATCCGTTGAACAGGATCACGAAGCTCGCCTACACAACAGCCGGGCTGATTTACACAATCACCGACGCACAGAACAACGTGACAACTTACGCCTACGATTCTGAGGGCGACCGCACCAGCGTCACTGACGCGATGAATAATCAGACCACCTTCGCTTACGATGCCTGGGACCGCCTACTCACGATTACTTATCCCGGTAACGCGACCACGACTTTCACCTACGATTACCGGGGGCGTCGCACGTCGGTGACCGACCAGAACAGCAAGACGACGACCTATGCTTATGATGACGCGGACCGGCTTACGTCGGTCACCGATCCCAACAACCACGTCACCACTTACACCTACAACACGGAAAACAATCTGCTCAGCATCGAAGACGCGAACAACAACACAACCTCATTCGGCTACGATGCTTACGGAAGGGTCACCCAAACCACGTTCCCTTCGACTCACTATGAGCAGTACGGCTACGACGCTGCCAACAATCTCACCAGCAAGACGGACCGCAATGGCCAGACGATTGGCTACGTTTACGACGATCTGTATCGGATGACCCAGAAGAATTATCCGAATTCGACCAACGTGGAATATGTCTATGACCTGGTCGGCAAGCTCCAGCAGGTCACCGATCCCACCGGTACATACGGTTTTGCCTACGACAACATGGGGCGGCTGGTCGGGACGACCACGCAATACACGTTCGTGACCGGGACGTACACGAACGCATATACCTATGACGCCAATTCGAACCGCGCGTCCATGACCGATCCGCAGAGCGGCGTCACGTCGTACGTTTATGACACGCTGAACCGGCTTAGCACGCTCACCCCGCCAAGCGCGTTCACCAGCGGCTCGTTTGGATTCAGCTACGACGCGCTGAGCCGACGCACGCAGATGACACGCCCGAACAGCGTCACCACGAACTACACGTACAACAATCTTTCCCAGTTGCTTTCGGTGCTACACCAGGTAGGCACAAGTACTATTGACGGCGCAACATACACGGTTGATCCTGCTGGGAACAGGACGGCGAAGACCGACAACTACGCAAACGTGACATCGAGCTATACCTATGATCCTCTCTACGAGCTGACACAAGTGACCCAGACGACAACCACCACGGAGAGCTATTCGTACGACCCAGTCGGGAACCGCTTGAGTTCGCTGGGCGTATCGCCTTATAGCGTCAACACGTCGAACGAGTTGACCTCGACTCCCAGCGCCACCTACACCTACGACAGCAATGGCAACACGTTAACGAAGGTCACGTCGGCGGGTACGACAACGTACGGCTGGGATTACGAGAACCGCCTGACTAGCGTGACGTTGCCCGGTACAGGTGGCGCGCTGGCGTTCAAGTATGACGGTCTTGGCCGCCGTGTTCAGAAGGTGTTCACGCAGAGTTCAAACACAACCACGACGAACTATCTTTATGACGGAAGAAATGCGGTTGAGGATATCGATCAGAACGGTAACGTCCTTGCGCGCTACACCGCGACGCAGAAAATCGATGAGCCTTTGGCCGAGCTGCGCTCCGGCACAACGAGCTACTACTCACAGGATGGTCTGGGTTCAGTTACGTCGATCACTACATCAGCGGGAGCGCTAGGTAACACCTACAGGTATGACTCGTACGGCAACCTGACTACATCGAGCGGTTCAATCGCGAATCGATTCCAATACAGCGGCCGGGAATTCGATAGCGAAACCGGCCTCTATTTCTATCGTGCCCGATACTACGACCCCACGACTGGTAGGTTTCTCAGTGAGGACCCAATCGGGTTTAGAGGCGGCCGTAATTTCTACGCATATGTCCTTAACAATCCTATCTCGTTTCGTGACCCTTCAGGAAGGCTTCTGATCGGAATAGTCGTTGGTGGTGTGGTGGGCGGCATTGAGGGTGGAATGGGCGCTTCTCTCCAGGGCGGATCAACCTGGGACATCGTTTGGTCATCCGTTATTGGCGCTGGGGTCGGCGCGGGCCTCGGTGCCTTGGACCCTACAGAGGGCGCGCTGACTATAGGCGAACTCGCCGCAATCGGAGGCGGCGCCGGGCTTCTCGGCGACGTTACGGGCCAGATTATCGCGAACCACGGGCGAACATGCAAGTCGTTCAACGTGGGCGAGGCCATTGGAGCCACAGCTGGCGGAGCACTCGGGAGTGCGATGGGTGGCGTGATGGCGATTGGCGCGGCAGGCGTTGGCGCAGGGGAACTAGGGCAGTCTTTGATGGGAGCGGGTATCAGCGCCGCGCCTTCGACTCTTGGCGGACCGATTGGTGCAGCGCTCGGCCCCACCGTTGGTTCGACGGCAGGATGTGGGTGCCAGGAATGATAAATCCGGGAATAGTCTCAGGATGCACGATGGCACGCCAGCCTGGCATTGAATTCCCGAGCGGGTGGATCAAGGCTTGATCGCTGCGAAGCCCGTGGCTACACAACTGTGGCGGAGCGGTGATGATAGGTATGGCTAAGAGCTGTCCGCACAAGCCGTTCGTTGGGTTTGTCGCGCTGTGGGCGCGTGGCTCGAAAAACTTGGTCGTGAGGCGACAATTGACGCTTCCTTTTATAGCGGTTTCGCTGGGGGTAATGCTTGGGAGTTGGGCGTCGGGCGTGTGGGGATTGTTCCTTTGGCTCACGCGCTCCCATCGAAGAGTCAGAAACATGCTCGTGATTGGTCTCGGTTACATTGTAATTGGAATCTCGTCTTTAGGTTCGCTTTTGGTATTTCTTGGAACCTTGGAACGAATGGAAATTCGGCGCGGGACGATCCCCGACAATGTGGCGATGTGCGCGTTCACCGTGAGTTTTGCATTTGTTGCTGGCTCGGCTCTGAGGAGCGAGTTCAGGTGGCGAAGGTCAGTTGGGCTCGGCGATACTACGGTCAAATGGTGACAAAGTTTGAAAATAGCACGATTTCAAACGTTACACTCGGCACTGCCGGCAAAATGTTGGGTGGAAGGGCCGCAAGTACAGGACTCGTACCGGCGGCGATCGTGGGGGGTGCAATCGGCGGAGTGAAGAGCGCTGCGGGGAGTGGCTGCGAGTGCAACTAGACCGAAGCTCTAGCGGACGACTAAATGTCCGGGCCGATCGAACAACTTACGTGGTATTTGGGCTGATTTCCCTCCCACTTTGTTTACCCCCTCTGGAAGTCATGTACGGTTACTTAGTCTATCGCCGAATCGCGATCCCTTCGGATTTGGCGGTGTTGATCCTTTTTCCGACATTCATCTTGTCCCTGTTTAAATGGATAAGCGGATTTCAGATCTTGGTTTCTGATTCGGAGATGTCGTATCGCACCCTACTCGGCGGCATCCGTACTCTTTCTCTTTCACAAATTGAATCGGTAAAGACTGAGCTCGGCGTTGGAAAGCTGCTTGGACCGTTCCATCGTTTGGTGATCACGCCTAAGCATAATGTCGCTCCGATCATCATCAACATGAAAGTATTTTCGAGAAGCGATCTGGAGAAGTTGTTTGCGCTTTTCGGTGACAGAGTCGTGGGAAAACCGAGGTACTCGCTCATCACGAAAAAAAACGAGCAATTGAAGTCGTGTCCGTTTGAAAAGTGAGACTATTGCGTTCCCACTCGATGAGCCACAAAGTAGGATTAGGCTTCGTGCTCTTTTGCTTCAACTTGAAATGGCAGGTCTAAGGTCTGTCCGCGTCGCGGCATTACTTGGTCTATCATCTTCAAGAACCTATTCCACCCATAACCGCTGTTTATCGCTAATCGCTGAAACATGATGAGTGAATGCAAGTGCTGTGCCAGCAGCGGGTCGCCGATGTCTTCCGTCAGCCATTGATGAAGTTTATTTGGCCTGTAGCCATTTTCGTTCATGGGACTTTTAGACTCCAACTCTTTCAAGAGACCTGGTGCAAGACGTTCGTAAACAAGGTTCCTGGTGTAGTGAGCCACGACACTATACCGATTCTTCTTCATTCCGGGCCAAGGCCAAGATTTCAACTTGTAGATGTTTTCATAGAATTCATCAGGAAACTTTTTCGCCCATGCCGCGAGTTCCTTGCGGATGAGCTTCTCCAAGTACATCTGGAGCGCATCTTTTGGCCTCACGCCTTGGAATCCAGTCGCCTCGTCTACGAGGGCGATAATTCCCACGTGAGCAAGACTGCGCATTAGAATTTTGGCCTTGGCTGCAATCTGCTTTTGGCGTGATCCAAGATTGGTGCTCTCTTCCGCATCGAGCCAAATTTCACAAATCTTCGGAATGATCTCTGCTTTGATTCCATGAGCAGTTCCGCCAGTAGCTGTGCGATACTTCAGAATGATTGACTGCAGGTCGCCTAAGTGCCTATCAACAAAGGGTTTGAGACCCTTAAATGATAGAAAGTGCGGCACTTCTGCAGACGCATCAGCATCCGGGCGATTCTTGGCCACCCACCCGCTGTAATACATCCCCATTCCCTTCATAAAGTCAGTCTGCGTGAGGATACGGGTGTTGTCCGAGAGAACGGAACAGGGGAACACCATGTCCCCAATTTTCAATTCGCCAGTGAATTCGGCCCTTGGAATGTCGTCAACCTTCCATCGAGCGAGCGCGGCCTTCTTCGCAATCTCGCTACGTTTCTCAGGGCTGAGAATCTCAGCTCTGGCGAACCCCCCACGAGATTTCCCCTTCAGACGCTCTTCCATGATGCTTGCTCCTTTTTTCAAAAACTGCTTGCATCTTATCATGTAAGCATATATTGTCAAGATGCTTGCAGAAGAAAAAACATGAATCGCCTCACACCGGCCAAACTAGCTCAAGTTGTCGCAGCTCTCGTAGAGGGCAACTCCAGCAATGGAAGCCGGAATTATCGATCATGTGTGGACGATAGAGGAGCTTATTTCGGTTTCGATGAACTCGATAAGTAGGGCAGCCCAGAAAATGCACCACTACATATGGCCGCTCCTAAAAAATCTACGGTATTTGATGTATGGGGGTAGCGAATCGTGATAAACTCGACTTGCTGTAAATGAAAAACCCCACTTCGCCGTGGGGTTTTTCAACAATTGAAATTGATTGACTGAGATGGTGCCCTGACAACACCATTCTAAACGCCTCGGCGTTCTCCGTCAACAATTAAAAAGCAACGTGCGCCCCACTCGCCAGGTGCCAACGCACAACGCCGCCGATTTGCGGGCGCTAACGGAGGAAAAAGATGAACAAATATTTGGTCAGCTACGATCTGGACAAACCCGGTCAGGATTATCACCGCTTGATTAAGGAACTTGAGCGCATCGGTGCGCTCAAGGTTCTTTACTCGGAGTGGATTTACAGAACAACCAGTAGCGCGAAAGACGTCAGAGACCATCTAAGGCAGTTTATTGATGGAAATGACATGCTGCTTGTGGTTGGACTGACCGGTGAGGCTGCTTGGACGAGTCTGATGGTCTCCAACGACACTTTCAAACAGTCCCTCGCTGCCTGATACAGAGTCGCCTGCGGGGATGCGATTTTGCATCCCCTGCGGCTTCCCAAAGTTCAGATTACCAACCAACTCAGAGAGGAGTCGAATTTCCCTCTCACCCTCAGGCTCGATCATTAACGCACCGTTATGCCAGAACACTCTCATTAAGCCAGCTTATACCACTGAACAATGCCGGAAGGTAATATTTTCGTTATTCCCGCTAATGAGGCATCCCGCGATCGGACCCACTACCCGCCGTCATGCTGATTGACGAGACTTTGATCTTTGCTGTATCTGTGGGACTAGCAAGTGCCGCCGCTGGCGTGGACGTAATTCATTCGGACATCAATATGGGCTCCAGGTGACACACCCTCCTACCCCGGAAACTGAAGGCCTCCGGTTTGGCGCGTGTCGAATTCTTTCCGCCAAATTAGAGGCATGGGATTTTTTGCGATGGCGCATGCTCTGTGTTTTTCTTTTCTGCAAAGCGTTCGGGTCCTGCTGAGAGCGTATCTCCTGAGACCGGGCTCTAGATCGTTTTGGGTTCCGAGCGTCTAAGAACGCGGTCGCAGGAGGTTCGGGGACTTTTTGTTGGCTTGCCATTCGCGCTACGAGATTCGGAGTGTACGTACCGCGCGCGCCAGTAGCGATGATCGATTTCGTTCTCAGTTCTTCTTCGCGGACACGGACATCGGTGACTATGAACGCCTCCGTAGGCGTTCATCGAATTCAAAATCCTGTAGACGCTTTCCGGGACACCAAGTCGTTCAACAGACAGCGCATGATCAGGTCGAACTGTGGCAGTCCCGCGACGGTCCGGCCAATCCCAGGAGTTCTGAAATCGTCCTCCAGGGCGAGCCATTCTTCTTGCTTCATTTTACCCGGACAGTTTTGGCCCGATTTTATTTCTTCGTCAGAACTTAGAGACGCGCGGTAGGCGCATGAGTTGTGGACGCCTGCCCGCACTTCCCATCCGAGCTGATCAGCGGGCAGCGACTCTATCCTTATATAGTATTAAGGTACAGCACCCGAATTGCTCCCGGCCAGCTGGTACCTGTTCCGCAATCTTCTTGCACCGCGATCCAACCATCGAAGTATCACCCAAGCGCCAACATTCACCAGCGGCAAGAATACGAAACGAGCCGCACGACCGAGGCATATGCGCGTGTCCGTTGTGGCAATTACCGGTTTCGTTCGATCGACGCCCGGGTGATTAGAAGCATCTGCAACTCATAGAAAACAAACCTCGGCTGCACTTCAGAATCAACATCTGTCCTCGTCCTTGAGCCATCCTCCGCCCGCGACGCTCATCTGGCTTGCGACCAGTTCGCCCGAACGTCATCTAAGCTTAGTATCCCAGCGTCGGTACCCTGTAGCAGCGAATTGTGTCATCCTGCTGTTTGCAATGGTCGTGTAACCCAACGCTTTTTCTGGCGTAAGACCGAGACTGAACATGGCGAAACCCATTCTGCTGAGTGTTGACGACGACCCCGACGTGCTGCGCGCCATCGAGCGCGACCTGCGCACGAAATACGGCGCTGAATTCCGCGTAATCGGGAGCGATTCTCCCGAAGCGGCGCTCACGCTGCTGAAGCAGTTGAAGCTGCGCAATGACAGCGTGGCATTGCTCCTTGCGGACCAGCGCATGCCACACATGGATGGCGTGGCCTTTCTGCAGGAAGCAATGCATATCTTCCCGGACTCCAAGCGCGCGCTGCTCACCGCGTATGCCGACACCAACGCAGCCATCGGCGCTATCAATCAAGCCAGCATCAATTATTTCTTCCTGAAGCCGTGGGATCCGCCCACCGAGCACCTTTACCCGCAGTTAGATGACCTGCTCGACGACTGGCGGGCTTCGTACCGGCCGAAATTCGAAGGCATACGGGTGCTGGGGACGCGCTGGTCACCGAAGTCGTATGAGCTCCGGGATTTTCTGGCGCGGAATCGCGTTCCGTATCAGTGGATTGATGTCGAGCTCTCGGCGAGTGACCCGGAAACAAAACGCATCCTCGAAGTCCTGGGCCCGGAAGCCTCCAGCCTCCCCGTTGTGCTTTTCCCAGATGGCTCGAAGCTTCTGGACAGCGTTCCATCACAAGTTGCGCAAAAAGTCGGATTGAAGACTCGCGCACAAACAAATTTTTACGATTTGGCAATCGTCGGCGGAGGGCCCGCGGGCCTGGCCGCAGCGGTTTACGGCGCGTCGGAAGGATTGCACACCGTAATGATCGAGCGTGAAGCTCCCGGCGGGCAGGCCGGAATGAGTTCGCGCATCGAAAATTATTTGGGATTTCCGATGGGCCTTAGTGGCGGCGACCTTGCGCGTCGCGCCGTAGTGCAAGCGCAGCGCTTCGGCGTGGAAATTTTGTCGCCGCAGGAAGCGCTCAGCGTGCGCATCGAAGGGCCGTATCGCATGGTTAAAATGGCCGATGGCAACGAGATTTCCTGCCACGCGCTGATGATCGCCACCGGCGTCCAGTGGCGGCGCCTGGAAGCCCCCGGCATCGACCGGCTGCAAGGCGCGGGCGTTTACTACGGCGGCGGCTCAACCGAGGCCTTGTCCTGTAAGGGCGAGATTGTGTACGTGATCGGCGGCGCAAATTCCGCGGGGCAAGCGGCGATGAACTTCGCAAAGTACGCTGAACGCGTCGTTATCGTTGTGCGCGGAAAATCTCTATCCAGCACCATGTCTCAATACCTGATTGACCAAATCAAGGAGACGCCCAAGATCCAATTGTGGGCAAATGCCAGCGTCGCGGAAGTGCACGGCGAAACTCATCTCGAAGAGATTTCGTTTCTTTGTTCGGACACCAACCAGGTCGAACGCGTTCCTGCGAGCGCGATGTTCATTTTCATCGGCGCGTCGCCGCGAACGGACTGGCTGGCTGAACTCGTCGAACGCGATGAGCACGGATTCATTTTGACCGGCCCTGATCTGATCCGCGACGGCGAAAACCCCAAGGGCTGGCAGCTCGATAGAGATCCGTTTCTGCTGGAGACAAACGTTCCCGGCCTTTTTGCCGTGGGCGACGTGCGCCACGGCTCGGTGAAAAGGGTGGCGTCCGGCGTCGGCGAAGGTTCGGTTGCCGTGCAATTCATCCATCAATATTTGAGCAAGGTCTAAATGGTAGAAAAATCTGAATTGCTGAAGGTGCCGGCGTTCGCGGATTTGCCCGATGACCAGATCGCTTGGTTTATCAGCCAGGCGCAGGAACTGAATCTGAAGGCGGGCGACACGGCATTCCGGCAGGACGATCCCGCCGACGCGATGTTCGTTTTTCTCGAGGGACAATTTCAGGTGCGCGGCGAATTAGGCGGCGAAACTGTTGTGATTCCGATCAAGTCGGGTGACGTGACCGGAGTGCTTCCCTTTTCGAGAATGAAACAGTTTACAGTGGGCGGCAAAGCAATCACGGATTCCCGTGTTTTGCGGTTTCCGGCATCGCAGTTTCCAGAACTTGTTCACAGAATGCCCGAACTGACCCAGCGGTTGGTTGGCATGATGTCTGATAGGATCCGCGAAACCACCCGGCGTGAACAGCAGCGCGACCGCCTCGCTTCTTTGGGGAAACTTTCCGCCGGCCTTGCACATGAGCTCAACAATCCTGCTTCAGCCGCGAAGCGCGCGGCGAGCCAGCTGCGGGACGTCCTGAAGAAAATCCGCGATGCCAGCCATGAGCTGGGTAGCCGCGACCTGACGGCGGCGCAGAAAGCGGAAATCGAAAAACTGGAGACCGCGTTCGTCCAGAACGACACGGTTCCGCCGGACCCGCTGGCCATGAGCGATCTGGAAGAGCAGATTGATTCACTGTTGCGCAGTCACGGACAGAATGACTTGTGGCAAATGTCCGCGGATCTGGCGCGCAGAAACGTTAGACCGGAAGCGCTGGAATCGTTATTTGCGATTTTGGATGCGGATTCAGCCAGGGCTGCTCTGGTGCGAATCGCTGCGTCGGTGGAAGTCGCGACTCTGCTGAACGAAATTGAGAGCGGCACATCGCGCATTTCCGATCTGGTCCGCGCCATTAAAGAATACACATACATGGACCAGACGCCGCTGCAGAACGTGGACATCGTGAAGAGTCTGGAGACCACTCTCACGATCTTGAATCACAAGCTCAAGCACGGAGTTGTAGTGGAGCGCGATTACCAGAAAATTCCGCTGCTCGTCAATTCGTTTGGCAGCGAGCTAAATCAGGTTTGGACCAATCTCATTGATAACGCGATTGACGCCATGGGCGGCGAGGGCAAGCTCAAAATACGAACGTACCGCGACGAGAATTGCGTCGTCGTGGAAATCACCGACAACGGACCGGGAATTTCGCCCGAAGTGCAGGCGCATATGTTCGAACCTTTCTTCACTACCAAGGGAGTAGGACAAGGGACCGGGCTTGGCCTAGATACGGTGCAGCGAATTGTGAAAAAGCATAAGGGCAGTATTCAGGTCAACTCGAAGCCCGGCGAGACTCGCTTTCAAGTTTGGTTGCCGCTGGCGGAGAGTACCACTTAGAACTGATTCGGCAGAAAACTGTGCAAAACTTCGCAGATTCAGCGATTTCAAACAGACAAGCGCGCGCTGCAACGTCTCGCTTTACGAATTCCGCGGTAAAGACGCCGTCGAAAATACGCGTGCGTTCGCTAATCGGTTCCCAGGCGATGTTGCATTTCCTCAAGCGTGAATCCCTTGGTCTCCGGGTAGAGGAACGAGACCATGAAGAACTGCACAACCATCATCGCTGCAAAAAACACGAAAGGATATGCGCCGGAGGTTTTGGCGACAACGGGAAAGAGCGCGGAAATGATCGCGTTCATGATCCAGTGGGAAGAGCTTCCCAGAGCCTGGCCCTTGGAGCGCACGGTATTCGGGAAAATTTCGCCGATGTAAACCCACACGACCGCGCCGAGCGGCGCGAAAAAGAAAATGTAGCCCACCAAAATCCATACCAGCCAGTCCTGATTGCGCTGCGTGAAAAAAATCATAGCCACGCCTGCCAGGCAGAGTGCAGTTCCCGCCGAACCGACTAATAACAGGACTTTCCGGCCGAGTTTGTCGATGAAGGTCATCGCCAGCAGCGTGGCGAAAAGATTCATGGCGCCGATGGCGACGGCCTGCAAGTCGCCCGACAGTTTGCTGAATCCGGCCGCCATGAAAATGAAAGGCAGGTAGTAAAGAATCGCGTTTATTCCCGACAGCTGATTGAACACACCGGTAGTGATTGCCACAAAAATGGGGTAGCGAAATTTGCGCTGGAACAGCGGCTCGGAGCCCTGGGATCGCTCCAAGTGAATGGAATCCACAATTTCCTTGAGTTCCTCTTCGTAATTCGACGCGCGCAAAAGCGTGAGTACGCTGCGCGCTTCGTCAATACGATGCTGCGTGGCTAGCCAGCGAGGACTCTGCGGAATCCCGAACAGCATAACCAGAAATAACAAGGCCGGAGCTGCGGCGACGCCCAATTGCCAGCGCCATTCCAGCGCGCCCATTCCCAGTCTGGCGATGCAATAGTTCGAAAAATATGCCAGCAAAATTCCCAGGACCACGTTGATCTGAAACATTCCCACGAGTCGTCCGCGTATGCTGGCGGGAGCGAGCTCCGCGATATACACGGGAGCCAGGACCGAAGAACCACCGATTCCCAGGCCTCCGATGAAACGGAAAATTACCAGTGCCGGCCAATTCCAGGCGAAGGCGCAGCCGAGGGACGAAACGATGTAGAGGACTGCCATCAAGCGCAAGGCATTTCGACCACCCAAGCGTTGACCGATTAAGCCGGCCGTTAGTGCGCCAACGACTGTGCCCCACAACGCAATCGAAACCGTAATTCCCAGTGACCAGTCAGAAAGGTTAAAAACTTGTTGCAGTGAGTGGGTGGTTCCGGCGATTACGGCGGTGTCGAATCCAAACAGCAGTCCGCCGAGCGCCCCGACGATGCTGGCCTTGAGCAGATAGGAATTCAGTTTCATCTAAATACCTCAACACAATTCTGCAGCACGCTGCCGTACTGCCTGGCAACGACGAGTATGTTGTGCCTACGCACCATTCGGAGACACCGTGAACGGCAGTATGCACGCACCGAGCAGTCCTGCCTCAGGGCCTAATTCGGTGAGCGTCACGTACGTTTTCGCCTTGGTCCCGCGCGCAGCATCGGACTTTTCCGGATCCGTCATGCGGAACACATAGCTGCGATAACGCAATTCCTCGAATAGCGCCGGAGAAAACAAATTCCAGGAGCTCGACAAGCCGCCGCCCACAACATACAACGGCAGGTTCAGCGTGTTGACGAGCGCGGCGAGTCCCCTGCCCAGCGCAAGACCCACCTCGTCGAAAATTCTCTGTGCATCACGATCACCAGCGCTTGCGAGCACGGCAACATCCCGGGCCATGAAATCGGGATTTCTCTTTTCTAAATCTGCCAACGCCGGTGATTTACCCTCCGCGATCAATTCCTTCGCTCTGCGTCGCACTCCAGTGGCCGACGCTAGTGGCTCCAGGCAGCCGCGAGCCCCACATCCACACGCTGCCCCATCCGGCCAGATATTCGTGTGGCCCACCTCGCCGGCCATCCCATTCAACCCGTCCCAGATTTTGCCGTGGAAGATGATCCCGCCGCCAACTCCCGTGCCCAGCGTTATAAAACACAAGGTATCAATTCCGAGAGTCTTCCCTTTGCCGGCGACGCATTCCGCAAGGGCCGCGACGTTGGCGTCATTTTCCACGACGACCGGTGAGCCCACACCTTTCTCCACCGCCGCGCGCAATTCCAAGCCATCGAATCCGGGAAGATTGGGCAGGTTTCGCAATCGCCCTTCGGGCAATTCGATCGGTCCCGGCGAGCCGATGGCGATGCCTTTCAGTGCGAGTCTCGCAGAATATTTGTCGCGGAGTTTGAGGATCCCGGCGCACATATCCGCAACCACGGCGTCCCTGCCGGCCTTCAGCCGCGTGGGCATCTGGATCGTTTCCAGAAATCCCGCCGCGGGAGTGTATGCCGCGAGACGCAGGTTCGTGCCTCCAAAATCAATTCCTATTGCGAACGAATCCGAAGTCATGTCCGAGTTTCCTGCTCCGTTGATCGCAAATCTGTATTTCTATGCTGTTCACGTCCGGCGATGGTCTGCGGCGCGATGCAGATATCGCGCGACGGCAAGCAATGTACACGAATTACGAAGCGAGAAAACAGCAATTCCGGTGGAGGGGCGCCGGAAAGGAAGGAGGACCCGCATCCGTCCAGTCAGTTGTTGGCTAGGAATGGGCAGGCGCCCCGCTGTGCGGCTTATTATTTCTGAACGCAAATGACGCTATATAGAGGTAGCAAAGTGCGGGCAAAATGAACGCGTAGTGGACGCCGATGCGATCGGCAAGGACGCCCTGCAGCTCTGGAATGATCGCGCCGCCCACGATAGCGCAGACCAGCAAAGCCGAGCCCTTACCGGTCAACGGTCCCAGGCCCTCAATAGAAATAGTAAAGATGCTCGGGAACATCGTTGAATTGAAGAAGCCAACCAAAAGGATGCTCCACATCGCCAAATGCCCGAAGCTGCCCATCGAGAGCCCTACCAACAGAAACGCCATTAGGGCGGAAAATCCCAATACCGTTCCCGTGCGGATTTTCTGCAGCACCGCCGATCCGATGAATCTGCCGATCATCGCACCGCCCCAGTAAAGGGAAACAAATTTCGCGGCGAGCTGGATGGAGATGTTTCCGATATCCGACTGGCTCATATAATTCACCAGCATGCTTCCAATCGCTACTTCCGCGCCCACGTATACGAAAATCGCGATCGCGCCCATTATTAATCGGGGATATTTCCAGATCGAGTCGTGAACTTTTCCGTGTGGTTCGACCGACGAGATGACCGGCAGTTTAAATTTCGCAATTACCAAGCCGAGCAAGAAAAGCGCAATTGCCAGCCCGAGATACGGGAGTTTGACGGAGGACGCTTGCACCAAGCGGTAATCGCGGAGTTGATCGGGCGACATTTTCCGCATGACATCCAGGGCCACCGGCGCTCCGCTCAAAATCAGCAGGCTGCCAAACCAAGGAGCCAGCGTAGTGCCGAGCGAGTTGAAGGCTTGCGTCAAATTCAGGCGGCTCGATGCCGTTCGCTCGGGGCCTAACACGGCCACATACGGATTCGCGGAGACCTGCAAAATAGTGATGCCAGCGGCAAGAATAATCAGCGCGGTGAGGAACAGCGGAAAGGAAGGTGCGCTTGCCGCCGGTACGAAAAGCAGCGCGCCTACTCCCATCGTGAAGAGGCCGCCGACCATCGCTCTCTTATAGCCAATCCATTCGATCAATTTCCCTGAAGGCAGCGCAAAAACAAAGTAGGCCCCGAAAAAGCTGAACTGGATAAGCATCGCTTTGGCGTAGCTAAGGTCGAAGATGGCCTTTAAGTGGGGAATCAAAATGTCGTTGAGGCAAGTGAGAAATCCCCACATGAAGAAGAGGGTCGTCACCATGGCCATGGCGGGCTTATCAGTGGAAGTGGGCACGGCTGTGGCTGCGGGTGCAACGTTCGAATTGGCTATGGACATCGCGTCAGGTGTCTCCCGTGATTCTGATTGGACTGTTGATGCCGGCTACGAGGCGCTCTGCAATTCTTTACCGCATGGCGCCAACTGCAACGACGCTTTCCCAGTTGATTTGCGCACCACAAACTCCGGCTCAATCAATATTTCTGCTGCGAACTCCTCGCTGTTCTTGATCTGGTTCAGCACCGACCGCGCGGCGATCTCACCCATTTTCAGAAGCGGCTGCCGCACGGTCGTAAGCGGCGGATTGCTGTAAGGAGCCATCTTAATGTCGTCGAAGCCCACGACGGAAATGGCGTTCGGGACATGCAGGCCGGCTTCCTGGAAAGCGCTGATGGCGCCGAGCGCGGAATTGTCGTTGAACGCAAAGAGCGCGCTGAATGGTAATCTCCGGTTGTTCAGGAACGCTTTGGTGGCGGGATAGGCCACTTCCGGGGTGGACAAGTCGCCTTCCAAATGAATGGTGAGCTCGGGCCGCACCGCGATGCCGAGTTCCTGCGCGACGTGCAAAATTGCGTTCCAGCGATCCGTTGAGTCCGAACTGTAGCGCGGCCCTTTCATGAACGCAATTTCGCGATGGCCGAGTTCATAGAGATGCTGCAGGGCAAGCTGCGCCGCGCGGCGATGATCGAGAAGAATATTGGTGACGCCCTCTACCGGATGGTGGCCCGCGATGGCGATGGTGGGCAAAGACATGGCTTCACCGAGCAAAGTGTCCACGGAAATCAGCCCCTCGACTCCGCGCTGCATAAGAATATGCGAGTAGCTGTCCAGCAATTTCTTATCGTTGTGATGAGCGACCGTCAGAAAGAAAAAACTGTGCTGCCGGAGGTAACGCTCGATGCCGCTGATGATCATCGCTGCGTAGGCGTCGCCGAGATCGCGCGTGATTACTCCGATGGTGTAAGTGCGCTGCACGCGCAGCGAGCGCGCCAGATAATTTGGACGATAATTCAGCTCGCGCGCTGCGGCGAGAACGCGCGTCTTGGTGCGTTCCGGTACGGAACGAGCAGCTGCGGAGTTGTTTAATACTGCCGAAACAGTGCCGGGCGTGAGTCCCACATGCTCGGCCACCGCTTTCAGCGTGACGACGCGAAATTTTCGGCCGCCTTGATGCTTGCTACGGCTTTCCATGGGGCTGTCTCTTTAAAAATTTCCGGCAGAAAAAACAATCTGAGCTGTGCGCGCGGTCAATAGTTACCACTTCGCGCGGAGGATGAAGGGCACGTCTGCCCTTGGTGCATAATACTGCGAACTGTTGCGGGAGTCATGGCACATCTGCGGCAATTGAAGAAAAGTCTCTAGAAAATCGTTATTTTTATCTTGACAAGAATAGGGCACTTGAAGCTAAATGCTCCGCAGCTGGGTGGTATCGAAAAAATAGATGGGTTGTATTTAAAGAGTTTTTTGTACAGGGTGGCTTTAGTGGGCGCAGGGGTGTCTCTTGGTGTGCGCAAAATCGTTTGCCCGCCGTGGGATGGACTCTTGCGTGATTTCTCGTTTTGCGACGTTGCCGTGCCAGCAAGTTTGTGACGTGGGCCGGGTGGGCCTAACGTGCTTCTCTTGGGGGAGGAGAAAGACTCATGATTAAGTCGAGGAATCACTTTCTGCTTGTGCTCGTCGTGGGCGTCTGTTTGTGTTTTGCCGCCATGCTGATGGCCTCGCCGTTAGCGGCGCAGTCCACGTACGGATCGGTGACCGGTACGGTCACGGACGCCTCGGGTTCTGCGGTTCCCGACGCGACGGTGACGCTGACCAGCGCGACCACCGACTTCAAGGCGACATTTACGACCAGCGGTGACGGACAATATACTTTCGTCAACCTGAACCCTGGTCCGTACACGGTCGAAGTGGATAAGCCTGGCTTCAAGCACGTCAAGCGCACGGACGTCACCGTTCAGGTGCAGATTGGCACGCGCATTGACGTTACGTTGGAAGTGGGCGCCCAGACTCAGACGGTCGAAGTGACGGCGGAAACCCCACTTCTGACACCGAACTCCGCGACCCTCGGTCAAATTATTGACGAGCGCAAGACGAACGATATTCCTCTTAATGGCCGCAACGTATTTAACTTGATTCTTTTGTCCCCTGCCGCTGTCGCCCAAGGCGGTTCGGGCGGCACTCCAGTCGGCCAGAACCCATTTAGCTGGGGCAACTATCAAGTCGGCGGTTCCTTCGCCAACCAAAGCGCGGAATACTTGGATGGACAACCTCTGAACATCGGCTACATCAATTTGCCGATCATCATTCCGATTCAGGATTCGATCGGTGAGTTTAAGGTCGAGTACAACAACGTCGGCGCGGAGTGGGGCAAATTTTCCGGCGGCGTCGTCAACTTCAGCACCAAGAGCGGCGGCACTCAGTATCACGGTGAAGCCTACGAATATTTGCGCAACAAAGTGCTGAATGCCACGCCGTATTTCTCGTCCTCAAATCCCCCGTACGTGCAGAACCAGTACGGCTTCAACCTTGGGGGACCCGTACCGAAACTCGCAAACAAACTCTTCTTTTTCGTAAACTGGGAACAGTTCCGATTGCGGCAAGGCGCTTCGGCTGAGGTCTATACCGTTCCACTGCCACAGATGTTCACGCCGAACGCAGCGGGCTTCTACGATTTCTCTTCGCTCTGCTCGAGCTATACAGGGCCGGGAAACACCTGCGCGACTGGAGCGGGAATTCAACTTTACAATCCCTGGACGGCTAATGCTGCGGGCGATCGGGCGCCTTACGCTGGAAACCTGATTCCCGCAGCGCAAGGAAACCAAGCAGCGATCGCGCTCTATAATAAGCTCTACCCGGTCATCCCCGCGACTTCCGCGCCTACAGCGAACTATACGGTTGGCGGATCTATCGGAGGAAACACGAACCAGTTTGTGACTCGTGAGGACTACAACATCAACAGCACTACGCGTTTGTTTGGCCGCTTTACTTACTACGGCCTCACAGACCTTCCGACCGATCCATTTGACACCGGGTTTTGCGCCGACCGATGCGCGGAGAAATACCATACGAAGGCGCTTGCGCTCGACCTCAACCACCAGTTTTCGACCACCACCATCTTCGATTTCAACGTCTCAGCGAGCCGGTTCGTTTATTCCCGCGAGCCCATCAATTCCGGGTACGATCTGACGGATCTGGGCTGGGGCTCGGTCTATAACGATCTTTCTTCTTCGCTGCGGACTCCGCCCACGCCGGCTTTCACGTTTCCAAACGACCCTGGCCTTTCGCAGGGTCCAGGTAGCGCGATCGGGGATCACAATTCGCAGTACAACTTTTCTCCCGTCCTTACTTTGATCCGGGGGAAGCACACCATCGCCATCGGCGGACAGTACGAACTGGGTTATGACAACTATTTCCAGACGAACATCGCGGCTGGAGCGTTTGCCTTTAGCACCAACTGGACCGGATAGTAATCCCGCGACTCCTCTAGCGAACACCGGTTTCCCTTTTGCCGATTTCTTGCTGGGACTAGCTGACAACTACGGTTCATTCGTTAATCAGACCGAAGGCGTCGCCCAAATTCCCGCTCAAGTAGCAGGAAAGCAAACCTACCGCGCCCTTTACGCTAACGACACTTGGCGGGTAACCCCGAAGCTGACAATCAGCGCGGGGCTGCGCTACGAGCTTCAGGGGCCGTGGTCGGAACGCTTCAATAACTTGACGTATT
The DNA here is from genome assembly GCA_963754275.1 of uncultured Acidobacteriota bacterium. Lineage (GTDB taxonomy): Bacteria > Acidobacteriota > Terriglobia > Acidiferrales > UBA7541 > Palsa-295. The sequence continues at coordinate 18,209 of CAVWFO010000019.1, forward strand.
GGGATCCAAATGCCCTTAATGGCGCGGTTACGGGTTGCAACGGGACCGCGGGATCGCCTTGCACCGGCGACGCCTTTTATGTCCAGACCGGAGTGAACGGCAGCCGCAACAACATTCCGCTGGACAAAAGGCAGTGGTCTCCCAGAATCGGTTTGGCCTATAGCTGGGATCAAAAGACCGTGATTCGCGCCGGATACGGAATATTTTTTATTCCGAATTACATTTCCTTCGGCCTGAATGCGGACAACGACGTGATTGGCCTTGCCAATACACCATACGTCGCGACAAGCGATCAATATGTCACTCCCTTCAGCACCCTCAACGGCACCGGAGGTTGCGCTCTAGTCGGGGGAACTCCGACTTGTGCTGACAATACTGGTCCGTTCGGAGCTGCAGGCTTCGTACTGCCCCCCGGCCGCAACGCGTCGCCCAGCCTGTCTGCGTTCGTGGCCGACAGTGGCAACCCAACGCTTGCTCCATACACACATCCTCAGCCCGGATATGTGCAGCAGTACAACCTGGATGTCCAGCGTGAAGTAGGCTGGGGTTGGTTCCTTGACGCCGCCTATGCCGGATCGCATGGAGTTCACCTGCAACAATACAGCACGAACGTTGACCAAATACCTGACAACTTCGTTGCGCAGGCGGCGGCGGAGTGCCCCGGGTTTGTCACCATAACCACAACGCCCTGCACTCCGTCGATTGCCACGCAGGTTCCGAATTCTCTGGCGGGGACTACGTACGGGGGACTTACTCCAGCAACGCTCCCTCAAGGGCAGTTTGACCGTCCGTACCCTCAGTATGCCAATCTTAAATTGGCCGGATATGGCTGCTGCGAAAGCTCGTACAATTCGTTCCAGTTTACAGCCACAAAGCGGTTCAAAGACGGCGGATCGTTCCTCGCGGCTTACACCAATGCGAAGTTGATGACCAACACCGACACTCTTACCAGCTGGCTGGAAGGATCGACGGGCGGTGTGGGGCAGGTACAGGACTACAACAACCTCGCAGGCGAGCGCTCTTTGTCATCGCAAGACGTCTCTCAGCGCCTTGTGCTTAGCTACGTTTACGATTTGCCCTTCGGCCACGGCCAACGGTATATGGGTGATGTTACCGGTGTCGTGGACAAGGTAGTCTCCGGATGGGGTGTGGATGGAGTTACCACTTTCCAGAAGGGCTTTCCGCTCAAAATTACCTGGGCCGGCCCGTCGACGCCTCTCGAATCGCTCAACCTTGGTATCGCCAACATTCGGCCAGACGCGGTCCAAGGGTGCGCCAAGGGTACAGGAGGTACAGGGACGGCGGGGAAGGTCGCCGAGTGGTTTAACACGGACTGCTTCTCCCCACCGCCGCTCTATGGATACGGTACAGAAGCCCGCGTTGACTCCAGCCTTCGTGCGGCCGGTATCAACAACTGGGACATCGCCCTGTTCAAGACGACGACCTTCGGTCCGGAAAACAAGCTCGGCATTCAGTTCCGGACGGAGTTCTTCAACACCTTCAATCGGGTTCAGTTCGGATTCCCTGGTACTGGATACAACGGGACGCCGACCGGCAACGGGTTCGGAACGGTCACTTCCCAGGCGAATAACCCGCGGTTGATTCAGTTCGCACTGAAGTTCCTGTTCTAGCGCGCGAACGGAACGAAGGTGGATGCCTCCCCCCGGCATCCACCTTCGGTTCCAGCAATCTACGAAGTTTCGTTCACACCTGAAGCTCCCTGCGGCGAAGCTGCGCTTGTCTCTACTCGCTCGGGTCGCGCTTTCGATCTGGCCAAATTTCACTTAGCCCGGCGGCCGGCAGCTCGATTCGTTCGTTCGAGTTTGGGCCCGTCACCACGAGCGCATTCCCTCGGACGCCAATTCCCGCGATCGCTCGCCAGGCGTGAGGTACCTTCGTTGCGAAGACCGCGTAGGAAGCAGTTTGTGCGCCCCCTGCAGGCAAACAACGAATCGCTGGGACGCCGAACAGAGCGCCGCCCAGGATTGCGTCGCGCAGACCAAGCGGCATAGGCGAAGTCGCGAACTCCAAGCCCCGCGCCTGAGTTTTTCCGCGCCAAGGAGCGTCTGTACGGGCAGAGTTTTCCTCCCAATTCGCAACCCACGGAAAATCTGAGCGCCTAAAGCAATAGCCCGCCAACAAACCGAGCCGCCAGTTCAATACCGCGACATACGCCAACTGCGAATCACGATCTTCGGCTAGCAGCGTGGTCGCGATGAAGCCGCGGCCGTGGGTGGTAAATGGTTGGGAGATGTCCAGGTCATGTCCATTAGCTCCGGGCGCATTCGGCCAGGTAAACTCACGATCATTTTCCAGAGCCTCCTTGCCTTCATAGCCAAGCGGCCAGGTTTTCGAGCGTGTTCCCGGCATGAGGCAAACACTTTCACCTGCCTGCAGGAACGGCGGGCCAAACGTGGTGTGCTGCGCCCACTGAAAATAGCGATCGCGGTTGGTCTTGTTGGTTACGGTTTCGGTGACATAGGCAACGGATTCATTTTCCCGCAGCTGAATATCGCGCTGAACCAGGAGTCCAGCACTGGGCGCCGCGCTGCGCATGCTAAGCAGCCCCAGGCCGCGTTGGGAGCGCTTCTTGGCCAGCGTCCAGCGGCTGGAAGCCACTTCGCCGTGCAGCGGCAGCCCCAGAAGGGCCTCTTCCTCGGACGGCGCGCCGAAATAGTCCAAACATAGCGAGTGGCCGGCATAGCCGGAGAGGTACTTGCCCGCCGGAGGAAAGCCAAATCGCCGGCCATGTTTTTGTTTGGAATAGCGCTCGGGCTCGATCGTTTGCCAAGACGGCTCCCATAGAAGGTTTACGTTTGGCGCAGGTTCCGTTCGAAGGCTGAGAGCTGCCAGATGACCGCCACCGCGAAGGCAACACAGCGCGATCTTCTCATTTGCCAGCAGCCAACCTGGACGTTTGCGCCACACAACCGCGCGGCACTCGATGGAAGATTTAGATTTTTTCGTAGGTGTCATGTGACCACTCCTGCGCCGCTCCCAGAAGATGCCGGTTCGGCGGCTGGATTCGCTGATCGATCAACAAACAATGCGGCGCAAAGTGAGCGCAATCGGTTTACAGAAATACGCGGGCCGAGTGATCACGCACGATTCAACTCCGGGTGCGGTGAGTCCACAGTGGTTGGCCTTTGACTTCGAGATCAAGCACCGAGATGTGGTCGCGGCCAAGATTGGAGACATACAGCTGATCAAAGTTGGGGCCACCAAAGGCGCAATTGGTGGGTTGGCAGAGCAGCAAGTTCTCCACGTCCTGGCAAAGAAGCTCGACGTGACCGCTGGTGGAGACGCGATAAATACAGTTCGAGGCGTAGGTCGTCACGTAAAGATTGCCCGCTGCATCAAAAGCCATGCCGTCTGGGACGCGCGCCAGTCCCTCCGCAAACACCGACGGGCTGCCGGAACTTCCGTCGGACTTGATTTCGATTCGGACCACGCGATCGCGATTGCTTTCCACCACGTATAGATAACCCTCCTGTGCGTCGAGCGCCAGGCCATTGGCGAAATGGAATGGGCCGGCGGCGAAGAGTTCCACTTTCCCCTGATGTGACAGGCGCCACACCACACCGTTTCCTTGTTTCCATTCGCCCGAATCACTGAAGTACAGATTTCCTCGCGAATCGAATACGCCGAAATTTGGAGTGCGAATTTTGACTCCATCCACGAAATCGGCGACGAGAGAAACCGTTCCCTGCTGCGTCACTTTCATCAGCGCTTGCTTGCGTAGATCACACACGTAGATGTTCTCATCGCGATCGAGAGCTAGGCCCAGGCAAAAGCCCTCAGTATTCGCGAACTCCTCGACCTTTTTTCCATCCCCTGAGATTCGATAGACTTGCCCGGCCTCGCCGCCGGCGTACACCGTGCCATCGCGGGCCACGGCAACGCACTCGGGATGATCAAGGCCCTCCACCAGGCGTCGGACTCTTGAAACGGGGTAAAGCATCGGATTTTCCTTTCGCAACGAATCGCCGGGGTGTCGTGGCGTCTTAAGAATCAACTATTCCGCGTTCTGGAAGACTTCCTCGAGCATTGCTTCTTCCGCATCCAGAATGCTTTCGATCGTCTCCAGGCGCGCCTTACTTGGAACAAACTCCAACCGTCGAATCCCAAAGGGATCAATTTCGCGTCGGATCAATCGCAGTTGCTCGTCGGTCGGAGTTGGGGTGATCGGCAATGGATCGGCGACCAGGAATTCACCGCCCGTCTGCCGACGAACCTCTTCCAGCATTATCCCCGGGTGAATGCTGACGAGCCGGAATCGCTGGGTCGCGAAGTCCAATTCGAAAGTTCCAAGATTTGAAATCAGCCGCACTTTTCCCGGCTGAAGCCCCGCCTGAACTCGCGCTTCATCAGTTAATAGGCCTCGGGATGCGGTGCAAAACGAAACCGCATCAACGAAACGCTCGGGCGAGTGCCGCGTCAGGTAAAGTACAAAATTTTTATGGAGATTTGCCACGTCGGCCATCCCGCCTTGCCCCGGCAGACGCAAACGCTTACCCTTGCTCTCGATCCACGCGTTATTCGTGCGCCCGTGGACGTCCACCTGAGCCACCGTGATCACCTCGTGGGTAATCCGCCCCGTCTGGTAATACCAATGATAGGTCTCGTCTCCGCCCCAGAAGACTTTGGCGGTTTGCCAGTCGAGTGGCTCCGCGAGGGTCAACGACATCGGGTGAGATTCAACGTCAACGAACCCGCCGTTCAACGAGATCAGCGTCAGTTCCGGGGCGTGAAGACGCTTTGCCAACAAATAGGACACCATGGCGAGCGGAGAAACCGAACCGACAGAACAAATGCTGGAATTATCGTATTCACGCGCCAGCGCCACCGCCAGGAATTCGTCCACGGTGTACGGACTTCCAGCTTCGATAGCCAATCCGTATTTGGCCAACCGCTCCTGCGTCAGAGCGCGAATTGGGACTCTTGCAGCTCGCCGCAGAAACGCCGCCCGCGGCTCAGGGCAATCAAAACTCGGTTTCGAAGCCGCGTCCGTCGGCGCTGTTTTCAGTGAATGCGGTCCAGACTCGATAGCCTTGGATTTCTTTCTGTCGCCCTCTTCACGCACGAAACCTATCAGTCGGCGGTAGTCGGTCGAATAATAAGGCAGACATGAAGTTGGATACGCGCCCATCGGGACACAGGCCACTGCCGTGACGAAACTGTGTGGCAGCACGTAAGACTTCGGCGCATCCCCGAGCTTGCCGACTTCGACGATCTCCTCAACGGTGAACAGTTTCGTTTTCGCTGCGCCCAACAGGCTCACATCCAGGCCACGGGCGCCTTGAATTTCCACGTTACCGTCGCGATCGGCCCTCTGCGCGTGAATCAGCAGAACATCAATATCCAACCGGTGAGCGATGCCAAGGGGTTCCCCCGTGAAAGCGGAAACGGTCTGCTTCCAAAAACTACCTACGCTCATTAAATCCGAGCCCACCGGCAACTGAAACGGCATTTCGGGGAGATTGAAGAAGGCGGCGTGTAATCCCTGGATCATAGCCAAAGCGGTCCATTCTTCCACTTCAATTCGCCCGGTTTCCAACGCTTCGCGGAATTGCGGCGATAATCCCAGAATATCCAAGCTTGAGAAACAAAAAATGAGTTTCTTGATGGCCTCCGCTTGCAGAAATAATTCGAGCGGCAGGCCTCCTCCCCAACTTACATAGGTAAAATCTCGGCGACCGAGAGCTATTACAGACTCGATAAGAGCTATAGGGAGGCGTGCAAGATGAACCCCGCCAACTCCAATTCGTGCGCCACTCGGTACTTGTTGCGCCAATTCATCCAGGCCTAGGATCCGGGTCATGCGAACGCAAGAACCTCCATAGCGGCAGCCTACTAGAACGGGCCGCGAAACGGGTGGCAGTATAGCAGGATAGCCATGTTCCGCAGCTCGTCCAGCAGCATGATTGGTCGTGATAAAAAATCGGCATGCTTCCATCGCGCTGTGATAGGGTTTCACAAGTTTGAAAGGGAAAAGAACCGAGCGAGGGCTCGTCCAGGATGACCAAGAATTGAATCTTGGAGGGTAATTCGTCTCAATCCGACGGGCGCGTTCTCGGGTAAACTCTACAGGTCACTCAAAGCGAAGTTGATTTTGAAAGCGTAGGCAGCGCCGAAACTTCTTCAGCGCGGCAGTTTCGAACAATCCGAACAAGAGAGGAAACCTCAATTATGCGCCTCAAAGAGCGAGTAGCGCTGGTTTCCGCGATGGCCAGCGGCATCGGCCAAGCAATCGCGGAACGGTTTGCGGCGGAAGGCGCTGCGATAATTGGCGTTGATGTGGACGAAAAAGGCGGCGTCAGCACCAGCGAGAGAATCCGCTCGCACGGCGGCCGCATTCTATTCCACCGCGCAGACGTCGGCTCACAAATCGAGGTTCAGCAGGCGGTGGACGCTGGACTGCGGGAGTTCGGAAAAATCGATGTGTTAGCGAACGTTGTAGGGATCGCCTCCGAAGCTCCATGCCATAAAATGGAGCTGAGCGACTGGGAGCGCATCATTCGCGTGAACCTCACCAGCATGTTCCTCACTTCCAAGTATGTCTTGCCCGGCATGATCGAGCGCAAATACGGTTCGATCGTGAATATGGCTTCGGTGCAAGGGCTACTTGGTCTTGCGGGATATCCGCATTATGCCGCGAGCAAGGGCGGAGTCATCAGTTTTACTAGGCAAATGGCCCGAGAATATGCGTCGAGCGGAATTCGCGTGAACTCCATCGCTCCTGGAACAATCGATACACCGTTGAACAAGCAAGTTCTGGAGCGTGCAGCGGACCCCGAGGCTCTCCGCGCCGTCTGGCTGAAGATGCACCCTCTTGGGAGATTGGGAACTCCGCTCGACGTCGCCAATGCGGCGCTCTACCTTGCCAGCGATGAAAGTTCATGGGTAACTGGTCAGTGTCTGATGATCGACGGCGGAATGACGGCTTGTGCGCCAGCATAATCGAACATGTAGTTCGAAATTCCCACGCCTGCAGGTCAGTAAATCAGGAGGATGAATAAGTATGGAGGGACCGCTCCATGGACTGCGCGTCGCGGACTTCAGTCAGCTCGTGCAGGGGCCCAGTGCGACGCAACTCTTGGGAGACTTGGGTGCGGACATCGTGAAAATCGAGCCGCGTGGCGGGGAATGGTCGCGCAGCTGGTCCATCGGTGACACCTTTGTGCAAAAGGAGAGCCTGTCTTTTCTGGCTTTCAATCGCGCGAAGAGAAGCATCACACTCGATCTGAAGGCTCCTGAGGGAAAAGAAATTGCACTTCGCATCATTAAATCCGCCGACGTACTGATCGAAAATTTTCGCCCGGGTGTCATGGATCGCCTCGGTCTCGGGTACGAAACGCTGTCCGCGATCCAGCCGGGACTGATCTATTGTGCGAGCTGTGGCTGGGGGCAGGATGGGCCGTACCAGGAGCGTCCGGGCCAAGACTTGTTGGCGCAGTCGATAGCCGGAGTATTGATGCTGAATGGCACAGCCAGCGATCCGCCGGTGCCTGTAGGGATTGGCCTCGCCGATCTTACGGCAGGTCTGCACATCACCATCGCCGTGTTGTCGGCTCTTTTTGAGCGAGCGCGCTCCGGAAAGGGCCAGCGGGTTGATATCAACCTGTTGAACTCGATGATGCATCTGGCGACACAGGAATTGACGTTGTATCTCAACACACTGCGCGAGCCGCAGCGCAGCGCCGCTGGAATCGGTCATCCCTACGTGGGCGCGCCCATGGGGGTTTACAAAACACAGGATGGCTACATCTCGGTGGCGATGATGCCGCTCCAGAAAGTTGCTGCATTGGTGGGAGTGGAGGGGTTCGAAGGTAACGATTCGCGAAACGCTACCGCAAACCGCGATGAGATAAAGCGAAAACTCGAACAGGGATTCAGCAAGAAAACAACGGCCGAACTCATGGACATTTTCATGGCTGCGGATATCTGGGCGGCCCCGGTAAATACTTTTCCCGACGTCGAGCGTGACCCGCAGGTGCGGCACAACAAAATTCTCGTGGAATTTGAGCACCCCGTAGCGGGTAAATTTCGCACCGTCGGAATGCCGATCGAATTCAGCCGAACGCCGGGCGAAATCCGCAGACCGCCGCTGCTCGGCGAGCATAAAGACGAAATTCTCGCCGAATTGGGATACAGCGAGAAGGAAATCGCGCATTTCAAAGAGGCGAAGATCGTTTAAGTTCTCGAATTGCCGGCAATCCTCGTGATCGAAGCGCCGGCTGCAGCTCAAGAATAAGGAGATAGTCCGTGATAACCCTTCGGGGGATGACTTGGAAGCACGATCGAGGTCTTGCTCCCATGCTGGCGACAGCCGCCCGCTGGTCCGAAACGCATCCTGACATTCGCATTGACTGGGAAGCTCGTTCGCTGCAGGGATTCGCCGATCATCCGATCCGGAACTTGGCCGAGGAATTTGATTTACTGGTGCTCGATCATCCATTCATGGGCACGGTCGCAAAAGGCGGTTATCTCGTTCCATTGGACACTCACATCTCTCCTGAGGTTCTCTCGACCTTACGGAGCGAAAGTGTGGGCGCTTCTCACGAAAGCTATTTCTACCAGGGCCACCAGTGGGCGCTGGCGATCGACGCGGCGGCGCAAGTGGCTGGATACCGGCCGGACTTGCTCGCAGCAGCGGGGATGAAGGTTCCCTCAACGTTGGACGAAGTTTCAGATTTAGCTCGAGTCCGAAAAGGATTTGTAACTACGCCGCTCCTTCCGGTGGATTCGTTTTGCAGCTTCCTTACGCTGTGCACGAGCTTCGGCGAAACGCCGTTTGCCGCAGGATCGCATCAGATAGTTGGCAAGCGAGCTGGCGAATCGGCGTTGCAACAGCTCAAAGCGTTGGGGGAATTTGCAATCAACGACGCGCACGAGATGAATCCCATCGCCGTGTGGGAGAAGATGAGCACTACGGACGAGATTGCTTATTGTCCCATCGCATTCGGCTATTCGAACTATGCGCGTCCGGGTTACCGGCGTGCTCCCATCCATTTCACAAACATTCCCTCGCGGCCTCCTCGCGGACCGGTGGGCTCTGTGCTTGGCGGCGCCGGTCTAGCCATTTCTGCGCGTTGCAAAGAGCTTTCGGCTGCCGTTGATTACGCGGTGTGGGTGGCCAGCGCGGAATGTCAGAAGACGATATACGTTCATTCCGGTGGGCAGCCGGGCAACAGGAAGGCCTGGATCGATCCCGCAATCAATGAGATCTCGAACCATTTCTTCGAAGCTACTCTTCCCACGCTCGAACAAGCGTTCCTGCGGCCGCGGTTTGCGGGCTTCGTGGAATTCCAAACGCAGGCCTCGTTTTTGATCAGCAATTTTTTGCTGGGAAAATCCAATTCGGCGGCCACATTGGACTCGTTGGATGAATGTTTTCGTAAGGCGACGTCATAGCCTGTCTCTTGCAGGCCGATTGTAGAGACTTTCGAGCTATGAAAATCGCGGGAAAATCATGAAAGAAACCTGGCGCTGGTTTGGACCACAGGATCCTATTTCGTTGGCGCAGATAAGGCAGGCTGGTTCTACCGGCATCGTCACGGCGCTTCACCATATCTATCGTGGCGAGGCGTGGCCTCTGGACGAGGTCCTAAAGCGTAAAGCCGAAATCGAATCGGCGGGCCTGGTCTGGTCCGTCGTAGAAAGCATTCCGGTTCACAATTCCATCAAGCTGCGCTCCGGGCCCTATCGCCAGTACATCGCCGCGTGGCAGGATTCTCTTGCAGCTGTCGCCAAAGCAGGCGTCCGGGTCGTTTGTTACAACTTCATGCCTCTGGTTGATTGGACGCGCACAAATTTGATGTGGCGCTTGCCTAACGCCGGATATGCGTTGCGCTTCGACGCTATTGATCTCGCGGCCTACGACTTGTTCCTGCTCGAGCGTCCGGGTGCCGAACGAGAATACGCGCCGGAGCGCGTCGCAGCCGCGCGCGCTCGCTTCGCCGCGATGTCCCGGGCGCAACAGGACGAACTCGAGCGCGCGATTATCGCGGGGCTCCCCGGCGCAGAATCTTCCTACGACCGTAAAGCATTTCGCGAGTCGCTCGCGGCATGGGAAGGAATCACGCCCGGCGATCTTCGTTCTGCCCTCATCGCTTTCCTGCAGGAAGTGGTACCCGTCGCGGAAGAGCTTGGCCTCCGTATCGCCATTCATCCGGACGACCCGCCGTGGCCGCTCTTCGGTTTGCCGCGGGTGGTCTCCACAGCCGATGACGTGCGCCACATTTTCAGTTCTGCCGACACGCCTGCGAATGGCTTGACGTTCTGCGTTGGATCTTTCGGCGCGCGCGCGGATAACGACCTACCCGCGATGATCCGCGAATTTGCGCCGCGCATTCATTTTGCGCACCTGCGCCAGGTTACCCGCGAAGCGGACGGCTCGTTTTACGAAGCCGAGCATCTCCACGGCAGCTCGGACATGGTTGCGGCGATGCGCGCGCTGTTGGCAGAAGAATCTTGTCGGCGGCGCGAGAACCGTCCAGATCATGAAATTCCCATGCGACCGGACCATGGCCACTTGCTTGCCGACGATATCGGCAGAAAATCCAATCCGGGCTACTCTTATGTCGGCCGGCTGAAGGGGCTTGCCGAGCTGCGTGGCCTGGCGCAGGGGTTGCTCAATGCCATTCCAGATTTAGCAGACTGAACAAGCGGGTGTATATTCGCATCTGCCTGCCACTCAAGAAATAAAGAGAGCGAACACGCATGAAGGAATTCGAGAATAAAGTTGCGATCGTCACTGGCACCACCGGAATTGGCCGTGCCATCGCGCTGCGCCTGGCGGCAGGTGGCGCAAACGTAATGGCACTTGGCATTGACGCAGCCGCAAACCGCGAACTCCAGCAGATTTCCGACGCGCAACACTCCACGCTTCGGGTCGAGCTGTGCGACGTAAGTATCCCGGAGCAGGTCCAGTCTGCGGTCACCAAAACCGCCGCAAAATTCGGCGGGCTCGATTTCATTGCCAATGCTGCGGCCTTCCATCCCTTCGGGAATAGCGTCGAAACGGATCCTGAAACCTGGAATCGCTGCATCGCCGTAAATCTCAGCAGCGTTTATCTTCTCGCACATTTTGGCATTCCGGAAATGCGGAAACGAGGCGGCGGATCGGTCATTATATTGGCCTCCGTTCAGGGCTACGCTTGCCAACCTGGAGTTGTCGCCTACGCTACGTCGAAGGGGGCCCTGCACAGTTTGACGCGTGCTCTGGCATTGGACCACGCCGTCGATAAAATCCGCGTTAATTCCATCAGTCCAGGCTCCATTCGCACACCGATGCTCGAACGCTCCGCCGCGCATTTTTCGCCGGACCTGCCCCTTGAGACGGTCATCGAACGGTTTGGCGCCGCGCATCCTCTGCGCCGCGTCGGCACCGTCGAAGAAGTTGCTGAACTTGCGGCGTTTCTCCTGTCGGATCGCGCGGCGTTCTGCACGGGCGGAGACTACCTTGTGGACGGTGGTTTGCTCGCGGGTATCGGGGTGCAATGACCGAGGCTCCGCTTTGCATTGCGCCGACGGGTGATGTTTGCGGCGAAGGCCCGGTCTGGCACGTCGCCCACGCGGCCGTCTACTGGACCGACATCAATCGCTTTTTGATTCACCGGCTAAATCTGGCGGACTCGACGGTCCGCAGCTGGTTGTTTCATGAACCGGTCACATCGCTCTCGTTGACCGATCGCGACGATGTGCTGGTCGTCGTCCTGGGCTCGCGTGTGATTCTCTGGGAACCTGCCTCCGATGTGCGTCATGATCCCTTTTTCGTGCTCGACGGCTGGCCGGCGGTCCGCTTGAACGACGCCCGCTGCGATCCGCGTGGGTCTCTCTGGCTTGGCTCGATGCGCAATAACGTGAATATGGATGGATCCTCGAGCGCTGCGGGCGGACAAGATGGCATTCTCGTTCGCGTGGATCCCGATGCCACGGTCACTTGCTGGCGAAAAGGGATTGGAATTTCCAACACACTTGCGTGGAGCCCGGATCGCCGCAGCTTTTATTTCGGCGACACGCTCGCAAACGTCATTTGGGTGTACGACTACGATTCATCCACCGGCGCAATTTCGAATGAACGACCTTTTCTGGATGGTTTCGCGCGCGGGCTTCCCGACGGTTCGACAGTGGACTCCGAAGGTTTTCTTTGGAACTGCCGTTTCTTCGGAAATTGTGTGGTGCGCGTCGCCCCGGACGGCAGAATTGACCAGGTGGTAGAAATGCCCGTGAAAAACATCACCAGCTGCGTATTTGGCGGCGCCGGCCTCAGCACCCTGTTTGTCACTACGGCCTCCGCTGAAGCCCCGCGCGGAGATCGCCTCGCTGGAAGCCTGTTTTCGATGCAAACCAAAGTTCGAGGCCAGCCCGAAAATCGCTTTCGGTTCTATAATGGCGCGCGCTAGTGGACACCATCGCGCCAAGGCTTTATTGCTTTGATTCATCAGCTGATGGGCAGCTTTGCGAAATGACAACGATTGAGAAAGGTCCATCATGAAGCGACGCGAATTCTTGGGAATCGTAGGCGTTGGAGCATTCCACAAATTCGCAGTGCCGAAATTCGACACGGAGCATTGGAATGGCCCGTCTAGAATTGCGTCCGATGCGCGAGCGACCGAATCGAAACCGTACGGTTCAGGCCATTTCGGCGAGTGGATTACCGATCAATTCGGCCTGCCAGCTTATCGCTACACTTGCAACCAGATAACCGATCCGAAGGCGGTTACCCCCGTGCACAAGCAATGGCGCGGTCCCACCGACCACACACACCAGGTGGGCAACGATCGCATCATTGCGGCAGTTTCGAACTTCGGATATGTGCAGGTTCGCCAGGACGAAGGTTCTCCGAAATTTCTGAACGATTATTTTCCGGAACAATCCCACTTCGGGGCTGGTATCGGTTTCCTCACTGATGGAGAGCAAGTACTCAGCACTTACTATCCCGGGCACGGCGAATCCTTCGACAGAATCATGGGCGAGGGCTATTTCCGGAAAACCGTAAAGGGCCAAAAGTATGCAATCGATCAGGTGATTTTTGCTCCTTTCGGTGATGATCCTGTTTTGCTTTCGGCTGTGACCGTCACGAACCACGGCAACCAGGACGCGAATCTTCGCTGGGTCGAATACTGGGGCTGCCAGAATTATCAATTCTCATATCGTTCGTGGATGCAAGCGGAAGTGTTCCACACCCCGAATGGCGCGGACCTGCGCCGGCAATTCGGCGCCCGCTTTTCGCACCAGTTTCGTGAAATGCCAAATCGCGCGGGTCTGATCGAAACCCAGAAATTTCTTGGACGAGCCGCAGCAGACGAGCAATTATGGGAACAAGTTCAAGCATCGCTGAAGAAGGATCCTTCCGGGTTTTTTGGCGGGCCTGTTCCAGACCTCGCGTCTGGAGCGGCGATGGAAGATTTAAATCCTCCGAGCACCTTTCTTGTCTCGCTCGATGGCCCCGTGGACGGATTTGCCACCGACGCCTCGGCCTTCTTCGGGAGCGGTGGCGTTGACCACCCCACCGGCCTCTCGGCCAAACTTAATAACGATGCCAGTTCCACGGGTTCTGCGAGCGCATTGATGCTTGAGCGTCATCTCAGCCTGCGCCCGCGGGAAAGCCGGACGCTTTTCTTCTTGTACGGATATTTGCCGCAGGGATTCGAGATTGACTCGTTGGTGGCGAAATACTCGGCTGATCCCGCTGGAATGTTGTCGCGGTCCAGCGCTGCCTGGAAAGCGGACGGTATTCGCTTCAGCACGCCCGATGCGCCGTGGGCGGAAAGAGAGACGTCCTGGCACAACTACTATCTACGCAGCAATCTCACCTACGACAGTTTCTTCCGCGAACATATCCTATCGCAAGGTCACGTGTACCAATACATCATTGGATTTCAGGGAGCGGCGCGCGACCCGCTGCAACACACGTTGCCTTTTATCTTCAGTAAGCCGGACGTCGCCCGCGCGGTGATTCGCTACACGTTGAAAGAAATACAAGCGGATGGCTCAATTCCCTATGGCATCGTGGGCAGCGGCGTTCCCATGCCCGCCATTTTCCATCCCAGCGACCAAGAGATGTGGTTGTTGTGGACGGCGAGCGAATACGTGCTGGCGACTCGCGACAAAGCTTTTCTCGACGAAAGGATTCCCGTCTATCCACGCCAAGTGGCAAGCGCCACTGACCCGACGGTTCGCGAACTACTGCAGCGTTCTTACATCCACCTTACTCAAGACATCGGAGTTGGGAAACACGGGCTCATGCGCCTCTCCAACGGAGATTGGAACGACGACGTCGTCGTCTTGCGCTCCGCGACGGCTTCACAGGCCGGATCCGGTGAAGGTGAAGTCCGCCAGCAGGCCGAAAGCGTCCTCAACGCGGCCATGGCCAGCTACGTCCTCGATTACTACGCGCGCATGCTCGCTTACGCGGGGGATACGAAGGACGCGGAACAAGCGCGCGCGAAAGCTGAAGCCCAGCGACTGGCTGTTCGTGAGTGCTGGCAAGGAAGGTGGTTCCGGAGGGCGTGGCTTGGCCCGCAGCTCGGTTGGCTGGGCGAGGACCATGTTTGGCTGGAGCCGCAACCCTGGTCAATCATTGGGGGAGCAGCGACACCTGAACAACGCGCGACGCTGGTCGCGTCGCTATACGAACTGGTACGCAAGCCGTCACCGATCGGGGCTCTGGTGCAGAGTAAGGGCGATCCCAACATGACCAGTCAAGTGGGCACGCTGACTAACGGAGGAATCTGGCCATCCATCAACGGAACGCTTATCTGGGCGCTGGCTCTGGTAGACGGCGCCCAAGCCTGGGATGAATGGAAGAAGAACTGCCTCGCGCTGCACGCGGAAGCTTACCCGGACATCTGGTATGGCCTATGGAGCGGTCCGGATACCTACAACTCAGTGCTATCAAAATACCCCGGCCAGACCATGTTCATTGAACACTCGCCGGATGATCATAGTCAGCACCCTGCGTTGGGGCTCAACTGGACCGACTATCCAGTCATGAATATGCATCCCCACGCTTGGCCGCTCTACAGCGCTGCGAAACTGCTGGGCCTTGCCTTCCAGGAAAGCGGCGTCAGCTTTCAGCCCACTCTTCCGTTGGCCGAGTATGAATTCACATCTCCACTGATGGGTTTCAAGAAGTCCAAGGATGGCTACACGGGTTGGTACGCACCTTCGGTTGCGGGACAGTGGGATTTTGAGATTCGGCTCGCGGGGAAGGAAGCGGCGGACCTGCGCCAATTAAAGATAAATGGTCAGACAGCGCAGATGTCCAATTCAGCGGAAGGAATCCGGTTTTCTGGCGAGAGTAAACCTGGTGCGCCACTTCGGTGGGAAATCAGCTGAACTATGTCCGCCGCCCCGTATCAGGGCTAGACGCGCGCGGGAATTCGGCGCCAGCTAGCCCGTGACGGCCCAGCCCGCGTCCCCTCGAATCACTTCCCCAGTCATGGGAATGGATTCGTCGCTTAGGAGAAACAGCGCGATCCGCGCGACTTCCTCGGCCTCGACAAAATCACCCTTCATGGGCTGTTTGTGTGCGATGAAAGTACGAATCTTGTCGTTCGTCTGGGCGCGGGCACTCATCGGCGTGCGCACTAAGCCCGGCGCAATCACATTGATCCGAATTCCCAGCGGTGCATAGTAGGCGGCGGCCGCCAGGCTCATTGATTCGATCGCGCCTTTACTGGCCGCATAGGCATGAGTCGCGAAGAATTCCCGCTCAGGAGAGCGCGCCAGAACGCTGCTAGTATTCAGGATCGTGCCTTTACGAGACGCGTCGAGCCAGTGGCGCAGCACCTCGCGGCAGACGTGAAATGTTCCCGCCGCGTGAATACTCATCATGGCCTGCCATCCCTCTGGAGTGCATTCGTGCAAGGGGCCATCGCCCAACGAGCGTCCGCTGATGCCGGCAACGTTAAAGACAGCATCAACCGTGCCGAACTTCCGGATGCATGCTGCCACCGCTTCTTGCACGGCCCGGTAATCGGCCACATCCGCCACCGCGTAGGCAGAACCCGGAATCTCTTTGCACAGATCTTGGCATTCGCCCTCGCGGTTTCCCACGATAAATATTCTGCTGCCTCGTCCCGCCGCCAGGCGTGCCGTAGCCGCAGCGATTCCCGACGACCCGGTGATTAGCAGCGTTTGCGCCATTTAGGACCGCATGATCATTCGTAGAGGTGCCGAAGGCTCTTTCGGTAGGCTTCGTAAAACGATTCGAGTTGATCCTCCGCGCTCTGGTTCCCGACGAACTGATGACTGGGCAGCAGCACGGGTTTGTGCTTTTTTTCGAGCAACAGTTGCGCGGTCTCGCAGCGCAGCATGTTGATGATCATCGCGCCCGTCACGGTAGAGACGGGTCCGGTGCGCCAGTCCAGACCGTCTAATTCGACCACGCAATCGCCCGGGGGACAGCCATTATCAATGACGATGTCGGCAAAATCGATCAGCTTCTTGCCCGAGGAATGGGCCGGCTTGGATTGCTCGCAATGGGCACGCGAAACAATGGCGACAACGGGAAGCCCTCGCTGTTTCGCGCCCCGCGCCATTTCCACCGGCACGGGCCTGATTCCACTGGTGGAAATCACGATGAACGCGTCATTCGGGCCAAAGTGGAAGCCGTTTAAAATCTGATCGGAGTAACCCTCGTATTTTTCCAAATGCAGAGGAGGGCGAAGGCCATTCGTGCCGATGATCGCTGAATGATTGGAGAGAGATTGTTCCACCAGGGCGACGAATCCCACGAAGCAGCCTTGCCGGGGCGTCATCTCTTCGCACATCATACGTGAATGTCCGCAACCGAAGAGAAACACTAACCCACCCTTCGCGATGCGATCAGCGAACAAGCGGGACGCCTCCTGGATCGGGCCCATCTGGGTTGCTTTTATTTGATTGAGTAAGGGAATAACAGCGTCGAAGTAGGTTGCGGCAGCGTTCTCGCTGCGCTTAGAGGTGTCAGTCATAGGGTTGATTCTGTCATTATGCACAACGATGCGATAATATCGCAAATCAATGACTGAAAAACTTGAAACGGCACGAATACCGCTAGAGGAAATCTACGCCATCGGTTTGGATGTTGGCGGCACGAACCTGAAAGGCGGGCTCGTGGATGGGACAGGGCAATTGCGTCTGGCGCTGTCCGAAGCCACGCCTCGATCCGTCGAAGGTTTCCAGAAGGTAGCAGAGTCTTTTTTCGCCAGACTCAGTCCCAATGTTTCTGTGCGCGCCATCGGCATCGGCTGCAAGGGCGTTGTGGACACCAACACCACATTGCTGGTGCGTTCGCCAGGCGATCTGAAGCATCTGGAAGGTCATGTCTTGCGCGATCTGCTGAGCGCAGGTGCCGCCGGCAAGTCCGTGTATGCCGACAACGACGCGCGCACCGCGCTGATTGCGGAATGGCTCTGGGGCGCGGCCAAGGGTTGTCAAAACGTCCTGATGATGACGCTGGGAACCGGAGTGGGCGGCGGAATGCTGATGCAAGGCCAGATCATGCGCGGCGCGCACGGCGTCGCCGGGCATATCGGCCACATGACGATCGATGCGCACGGGCCGATGTGCATATGTGGAAATTACGGCTGCCTCGAAACCATCTTTTCCGCGCGGGCCATTGAGGCGGAAGCGTTTTCCACGAGGCACCGGCGAGTTGGTTCGGTGATTACCGACCGCGCTGAGGCTTCGGACTGTTCGCAAGTGTTTCAGGATGCCGCGGCATCTGATGAAGCCGCGCAGTGGATTATCAATCGCGCCACCCTGCATCTAGGCGCCGCGATCGCGAGTCTGGTCCACCTGATCGATCCAGAGCTGATTATTCTAGGCGGACAAATAGCCGAGTCGGGTCCGCAACTGCTTGATCCGCTGCGGGAAGAGCTGCGGAGCAGGACGCGCTTCCTGATCGGCCGCGACATCCCCATCGTATTCCCGCGCGTGCCGTCCCATGCTGGAGTAATCGGCGCTGCTGGCTTGGCGCTTCTGGAAACGGGCGCGCTGCGGGGCTGATATGGATGTGTTTCCCACACAGGGCGCGGAAAGCATCCACTTTGATGTCGTGGTGGCTGGATCCGGATCGGCGGGAGCCACTGCGGCAATCGCTGCTGCGCGTGCCGGTGCGAAGACCCTCCTCGTCGAGCGCTTTGGCTTTCTCGGCGGCACCAGCACCGCGGTCCTCGACACTTTTTATGGCTTTTACACTCCCGGCTCGCGCTCCCTCAAAGTAGTCGGCGGCATCGCCGACGATGTAGTGAAGGGTCTCCGCGACTACGAAGCCTGCATCGAACGGCCCAACACGTATGGTGCCGGCACCGGAATTACCTACAACTCCGAATATTTGAAAATGGTGTGGGAGCGATTGGTGCAGGACGCCGGCGCAGCGATCCTGCTGTACGCCTGGATCCAAGACGCGTCGCTCTCAGGACAAAGAATTCAATCGCTCACCGTCGCCACCAAGCAGGGCCTGCGAAAAATAATTGGAAAATATTTTGTTGATGCCACCGGAGACGCCGACCTGTGCTACTTCGCGGGCGCTCCTTGCGAACTGGCGGGCGAACACGAGCCCGCTCAAATGCTTACCACCACGTTCAAGGTGGCAAATGTGGACGTGGCCCTCAGGAGGACCCTATCGAAGACAGGAATTTCACCAGCGCATGGCCGCAGCCGCTGAGTCCGGCCGTTTCAATCTGCCGCGCCGCGAAGGAAGCGATCACATCACCCCCGTTAAAGGGATGATGGCTACCAACATGACGCGCGTGCAATCATTCGAATCCTCCGACGGAAAATTCCGCAACGCGACCGATCCGGACCTGCTGACCAATGCCGAAATCGAAGGACGCCGCCAAGCCCTGGAATATCTGCGTTTCCTCAAAAGCGAAATTCCCGGATACGCTGAATCCGAACTGATCGCCTTCGGTACGCAAATTGGAGTCCGCGAAACGCGGCGAGTTCGTGGCGAGTACATTCTTACGCGGGAAGATGTACTCAGCGCGCGCCAGTTCGACGACCAGATCGGTCTCTGCGGCGCGCCCATCGAAGATCACCATGCGGGTAGCGATACCGAATGGCAATATCTTCCCGATGGACAATGCGTCGGGATTCCGTTTCGAACGCTCATCCCTCAGAAAGTGGAAAATCTGCTGGTTGCTGGCCGCTGCTTTTCGGCAACGCACGATGCCCATGCGAGCGTGCGCTCCATGGCCCAATGTATGGCGATGGGACAAGCTGCAGGAACCGCGGCGGCACTTTGCTCTACAACGCACCGTTCGCCGCGTGAACTCGACTTTCGCCAGCTTGAAGAAAGTCTGCAGAAAACGGGAGCGATTCTCCGCAGCCAATAATCATGCCATTCCTGCGCACAGTTCTCGGAGATATCGAGGCGAGTCAGGCTGGCATCTGCTACGCCCACGAGCACATCATTATTGACCCCAGCTTCACCACTTATCGTTATCCCGATTTCTTGCTCGATTCAGTCGAGCGCGCCTGTGTTGACGTTGCGGAGTTCCATGCGGCCGGAGGACGCACTCTGGTTGATTCCATGCCCTGCGGCGGCGGCCGCAACCCCGCAAAACTCGCTGAGATCTGCCGCATAACGGGAGTGAACATTGTTTGCCCTACGGGTCTTCATCTCGCGAAATACTACGCGCCAGGACACTGGGGCGAGCGACTCAACGCCAAGGAACTGGCAAAATTGTTTGTCGCCGATATAGAACAAGGTATCGATTCCGCTGATTACAATGGGCCTGAAATTTCGCGCACTCCTCACAAGGCCGGCGTCGTGAAGGTGGCCACAGGAGCGAACTCTCCCAGCGCGCGTGAGCGCAAGGCATTCGAGGCAGCGGCGATCGCACATCAGCAGACCGGAGCGCCAATTCTCACGCACACCGAGCAGGGCGCTGGCGCCCTGGAGCAAGTCCGGCTTTTCGAAGAGTTCGGTGTGCCGTTGCAGCACGTAGTAATATCGCACACGGACCGAGCACCGGATCGCGTTTACCATAAAGAGATTCTTTCGACCGGCGTCATTCTGGAGTACGATTCCGCGTTTCGTTGGGGTCCGGAAGCAGGCAATCCTACCTTGGATCTGGTCGTCGCGATGGTAGCTGCAGGGTTCGGCCAACAGATTGTGCTTGGCATGGACGCCGCTCGCCGAAAATACTGGAAAGCATACGGCGGCGCTCCCGGATTGGCATTTCTGCTCCGCGATTTCGTTCCGCGATTAATCGAAGCAGGCCTGACCAAAGCCGACATTGAGAAAATATTCGTGAGCAATCCCGCAAAGTGTTATGCGTTTCGTTCGCTTGCCGCGAACAAAAGGACAGGCCCACTCCATGCATGAAGCCACCCTTGGGTTGCTGATGATTATCGTCGCCGGCGTGATGAACGGAAGCTTTGCCGTCCCCATGAAACTCACGCACCGCTGGCAATGGGAGCACACCTGGCTGATGTGGACGATCTACGGCCTGTTCATTTTCCCGCCGCTGCTCACATTTCTTACGATCCCAAATACGCTGGCGGTTTATCAAGAGAGCGGCCCGGGCGTGGTAGCGGCTGTCGCAGCGTGCGGCGCCGGATGGGGAATCTCCGTGGTGTTTATCGGCCTTGCCGTCGAAGCCGTGGGAGTGGCTGTCTCCTTTTCGATCATGCTGGGACTTTCCGCGGCTCTCGGCAGCCTGGTGCCGCTCGTTGTTTTTCATAGGGACAAGATTGCCACTCCGGCGGGCATGAGCGTTCTCGGCGGTCTCGCGCTGGTGCTGATCGGAGTGGGCGCCTGCGCCGTCGCGGGCAAACGCCGTGAAATGGCTCTCGGAGCTCGTGCCGCAGGCAAAACGTCAATCGCCATGGGCCTGACCTTCTGCGTATTGGGCGGCATCGGATCCGGTCTGGTGAATCTCGGTCTGGTTTTCGGCGCGCCGATTCTGAAAGCGGCCGAAGCGCACGGCGCATCTCGCGTCTCCACTCCCAACGCTGCATTTCTTCCGCTGATGCTCGCCGGTGGTATTCCTAGCCTGATTTATTGCAGCTATCTAATTTTTAAAAATAAGAATGCGCATCAATTTGGCGCTCCCCAGACGGCTCACCACTGGTTCCTCACCGCGCTGATGGCCTTCCTGTGGTTCGCCAGCACAATTCTGTATGGCGCTGCTACCACCAATCTCGGCCAGTTAGGCGCCGTATTCGGCTGGCCGCTGTTCATGTCGGTGATCGTTATCACCGCTGCCGCGTGGGGTTTGATCACGGGCGAATGGAAAGGAAGCGGTTCGAATCCACGGATCGTGATGGCGGTCGGCGTGGGAATTTTGGTTGTGGCGATATTCGTGCTTTCATTCGCAGGACGGCAAGTATAGCGACGCGAGGTTTTTTGATTAATTTCCGGCTTCGCGTGTGCGGTCGGCTTCCAGCGACGTGCTTTCCCAGCGTTCTCCACATCGCAAAATGTCATAAGGCTGGCCGATGGTGTCGCAGGCTCTCGCGAAATCCTGCGGGTCCGCCGTGTTGAACGCAAACATTTCGTAATGACACGGAATCACGGTACGCGCAGCGATTTGCTTCCCTAATTGCGCAGCTTCTGCCGCATTCAAATTGCCCGCCACGCGCCGCTCTGGCGCGCGGCCATTGATTGGCAGCAGGGCCACATCCACCTTGTGGCGTTGCAGCAGCTCCGCCATTCCCTCATAGAGCAGAGTGTCACCGCTGTGATATATCGCCCACGGGCCGAACCGCACGATGTAGCCGACAAATTCCGGCCCCAGCTCGTCATGCTTCGCCGGAACCGCCTCGATTCGAAAAGGTCCGGCATCCGTGGACTGGCCAATCTCCAGTCCAACGGGAAAGGATGGATCAATCCCCAGGCGCTCCGCAACGAACTTCCGGTTTGCCTCGGCCACCACCAGAGCGATTCCTTTATTGACGCGCAACAGCGGGCTTAGCGTTTCCGCATCAAGATGATCGGTATGATTGTGGCTCGATGTGACTACATCAATAAAATCGAGAGTCGCGGGATCCACGGCGCGCTCCGTCATTCGCACGTGAGGCTTGTCGGTACTTGCGTATTTCTTCGTCAGCGAATCGGACAAGTACGGGTCCAGCAGCAAATGCCGGCCGCGCCATTGCAGCACAAAACCGCTCTGCCCCAGCCACCACAGCCGGAAATGCCCATCGTCGCAGTTGGCTGCCTTTATATCGGCGAGCAACGCAGCGTCTTTCAGCGCCGGCGCAATCACGCGAGTCCCATTTCCTTACGCACCAGTTTCACGCCCTCCACCATGGACTTAAGTTTTCGACGCGAGGCCCAGCGCGCCGTTTGGCTCAGTCCGCAATCCGGCGCAAAAGCCAGACGCTCGGCTGGAGCGAACTGCAAACAGCGCCGTACACGACCCGCAACATCCTCTGGCGTTTCAATGTAGTAATTCTTCACGTCAATGATTCCCACCGCGACATCCATGCGCTCTGCAATGCTTTTGATCACCTCGAGCTCGGCGAATTCCCGGCTAGCCATTTCCAGGTGCATTTCGTCCACATGCATATCCAGGAACGCCGGAAACAGGCACGCGTATTTTCGAGGGGCCACGGCGCGTCCTTTGAAGTTGCCGAAGCACAAATGAGTGGATAGCCGGCAACGGCCGCGCACACTTTCTACAGTTTCGTTGAACAACTTCACGAAAACGCGCGGGTCCTCGCGATGCCCATAGCAGCTCATTGACGGTTCGTCCACACAGATTTCCCGGCAGCCCTCGGCAACCAGCGCCTCCAGTTCCCGTCGCACGATAGGGACTAGCGCGTGCGTAATCGCGAACCTGTCCGGATAAGTCTTGTTTGGGTTAAGACGCCCGCTCAGGGTGTACGGACCGGGCACGCTAGCCTTCAGATCTATGCCCGCAGGAGCAATGCGTTTCAGACGTCGAAATTCCTCCACGACGCCTAGGCCGCGTGGGGCCCCGAGCTCTCCAGTTACCTCGTGTTTCCCACGCTGGTCGTGCCCTGGAGGTCCAAACCTGCGCTTCGGCAGAGGCTCGGAGGCAATGCCGCTCAAGAATCCATAAAACGAGAGATTGAAATCCAGACGAGTCTGTTCACCGTCGGTGATCACGTCCAAGCCCGCGTCCATCTGATCCTTCACTGCAACGGCCACCGCGTCATCTAGCATTTCGCTTAGATCATCGGCGCCGAATGCGTCGAGGTGGCTGGAAGCAAATTCCAACCAGGCGGGAAAGGGATAGCTGCCAATTACTGTAGTACGAAGGGCGCGTGGCATCGGTTACCTCAAGGGATCGCACAACTCCATTTCTTGCACCACAAGCATGGTAATAGGACAGGTATGCTTGGCAACAATTATTCCACAAGGCTCGCCAAACGTCATGTGCGCGAATTGCAGCGGCACAACACGCGCTTTTCATGCCCACGCTATGCTCTTGCACGTCACTTCTGCTAACCTTGTATGGCCCCACAGGAGCCCACTTCAGCCCGAATGAACCGCCGAATCACGCGACGCGATTTTCTGGAAATGTGTGCCGCCATGGGCATCGCGCTGCCCGCGACGTCCGCTCTATTTGATGTGAAACATCCACGCGGCCTGGATTTCAACCACGTGAACTCGCCCACGCCTCAGAAGTACCTGATCGAAACCATGGGCGGCGGCGTGGCGCTCTTCGATTACAATAACGACGGATTGCTCGACATTTTTCTGGTAAATAGCGGGCAGCTTACCAATCCCATGCACCCGCCGGAGACCTTCGACCGTCACGAACCGCGCAATTGGAATCGTCTCTACCGGCAGAATCCGGATGGCAGCTTCACGGACGTGACTAAAGAGGCTGGGCTCTCGAATGCTGGCGACGGCAACTACGGCATGGGCGTCGCGGTGGGTGATTATGACAACGACGGATTTCCCGACCTCTACATAACGAACTACGGAAAAAATACGCTGTACCACAACAACGGCGACGGCACTTTCACCGACGTAACGGCTAAAGCGGGCGTGGAGGCGGGCGGCTGGAGCTGTTCCGCCGGCTTCTTCGATTACGATAACGATGGCCACCTCGACCTCTTCGTCACGCGCTACATGCTCTGGGACACTCAGCACAGCAAGATCTGCGGCAATGAATGGCAGACATACTGTCCGCCCGCCGAATTCCCTGCAACGACCAACATTCTTTATCGCAATCGCGGCGACGGCACGTTCGAAGACGTCAGCCAGCATTCCGGCATCGCCGCGCTCAAGGGGCGCTCCCTCGGCGTCTCCTTTGCCGATTACGATGACGACGGCTTCACTGATATTTTCGTTTCGAACGATGGCATGCGCCAGTTTCTGTTCCATAATAACGGCGACGGCACGTTCACCGAACGCGCCTTGGAAGCTGGCACCGCGCTCACCGCCGACGGCAAGCCGCTTTCGGGCATGGGCACCGTGTTTCAAGATTACGATAATGATGGACGGCCTGACATTCTGGTCACGGTGCTGCCCCGCGAGGTTTACGCGTTGTTTCACAACGACGGCAACGGCTCGTTCAGTTATCGCAGCCTGCAATCTGGGTTGGGCCTGCTGTCAGCCGCGAGTTCAGGCTGGGGCGTCGGCTTCGAGGATTTTGACAACGACGGTTGGAAGGACCTGTTCGTAGCGCAGAGCCACGTGTTGGACAACGTCGAGCAGATTGACCACATGCTGCATTATAAAGAACCGCCGCTGCTCGCTCTCAATCACAACGGGCGCTTCGAGCGCGCCGACTCCGGCATTACTTCCGCGATCGCCGGCCGCGGCGCGGCGTTCGGCGATCTAAACAACGATGGCTGGATGGATGTTGTAGTCACTTCTCTCGGCGGGGAACCGCTGGTGCTGATGAATCATGGCGGCGCTGGGCATTGGCTTTCCATCTCCTTGCGTGGCGCGCGCAGCAACCGCGATGGGCTCGGCGCGCGCGTCCTGGTGAATGGCCAGGTGCGATTCGCGACCACCGCCGGCAGCTACATTTCCGCCAGCGACAAACGCCTGCACTTCGGGCTCGGTGCCGCTGAAATTGCGAAGGTAGAAGTTCACTGGCCCTCCGGCGCCCATCAAATTCTTGAAAACGTCAAAGCCGACCAATTCCTGGAAATCCGCGAGCCGGAGAAATCATGAACGGCGCCTTACTTTCACTTTTGCTCGTGCTGCAGACGTCGGCGTCGCCGTCGCCGGCTCTGCAACATCTGCACGCCGGAGTGGAAGCCGAAAAGAGCGGGCAATTGGATGCGGCGCTGACCGAATTTCAGAAAGCCACCGAGCTTGATCCCAAGCTGGCTATCGCATTCGTGGATCTGGGCGACATCTACATGGAAAAGCACGACTACGCCGCCGCCATCGCACCCCTGAAGCGCGCCGTTGAACTGAGTCCCAATCTCGAAGGCGCCCACCGTTTGCTGGGATACGCTCTGCTGGCGCAAGGCTATGCTAGCGAAGCGATTCCGCACCTCGAGAAAGCGCACGCCGAGGACGCGCTGGGCATCGCGCTTTTGGAGGCCGGAAAATTGCAGCAGGCTATGCCGGTTCTACAAAAAGCCCTGTCTCAAAATCCGAACGATCCCGACCTTTTGTATTACTACGGCAGAGCTGCGGGCCTGCTGTCCAAGCAGGTGTTCGACGAACTCGAAGACCACTTCCCGGATTCCGCGCGCGCCCATCAGATGATGGCGCAGGATTACGCTGCACTGCGCGATGTGCCCAGCGCCGAACGGGAATTTCTGGAAGCGCTGCGCTTGCGCCCGCAGACGGCGGGGCTGCACCTGGAGTTTGGCGAGCTGTACGCCCGTGCGCAGCAATGGGACAAGGCCGCGGAGCAATTTCAGCTCGAAACCGAAGTTCAGCCCGGCAGCCCCGAAGCTTTTTATCGCCTGGGCGAAGCTCTGGTGCAGCTGGGAAAATTCCACGAAGCCCGCGCGGCCCTTGTTCATTCTGACCAATTGAAAGAGGATATGCCAGAAACTCTCTACATGCTTGGCAAGGCCGCGGCGCAGGATGGCGACGACAGTGTGGCCGAAAAGTGTTGGCTGCATGTGCTAAAGCTAGAGAAAGACACAGCGCTTGCCGCGCAAGCGCATTTTGGCCTGGCAGGCATTTACCGGAAGCAAGGAAAGTCCGCCGACGCGGACCGCGAAATGGATGAATTTCGAAAATTGCAGAGCAGCGCGGGCCAGATGGACGATTCGCCGAAATAAATAATTGCAAGCAAGCGCCGAAGGAGAGAATTGATGATACCTGTACGCACGAATGCTACGAAGCCGCAACCCAAAATTGCTGTGCTTTTCGCTTTGTTCTTTGTGGCGCTCGTTGCAGCGCTGGTTCCTTTTGCGACTGCGGCGCCCAACGACGTGGAGCAGCGCGTCGAGGCAATCCTCAGCAAGATGACGCTCGATCAGAAGATTGACATGCTCGGGGGCGAGGACGATTTTTACATTCGCGCGTATCCCGAACTGGGCCTGCCCCGCTTGCGCATGGCCGACGGACCGATCGGAGTTCGCCACGGCGGCCCTGCCACCACGATGGCCGGCGGGATTTCGCTCGCGGCGTCGTGGGATCCCGCGCTCGCCGCCGAAGAAGGCAAGGAAATTGCCCGCGACGCCCGCGCTAAGGGCGTGAACTTCATGCTGGGGCCTGCCTTCAACATCTATCGCGCGCCGATGAATGGCCGTAATTTCGAATACATGGGCGAAGATCCGTATTTGGCCGGGCAAATCGCCGTGGGATACATCGAGGGGATGCAAAGCCAGGGCGTCAGCGCTACCGCGAAACATTTTATGGGAAACAATTCCGAATTCGATCGCCACAACACGGATTCCATCATTGACGAGCGCACCATGCGCGAAATTTATCTGCCCGCATTCGAAGCCGCGGTGAAACAGGGCCACGTCCGCTCCGTAATGGATTCCTATAATTTGACGAACGGCAGCCACATGACGCAGAACGGCTACTTGAATAACGAAGTCTTGAAAAAGGAGTGGGGCTTCGACGGCATCCTCATGTCCGACTGGACTTCCACATACGACGCGGTGGGAGCTGCGAACGGCGGTTTGGATCTCGAAATGCCGTCAGGAAAATTCCTGAATCGCGAGAATTTGCTCCCGGCAATCAAGCAGGGGAAGGTCTCTGTCGCGACCATTGACGACAAAGTGCGCCGCATTCTGCGCGTCGAAATCCAGTTCGGATGGCTCGACCACGAACAGACCGATCTGAATATCTCGCGTTACAACCGCGAAGGCGATCAAGTGGCGCTGCGATCCGCGCGTGAAGGCGCCGTACTGCTGAAGAACGACGGAAATTTGCTGCCGCTCAAGAAGGACGCGGTTAAATCCATTCTGGTTGTCGGACCCGACGCTTATCCCGCCGTGCCAGTGGGCGGCGGCAGCGCTCGCGTAGTTCCGTTTGAAGCCGTGAGTTTTTTGCGAGGCATCAGCGACTACGTCGGAAACGGCGCCCAGGTTTTCTACAGCCCGGGTATTCCCACCGTAAGTGAAATGTCTGCTGCGACTTCCTTCTCAACGACCGAGTCGGGCGGCACAGCAGGATTAAAGGCAGAGCATTTCACAAACGAAGATTTGCAGGGAAAGCCATTCCTTACGCGTACCGATGAACACGTTGATTTCGGACCGCCGAGCCGGAAGATGTTGCCCGCGGAGGCTATGTCCTCTCGATGGATCGGCTACTACACGCCGAACACCGCCGGCAAATTTGATATTTTTGTCACCTCGACGGGAGAAGACGGCGGCTACTACCGCGCCTACGTGGATGACAAAATCGTCCTCGACGATTGGACCGTTTCCAAGGAACTGCTCGGCATCGCGACGCTATCCCTCGATGCCAAGCCGCACAAAATAGTCCTCGAACATCACGGCGAATCCAGATGGTTGGGCGGACACCTGCACATGGGGATCACGGAGCACGGTACGTACGTGCTTCCGGGCGCGAAGGAGTTGGCGGCGAAGGCGGACGTCGTCGTAGTCGCGGCGGGCTTTGATCCGGAATCCGAAAGCGAAGGCGCCGACCGCACTTTCCGTCTCCCTCCGGGGCAAAATGAATTGATCCAGGACATGTCCTCCGCCAATAAGAACACGATCGTCCTGATTACTTCCGGAGGCAACGTGGACATGACGGACTGGATTGACCGCGTTCCCGCGCTGCTGGAAGTTTGGTATCCGGGGCAGGAGGGCGGCAAAGCTGCCGCGGAAATTCTTTTCGGTGATGTGAATCCGTCAGGCCGCTTGCCGGCAACTTTTGAACGCCGCTGGGAAGATAATCCGGTGCACGACAACTACTACCCTGCCGCTGGCACCACCCGCGTCATATATAAGGAAGGCGTGTTCGTGGGCTATCGCGGCTACGAGCACAACAACACAAAGCCTTTATTTCCATTCGGTTATGGGCTTTCGTACACATCCTTCCAATACGCAAACGTGGCGATCAAGCCTGCGGACGCAAGCGCGAAGTCCGATGGAATCTCCGCTCCTCTGTTTCAGGTTTCGTTCGATGTGACGAATACGGGATCGCGCGCAGGCGCCGACGTCGCTCAAGTTTACGTGGCCGAGGCGCACCCGAAGGTTCCTCGGCCCGCAAAAGAATTAAAAGGATTCGCGCGTATCGAACTGAAACCCGGTGAGACAAAAACTTCAACGGTGACCCTGGATGGCCGCGCTTTTTCCTACTACGATGCGGACGCGAAACAATGGCGCGCCGATCCAGGTGAATTCCAAATTCTCGTGGGGCGGTCGAGTCAGGACATCCAACTTCGCGGCAGCCTCACGCTCTCGGCGGAGGCCGCGACGTCGGCCGCGACTTCGGCAAATAATAAATAGCTTTTGCGGATGCGAATATTTCGCGGCGTGCTAGTGCATCGTCGGAGCGGCCGGAAACGCGTCGACAAGTGATATCACTTGCATCGAGCTGGTCAGCTGATCGAGTGAAACCGAAGCCGGCGTTTTGAGTTTCACGGTGACCGGCTCGCCCGGCAGCAAATCGAAATAATTGTCCGCAGTCTGCACGTCCAGATCGCCGAACGATATGTAAACGCTGCGCGCAAGTACGGGCGACCGAAGCGTCAGCGCGTACGTTCCATTCGAAGTTTCCAGCGACTTCTCGATATGCACGGGCGTGGGCAGATCGAGATTGTGCATGGTGTCGAAGAAAATCAGATTTCGCGACACATTTTGTCCTCCGACCTCCAGATCGAACACCAGAAAACTCTTTTTCGGGTCGGCGCTCGCTAAGCAGCTCCTTCTGATCCAAAGTGAAATACACGGCGCTGGATTGCGCGGGTATCTGCACGTCCTGGGTTTTCTCCATCAGCACGTTGCCGGAAAAATCCAGCAAGCGCCAATGGATCTGGCCGCTAAGAGGTTGCAGCTTGTCAGACACCACGTAAACATCCACCTTGCCGTCGTGCGCGAAGGGCGAAACCAGCAAGTCATCGTAAAATCGCCGCGCGTAATACTGCAGCGCCTTCCAACGTCCGTAATAATCAATGCTGGCCCACGAAGCCACCGGCCAGCAGTCGTTCAACTGCCAGTAAAGCGATCCCATGGTGTTCGGCATCTGCCGCCGCAAGTGTTCCGCGCCCACCTTGATGGCTTCGGCCTGCAGCACCTGGCTCAGATACACGAACGAAGCGAAATCCTTCGGCTCTGGATACCAGCGCAACATGTAACTGAGAATCCGTTCGTTGCCGCCGTGATTTTTCTGGTGGTCCTGCATCGTCGCGGAGTGGATGTCCATGTCGCCGGGCTGCGCAAAGGACCGAATCGTGCGCATCTCCGGGAAAGATTGGAATCCATATTCAGACATGAAGCGTGGGAATTGCTGTGTGTACATTTCGATCGGCGCCAGCGCATGCCAGACCTGCCAGTAGTGCATATCGCCGTTGGTCTGGCTGTCGGGAGGATCTTCGAAATTCGCGCTCGGTGAACTCGCCCAATAAGGCACGGGATCGGCGTAATGCGCGACGACGCTCGCGAGGATGCCATGAAACAGAACAACGTAATCCGTCCACACTTTTTCGCGATCGGCCGGTGAAACCGATTCCTTGAATATTTGTCGATCGCCCCAATGCACCCAGCCCGTCTCGATTTCATTGTTGCCGCACCACAGCACGATGCTGGGATGATCGCGCAGGCGCTCCACCTGCTCGATGGCTTCTTGCTTCACATTGTTCTGAAAATCCACGCCACCTGGAACCATATCGCCGCCGAAAATAAATTCCTGCCAGACCATGATGCCCAGCTCGTCGCAGATGTCGTAAAAATCGTCCGACTCGTAGTAGCCGCCGCCCCACTCGCGCACCATATTCATGTGCGCGTCGCGCGCCGCTTCCAGGATCTGGCGATGGATTTCCGGCGTCACGCGGTTTGGGAAGCTATCGAACGGAATCACGTCCGCGCCCTTGGCGAAAACGGGGATTCCGTTCACGACGAACTCAAAACTCTTGCCGGTCTTGGTGACTTCGCGGCGCAGTTCTATCGAGCGGAGCCCAGTTTTCAGAGACGCGTCGGCAGCCACATCACGCCCGATACGCACCGTGGCCGCGAAACGATAGCGATCCTGCGCGCCATAGCCGAGCGGATACCACAGCTTCGGATTGGCAATGTGAATCGGAACGCTGATGCGATTCATGCCCGGTTCCAATTGCACGCTCTGTCGAATAGGCGCCGCCGAAGCGCCGCGTCAGTTCGCCATAATTGACTTCAACAATCGCCGCCGTGCTGCGGCTCGCTTCGATCTCGAAGTCTGCGGCAAGTCGCGGCGAAGTCCTTGCTGACTCTCTGCTGTTGCACATGAAAATTCTGGATGCGCGCAGCGTCCCAAGTTTCCAAACGAATCGGCTGCCAGATTCCTTCGGTCACATAGCGCGGCCCCCAATCCCAGCCGTATTGATAAGGCGCCTTGCGAGTGTAGGGCGCGGTGGCGACGCCTTCTTCGTTTCCAGTGTTGTTGGTAGTCACCGAGGGCAGAATGTAGGGAAGCGCCTTCACTTTCGGAATCATGGATTCGATCGGAGAATGGAACACCACGTGCAGCGTGTTCGGGCCCACCTTCAGCAAAGTTTTCACCGGCACGCGCCAGCGGCGGAACATATTGTCGCTGTGCAGCACGGCTTGATCGTTCACATAAACGTCCGCGTAGGTGTCTAGCCCGTCAAAAACCAAATCCACGTGATCGTGCGCCAGCGTCGCGGCATCAGCCTGGAAAGTGGTCCGGTATTCCCAGTCGGTCAGGCCAATCCACTGCAGTCGAGTGTCGTTGTCCTGGTAAAACGGATCGGGAATCAGACCATCGCGCAGGAGATCGGTCTGAACCACTCCCGGAACTTGCGCGGGATGCCAATCCTTCAGCTCGGCGCGATCCGTGTTGCTAACGGCGCGAAACTCCCATTTTGCTTCGAGTACCCGCGAGGTCGCTTGACCGGCAACGCACGCGGGAATCATCAAAAATAGAAGGGATAGCAGAGCCGTCCAGCGAAAAACCGTAGTGATAGAGGCAAGTTTGGGCCACCTCAAGTAGAATGTCGCGTTGGGAAACGCCGTGCCGGCGCGGTTAGAGAATAGATAATGATGCTAGGTGGTGCAAGCGATTTAAGTTCTGGGCGAGCTGCGGCCGCCTGAGGAGACACTTCTTGGAAGATCGTTCGAAAACCACTTCAGCGCTGAATGTCGCGCTGCTCGGCTATGGATTTGCCAGCAAGACTTTTCACGCTCCGCTGCTGACGCACGTGCCGGGATTGCGCCTCACGCATATCGTTTCCAGTGACAGCGCCAAAGTAAAAAAAGATTATGACGTCATCGTGCTCGCTAAACCCGAAGAAGTCTTCGCGCTTCCGGAAATTGATTTGATCGTGATCGCCACGCCGAATATTACGCATTTCGATCTTGCGAGCAAAGCGCTCAAGGCCGGCAAGCACGTCGTGATAGATAAGCCCTTCACCAACACGGTCGCAGAAGCGACGGAACTGATCATCTTGGCCAGGAAGCAACGCCGGTTGCTTTCCGCCTTCCAAAGTCGCCGCTGGGACGCGGACTTTCTCACTCTGCGCAAAGTGCTTGCCGATGGCGCGCTCGGCGAAGTCGCGCACTTCGAGTCTCACTACGACCGTTACCGTCCTGAGCCGCGCCAGCGTTGGCGGGAACTCCCAGGCCCGGGCAGCGGCATTTGGTTCGACCTCGGCGCGCATCTTGCGGACCAGGCGTTGCAATTATTCGGCCCCCCCGAAGCAATCTACGCGGATCTGGAGATGCAGCGCCCGGGTGGACAGGCCGTGGATTATTTTCACGTCATACTCCGCTATGCCCGCAATCGCGTGATTTTGCATGGCGCATCGCTGGTGGTTGCAGAAAGTCCGCGCTTCGTGGTTCATGGCTCGCTAGGAAGCTACACAAAATTTGGCATGGACCCGCAGGAAGAAGCGTTCAAGCGCGGCGAGATTCCAGGCAGTCCGGGATGGGGGCAAGACCCGCAGCCGGGAACGCTACTGACTAAGAAAGGCGACGGCTTCGAGACGCGACAAGTGCCGAACGTGCCCGGCAACTATCTGACGTACTACGAAGGCATTCGCGACGCGATTTCGCATGGCGCGCCCAATCCGGTAACTGCTGAACAAGCACTGGGAGTGATCAACGTGCTGGAAACGGGCGTGAAAAGTTCAGCGGCGCGCGCCGAAGTTCCATTCATTCCGATTAAATTGTGAAGTCTCCGAATCTGGTATGATTTTTCGCGAATAGCTGGTTGCGCCGCGCTGTCGCGAAAAGAAACTGTTCGATTGCACACTTTTCGACTGGAAATTTCATGACCATTGATCAAGATCTCGAGAAGATCGCGCAACAGGAAAAACGGCTGCAATTCAAGGAATTCAATTCCGAAGTGGCCTGGGCAGTGGGCAACGCGCTGAAGGCGGCAGCGGAAAAACGCGGCGTTGCCGTGGCCATTGATATCCATCTCGGCGGACATCAACTCTTCGCGTACGCCATGCCCGGCACCACGCCGGACAATGCGGACTGGATTCGCCGCAAACGCAATGTCGTCGAGCGTTATCACCGCAGTTCCTACGCCATCGGCTTGACGCACCAGCGCGCCCAGACCACCTTGCAGGCGAAGACCGGCCTCGATCCAAAAGATTACGCCCCGCACGGCGGCTGCTTCCCCATAATCCTCGCGGGCACGGGATGCGTGGGCACGATCACCGTTTCTGGGTCTGCCTCAGCGCGACGATCACAGTCTGGTCGTCGCGGTGCTTCAGGATCATCTGCATCTTGCGGCCGAAGATTTGGCGCTCGGTCCACCCGCAGCGTCTTGAAGGGAGACGATGGATGGCCGCCGACACTGACAGTCCAATTTCTAAGCCGCCGATAATCCGCGCGGTGATCCTCGATTACGGCGAAGTTCTCTGCCATCTGCCTGCGATGGCTACCATCGAACGTCTTGCCGCTATTTTTCAGATGGATCCGCACACTTTCATGCCGATTTATCTGCAATCGCGCGCGCCGTACGACCGCGGAGACGTGCTCCACAGCGAATACTGGCAGAACTTCGCGACGCAGGCTGGCGTGATAATCGGCGAGGATGAGGTCGAACAAGCACGCCAGCTCGATCTGGAGCTGTGGGGCCAGATCAACGACGCGATGGTCCTCTGGGTCCAACAGCTGCGCGCCGCGGGATTTAAGACTTCGATTCTATCCAACATGCCGGCGGACATGGCCGCGCACATGCGAAAAACCTTCCCGTGGCTTGGTCATTTTGATCACCACATCTTTTCCGGCGAAGTGCGCAGCGTCAAGCCCGAACCCGAGATCTACCAGCACTGTATTGACGCGCTGGGCGTGCAGCCCAACGAGGCGCTGTTCATTGACGACCGCGAGATCAATTTGGCGTCGGCGCGCGCCGCCGGGATCCGCACAATCCGTTTTCAGTCGGTGGAACAGCTGCGCGGAGACTTACAAGCGCTCAGGTTTCACGATTTTACCCCGGCAGCTCGAATCCGCGGCGTACATTGCCCTAATCGCTCAGCTTTAAAGACGCACCGGCCTCGCCGGTGATTCGCGCGCATGAAAAATGTATCCGTTTCGTGATTTGATTCATCCAACTCCATGGCGGATATCAAGTCTGCCGCGGCAAACCGGCCAATATCTCACTCGATCACGGTGTAAAGGAGGAACGAAATGGCGAGTCAACCTCAAGTTGGTTTAGTGCCACCTTTCACGCGCGAGACAGCCGTACAGAAAGTTCGCAAGGCCGAAGACAACTGGAATTCGCGCGATCCGCAGCGCGTTGCGCTGGGTTACACAGTGGACTGCCGCTGGCGCAATCGCGCGGAATTCGTCAACGGCCGCGAGGAAATTATTCAGTTCCTGACGCGAAAATGGAATCGCGAGCTTGAGTATCGCCTGATCAAGGAACTGTGGGCGTTCGACGGCGCAAGAATTGCCGTGCGCTTTGCATACGAATCGCACGACGATTCCGGGCCAATGGTATCGCTCCTATGGCAACGAAAACTGGGAATTCAACGCCGAGGGCGTGATGCATCACCGCTACGCATCTATTAACGATCTCCCCATCAAGCCCACCGAGCGCCTGTTCCACTGGCCTCTGGGAACGCGCCCCGCGGATCATCCGGGACTCAGCGATCTGGGGCTATAACGCGGCTGGCATTCGCGAACAATAACAACACGTCTGGCGCCGCTCGGCTTAGCGCGCGCGGCGCCGATTACTTCTTGGCGGAATTTACTGGAGGTTTGGCTTCGATCGCCGTAATCTCTGCGCGGAATTTTGCCGCTTGTTCCGGTTCCTTCATCCCTTCGTATTCTTCCACCAGGTCTCTGCGTGCGTTCATCAGCCAACTCACCTTCGAATCCATCTGCGGGCTCAAGATATCGTATCCGGCGTGGGTCTCGGCTTCCGCGTCCGCGTAGCGGCGCTGCCGCAACAACGTTCTCCCTAGCTTGATCCGCGCAATGCCGGTGTTGATGTGCGTTGGCGACTGCGATTCCAGGTAGATCGGAATTGCCTGGCGGTAGAGTCTTTCCGCGCGCGTCCACTGTCGCTGCGCCGTGTACACGCTGGCCAGATTGGAAAGCGCGGTGGCGTATAGATAGTGCTGTTCCCCGTACTCCGTCCGATAGATGTCCGCCATCCGCTCGAAGTATTGCTCCGCCGCGTCGTACTTGCCTTCTTGCAGCGCCACGGATCCCAATTCGTTCAGCGTCGAAGCTACACTCGGATGCACTTTGCCAAACGTGCGCTCCTTGATGGCCAGCGATTGCTGCAGCAGGTCCGATGCCTCGTCATAACGCTTCTGATAAACCAACGACCGCGCCAGAATCGTCAAATCGGTCGCCGTCTCGGGATTATCTTTGCCATACCAGGCTTGCACGATGTCCAAAGCCTCGCGGTCATATTGTTCGGCATCGCGGTAGTGCCCGGTGTCCAGCCGGATCGCGCCCAGATTGATCAAGACATCCGCCACGCGCGGATGGCGCTCGCCGTAAATCTGTTTGTAGATTGCCAGAGCGCGTTGATTGGTTTCCTCCGACTTCTCATAGTGGCCCGCATAAAATTGCGCGTTACCCAGTTCGTACAAACTATCGGCAAGGTCAGCGGGCGAAGATCCCGGAGCAGAATAAAGTTGCACGGTCTGCTCCAAGATGGCGATGGACTGATCGTAAGCGCCGCGATCTTCCAGCACTCCTCCCAGCGCGAGCATGGCCTTCGCCACCGCCGGATCATTCGCCGGTAAATGGCGTCTGTCCCTATCCAAAGCCTGTCGAATCAGGCGCTCGGCATCGCCGTACCTGGCCTCTGCGTCACGCAACGATCCCAGCGCCAGCAGGCCCTTCGCCGTCTCGGTGCTGTCCGGACCGTAAAGCGCTTCGCGTTTTGCCAGAGCCGATTCCATCAGCGCGTCCGCCTGCTCGAGTTTGCCGAGCTTCTGATAAATGCCGCCCAGCGTCTCGAAGAGTTCCGCCTGCACCGCAGGCTCAGCATCCAGGCTGCGCGCTTCCTGCACGCCGCGATCGAGCAGCGTCACCACGCGTAAATCATCCGCGGGTCCCGCGGACGGGTCGCCACCTTGAAAAAGATTGAGCATGAACCGTTGGATGCGCTGTGTTCGCGCCGCTTGCATCACAGCCGCATTACGCGCCCTCGCCAATCTCACGGTGTAGAAAACCACCAGGCCCACCAGCAGCGTGAACACAGCAGCAGCCGTGGAAACCAATTGCCAGTGGCGGCGCACGAATTTGCCCAGCGCGTAGTGCCATGTATCCGGTCGAGCCTCCAAAGGCTCGCCGTTCAAATAATGATCCACATCGCGGATGAGGGCTTCCACTGACTGGTAACGGCGCTGCGGATCCTTGTGCATCGCCGTGAGGCAAAGCACATCCAGATCGGCCCAGGCCGCCCGGCTGGCACCGACTGCGCTGCCGCTCGCTTCCGCCGACGCGGCCGATTTGGCGGCAGCGTCCGACGGCTTCGTGGCTTCCTGCTCAGTCAAAACTTTTTCAGCTTGCACTGGAGTGCAACTCGACAGATCAAATGGCAGCCGCCCGGCGAGCAATTCGTACAACACCACGCCGAGCGAATAGACGTCACTGTGAATCCCGACTTGTTCACCGCGAATCTGCTCGGGCGCGGCATAGGCCGGCGTCATCAGACGCAAGCCAGTGACGGTCTGGTCCACCAACTCACCCAGATTTTCCAGGTGCTTGGCGATGCCGAAATCAAGCAGCCGAATGCTTCCGTGTTGTTTCACCAGAATGTTGGAAGGCTTCAAGTCGCGGTGAATTACGGCGTGCTGGTGCGCGTAGAGTACCGCTTCGCAGACTGCGCGGAATAAGCGCAAACGTTCAGGAATCGTGCACCTCATCGTCCGGCAAAAATCAGTGAGCGGCACGCCTTCCACATACTCCATGACGAAGAAGGGAGTCCCATCCGGCGAAGTGTCCGCATCGTAAAGTCGCGCAATGGAAGGATGATTCAGCTGCGCAAGGGTGCGCTGCTCGACGTTGAAGCGCTCGCGCCGCGCGGGTGAAACCCAGGCATCGCGCAAAATCTTAATGGCCACTTCATTGCCAAGGTCCTCACGCTCGGCCAGGTAAACCACGCCCATGCCGCCCTCGCCTAGCGCCCGTTTAATCCGGTACGGACCAAATTCCTTGAACGGAAGCCGACCCGAAGACGGATCGCTAAATATCTGGCTCGCTACTTCAGCCACATCGCTGTCGAGCAGCGACCCTCCGCGCGCGTCTTCCTCCAGAAGGATCAAGACTTCGCTGACCAGCGCGGAATCATCGCCGCAACGCGTCTCCAGAAAAACGCGCTGTTCCGCAGGCGGCATGTCCGCGGCTTCGTGAAAAAGCGATTGGACCTTCTGCCAGCGAGTGCTGTCCATCATTGCTCTCCGGCTGAAATGGCAAGAAATCCGCGCGGCGATCAGCCGTTACGCCCGGCGAAGTTCGTGAGTCAGCCAGGCCTTCGCAGACCGCCAATCGCGAAGGACAGTGGCTTCAGATACGTTGAGGAGCGCTGCGGTTTCCGGAATGTCCAACCCACCGAAGAAGCGGCTTTCCACCATCATGGCCTGCCGCGGATTCATGCGCGCCAGCTCTTCTAGCGCGGTGTTCAGCGCCAGCAGCTCGTCTTCGCCGGAGGGTTTCGGCTGAAACTCGCTGTCAAAGGTCACGGTAATTTTCGCGCCGCCGCCGCGCTTGCCGGAATTTCGCCGCCGTGCCGCTTCCACCAGCAGTTGCCGCATGGCGCGCGCCGCGATGCGCTTGAAATGTAGCTGGGAAGTCGCGCCGACATCCGGAGATTTCGCGAGCTTCAGCCACGCTTCATTCACCAGGGCGGTTGGGCTGAGCGTGGCGCTGGGATCGCCGCGCCGCACGCTCGACGCCAGCCGGCGAAGCTCTTCGTAAGTGACGCTGAACAGGTGGTCCAGCGCTTGCCGCTTAGCGGCGGGCGGGCCGGTTCGCCCAAGTGGGATTTCGCCGCCCCCTTGGGAAGGCTTCGCCGCCGTGACGGTTTTTCTTTCGCTTTCGCGCATTGCGTAGTGAAGGGACATACCTGGCAACCCGTCTCTTGCCAGCGGTAGGT
This sequence comes from uncultured Acidobacteriota bacterium, assembly GCA_963754275.1. Taxonomy (GTDB): domain Bacteria; phylum Acidobacteriota; class Terriglobia; order Acidiferrales; family UBA7541; genus Palsa-295. The sequence continues at coordinate 56,292 of CAVWFO010000019.1, forward strand.
CCCGTCTGAGCACGGAACTGTAGCACCGTAGGCGGCCATGCGGCAACGGATGGCCTTCGGGCGGCTGGACTTTCGCAGCTCAACGACATAGTAGGCCCGCACTTCTTGAAATCAAAAAATGGAGTGTCTGCTCAGGAGAGTCTCATGAATGGTAAATCCGTCCGCACTGCGCTGCTCGTTTTCGTTCTTGCTTCGTCGGCTCTGGCTGTGGGGTGCGGAGGCAGTGCTGAAGGTAAATACCGTGATCCCAGCGGCACCATCAACGCCGAATTCAAAGACGGCAAAGCCTATGTAGCACTGGGTGCTTATGCCGTTGACGGCACCTACAAAATTGACGGCAACAAGATCGTCGCGCGCGGCGATTTCGGCCCCATGCTACCCAGCCCGCTGATCTTCACCGTGAACAAAGATGGCACGATTGACGGCCCACGCGACACCATGATTCCGCGCCTCGAGAAAGTGAAATAGGAGCTGCGATCTCGCGCGCGAAATCTCGCGAAGAAAGGAAACGCGTGATGAGGGTCTATCGCGCTACTGTAGTTATCTCGTTAGCGCTGCCTCTGGCGCTTGCGATGCTCCTGGGACCAATTGGCTGCGGCCATTCAAGCTCCGATAGCTCTGCGGATGAAGGCATCCCTGGCCTCACCAGCGCCGATCGCGAAGCGCAGAGCGCCGCCATGGCGGAACTCCAGCGGCACTGGCGCAAAGGGTCCGATGGCTGGACGACCGCCATAGTCTCCGGCAGCCCGTACGCGCCCGACCATTTTCTGCGGCAGTGTCGCGCGTTGACGATTAAAGCCATGGTGCCGCAGGATCTCAGCGAGTCCGACAAACTGAACGGCTTCGAATGGGTAGGGCGAGCGGAATTCGAGCCCACGTCCTGCCGCGAGGGCGGCGGGCAGCCGGGGATGGTTTTGGACGGCATGTCGAACGTAGTGGTCAGCAAACATAGCGGCCAATGGAGCCAGTGGGTGGACTTCACGCCGGGCCCGTTGCATTTCGCGCGTGAGAAAGGCCGCTGGCAATTCAACTGGGATTCCACCTATCTGCGCGGCTCGCTTCCGGGACCGCAAGATTTCGCAAATGCGGGCGTGCAGTAGGCGGAGCCAATATCAAGCCACGCATTGATGCGTTGCGAATGCCCGCTGCATCCGTCAGACCCCGCTCACTACTCCGCCGCCTTCGCCGCCAGCGCGTCAACCACAGCGATGTTCGGCAGCAAGTCTTGCGGTATGCCGTGCCTTTGTTGCAAATATGCCGGACTGTTGTAAGAAGCCCAGACCTTGCCTTGCGCGTCTTCCCAAACCAGAATCTTCAGCGGTAAGTCAATCGCCGCGCTCGGCGCCGCCAGCATGATCGGCGTGCCTCCCTTGGGATTTCCGAAAATCAGCAGCTTCGTGGGGCGCATTTTCATCCCAATTTTTTCTGCTTCACTGCTGTGGTCCACCACGGCGAAAAGCGTCACGCCCTTCGCCTGCAAAATGCCTTTGAGTTTTTCCACAGTTTCGTCCACCGAATGGTTGCTGACTTTGTTGATGATTCCGTTGTCTGCCATGGGCGCTATTGACGTCATGGGTGCCTCCTCCTTATTCCAGGAAATGTTTCCGGGCGCGCTATTCGCCGAACCGCGCACGGAAATCAGATAGACCGTCATCGCCAATCCAACCACTGCCAGAAACACTGCGATCGTGACAGCCGCGCCCGCAGGACGAGAACGCACCGGACCTCCGCGATCGAGCAGCCGAACCAATCGAGCGTGCTGCCATCCCGCAAATAGATTCAGGATCACTCCCGCGGCGATCAGCGCAGTGCCGAACCAGAGCGAAAGGCCGTATGCTTTGGCCGATGATGCATTCTGGACGGCTTGCAACTCTTGCAGGAAAAGTCCGAAGCGCGCCACCACGAAGCCGAAGCCCATCAAAGCGAGGCCGGTGCGGATCCATGCAAGCACAGTGCGCTCCGCAGCCAGGTAATCGGCGAGAGCGGCGTGCGGACTGCCTTGTATCGGACCATCCATTTTGCCGCCTCCCGTTATCAGGGTTCCGCCGGGCGCGCCGCATGAAAATGTGCGCTAGCGCCATTCACCCTGGCGGAATTATATTCCGACGGTCAATCAGCGGGCTGCAAATTTATTTCTTAGAAAAGCCGGAACCCGCGCTCGGCGAGATTCATCTAATTGCGAGTGAGGGTGCCCGCATAGACTGTCGCGGCAGGAGCGGCAAGTGACCACCAGGCGAATCGAAGTGCAGCGGTTTACCGTGATTTCTTCCAAGTCATTCCAGGACGTCCTCGGGAAACTGGACGCGGCCATCGGCCACCCCAATATGGCGGCGTTTCGCAACGATATCACGTCGGCGAAAACCTTTGCAGAGTTGGAGGCTGCGGTGCAGAAAGTCATCGGAATCGCAGGCTTGATGGAATTCGCTCGCTTCGATCTGGGCGAGGTCCTGCGCAGAAAACTCGGTGAACGCGCACCGAAAAGCTTGCGCCTGGTGGTTGGCAACCCGCTCATCATGGTGCAAATGGTGGAACACGTGCCGGATGCCGGCTCCTATGCGCCCGTGACGATCCTCGTGGATGAGCGCCCGGACGGAGTGCACCTGACCTACGACAAGATGGCCAGTTTCCTCTCTTCCTACCACAGTCCCGAAGCTTCGAAAGTGGCGCAGGCTTTGGACAGCAAGGTCGAAGCGCTCCTAACAGCAGCAGCAGGCTGATCGAATTGCTAAAAAGTTACGCGCGGGGGACGCCTCAGCGCTCCTCACCGGGAAACTGACGACGCCCCGCACCGAAACTACAACCGTCGCTAGTCGTTCTCACCCGAGCAGCACTTGCCGTCCGAGCTTTTTGGTTGCGAATAAACTCGAATTGGATCTGCCGCTTGGCCGTCAACGTATTTGTCGTGGTGCTTCACCCACGCCATTGAGAACGCCAGCCCATCCTCATCGCGCCCTTTCGGCGCCATATCCAGCCAGTTGTACGCCCCCAGCAACATGTCCAACCCGCGACCGTATGTGGAATATGTATGGAAGATATTCCCAGTCTCATCCTTATAGAACGCGCTTGCGCCGGGACCTTCCTCGCTCGGGAATTTCTGCATTACGTAGTTGTAGTACATCTGCCCGTTGGCGATCTCTTCCTTCGAGAACGACACGTTGTAATCGCGATTGAAGTCGCTCTCGAACGACGATACCCACTTGAACCGCCAGCCCATGCGCATCTTGAACGCGCCAATTTGCTCCAGCGGCGCCCGTGAAACCACCACCAGCTTCGCGTCTCGCGCCGCCAGGTGCGGAACGCTGCCGTCAAAATGATCCGCCAAGAACGAGCAGCTAGGGCAGCCTTCCACCCATCCGGGACCGAGCATGAAGTGATAAATCAGCAGCTGGCTTTTCCCGCCAAAGAGATCAGACAGCGACTCCTTGCCCGTTGGGCCATCAAACACGTATTCCTTCTTAACTTTTTCCCAAGGCAATTCCCGGCGCTGCCGGCTCAGTTCGTCGCGCAGGCGCGTGAACTCCTTCTCTTTGTTCAACAACTCCGTGCGCGCAGCAATCCACTCCGCATGCGACACGATATTCGGATGATCCATCCTGCTCTTCTCTACTGTCGTTTCCATCGCTGTCTCCTTCCCTTTGATTTGCAGATTAGATCGTTGCGTAGCTATGCGAACGGATTTTCGTCCGCGCTGGGACCGTAAATCGAGGGCACCGGAACATCCAGCATCCGCAGATAAACCGAAAGCTGCCCACGATGGTGATAGATGTGATTCATAAGGATGGAGCGCAGAAAAGCGATCCGTGGCATCTCCATCATCGGTTTTCCATTTCTCGTCAAGGTCCACATGGAGACGAGCCGGGCGTCATCCATGCCTTTCAACGAGGCCCGCGCGCTCGCCATGCTCTTGGCATAGGTTTCCAGCACTTCCTGGCGGCTCTTGGCTTCCGGCTGAGAGAAGTCCGGCGCTTCGGCAGTGTCCTGGGCGACTGCCGCGACGATCTGTCCCGGGCCGGCCGCGATATGCAGCGCCAGCTGTCCTAGCGAAAACGATTTCGGGTGCGGTTTCCAAGCGAGCTTGCCGTCCGGAACGCGCTCCAGCACCCGCTTGGTCGTTTGTGCTTCCTGATCGAACTCCATCAAAAGTGCTTCTGCGAGGCTCATAGCTGCTCCTTTCCGTTCATGTCAGATTTGATGTCCTGGTCCTTATGACTCTGAGAATCGAACGAGCCCCTGTCGTCCGCGTCATTCTTGGCGTGCAACTTCTTCGCTGCGAGCGCCGTCAACCCGCCTGTGGACATAATCCCCGTGATAATCAACGCGGCGCTCGCTATGCACGCTGGGCACATACACTTTCCCTCCCACAGCCGCCGCGCTTACTGCGGCCGGTGCTTCGCTTCGGCGTGTTTGCGCACGCCATCATTCATGTACGTCCAACCCTTCACCGCTCCCTCGCGATGCTCGTCTGCAATCAGTCCGAACGCCAGGTGATGAAACTTGATCAGCGTTCCGCCATCCTCCTCGCTCAGCCGGTATTGCACGTTCGAGCTGACCGGATACGACATGAACAGCGGCCCGTAGAACTCCAGCAGCGTGGGCCGCTTGATCGCCTGCACGTGTCCCCACAAATGACCGTTCTCGTCGCCGAGGTCGCGATACCAGCGTCCGCCCGGCCACGGCTCGATCTTCAGCGAGATCGGCGTGCCGTCAGGCCTTTCATTCAGCGGCCCCAGGTACTCGAGCAATGAATCGAACGTCACCTGCAGCGGCGCCCGCACATGGATTTCCTGCGTGATGCTCAACGTCAAATCCTCAATCGTCCTATTCAACTTAATCGCTGTCGAAGTCATGGTTTCTCCTCTAATCAGAATTTGTCCTGCCCCGCGGCCGGAATCGCGCCCTGCCACGCACCGCTCTTCCGCTCCGCGTGTTCTTTCACGCGGTTCAGCTGATGCTGCCAGAACCGCTCAAACGTGCTGGTCCACTCGTGCAACGGACGGATCGCCTCTGCGTTCACTCTGTACATCATCCTGCGTCCCTCCCGCCGCGCATTCACCAAGCCAACGTCCAGCAGCACACGCAGATGTTTCGACACCGAAGGCTGCTCCAGCTCCAGTGCCGCCACGATCTCGCCCACCGAACGCTCCTGCAGCGCCAGGTAGTTCAAAATGTCCCGGCGCCGTGGCTCGGCGACCGCGTTGAACGCGTCAGAGGTTGTGGAAGCTCGTGCCATGGGCCAACAATACATTCCGATATGGGAATATGTCAAGCGGTTTTTTCAGGGCTCCCGATTTTGCCAACGCGATCCAAGAGTCCAACGGTCAACGCGCAGGAAACCACAAAGGCTAGTTGGCGCGCGCCGACGGCGGTGCCATAATTTGCAACGGTCGCGTAGAAGAGCGCCTCGTGAAAGCCGCCATCCTAAAATCGGAGCAGCCAGTCTCAGCTACGCCGCTGCTTGTCGAAGAAGTTCCGCGCCCGCAGCTCGTCCCCGGTCATCTGCTCCTTCGCGTCCTCGCCTGTGGCGTGTGCCGCACCGATCTGCACATTGTGGAACACGACCTGCCTCCGCTTCGGCCCACAACTAATCCCCGGCCATCAAATAGTCGGCGAAGTCATCGCAGGCGAGAGTATGGAAACGCCCGTGGGTTCGCGCGTGGGCGTTTCCTGGATGGGCGGTGTAGATGGCGATTGCTGGTACTGCCGCCACAAAATGGAAAACCTGTGTGATCGGCCAATTTTTACCGGCTACACGGTGGACGGCGGCTACGCCGAATACGCTTTGGCGCGCGCCGACTTCGCGTACCCTCTGCCCGGCGGCTTAGACGACATCCACGCAGCTCCGCTACTGTGCGCTGGCATCATCGGGTTCCGCAGCTTGCGCGTCGCGGGCGTCGAGCCTGGCGAACGAGTAGGCCTTTTCGGGTTCGGATCCTCCGCCAGCCTCACCATCGCAGTTCTGCAAGCATGGAAATGCGAAGTGTATGTTTCTACGAGAGGAGTTTTTCATCGCAAGTTGGCCGCCTCGCTGGGCGCGACCTGGGTCGGAAGCGAAAATGATAAGCTTCCCGTCGAGCTCGATCGCGCCGTCACCTTCGCTCCCAGCGGTGACGTGGTGGTCAGCGCGCTGGCGAGCCTTCGCAAAGGCGGAGTAGTTGCCATCAACGCCATTCATCTCGATCATATGCCGCAATTTGATTACGACAAACTACTGTGGGGCGAGCGCGTGATTCGCAGCGTAGCCAACATGACCCGCGCCGACGCGCGCGATTTCCTGAAAATCGCGCACGACATCGGAATTCGCCCGCAAGTCACCGTATTCCCGCTCGCCCAAGCCAACGAAGCCCTGCAAGCGATCAAGCATGAAACGGTGGACGGAGCTGCAGTAATTGTTCCGTGAGAGGCGCTGACACAAGCGCAATTGTGAGTTTCCGCCATCAGCCGCAGCTGAGACGACAATTCTTATTGAATTAGGCGACCGCCACGACTGCGGATGAAGTATCAAGCTCGCCTTCCCACCGCGCAATCACTGCGCATGCCAGGCAATTCCCGATCACGTTAATCGCAGTGCGCGCCATATCCATCAACGCATCAATCCCCAAAATGATGAAAATCGGTTCAGTCGGAAGATGAAACGTCGCCGCCGTAGCCAGCAGCACCACCAGCACGGCGCGCGGCACACCGGCAACGCCTTTGCTCGTCACCATCAGCGTGAACACCATGAAAAGCTGCTGCAACCACGTCAAATGAATCCCCGCCACCTGCGCCACAAAAATAGACGCCACCGCCAGATACAACGTTGACCCGTCCAGATTGAAGCTGTAGCCGGCCGGAATCACGAATGCCACAATGCGCCGCGGCACGCCAAACGCTTCCATGCATTCCATCGCGCGAGGCAGCGCCGCTTCTGAAGTGCTCGTCGCGAAAGCGATCGTTGCGGGCTCAGCCACCGCGCGCACAAATCCCCCAATCGGCAGCCGTGCGAATAATGCGATCGGCAGCAAAACCACCAGCAGGAAGAAAAGCAGCGCGCCGTAACCGGTAAGCAGCAATTTCCCCAGCGGCAGCAGTACGCTGATTCCCATGTGTCCGACGGTATAAGCCATCGCCGCGCCCACGCCCACCGGCGCGAAGTACATCACCAGGTTCGTGAACGCAAACATTGCAGAGGTAAGGGACTCGCAGAAGTTCAGCATTGGCGCGCGTTTCGCTTCGGATATCCTCGCCAGCGCAATCCCGAACAGCACCGCAAACACCGCGACCTGCAGAATTTGATTTTCCGCCACTGACTTCGCCAGATTTTCGGGGAAAATGTGCAGCAAAAAATCGTCCCAATGCAGCGGAGCGGCGCTGGGCACCGGCTCGGTGGCCGCCGTAGCTGCCGTTAGAATCAACCCTTCGCCCGCCCGGCTGATATTGATCGCGCCCAGACCGATGAAGAGCGCCAGCGTCGTCACAATCTCAAAATAAATCAAGCTCTTCACGCCGATCCGGCCAACGCTGCGCAAATTGCCATGCCCCGCAATCCCAGTGACCAACGTCCCGAAAATTAGCGGCGCCACGATCACCTTGATCAAACGCAGAAAAATGTCGCTGAACACCCGCAAATGCTCTGCGAACTGGGGCCTGTCCAGCCCGATTTCTCCCCCCAGCAGCATCGCCAAAAAAATCCAGTAGGTCAGCGTCGGTTTGCGCCATCCGCCAACTGCGATCACGGCTAGCCCAGCGCAACGAGCGGCTGTGAACCACACTGAAGGCGTAAAGATAAATGGAAAGATTGCCCCGACCAGAAACAACAGAAGGCCAATCAATGTGAGGGCGCGAAATGCGGTTGAGGCCTGTACGGGTTGGAAATGATTAGGTTGCGGAGAAGCAGGGTTGGCAGTGGTCATCACGAATCAATTGCGTGTTACTCAATTTTCCTACCACTCGCCGCATTCGAGCGTCGCGCGGCCCCTACTATACGATTAAAACCTCGCAAATTGGAGCCGCGCGACGGTCCGCCACAAACTGGACCGCATCATAGCCTGTCCGCAATCGAACAATCCTTCTCGCATTCGCACAGCTCGCTTTCGCTCGTTGGTTCTTCAATGAACTAAATCCTCTGGCATCATAATTTTGCGCGACAATCGCTTTGGTGTTCGACGTGCCAGCTCATTTCGGATTCGTGTGAACTAACTGGCGCGAATCGTAACAATATCGGTGCCTTATCTCGATTCCACGAACGGAGAGGCCCAGAATGATGAACCTGCTGCGTGACACCCGCTATGGATTCCGCCTGCTCCTGAAGAATCCCGGGTTCGCCGCTGTCGCGGTGCTCGCGCTCGCTCTGGGGATCGGTGCCAACACGGCCATCTTCAGCGTCGTTTACGCCACGCTTCTCGCTCCGCTCCCCTATCCTCACGCTGACCAACTCGTAGTTGTCCGCTCCACCGTTGCCGGAAATAGAAACGTCTCTTCCGCCGGCGATTTCCTCGAGTGGCAGCGCCAGAACTCTGTGTTCCAGTTTATGGGCACCGCCACCGACTCCGATTTCAATCTCTCCGTCGGCGAAAAGCCCGAACGCGTCCGCGGCAGTTTCACCACCCCGGGTTTTCTGGATCAACTCCTTGGCGAAACTCCATTCCTTGGCCGTTACTTCGGACCCGACGAAGCCGTGGCGGGAAAAGATCACGTCGTCGTTCTCACCAATCGAATGTGGCGCGAACATTTCGGTAGTGATCCCCACATCATCGGCCGTGAAATTCACGTGAACGGCGAAATCTACACGGTGATCGGCGTTCGTCCCGCCGGACAAGCCGACCGGACCCCCACGAATCTTTTCGTTCCGCTAGTTTTCAAACCTGACCAGATCAATCACGATTTTCATTTTCTCGTGATCTTCGCGCGCATGAAGCCCGGCGTCACTTTAGCCCAGGCCAATGCGGATATGAGCGCGGTCACTCGCCACATAGCGGATGTTTATCCGAAATCGAACAAAGGCTGGGGCGCTTCCGTCGAGCCGCTGAAGAACGACTTCCTGGACCGCGACGTGCGCACCGCTCTGTGGCTCTTGCTCGGCGCTGTTGCTTTCGTTCTGCTCATTGCTTGCGCCAACGTCGCCAACTTGCTGATGGCTCGCGCCACCACGCGCCAGAAAGAAGTTGCCGTGCGCGCTTCTCTGGGCGCTTCGCGTCAGCGCCTGTTCAGCCAGTTTCTTGCCGAAAGTATTGTGCTCGCATCCATGGGAGGCGCACTGGGTATCGCGTTGGCCTGGGGACTACTCGACATAATCATCTCGATCATGCCGCCGTTCACGCTTCCCCCCGAAGCCGATGTCCGGCTGAATATTCCGGTACTGCTTTTTACCGTCGCCGCGACTCTTTTTGCGGGAGTTCTATTCGGCAGCGTCCCGGCGTGGCAGGCAGCGCGCATGAACCTGAATGAAGTCATGAAAGAGGGCGGCCGGTCCGCACAAAGCGCGGGACGTCACGGCTTTCGCCGCACGCTCGTAATCGCAGAATTTGCTCTCGCACTTAGCCTCCTTGCTGGCGGAGGTCTCGCCATTCACAGCTTGTGGAATGTCGCGCACGTGGACCTTGGCTTTCGCACCGATCACATTCTCACTTTCCAGCTTCCCGTCCCGCAGGGGCAACTCACCGATCCGCAGCAAATCACTGTTTTCTATCGTCAGCTTCTGGAGAGAATCCAGGCGCTGCCCGGCGTCACCGCCGCGTCGGCTTCGGAAGGCATCCCGCTGGAAGGCGTAAATTTCGGCATGCCCTTCCAAATTGCCGGAAGGCCCAATATCGAGGATCCCTCGGCTCGTCCTGGCACTGGCTTCAGCATGGTCACGCCGCAATATTTCAAAGCATTCGGCATGAGCATGGAACAAGGGCGTTCCTTCACCGACCAGGATACGGCCGGAAGTGTCCCGGTAGCCGTCGTCAACGAAGCCTTCGTCAAGAAATTTCTCAATGGAGTTGATCCGCTCACCCAAACCATCCTGGTTGAACAAATAGTTCCGGCTGTGACCAAACTCGGTCCGCCCATTCCCTGGCAAATCGTCGGCGTGTACCGCGACGTTCGTAATGGAGGCCCGCGCGACGATAGCTTCCCCGAAATGGATGTACCGTTCGCGCAGAGTCCCGAACCAACAGCTGCCATCGCGGTCCGTGCGGCAGTTGATCCGGCCACCCTGACTCGCAGCATCACCGAAATCGTTCAGTCCATGAATCCGAACCTGCCTCTTTCGGAAGTAAAAACGATGGATCAGATCAAGGACGAATCGCTCGCCGGAGATCGCTTTACCGCTGCGCTTTTTGGAGGTTTCGCCGCGATCGCTTTGCTTCTCGCAGCCTTGGGCATTTATGGCGTGATGTCTTTCGCGGTCGCGCAACGCACTCACGAAATCGGATTGCGCATGGCGTTGGGTGCCGGACGCAGCAACGTATTAGGGTTAATCCTCAAGGAAGGGATGCTGCTCGCCGGTTGTCGGACTTCTCCTCGGACTCGCGGGATCCTATGGCGTCGGAAAAGCCATGCACAGTATTTTTTACAATGTCGGCACGATTGATTTCGCTGCCTTCAGCGCCGTCGCGGCGGCTCTGCTGCTCGCCGCGTTGTTAGCCTGCTTCATCCCGGCGCACCGCGCTACGCTCGTGGATCCCATGCAGGCTTTGCGCGAGGAATGAAGCGTGCCGTATTCAACCCGCCGCGCGCGATCCAGCTACTCTTTGTGCGGTTGCGCTGTCGGTGGTAGTAATCCATTCAGCCGTAGATACATCGCAGCCCCGCTGTAATGATCCGCGAAGTCGTTCGTCAGCGCGATCATCGCTCCCGCGCGCGTCAATGTGAACGAGCCGCGCGTAAACACCACTTCGCCCAGCTTCGAATCGTCCACTTTAGCAAGCGACTGCGTGCAGAAATCAAAGGAAGCCTTCAAGGCCCCGGTCAATTTATCCTTCCCGTCCGTCTCTTTCAGCTCGTCCGTCTTGGGAGCGTCCACCCCGGAAATCATCGAACACAAGTGAAAATTCGAGTTCGCCATGTGCATTACCAGATGCCCGAAAGTGATTTGTGCGGGCGTGGGCTGGTAGCCGTACTTGTCCGCGGGCATTTCCTCGGTGGCTGCGATCAGGTTTTTGGACTGCCGTTCCAGGCTGCTGCGCACGGCGGTTGCAACAGGGTTGGCGACGAGTCCGGTCGGCGGAGCAGGAGTTTGCTGTGCAATGGTAGCGAGTGGTGAAATGGCCAGCAAAGCAAAAGAGAGCAGTATTGATTTCATATCCTAATCCCTCCAACGAAATTCCAGCGCCACCAGCATAGACGCGGGCGCCGCGCACGACAAGCCGGAGCCAACACTTTGCAATACAAAGTACTTGACAGCTGCAACCAATCTGCTACCTTTGTCGTATGGCCGCTCCCGGACCTATTCGCCCTCACCCTCCCGTCGCCATCGCCGACCACGCTCGCGACAACCTTCGCTTCATCCGCGAAACCATGGAGCGTGCCGCATCTTTTACCGCCGTTCCCGGCTGGGGGGGCGTCGCCATGGGCATCACCGCGCTAGGGGCTGCCGCCATCGCGTCGCGCCAGGCTTCGTCTCTCCCGTGGCTGTTCACATGGATTTCCGAAGCCTTCATCGCCATTATCATCGCCTGCTGGACCACCTATTCGAAAGCCCGCCAGGCCGGGGCATCTCTTTTTAGCGGGCCGGGCCGGCGCTTCGTGTACAGTTTTGCGCCGCCGCTTTTTGTGGGCGCGCTGCTCACCGTGCTGCACTTGCGTTCCGGCGAAATCGGCCCCATTCCCGGCCAGTGGCTGCTACTTTACGGTACCGGCGTGGTCACCGGCGGCGCGTTTTCCATTCGCATCGTTCCTTTGATGGGATTGTGTTTCATGGTTTTAGGCTCCGTTGCCCTCTTCTCCCCTTGGAATTGGCAGAATGCGCTGCTGGCGGCGGGCTTCGGCGGCTTACACATTATTTTTGGAGCCGTCATCGCGAGGAAATATGGTGGCTAAGTCAGGAGCGTATCGTCGCGAGCGTGCTGAGGGCGACGAGCGCAGTAAGCGAACGACCTCGGCGGCGCGGTCCCCGGAAAATACCGCGACGAATCTGGACCGCCTGATCCACGAACGCACGCGCCTTGCGATCGTCAGCGCGCTCGCGGTCAACGAAACGCTCACGTTCAACGAATTGAAGGAGCTGCTGCGCGCAACGGACGGCAATTTGAGCGTCCACGCGCGCAAGCTGGAGGACGCCGGCTACCTGGGCTGCGCCAAATCCTTCGACGGGCGCATGCCGAAAACCGAATATCGCCTGACGGCGGCCGGCCGCCGCGCGTTGGAAAAGTACCTGAATCACATGGAAGCGCTAATCCGCGTCACCCGCGAGGGTTAAGCCGCAAAAAATTTTGCCGGGATACTCTATGAATAAAAGTACTTTGAAGTTAGTCTCCCAATCGCAACTCCACGTCGCCATCCTCCTCGATGGCAATGGCCGCTGGGCCTCCTCGCGCGGCCTCGCTCGCTCCGAAGGACATCGCGCCGGCGTGGAATCCGTTCGCCGCGTCGTGCGCGCCGCTCCCGGCCTGGGCATTGGCACCCTTACGCTCTACGCGTTTTCCTCGGACAACTGGGACCGCCCCATGAGCGAGGTCGTTGCCCTGCTCGCGCTGCTCGAACAATATTTTCGCACCGAAGCCGCGGCCTGCGCAGCCGCGGGAGTCCGCTTGCGCGTGATCGGCCGTCGCGACCGCATCCCCCCGTCGCTCGCGCAAGCCATCGAAGCTGCCGAAAAGTTTACTGCCGCCGGCCGCGCCCTCGAATTGCGCATCGCCGTAGATTACTCCGCGCGCGACGCCATCCTCCGCGCCGCCTGCTGGATGCTTTCCAGCCTGGAAGTTTCGCAGCGCGAATTTGCGAAACGCCTCGGTGAAGTCACCCACTCCAGCGGTCCCGCTCTGGACGTGGACCTGCTGATCCGCACCGGTGGCGACCGCCGCCTCAGCGACTTCATGCTCTGGGAATGCGCCTACGCGGAGCTGCTTTTCACGCCGCGCATGTGGCCGGAATTCGATGCCGCCGACCTCGCCGCTGCGGTAGAAGATTTTCGCGGCCGCGAACGCCGTTTCGGCCGCCTCCCCGAAGCCGCTGCCAGCTGACATCGCTATTTCTCGGCACTTCGCGCGCGCCACATCTCAAACGCGCGCTTGATCACTCGCGTCGCTGTCGGTGTCAGCGCATACTTCCTGAGTTCCTCTTCGCCCGCCCAGGCCACATCCGTCACGTCACTAGCCGCCCGCGCCTCGCCGCGTTCCACCGCGCACAAATAATCCAAAATCACAAAGTGATACCGCGTCCTGCCATCTTCACCAGGAAAGATCCGCTCGAACACCTCGATAAATTCCACCACCCGCACTTGCAGTCCAGTTTCTTCCGCCAATTCCCGCCGCACGCCTTCCTCAAACGTCTCGCCCAATTCCAGCATGCCCCCCGGTATCGACCACTCTCCTTCCAGCGGCGGACTGCCGCGCCGAATCAGCAGCGCTCGCCCGTCTGCGATCACCACGCCGCCCACTCCTACCAGCGGCCGCTCCGGATATTCGCGTTGCACCGTCACCTTTACGCATCCCTCTCGCGTTCGCTTGACACCTGCGGTATATAATAGCCCGCCAGTAGACGTACGCCCAGGAAGGAGAGAAATCTCGTGACCCGATGTCCGGAGTGCGATACCGAAATTGATTTGGACGAAGACGAAGTCGAAGAAGGCGAAATCCTCAGCTGCCCGGAGTGCGACGTCGAGCTGGAAGTGACGCAGACGCATCCCGTGCATCTCATCGTCATCTCCGAAGACGAGGACGAGGACGAAGACGAAGAAGAGGAAAAGTCCAGCGTCAAGGAAGACGAAGAGGACGGCGACGAGGACGAAGAAGAGGCCGGGTAGTTTTCACCTCTCGTCTCACCCTCGCATCTTTTCCGCCTGCCGCGTCATCTTACTGGTTGTGAGCCGGCATGCCGGCCCTTGGGCGCTGTAGTTGTCGCCAAACTCGGCCGTACGTTTCTCATTTCCAGCTGCAATCGCCGGAAAGAACAGGACCCCGTGAAGAATTACAGCTTATTTCAGGCCGTCGCAATTCTGCTCTTCGGTTTTCTAGTGGCGATGCCGGTCCACGCGCAAGACGACTCGAACGCGCAGAAAAAAGCGGAAGCGCAGTTAAAAGTGCTGCACGGAAGTGTGATTGATAAAAGCGAAAATCCCGTGCCTTCCAGCGTGGTCTACCTGAAAAATGTGAAATCCCAGGCGGTAAAAACCTATATCGCGGATGATTCCGGCAATTATCGTTTCAGCGGCCTCGATCCTAATGTGGACTACGAGATTCACGCCGAGCACGACGATCTGACTTCTTCCATCCGCACCGTTTCCAGCTTCGATAGCCGCCGCGATATCGAAGTCACCCTGAAACTCTCCAAGAAGAAAAGCAGCTAGCGCTCGCAACGCTCGTCTTCACCGCACTTCCGACAAACGGGTCTCCAGTTGGCATCTATCTGCCTTCGCCCTGAGCGTTATCTGCATTTATCTCTATCAGTCGTCATCCGCGTTCATCAGGAATGTCTTTTCTCCCGACCATTACCCGAATCGCCCCGGCAAAATCTCGAACTCCGCCGGTGCCGCTCCCAGCGCTTCCCCATCTCCATGCACTCGCGCCGCCCGATCCGCGCGCAAAGCCACGCGCCGGCAACGATAGCGCGTCACCTCCGGAAATCCGCGCAAATCTCCACTCGTCAGCACAATCGGTATCGCTTCCAGCAATCGCAGCAATCCCACATCGCCGACGATCACCACATCCAGCAGACCATCGTCCATCTCCGCCTGGGGCGCGATGCGCACGCCCGAACCGTAGCTCGTCGCATTCGCCACCGCCACGAATAGCGCTCGGCCAGTCCAATTAGCACCATCCATCTCCGCCGTCACATCCAGGAGTGGCTTCCGGAAAAATATCGTGAACGCTCCCGCCAGATAACGCGTCACTCCGGGCCATGCCCGGAATCGCGTGTTCGCCAAATGAGCAGCCTCCGCATCCAGTCCCATGCCTCCCGCGCCCACGTAATGCGCCACGCCGCCATCGCCGAATCGCACTCGCACCAGGTCCACCGCGCGCGGCTGCCCGCGCAAGAAATCGTTCGCCGCCTCGACTGGATCGCGCGGAATCCCCAGCGATCGTGCAATGTCGTTCCCATTCCCCGCGGGAAAAAATCCTGCCACCACGCCCGTGCCGCGAATGCCTTCCACTAAATGATGAAACGCGCCATCCCCGCCCAGCGCCACCACGGTGCGAAATCCATCGGCCGCCGCTCGCGCCGCCAGTTCACGTATGTCTTCCGAGCTTTTCGAATGTACGAATTTCGCACCATATCCGCGCGATGCGAGCAGGCCCGCCACTTCCATTTCGGCGCGCAACGCTCGCCCTCCGCCGGATGCGGGATTCACGATCACCAATGTGTCAGGTTTCATTCCAGAGGTAATATCGCCGTGCCGCCGCTTGTTTTGCCCACCCGATTCATGCGCTCACTTAATGCGCGGATGTTTCGTGCATCGTCATGCTCTGCACGGACCCAGGATCAGCGAGGAATTTCGCTACGGTTGGCCCGGCGGAAATGCAGTCGAGACTCAAGTGGCCGCAAGGAGAATCCAGCGTAAGCACCGGCGCGCCCGTCATCGCTGCAAAGGCGAGCGCTGGCGTCGGATTCACCATGTGATCTTCCGGCGAGATCACCACCAGCAATTTGGCGTGCACACTCTTGGCCGCCTGCTCCATCGTCTCGCCGAACTCTCCTGGAATGTCCAGAGCATTGATAGCCTCGCGTTGCCGGATGGCATCGCAAGCCGTCGCCGCGTTTATCGTACTTTCCTTCCGCGTTTGCTCAATGAACTTTGGGAAATCCTGCGGAGTGGTCTTTGCCACGCGATAAGCCGGCGATGTCACGTTCATATTGCCGATTTCGTTGTACACCGCGAACCCGCCCGTCATCAGCCGCGTGCCGTGGCCATCTTTCCACTCTGGATCCAACTTCAGCGCGTCCATTTGCGCCGTCCACAATAGCTTGTCGTAAGACGTTGACTGCGGCGAGCCCGCCATAGGAACCGCTACGTCCATAAAATCCGGATAAGCCACGACCCATTCGAACGTCTGCATTCCGCCCATCGAAATTCCCATCACGGCGTGCACGTGCGTCAGGTGCAGAATTTCCGTAGCCAGCCGGTGCTCGGATTCCACCATGTCGCGAATCGTAAACTCCGGAAATCGCCAACCGCGCCTGAGTCTTGCTGTTCGATGGCGAAGTCGAAATGCCATCTCCGATCGCGTCCACCAGCACCACGAAATATTTCGTGCTGTCCACCACCTTATCCGCCCCGATGAACTGCACCAGCTCTTGCGTCTTGCCGCCCAGCCAGGTAGGCCACAGGATCGCGTTTGATTTCGCCGCGTTCAGCTGCCCGAAAGTGCGATAGCCCAGGTGAAAATCGTGAATCACCGCGCCGCTGCGCAGTTTCAGATCGCCCAGCGCCGCGAATTGCTGCGCGCCTTCGGCAAGTTGCGCGTTCGCCGCTTGCGCCACAGCCTGCGATTGAGCGCCTGCAGCCGCGCAGCAGAAAATACCCACAAGCAGCGCCAACCTCAGTGCGTTTTTCATATTCCTTGATCCCTTCACCGTGTTTTCGCGAGTGGCAATTCCGGAAAACGCCGCGTCTGTTCTCGCCTTCACTGCTGTTCGGCCACTGCGAATATACGCGTACGTTTCCGATTTTCCACACCGAATATTTGAAGATTCCTCCGCAAAGTGAGATGCTACTTTTCCTTCTGCTCCAGGGAGGCTTTCCATGACGTCTCGTTTGGCCCACGCAGCATTCTCTCTGTTCATTGTTTGCGCTGCACTTGCGGCCGCCGAACCGGCCATTGCCCAGGCTCAACCTTCGAGCCATCCGCATTGGAGTTACGGCGGCGCCGATGGACCGGACCACTGGGGCGATCTTGAGCCCGATTATGCCGAGTGCAAGTCGGGCCACCGCGAATCGCCCATTGATATCGTCGGCGCGCAGCCCGCGGATCTCCCGCCCATTCATTTTGATTACAAGCTTTCGCCGCTGAAAATCATTAACAATGGCCATACCATCCAGATCAATTACGAGCCGGGCAGCAGCATCACTATCAACGGAACTGCGCTGCCGCTGCAGCAGTTTCATTTTCATCATGGCAGCGAAAACGAAATTAACGGCCTCAAATACGACATGGAACTTCACTTCGTCCACGTGGATTCTGCGGCCAACCGCACCGCCGTCGTCGCCGTTTTCATCAAGAGCGGCGCGGAAAACGCTCTGCTGCGCGATCTGTGGAGTCACATACCTCACGATAAGGGTAAAGAAGTGGAGTACAAGAAGGTCGTCATCAACGCCGCCGATCTTTTGCCCGCGGACCAGAACTACTACACATTCGATGGCTCGCTGACCATTCCTCCCTGCAAGGAGGGTGTCAAGTGGTTCGTCCTGAAAACTCCCATCGAAGCCTCTCCCGCGCAGATCGCGACGTTTGCACGATACTATCCGGACGATGCTCGCCCGGTTCAGCCGGCGAATGGCCGGGAAATTCAGGAAAGCAACTTTCATTGATGGAAAACTAGCTTTGCGTCGAACGGTTTAAAAAAAACTCTGTGGGTTCACTCCAGGCTGCGTGGGAGACTGCATGAATCTCGAAGATTCAAGGCACTCGACTTTTGCGTCACGCTTTTTATTACCAAGACTTGTCGCCACGTTCGTTCTCATAATCGGCGCGTGCGTCGCTGCTATTCCGCTGCACGCACAAATATCGCCGCAATCAGACCAGCTGCTGCATCGCATGTACGCGTCGCCGGATTTCGAGGTCAAGTACTTCGGTCCGGCGCGCTGGTTGGATGATGGCGCGTTCTACACTACTGTCGAACCTTCCGCGGCGGTCAAGGACGCGCAGGACATTGTTCGGTATGAGACCGCCTCCGGAAAACGCGAAATTCTCGTCTCGGCCGCCAAGCTCATTCCTGCCGGCGAAAAGGCTCCCCTCGCCTTCGAAAACTACTCTTGGTCCAAGGACAAATCCCGCCTGCTGCTTTATACCAATTCCGCTCAGGTCTGGCGATTGCACACTCGCGGCGATTACTGGGTGTTGGATTTGCAGTCTGGTGCGTTGCGCAAACTCGGCGGCGACGCTCCCGCATCTTCCCTGATGTTCGCGAAGTTCTCCCCGGACGGCTCGATGGTTGCCTACGTCCGCGGCAATAATATTTACGTCGAAGAAATTTCCACCGGACGCATCACCCAGCTCACCCACGACGGCTCGGAAACGGTCATTAACGGCACTTCCGACTGGGTTTACGAAGAAGAGCTGGACGTTCGCGACGCGTTCCGCTGGAGCCCGGACGGCCGGCGCATCGCCTACTGGCAATTTGACACCAGCGGCGTGGGAATTTTTAAGCTGCTCTACAATCTCGGCGCGCCCAAGGAAATTGTTACCGGCTTTCCTTATCCTGGTTTGGGTGTGTATCCCACAGTTTTGAATATTCCGTATCCGATCCCCGGCACAACCAATTCAGCCGTGCGCGCAGGCGTCGTCAGCGTGGATGGCGGAGACACGCAGTGGATGCAGGTACCCGGCGATCCCCGGGACAATTACATTGCGCGCCTCGAGTGGGCCGGGAACTCCAGCGAACTCGCCATCGAGCATTTAAATCGTCTGCAGAACACCGACGATGTGCTGCTCGCCGATGTCTCCACCGGCGCCGTTCGCCAGATTTTCCGCGATCAGGACTCCGCCTGGGTAGACGTGATGGATGAAATTCATTGGGTCCACAATGGCCAGGACTTTCTGTGGTTGAGTGAGCGGGACGGCTGGCGCCACGCCTATCTTGTTTCGCGCGATGGAAAACGCGTACAGCTGATCACTCCGGGCGCGTACGATGTAATCGAAATCGGCGGCGTGGACGAAAAAGCCGGCCAGCTCTATTTTACTGCCTCCCCGGAAAATGCCACGCAGCGCTATCTCTACCGCGCGCCCCTGGATGGTTCGCAAAACGCCCAGCGCGTCAGTCCCGCCACGGCACCTGGGACTCATCGTTACGATATGTCTCCGGATGCCCATTGGGCATTTCACATTTATTCGCGCGCTGACGTCACACCCGTAACCGATCTTGTCGAACTTCCTGCGCATCGTTCCGCGCGCGCGCTCGAAGCTAACGCCGCACTGCGCGCGAATGTCGCACCGCTGCTAACTTCGCCCACGGAATTCTTCAAAGTGGACATCGGCGACGGCATCGCGCTCGACGCCTGGATGCTGAAACCTCCGCATTTCGATCCCGCGAAGAAATATCCCGTGCTTGTTTACGTGTACGGAGAGCCCGCGGCGCAGACCGTGCTGGACGAGTGGGGCGCGTGGAACAATGATTACAATCGCGCCGTCGCACAGGCCGGATATGTCGTCGTCAGCTTCGACAATCGCGGCACGCCCGCTCCGAAAGGGCGCGCCTGGCGAAAGATTGTGTACGGAGCGATCCATCCCGTGATTGTTCACGACCAAAGCGCCGCATTGAAGGTTTTTCTGCAGTCGCATCCCTTTGCGGATTCGACGCGCGTCGCCGTGTGGGGATGGAGCGGCGGAGGTTCCAGCACGCTCAATCTGATGTTCCGTTCACCGGACCTGTATGAAGTGGGAATGTCGGTAGCGCCGGTGCCGGATCTGCGCCTATACGATACGATTTACCAGGAACGCTACATGGGTTTGCCGCTGCAAAATGTCGAAGGTTATCGGAGTAGTTCCGCCATCAACTTCGCCCAAGGTTTGCGTGGGCACTTGCTGGTAGTGCATGGCTCAGGCGACGACAACGTGCACTATGCCGGCACCGAGCTGCTGCTCAATCGCCTGATCGAGCTGGATAAGCCCGTTGATTTCATGGAGTACCCAAATCGCACGCACGCCATCAACGAAGGTTCCGGCACGACTCTGCATCTGTACAGCTTGCTGCTGCGCTACCTCGAAGAGCATTTACCGCCGAACACAACTGCGGCACAGTAATTCGCTGCTTCTGATTTCAGGGATTTGAAGCGAAGAAGCCACGCAGCGTTTCGCTACGGAGCGGCTTTTTTCCACGGCCTCGTGCACAAACTTATGGTGCCGGCTGTGGGACTCGAACCCACGACCTAGGGATTATGAGACCCTCGCTCTACCTCTGAGCTAAACCGGCCCGAACACAATCCTCGATGCTAAAGGTTCGCTGCGCGCAGTGTCAAGATGCCAGGCGGACATTGGCGAGTTAGCTCGGTACTGGAATGCCGAGGTCGCGGCAAATCTTGCGAGCGAGGAATTCATGGACTTCGCGGTGGCGCGGCACAGTGGAGGTAAATCCTTTGTGCGGGTTCCAATACACGGAATGGCGTGCGCCCTCGCGCAAAAGCTCTCAACCATTGTCCAAGAGGTGTCGAATCAAATCCCGCCGCTTCATCGTTGAAGAACTCAAACGCGAACGGTGATCAATTCACGCTTGGCCTGCTGGGAATGCTCTTTGAGGGCGATGGATCGGTTGGACTCCACAATCAGTTGAATGGCTTCTTTCAGATTGCGCCGCAGCTCGACGAGCGTGCGGCCCTGCGAATTGACGCCGGGAATTTCCTCGACCGTGCCGATGTACCAACGGCCCTTCTTCTCGATAATGGCTGTGAATTCGCGATCCATCGTTTTCATTAGGCTCATTTTACCACAATCGCTCTGGCGCGATTTCATTGTGGAGCCTTGTGATGTTTGTGAGGCCTGGGAATGTTCAGTTGGAGGACGTTTTGGCCGAATTCTTCTTCGACTTCTGGTAGCAGCTCCGGGAGGCCGGTCAGCACTCCGGCGCCGCGGCTGTATGCCAGATCGAACTGCAGCATCTCCAGGAGATTTTCGGTGAACTCTTCTCCCCAGGCGTGTTCGGCGTCCAGCGCAACCGCGTACGAAATGTATTTCTCAAGAGTTTCCGGCGTCTGACCGGGCTGATTTTCCTGATTCAAGCGTCCGGAATCCGCGCGCGAGAGAAATTCACGGAATCCGTCGAGCTTGACGAGCAACGCGCGACCAGCGTTGGTCGGCGCCTCCAGCAGGCCTTTGAAAATTACATTCACAAAGAAGAGGCTGGTGAGCAGCAGCGCGAATCGGAGAGAGGTGAGAGCGCCGAGAAAGCCAAAACCCAACAGCGACGACGCGGTGAGGACAATGGGCGGCAAATCGGCGAAGTCGAGCGCGCGAGCGGGACGGCCATCGCGGCGAAAAAACGACGCGATTTTCCAAAGAGTTGGCGGCCACGCTCGCACTGCTGCGACGAACGCCGAGCTGCCAAGAAAGATGAAAATGCTGAGGTATACCACCGACGCCGGCGAGGCGATTTCACTGAAGACCGGAGCTGATTGAAAAAGATACGCGAGCGCCAGCACGGAATAGACGATCCCGCTAAACCACAAAAGCGAGTGGGCGGACATCAGACCGGCCGCGACATTCTCATCCATCGTTTTGCGGAATTTGTCGTACGTCTGCGACAGCCAGGTGCATTCGCGAGAGTTGAATTTGTAGGTGTGAATGCTGGGCGGATAGAAAAGCGTCGCGAGGATGATGGATTCTTCCGGCGGA
Source organism: uncultured Acidobacteriota bacterium (assembly GCA_963754275.1). Lineage (GTDB taxonomy): Bacteria > Acidobacteriota > Terriglobia > Acidiferrales > UBA7541 > Palsa-295. The sequence continues at coordinate 77,954 of CAVWFO010000019.1, forward strand.
AGCGACGAGTCGGCATCGCGCAGCCGTTCCAGGGTGACCCAATCCTTTTGCTGACCGATTCGGAGGTATCCTTTCGAAGCGAGTGAAACCAGCGCGGCGGCAAAGGCCCGCTCACATCTTCCATTTTCGCGCAAATAGCCAGCCAGGGCCGGAGAGACGCCTTGCGGTGGGTCGTATTGGGTCACCGTGGTTTTCTTCGGGGTCCAGCGGAGCGCGATCACGTTGACCACGTAGAAAATCAGAAGGAGCCCGATGCAGACCCCATCCGACGAGTAGGTCATAGCGGGATGTTTCCGTGTTTTTTGCGGGGGTTGGTGTCGCGTTTATTTTCCAGGGAGCGGAGGGCGGTGATTAGTTTGGCGCGGGTATGGGCCGGCTCGATGACCGCGTCAATGTAGCCGCGTTCGGCGGCTACGTAGGGGTTGGCGAAGCGTTCGCGGAAATCGGCGATTTTTTCCTGGCGGAGAGTTTCACGTTCGGATTCGGGGGCGCGATCGAGTTCGCGTTTGTAAACGATGTTGACGGCGCCCTCGGGTCCCATGACGGCGATTTCGGCGGTGGGCCAGGCGAAATTGATGTCCGTGCGAATATGTTTGGACGCCATGACGCAGTAGGCGCCGCCGTAGGCTTTGCGGGTGATGACGGTAATCTTCGGGACTGTGGCTTCGGCGAAAGCGAAGAGCAGTTTTGCGCCGTGGCGGATGATGCCGCCAAATTCCTGTTGGGTGCCGGGGAGAAAGCCGGGAACGTCTTCAAAGGTAATCAGCGGAATATTGAAGGCATCGCAGAAACGCACGAAGCGCGCGCCTTTTACGGAGGCGTTGATGTCCAGAACGCCGGCAAGGAAGGCGGGTTGATTCGCAACGATGCCGACGGAGCGGCCATCGAAGCGCGCGAAGCCGACCACGATATTTTTCGCGTAGTGCTCGTGGACTTCGAAAAATTCGGAATCGTCAGCGAGGGCGTGGATTACGTCTTTGATGTCATAGGGTTGCTGCGGATTCTCCGGGACCATCGAATTCAATGAAGGCGTGACGCGGTCCCAGGGATCGGTGGTGGGTTTTCGCGGCGCGTCGTCTAGATTATTGGATGGCAGGTAGCTGAAAAGCTCGCGGATCATGGCCAGACACTCGGCATCGTCACGGGAAACGAAATGCGCGACCCCACTCGTGGCGTTGTGAGTCATGGCGCCGCCCAATTCCTGCTTGGTGACTTCTTCGTGGGTGACGGTCTTGATGACGTCCGGGCCGGTGACAAACATGTAGGACGTGTCGCGGGTCATGAAAATAAAATCGGTGATGGCAGGGGAATAAACAGCGCCGCCGGCGCAAGGGCCCATGATCGCGCTGATCTGCGGGATCACGCCACTGGCGAGGGTATTCCGCAGAAAAATTTCTGCGTATCCTGCCAGCGATTTGACGCCTTCCTGAATGCGGGCGCCGCCGGAATCGTTCAGGCCGATTAGGGGCGCGCCGGCGCGCATAGCCAGGTCCATGATCTTGGTGATTTTGGAGGCGTTGGCTTCGGAGAGCGAGCCGCCGAAAACGGTGAAATCCTGGGCGAAGACGTACACCAGGCGGCCAGCGATGCGGCCGTAGCCGGTGATAAACCCGTCGCCGGGCGGGCGCTGCGATTCCATGCCGAAATCGTGAGATTGGTGGCGGACGAATTTGTCGAGCTCTTCGAAGGTTCCTTCGTCGAGGAGCAGGTCCACGCGTTCGCGGGCGCTGAGCTTGCCCTGTTTGTGCTCGCGCTCGCGACGTTCGGCGCCGCCGCCGGCTTCGGCTTCGGCGTTGAGCTTGCGGAGCTCTTCGAGGCGATCGTGGTGTTTGCGATGGGCGGTCATCGGCGTGGGCGGTGTATCGCGATTAGTGAGTCGTGATTGGTGCTTAGTGATCCGTGAATCGTGATTGCCGAAATGCGGCGCGGGAGGTCGGGTTGAGGGTCAAAAAGACGACAAAAACTAGCGATTGATCTGGGTGATCGATGATTGTTTTCAGTGGGTTGCGTTGGCTTTCGATTATGTTTCGCTAGCGATTGATTTAAGAAGTGATGAGTGGCGAGTGATGATGACCAAGTAACGAGCAGCGAGTGGCTGGCGGCACGGCCGACGAAGGAGTTACGAAACGCCGACCGAGCAAAAAGGCGAAATTTGTATTGAATAGAAATTCCAATTGGCCTTTGTTTTGAAGGAGTTGGGAAACCGTGTGGGTTTTCATTTGTATCGAATAGAAATTGGGTGGTGCGCAGAGGCGGCTGGTTCATTCCGTGAGCGGTTTGCGAATTTTGTTGGTGAACCACAGGACACGGTAGCACGTTGTTCAAGAAAATGCGAACGGTGCTGTGTGGACGTCCGGGAAGAGCCGAGATACGGGCGGGTCTGAGACCCGCCGCTACACATGCAGAATCGACGGGACGCGCAACCTGGACGGTCCGTACGCCGGCGCGCGATTACGGCGCGCAGGCGTCGGCTGTGGGGGCATCGTGCTGAGCGCTGGTTATGGACATTACGGTCGCGGTTGGAAGAGCGGCCAGGTTGGATTTGGCGATGATTGTGTTAGTGGCTGGGACGGCTTGGGAGTCCAGGTCGCGCCATGCGGTTAGGTTTTTGTTGAGCTGGGTGCAGGATTCATCGAGCACGGTTTTCGCTGTTTCATTGGGGGCGGCGTCGCCGGATTGGATGAAGAAGCTGGCGCGGGCCAGGTCGCGATTGATGGGGCCTACGCCGGGAGCTTCGAAGGTGCCTTCCAGAATTGCGTCGGCTTTCTTGTCCAAATCTCTGAGGGCTTCGGCGGATGCTTTAGTTTCGGAGCTCGCGGCTGCGGCCTTTTCCTCTTGCGCTTTTTCTTCCGCGGTTTTTTCCTTGGGTTGGGCGGACTGCTCGCTGAATCTGGAGGCAGGCTTGTCTTCGAGCGGAACGCCTAGAGTTTTCAGGCGGTCGGCGATGGCGGCGCGCAGGTTGGTGATGGATTGGAACGCTTTGGTGCTGGCGGCCAGGCCAGAGTCAATGCGTTTCGCGGCGAGGAGCTGTGCTTCGAGGTCCGCTTGCGATACGTGGACGCGCGGATCGAGGGTGATGGTGAGCGGCTGTTTCATGACCGTGCCGTTGCCGATGAAGAAGACTTCGTACTGGCCGGGAACGGCGAGCGGGCCGAGAGTTTGCTCGCGCGGCGTGTCGGCGGGGAGCGCATGGTCGGAGATGGTGTACTCGATGTAATCGAGCAGCCCGCCGTAATAACTGAAATTCAGGGCTTGCGGTGGATCGTAACGCAAATCCCAAACGAAACGATTAAGCCCGGCGTCTTTTGAAAGATGCGCGGGAGGGCCAAACCAATAATCCGGAACGTTTTTGGGCGTGGAATCCACGGGAGGAACGAGGCTGTTGAAGCGGCGGACTACTTTTCCCTGCGCGTCGTGGATTTCGAGCGTGAGCGGATTGCTGGGAACGGATTTGAGGTAGTAATCAATGATGGCGCCGTCGGGTGGATTTTTCGCGGTGGGTTCTTCGGGCGGCAGCGGAGTTTCCTGGTCGTTGTCGTAACGGGTGCGGACAACGGTTGCGGGCTTCAGGAGATATGCGTTGGAAGCGGTAATTTCCGGGCCGGCTTGGCGGAGCGGAGTGACGTCGTCGAGAATCCAAAGGGCGCGGCCGTAAGTGGCGGCGACGAGGTCATCGCCATGAACAGCGAGATCGCGAACATCGGAGGCCGGGAAATTCAGCTGCAGGGATTGCCAGTGGTCGCCATCGTCGAAGGAAACGTAGAGAGCGTTTTCGGTTCCGGCGTAGAGCAATCCTTTACGCACCGGATCTTCGCGAATTACACGCGCGATCCAATCGGGCTGCAGGCCTGTGGTGATTTTCTGCCAGGATTTGCCGGCGTCGCGCGTGCGGAAAATGTATGGCTGTAGATCCTGGCGCGCGTTAAGAACGACGTACGCGGTGCTGGCATCGTAGTGCGAGGCCTCGATGGCCTCGATCTCGCTGTCTTTCGGCAAACCGGTGGGAGTGACATCTTGCCAGGACTGCGAAGCGTCGCGGGTGATTTGGACTAAACCGTTGGTGCTGCCGGCCCAGAGTACGGAGGCGCTGACCGGCGAGGGAGTGAGGACTGTTAGGGACGTGCGGCGCGGGCGCTGGCCGGTTTCGAAATCGTCTTTGCCGCCGGCGTCGCGTTCTTCCAAGTCCACAGCTTCTTCTGCTTCATTCAGCGGGGAGTGTGTGTTTGTTGATGGCGCGGGCGGCGCGATTAATTGAGCGTGGGGTTGAGCGGGTGGCGCGCCGGGAGCCGCGGCAGGCTCGGTAAGGTCCGGGCTAATCTGCGTCCAGGTGTTGCCGCCGTTGGTCGTTTTCAGAACGTACTGCGCGCCAAGATAGAGCGTATGCGGATCCTGTGGTGAAAAAACCAGCGGTGGCATCTGCGACATGCGTTCTTTTGTGCTACGAACGAAAACGTGCACGATTTGTCCGGTGGTTTTATCCCAACGCAGAGTGCTGCCGTACCAGCCGCCGGAATAAACGATGTTGGGATTCAAGGGATCCGGAGCGATGTAGCAGAATTCGAAGCCGCCGATGGAAAACCAATCGCGGTAGCTGATTTCGCCGTAGTCGCTGCGGTTGGGAACGGCGGCGGTACCGCTATCCTGTTGCGGTGCGTAGGAAACGTAGGGGAACTGATTATCGGTGATGACGTGATAGAACTGGCCGGTGGGTTGATTGTACCAACTGCTCCAGGTGAGGCCGCCATCGAGGCTGATGGTGGCGCCTTGATCCACGCCGAGAATCATACGCTGAGAATTTTGCGGATCAATCCAGAGGACGTGGTAATCGTCGCCACCGGGCGCGCCTTTATAGGCTGTGAAATTCTGGCCGCCATCGGTGGAGCGATAGGTGGTGGTCTGCATGACGAAAACCATGTCCGGATTTTTTGGGTCAACGTACACGCGGCAGATGTAGAGATTCCCGGTGATGCGCGGATCTTTGGTGATCTGGCGCCAGTGCGCGCCGCCATCGTCCGAGCGAAAAAGGCCCGGTTCCATGATGGCGAAAATTCTTTGGCCTTTGGTGCCGGGGGCTACGGCGAGACCTACGCGGCCACGCGGCGTGTTGGGTAATCCTTCTTCTGAGGTGGGCTTCCAGGTGGCGCCTTCGTCGGTGGATTTGTAAATCCAGGAATCTTGCGTGTGGGAATCGGGAGGGCCGGAGCGGAAATCGAAAGGCTTCCAGAGAGCGGCGTAGAGGATGCGCGGATTGTCGGGGTCGGCGGTCATGTTGGAGACGCCGGCCATGTCGTCTTTGTAAAGAGTTTTGATCCAGGTCTTGCCGCCGTCGGTGGTTTTGTACACGCCGCGATTTTCGCCGGGAGCGCCGACGCCGAGGATGGGATGGCCTAGGACGCCGGCGAGGATGATGTTCGGATTGCGCGGGTCAATTAGAACGGTGGCGATGAAGCGGGAATTTTTGAGGCCGATGTTGGTCCAGGTGGCTCCGGCATCGGTGGAACGATAGACGCCGTCGCCGGCGGTTTGTTCGCCAGTGCCGACGATGATGATTTTGGAATCGGAGGGGGCGATGGCGATGTCGCCGATGGAAGCTACGTGCTCATCGTCGAAGATGGGTTTCCAGGTGGTGCCGCCGCTGGTGGTCTTCCAGACGCCGCCACCGGGGGTGCCCATGTAGTAGGTGGAGGCGTCGCCGGGGACGCCTGCGACTGCGGAGACTCGTCCGGCGCGGTAGGGGCCGATTAGGCGCCAGCGCAGGGCGGAGTAGAGGCTGGGATCTACCACGGGCGTTTGTGCTGTTGGCGATGCCGATGCTGCGGGATTCTGTTGCGCGTGGAGACAAGTTGCGGCCGCGATGGCGAGAACGGCGGCGCCAAGAAGGCATTGAAAGCAACGCAATGTGGTCCTCCGGAAAACACAAAAGTTTACCATTCTTGGCTCGCGAGTTCTCGTTAGGGCTGAGGTAGTGGCGGGCAGGGGCGCAGCAAGCAGCGCCCCTACCGAGTGCGCTCGATTTCCGCGAGCACGAGTGTGGGATGTTGCGCGCTGTGATTGCAAAACATAAAGAGCCGGCGGGATGGCGGCGCTACCCTTCGGACCGGCGCTGCCGGTTCGCACGGTGAATCGTCCTGCGGGACGATTCAGTGCAAGCCCGACCAATCGTCGGCCAGGAGGATGGAGTTGCTGGGATTGGAGGGGTCGTATTTGACGCTGGCGGTTTGTCCGGCGGCTACGCGGCCCAGGTGCTTGGCTTCTTCGAGGCCGGTGATGTCTTGCGCGGTTTCGTAGGTGACGCCGGAGATTGAGTACGTGTAGTAGAGGAGTTTTTGCGTGCCGTTGGCGAAGGCGGAAGGAGCGGCGCGCTTCTGAAACATACCTGCTGATTTCGCCGCGGGATTGCTGGCGTCGCGCGCGTGTTCGACGATTTCCAGGACCTGGCCTTCGACGATGCGGCCGACGCGATTCAAGTAGGCGCGGCGCTGGCGTTCGATGTCGCTCTCGTCTTCCGGCTTGCGGCGGAGCCAGAGAATCAGACCGATGAGGACGACCACCGCGACTCCGGCGAGCGGGAGCCAATCGTGCCAATCATTCAGGAGTTCTTTCAACGCGTGCCTTTTTCGTTTTGTGCGGGTTAATCGTGCGCGGCGATGACGGGATTTCTTAGCGTGCCAATTCCGCCGACGCTAATTTCGACAACATCGCCGGGGACGAGCGGGCCCACACCCGAGGGCGTGCCGGTGGCGATCACGTCGCCCGGCTCGAGCGTCATCACCTGCGCGATGAAGCGGATTATAGCATCAACGGAAAAGATCATTTCCGACGTGTGTCCAGACTGTTTCCTGATTCCATTCACGTAGGTTTCGACCTTGACGCCTTTCGGATCTATTTGGGTTTCGAGGATAGGACCGAAGGGGCAGAACGTGTCGAAGCCTTTGCCGCGCGTGAATTGGACATCGAGTTTTTGCAGGTCGCGGGCGGTGACGTCGTTGAGGCAAGTGTAGCCGAGGATGTAGGGGGCGACGCTTTCATCGTCGTTCAGGTGATAACAGCGGCGGGCAATGATGATGGCCAGCTCGCCTTCGTGGTCCACGCGTTGAGAGATGCGCGGGTGGACGATGGGTTCTTCGGGAGCGATGACGGCGGAAGGGGGCTTGAGAAAAATGAGCGGTTGGGCGGGTGCGTCGTTGCCTAATTCTTTGGCGTGGTCGAGATAATTGCGGCCTACGCAGACAATTTTACTGGGCGCGGAGGGTGGGAGGAATTTTATCTGCTCGAGGGGCCAGGTTTTGCCGGTGCGTTCGCGCGGGCCGTGCAGTTCGCCGTGAATTTCGTGGATTTTATCGCCTTCGACGATTCCGGCGCGCGGATGCGGATGGGATTCGCGCGCGGCGCGGCTGAGATCTTTGGCGTCGAATTCCTGGGGCTGAAATCGGCAGAGCTTCATCGGTGGTGGGTGGTGAAGAAATCGGAGCGGCGCCGGCGCGGAGCGATGCGATGGTGGCGCGCCAGCAGGATCATGCCGCCGACCCAGGAACCTACCGCGCAGACGCCATACACGATGGCGCCTTCGAGAAACGCATCGAAGGGGGAGCGCAGCGCCTGGAAGAGACTGTGGAAGAACATTCCGGCGATGTCGTAAGAGACGATGAAAATTCCCCAGGCGAGCATGGCCGAGTAGAACATTTTCAGCGGGCGATTGAGAAAGCGGAAAATCGGGATGAGCATGACCGCGAGGAACAGGCCGTAGGATGCGCCGTTGCGTTCGAGCGCGCGATTATCGAGAGACGGTATGCGGTTTGCGGCGATGAGCGAGGCGACCATGACGATCGTCAGCCCTGCGCCGGTGTAGAGACCGACACGAACTGTGGGGCTTATTACCGTCCCCGCAGCGTGGGCGCGGTCTGGAATGCTGTGGGCGGTGTTGACTGGATCGGTCATGGATTTGGCTGCACGTTTTCCGGAGCCGCGACCGGGGCATCGGCTGGCACTGCGACCGGCACTTCGCCGGATGCGGCCGCGCTGGCGGGGCTTTCGTTGCCTACGCGATCCACTGCCGTGACGGTGTAGAAGTAGCGGTGGCCCGGTACGACATTCATATCGCGAAACGCGGGAGTACGCAACAGGTCCGGATTTTGCTTCTGGCCGGGCGCGCCTTCCTGCTCAGTTCTATAGATGTTGTAACCGGCGATATCATTTTCCGCGCTGATGGACCAGGAGAGGTCGAGATAGGCGGGCGCGGAGCCCTGCGCGGGAATCAGCGCGACGACGAGGCCTTGCGGCGCGGCGGGAGGGAAAGTATCGAGCGGTGTGACTTCGATGAAGGGCGAGTCGAGCGATTCGACTTGCAGATCCGGGTATTGTGCGACGCTGCGAACGGTGTATTGGTAGGTCTTTCCGAATTGAATTTGGGTATCGCGGAATGGCGGTGCGACGGTTTCTTCAATGGGAACGCTAGGGTTTGGCGAGCGCGCTGGTAGCGCACCGGTGGTGGGCGCGGGCGCCGTGGCTTGCGGAATTTCGCGGCGGAAGATTCGATAGAGCGCGATCGGCGGCGCGGGGCCGACGGCGGTTTTTTGCGGCGGCGTCCAGGTGAGAATTACGCCTTGATGGGTGATTTCTGCTTTGAGGTCCGTGATCGGATCGGGGGCCGGCGCGACGCGCAGAGTGGCGGCATTCGAATCTGCGGAGACTTTCTTTGGCGAGGTCCGGGTGCGCACGACGTAAACGACCTGCGAGTTGGGATGCTGTGTGAAATCCTCGGACTGTAGCTCATCCACATAGCGAATTTGTCGTCGCGTATCGTATTGGGCCACCATCGCGGATGGGATGGTTACGAGCAGCGTAGGATTGGCGGGAACGGCGGAAGCGGACGTTGGCGCCGGTCCGGCTAAAACCGGTTGGAAGTCACGGAAGATCTCGATGGCGGGCGGCTGCTTGAGCTCGCGACCTTCGACGGAATCTTTAGGAAAGGTAAAGGTCAGGATTACAGTGTCGCCCCGCTGGGTGGCCGCGAGGTCAGTGACCGCGGTGGGGATTGGCGGCTTGCGCTCGGTGGGCTCGCCGGGAACGCCGCAGCCGGCGAGAAGGGTCAGAGAAGCGAAAATGGAAAGGAGAAAATGGAAAATGGAGATGCGCGATTTTGGAGTTGGCGGCCAGCGAGGCTGAGGGGCCTCTTTTCGAATTTCCATTTTCGATTTTCTAGAGTATGTAACGGCTCAGGTCCTGGTCCTTCACGATATTTGCGAGCTGCTTTTGCACGTAAGCCGCGTCCACTTTGAAGGATTTCTTTTTCATTTCCGGGGCTTCGAAGGAAATGTCCTCCAGCACTTTTTCCAGAATGGTGTGCAGGCGGCGCGCACCGATATTTTCGGTGTGCTCGTTCACTTTGGCGGCAAATTTCGCGATGGCGGCGATAGCATCGTCGGTGAAAGTGAGTTTGAACGGCTCGGTATCGAGCAGCGCGACGTACTGTTTGATGAGCGCGTTCTTGGGCTCGGTAAGGATGCGAATGAAATCGGCTTCGGTGAGCGAAGTAAGCTCGACGCGAATGGGGAAGCGGCCTTGCAGCTCCGGAATCAGGTCCGAAGGCTTGGTGGTGTGAAACGCGCCGGCGGCGATAAATAGTATGTGGTCGGTGCGGACCATGCCGTAGCGAGTATTGACCGTGGTGCCTTCGACGATGGGCAGAATGTCGCGCTGCACGCCTTCGCGAGAGACGTCCGGTCCGTGGCCGGATTCGCGGCCGGCGATTTTGTCCACTTCGTCTATGAAGAGGATGCCCATTTGCTCGACGCGGTCCACGGCGATGCGCGTGACCTGGTCCATATCAATCAGGCGGTTTTCTTCTTCTTGGATCAGATAGTCGAAAGCTTCGGCGACCGTCATTTTGCGTTTCTTTTTTTGCTGGCCGAACATGCCGGAGAGCATGTCTTTTACATTGATGTCCATTTCCTCGACGCCCTGGTTGGTGATGATTTCGAACGAAGGCATCTGGCGTTCACGGACTTCGACTTCGACCATGCGCTGATCGAGCTTGCCTTCGCGCAGCTGGGCGCGGAGTTTTTCCCGCGTGCGGGCCACTTGCTCGCGGCGCTGAATTTCGCTGGCGGGCGTGGTGTCCGAAGGAACGGGCGAAGGCGGGAGGAGAAGGTCGAGCAGGCGGTCTTCGGCCGATTGTTCGGCGCGCTCGGCGACTTCGTCGAGTTTTTCCTCGCGGACCATGTCAATCGCAGTCTCGACGAGGTCGCGGACCATGGATTCCACGTCGCGGCCGACGTAGCCGACTTCGGTGTATTTCGAAGCTTCCACCTTTACGAAGGGACAGCCGGCAAGGCGCGCCAGGCGGCGGGCAATTTCCGTCTTGCCTACGCCGGTGGGACCGATCATCAGAATATTTTTCGGCAGAATGTCTTCTGCCAGCTCGGGCGGAAGCTTCTGGCGGCGGACGCGGTTGCGCAGAGCGATGGCCACAGCTTTTTTGGCGAGATTCTGGCCGACGATGTATTTATCCAGTTCGACCACGATTTCGCGCGGCGTAAGCTCGTCGAAAGACGGAAGAGGCTCCGGCTCGGGGGCTTGCGATTCGTTTCCGGACAGGTAGATGACCATGTCTTTCTCCGATTTCTCCGTCATAGCTCTTCCACGCTGAAATTGTCGTTGGTGTAGATACAGATTTCGCTGGCGATGCGCATGGCTTCGGCGGCGATATCCTTGGCGCTGAGCTTGGTGAACTTGGAAAGAGCGCGCGCGGCGGCAAGGGCGTAGGAGCCGCCGGAGCCGATGGCGCAGATGCCGTCGTCTGGTTCGATCACGTCGCCATTGCCGGAAAGCAGGAATGTGGATTTAGCGTCGGCGACGATGAGCAGGGCATCCAGGTGGCGCAGGGAGCGGTCGGTGCGCCACTCTTTGGCGAGCTCGACGGCGGCGCGCGCGAGATTACCGTGAAATTCCTGCAATTTTCCTTCGAAGCGGCCGAAGAGCGAAAGCGCGTCAGCGGTGCTGCCGGCGAAACCCGCGATGATTTTGTCGTTGTAGATGCGGCGAGTCTTGCGCGCACTGTGTTTGATGACGCCGTCGCCCAGGGTGACCTGGCCGTCGGCGGTGAGGACGACTTTGTTGTCCTTGCGCACGCACAGTACCGTGGTGCCGTGCATCTGTTCGCTTTTGTGCGTTATTGGCATCCGAAGATTATACCGCGCTCGCGCGGGAATGGGCCACTGAGTCGCGGAGGGGCTGGAACTAAGGCAAATTCACCACAGATGAACACTGATAATAGCTGATAAAGGCAAAAGCATTGATGCGGAGGGGAAGGCAGAAGATTTACACAGAGAAAACGGAGGAACTGCGGAGGAGAATCTGAGACGGCAGGGCAAGTTACCGCAGAGATGCAGCGGGCGCAGAGAAAACCAAGAGCAAAGGTGTGCCCGGTTCGATAAAACTGAACCGGCCGCTACAAATTCAACGGCATTGGCATCGCTTCGCGAAAATCACGCAGGGCAAGCAGGATGACGATACTAGTCGCATCGTCAGTTCTTGTCGTTGTTTTATTGTTGTTGGAAGCGTTCTTGGGTGGTTTTTCTTTTTTGCCGATTTTTGCCCAGCGCTCTTCCAAGGATTCCTTGGTGAAAAAAGAGTCGGCGATATTGGTGTTGTATTCGTATTTGTCGAAGAAGACCTGGTAGACCTTGATGCCGTTGCGTTCGCGGGTGATTTGAAAAGGGGTTTGAATGCCGTCAATGGGGTGGTAGTTCGAGTAGTATTCGATTTCCTCGTTGCGCATGCGGGTGTTGGCGTTGCGCGTGTCCACGACTTTGCGGACGGGGAGGTGAGTGCTGCGAGAGATGGCGATGCGGAAGGTGCGGTTGTCGCTATCCACCAGCTCGACCCAGTCGGATTCCTGGTAGTCCACGACGTCCATACCGCCATAACGAAAAATCATTCCGGCCTCGTGGATGCGACTGCGCAGTATATTGTCTATATCCTTCTTGGTGTCCTCCTGAAATGTGGCGAGGTCGGTGATGGTGGCTTCGGAGACACCGCCACGATCGAGTTCCCAGCCTTTATCGCCGTTGAAGACGGAGATGATGTTGCGCTTGGGAAGATTTTCGGTGCGGTCTTTGAATGGCGGTTGGGCATAGTCAATGAAATGACCGAAACCGTTGAGTTCGCCGGAGTGCCCGAATTGGCTGAGGCGGCCGATGCAGGTGACGTCGTGGACGTTGAGATACGCCGGGCCGCCGAGCGCGTCAATGGCTTGCTGCAGGATCGCTTTGGCCTTCGCGGCGCTTTGCTCGGGGAGCAGGACGGTATTGTCGTCTTGCGCGGAGGCGCATGGCGAGACGGCGAGGAACGCGGCGGCGAAGAACAGCGACAATGCGATGGTGCGGATTATGGCGGCGCGAGGAATCATGCGATGAGAGTTCCTTCCGTGCGAATTGATGGGTGGAGAAATCAGCCGCAAAGCACCGAACCTCCATTAACGTTGATCACTTCTCCGGTGATAAAGGTTGCCAGGTCGGAAGCGGCGAACAGAATGGGACCGGCGATTTCTTCGGCGGTACCGACGCGCTTGAGTGGGATGGGCACGAGCGCGGATTTCAGACCGTGCTTGGTGCGCAGGACGGAAGCGGACATATCGGTATCCACCCAACCGGGCGCTACGCAATTTACGAGAATATTGTGCGGGCCCAGCTCGCTGGCGAGACCCTTGACAAAGCTGATGATGGCGCCTTTGGTGGCGCCGTAATGAGTGTGGAATGATTCGCCGCGCTGGCCGGCAGTGGAACTGATGGCCACGATTTTTCCGCTTTTTTGCGCGATCATGTGGGGCGCGACAAAATGGATTACTGAGTACACGCTCTTCAGATTCACCCGAACCATTTCGTCCCATTCACGTTCGGTCATTTTTTCGATGGGAGCGTCTTGTTCGTTCCAGATGCCGGCGTTGGCGACGAGAATATCTATGCGGCCGAGGCGTTCGCGGGTGAAATCCACCAGCTTTTTGGCGTCTGCCATTTTGCCGAGGTCGGCTTTCAGGGATTCGATGCGCGTGCCGTGCTTCCGGGCTTCCTGCTCCACTTGCGCAGCTGCTTCCTTGCTGCGGTGGTAATTGAAGACGACGTCCGCGCCGGCCTGCGCGAAGAGTCTGACGGTGGCGGCTCCGATGCCGCGGGAACCTCCGGTAATCAGTGCGGCCTTACCTGCGAGCGAAATCATTTTTCCCCCGGTGAGTGGCGTGTTGCGATCAGTCAAAAGCTAAGAATTCAAAGTTCAGATTTGAAAGTTAGAATCTGAGAATCCAAATCCACGGATAAACTTAGACTCGCCGCGGCGATGATCAGCGCTGTGCCGCGCGCCTGCCGCTACGAATGCACTGGCGCTTTGCGCACGATGGCTGCCGCGGCGAGCTCGCGAAATAGCGACTGCGCGAAATCGTCCGTCGCGACCATGCGTTCGGGATGCCACTGCACGCCTACGATCCAGTTCGCATCGCCCGTCCATTCAACTGCTTCGATCACGCCATCGGGCGCGTGGGCCACGACGCGCAGATTTCTTCCCGGCCGAAGCACGGATTGGTGGTGCGAGCTATTGACGCGGACTTGGTTGCCGCCAGCCATTTGCGCGAGGCGCGAACCTGGGTCGAGGGTGACCTCATGATGCGGTTCCGGACCTTCGTGACCCGTCCAGGCGTGCTGGATCCTCGTGTGAATTTCGCTGGGGATATCCTGCACCAGCGGACCGCCGAGGAAGACGTTGAGACTTTGCACGCCGTAGCAGATTGCGAGGACCGGCTTTTGTTCGGTGACGGCATGATCGAGCAGCGCAAAATCGGTGCGTTCGCGAGCGGCGTCGGGATCTGCGGTTTTCGGATTCCTTGCGGCGTGAAAGAGCGACGGTTCTACGTCCGCGGGACTACCGGATAGGACGACCGCATCCAGCGTGAGCGCAAGATCCTGCAATTCTTCGGGAGTGAGGCCAAGGGAGATTTCGACGGGCTCGGCACCGGCGTATTTTACGGCCGCGAGATATTTATCATAGGCATCGCGCTTATTGCTAAGTTCTTCTTTTTTAGTGCGATAAGGGATGCCGATACGAATTTTGTGGGCCGGAGGGGCGCTCATGAAATGCCATCCTACCATTGAGCGGCGGGTGCGGCAATCCCGTGATCTCTCGCGCGAAGCGAGAGCAGCGATCGTGCGGCTGACGGCCGCGCGCGATGACCGTGAGGGAGCGCGGTTTGGCGAATCGGCGAGTTACCGGCTTGAATTCGCTACTGCGTGGCGCGGGCGGTGGCGGGTGCGCAGAAGCGATCGAAGGCGCGGGCGAGATCGGCGGCGATGGCTTGTGCGTCGCGGCTTTCGATGCTTGATCGCTCCATCATGAAAACAAGTTTGCCATCGCGCAGCAGGGCGATGGAGGGCGAGGACGGGGCGTAGCCGGTGAAATAGCCGCGGGCGCGCTCGGTGGCGGCGAGATCTTGCCCCGCGAAAACGGTGGTGAGAACTTCGGGGCGCGCCTGGTTCGAGAGGGCCATGGCGACCGCGGGACGAGCTTTGCCGGCAGCGCAGCCGCAGACGGAATTCACGACGACGAGCACGGTGCGCTTCTCTTGCTGCAGAGCTGCGTCAACTGCCTGCGGGGTGCGTAACTCTTGAAAACCTACGCGGGTTAGTTCTTCGCGCATGGGGCGAACAAATTCATCAGGGAACATCGCAACTCCTTGGCCGATACTTAATGACCGATTCTTGCGTTCAGATTATGAACAGAGCGGTTGCGTCACGACGCCGGTTTGTCGAGCGCCGGCTGACGCGACCTTGATTATGCGCCGGCTGCGGCGGCTTGGGCGCGCTCTTCGGGCTTTACGAAGGCTTTGCTGGCCAGTTCGATGACTTGCTTCAGATGCCACCACTCGCGCTCGGACATCATGTGTCCATCGTTGCTCGAAAAATAAATCGAGACGTAGCCATCCGACGACAACGGCACGCGGATGATTAAATTGTTCTTCTGTTCTGCGATCTGGTTTTCCGCCACGGCAATCCTCCCCCGTCTTAGGCTGGGTACAGCTAAGAGCCGAACACCACAGCGTGAGCCATTCTCTCTCGTTGGGCGAGCAGGGGCAAGGGCCACGAAGGAATTGGGGCGGCGACGGATGGCGGGAGGGGACGGCGAAGCGTTTCGTGCGGTTGAGCCGCGACGTGAGTGACGATACGCTTCGCCGCTTGCTGCTAGCAGATGCCGGCGGTCATGGAGACCAGGCCTGACGAAATTCCCGGCGCGCGCGATGTGGACGGGCGGCGGCGCGGGGGATGCGTTTTGAGCCAGGTCTCATAATTCTGGCGCATTTGCTCGATGTGATGGGGGATGTGGCGTTCCTGCAAATCTACCCAGCGATCCAGGCTGATGGCGCCATCACGGGGATGGTTAACGGTGCCGTCCCAAACTTCCTCGGGCAGAGCAATTAGCAATTGATACGTCATTTTTCTAAGGCGGCGGATAATTTCCAGGGCTTCGCGCGTGCTCTGATGAAAATAGCCGAGCGAACCGGCCCAGCGCGAGGCGTTGAATTTTGCGGCATCGCCAGCGGCAGGCTCGGCAATGTAAGCGCGGCAACGGACGTAGGCGCTGGCTTCGCTGTCGGCCAGATGCAGGATAATTTCGTGGATGCTCCAGCGCTCATTGGCCGGTTTATAAATCCACATTTTTTTGGGGAACTGACGCAGCGCGGCGGATAACAAAGCGGGCGCGCGACCGAATGATTCCAGTTTTTGCCTTCTTGAATCTTGCCTCATAGGACCCTCCCCACTAATTCTGCTTAGACGCACGAGCCGCGTTTTTGCCTCGCGACAACACATAGATAAACGAAGAAAATGGGCGACTTGTTCAGGAAAACGCTGGATTTCTGAGGTGCAAGAAATCAGGCGTGCGCAGGTGGGAATTCGTGTTCGACGATGGGACGTGAGGGGTGTTCGCAATCGGAAACGGTGCGCGTTCTTGGGAGCGTACGAAATCCGGAGGAAGGATATCCACATTTTTTACGAGGAGGTTACAAATTGCTGGAACAGGGTTCCGCAGTTCGGGAGGAAACTACAAACTACCGGAGGATGATTTGCTGCCGGCGACGGGATTTTGGTTCGCCATGCGTGTGCTCCAATAGGCACGCAATTCGCCGACCAGGTACAACGAGCCGGTTGCGAACACCGCGTCCTGCGGACCGGCTAATTTCAGAGCGGATTCCAGGGCTTCGCCGGGATTGCGGACGACTATCGTTTCTTTGGCGTCGTGGCTGGTCATTTCGGCGAGCAACGGCGCGGAAATGGCTCGTGGCTGGCGTGGTTCGGTGAGGACGACGGCGGCAGCGTGGGGGAAGAGCAGGCCGGAGATTTCGTCCACAGCTTTATCGCGCATCGCGCCGTAAACGAGAAAAATGCGGCGGCCGGCGTAATTTTCCTGCCAAAATTTCAATAATTCGCGGGCGCCTGCGGGATTGTGCGCGCCATCGAGGTAGAGATCAGGCTGGATCGAGAGCCGTTCCAGGCGTCCCGGCCAATTTGCGGTGGCGATACCTTGCTCAATTGTGGCGTCGGGTATCGGGAAGCCACGCTCCGCGAGGAGGCGGGCGGCGACGGCGGCGGTGAGCGCATTGCGAATCTGAAAACGGCCAGGCAACGACGGCGCGAGGGCGAGTTGTTTGCGCGAGTGTGTGAACGCCGCGACGGCGCGATAGAGGCCGCCATCGTCTCGTATATCGTCCACGTGCGCGGCTGCGTCAACTTCTACCAGGCGCGCATCCATTGCGGTGCAGCGCCGGGCAATGACGGCGCGAGCTTCCAATCGTTCGCTGGCGCTGACCACCCACGCGCCGGGCTTGATGATGCCGGCTTTTTCCGCGGCGATTTCTTCGATGGAATGGCCTAAGAAATTTTCGTGATCGAAATCAATCGGCGTGATGATGGCGACTTCCGGCTCGACGATATTGGTGGCGTCGAGGCGGCCGCCCAGGCCCACTTCATAGATGGCGAAATCCACGTGCTGCTGGGCGAAGGTGAGAAAGGCCATGGCCGTGACGCACTCGAAGAAAGTGGGATGCGCAGTGAGCTTTCCCGAAGCCATCAGCGATTCGATGGAGGAATGAACGCGGGACCAGGCCGCGGCGAAATCCTGATCCGAAATATTTTCGCCGTTGATGCGGATGCGTTCGTTGATGCTTTCGAGGTGCGGCGAGGTGTACAGGCCGGTGCGCAATCCCGCATTGCGCAGAATGGATTCGAGCATTGCGGCCGTGGAACCTTTGCCGTTGGTTCCGGCGATGTGCACGCAGGGCGAAGAGCGCTGCGGCTGGCCGAGATCTTCCGCGAGGATCGTGATATTCGCGAGGCCGAATTTCTGGACGCGAGCCTGTTGCGGAGCTGCGAGTTCCCTTCCCAGCGAAAATAAGGCACGGACGGATTCTTCGTACGTCATTGGGGCTAGCCGACGAAGAAGTCAAGAGCCTGGGCGATGTAAGGCTTCAATTCCTTGCGCGGGACGACGGCGTCGAGGAAACCGTGTTCGAGGAGGAATTCGGCGGTCTGAAAGCCTTCGGGCAATTTCTGGCGGATGGTTTGTTCGATCACGCGCGGGCCGGCAAAACCGATCAGGGCGCCGGGCTCGGCAATATTCAGGTCGCCGAGCATGGCGTAGCTGGCGGTGACGCCGCCGGTGGTGGGATCGGTGAGAATGGAAATGAAAGGGAGCTTGGCTTCGTCCATGCGCCCGAGGGCTGCGGAAACTTTCGCGAGCTGCATCAGGCTGACGACGCCTTCCATCATGCGCGCGCCGCCGGAGCAGGAGACGACGATCAGTGGCTCCTTCTGGTCGAGTGAGCGTTCTATCGCGCGCGCGACTTTTTCGCCGACGACCGCGCCCATCGAGCCGCCGATAAACCCGAATTCCATCGCGCAGCAGACCACGGGGCGTCCGTTCAAGCGGCCTTCGGCGGTGATGATGGCGTCTTTCATGTTGAGTTTGCGCTGCGCTTCTTTCAGGCGCTGCGCGTAGGGCTTGGTATCAGTGAATTGCAGCGGGTCGCTAGAGGCAAGATCAGGGTCCAGCTCGGTCCACGGTTCTTCGTCCAGAAGCATTTCCAGGCGACGGCGGGAGCTGAGGCGGAAATGGTGCTCGCACTTGGGGCAAACTTCCCAGTTCGATTCGAGATCTTTTTTCCAAATGATGGCGCGGCAGGAATTGCACTTGGTCCACATCCCTTCGGTGTGAACGCGGCGCTCCTCGGCCGGCGTGGGATTTTCGATCGGTTTTTTTTCGCGCTTGAACCAGGCCATGGTCGAGGTGTTTTGGGCTGGAAGGCCCCTTAAGAAGTTAACAGTTCAGAGTTGAAAGTTGAAAGTTAAAAAATGCCGCGGCTGCGCGGTTGGGACTAGTAGTCAATTCCACGCTGGGCCAGGATGCCTTTTGTGTACGGATGTTTTATCTCGCGCATTTCGGTGACCAGGTCGGCGGCTTCGATGAGTTTGGGATGCGCGCTGCGGCCGGTGCAGATTACGTGGACGCGCTCGGGACGCTGGATGAGCGCTTCGACGACGCGCTCGACGTCCAGCATTTTGTAGCCGATCACATAATTGATTTCGTCGAGCACCACCAGATCATATTTGTCGCTGTAAATCTGCGCGCGGCCGAATTCCCAGGCCTCTTCGCACATTTTTACGTCTTCGGGATCGGTTTCGGCGCCACCAATCTTCACGAATCCGCGGCCCATGGGGCGAATTTCGAATTTATCGTCGCCGAGCATCTTCGCGGCGTCCAATTCGCCATAGTGCCACGAACCTTTGATGAACTGGACCATCATCACGCGCATGCCCTGACCGACGGCGCGAAAAGCGGTGCCCAGGGCGCAAGTGGTCTTGCCCTTACCAGGCCCGGTGTAAACGATCAGCAGTCCTTTGCCTTCAGGCATGCGATGGGTACCTGTGAGAACAGTTGAGAATAGTGAGCGCAGCATGCCGAAACGTCAAGGGAACGATGCCCAAAAAATTCTCAACTCAGTGCGAAATTCCCAGTGTTAGAAATGCTCGCCAATGCCGCTGCTGGAATTGCAAATATCGAAGGATCGTTTCACGATTTCCGGACGCTTGCGCTGGGTCCCTGGTTAGTGGGCCATGCCGAAGCTGACAGCAGCTTGCGGAATGACGATTGTTTCATACTCCACGGGCTTGCCGTCGCAGAGCATCATGGGGAGGGGTGTGTCGTGAAACCATTTCTCCATATCGCGGTCAACGGTGCCGCCACTAGCAATCAGGGCATCGGACTTCTTCACGCGTCCGTCTTGCCCCAGGAGAAGGTAGTAAGCGGGAATGGCCTTTGGATGCGTTAATAACACGGATGGGAAATGTGGCCATGGGCCGCTCCATTTGGCGTTGTCAGCGCGACACGTGTCGTACACCGTCGCGTGGGGAGGCGCCAGGAATACCGACGAAGCAAAGGTCGAGACTTCCTCCAGCTTTTCAATATGAACGTCCACAGATTGGCCAAACACATTCCGATGCCATCGCTGTGGAATTCTTCTGGTTCCAAGCGAAACAAAATCGCTGAGCTCCAAGGAAAAATCAGGAGGAGGGATTGAACCGAATCGCGGCTGTGACTGTTCCCCATGGATTGAGACGATCTTCCTGGTAGAGATGTCGTACCAAAACTTCATCTTCCATGCAGCTTCAGGGGCACCCTGGTACGCGTCCACGTAGAATTGTTTGGAATCTTGCTCGGCATGGACACGTTCTATTTTCGGATCGTAGTCTTTTATAAGCGGAAATGGCTCAGCCAGAAGACTGCGGACATCCCAGAGCTGGAGCGTTAGAGTCGGAGTTGTTCGCAGGACATATCTCTTATCTCCTAGAACCAGGTCCGTCTCGCCGACCCTCCCCATGCGAAATTCTTCGCGGTGTTGCTCGGGATTCAGCCATAGAATTTCGTAGGTACCGTCAAAAGATTCCCCGGCAATTTCGATGTGGAACACAGCGGTGAGGTGGAAGGGCATGGTTCCAGGAGTCTGCAGGCGCATGTTCTCGCTTACACGACGATTCAGGTCAGCGGCTTCCAGCTTGGTCGGGAGACCCTGGGCGTGGCACGCCGTCGACACAAGCACGACGAGCACACCCGATGCCACAGCAATGAGTATTCGATGCATAAAATTACGCAGAAGCTATCATGCGAATTCCGTAGAAGGCAAGATGTGATTTACATCGAAGGGCGAGAGTGCGTGCTGTGGAAAAAGTGTGCGCGACCTGTCGCTCTCACGAGCGGCTATGCGAGGAAGCGGTAGCCGACGCCGCGGACGGTCAGGAGATGCTTTGGTTTGGAGGGGTCTTTTTCGATGTAGCGGCGGAGGCGGACGATGAAATTGTCTATCGCGCGGGTGTCGGTGTCTTCGTGCAGGCCCCAGACGTCTTCGAGGATGGATTTGCGAGAGACAGTGCGGCCTTTGCTGCGGATCAGGTGGCGCAGGAGCTTGGCTTCCATGAGCGTGAGCTGGATGGTGGTGTCGTTGACGCGGAGTTCCAGCGTTCCGAAATCAATCGTCTTGCCATCGAAGGAAAAAACCTCTGAATCGGGCGCGGAGTTTGCGGCGCCGCCTGGATTTGTGGACGTTTCCTTCCCGTTCGCCGCGCGGCCTTTTGTTGCAGATTTTTCGGCGACGAGCCACTGGCTGCGGCGCAGCAGTCCTTGCAGCCGAGCTAAAAAGATCGGTAACTGAAAGGGTTTGGGAAGGTAGTCGTCCGCGCCGGATGCAAATCCTTGCAACACATCTTCAGGGCGGCCGCGCGCGGTGAGGATGAGCACCGGAACGTAATTGTGGGCCTTGCGCAAGGTGGAAACGACGGCGAAACCGTCTTTGCCGGGGAGCATGACATCTAGCACGACAACGTCGAATTCTTCGTTCTTTGCAACGAGGCGCTCGAGCGCGGACTCGCCGTCGCCGGAAACTTCTACCGAGTGGCCTTCGGCTTCGAGGTTGAAGCGCAAGCCCTTCGCGAGGTGCGCTTCGTCTTCGACCACTAGCACGCGGCTCATGCGAGGTGCCGTGGCAATTCCATGGAGATTGTGGAGCCGCGGCCTTCGCCTTCGCTGACGGCGTAAACTTTTCCGCCGTGCGCGCGCGCGACGGCGCGCACAATGAACAGGCCCAGGCCGGTGCCCTTTACCTGGAAACTGGGGCGGCCGGGAACGCGATAGAAGCGTTTGAAGATGCGTTTCAGCTCGGGCGCGGGAATGCCAATGCCGCGATCGGTGACGCGCAGCGCAACGTGTTCATCGTCTGGAGTTTCGATGCGCACTGCGACGTCCACCTGGTCGCGAGAGTATTTCACGGCGTTATCGAGCAAGTTGGAAACTGCGGTGCGCAATTCGACGGGATCGCCACGCAGCATTATGGGCGCGGCATTTGCCGAGATGGGGTCGAAATGCAGGACGCCGGGCGCGAGGTGATGGCGGACGCGCGCGAGTTCGATGGATTCGCGGACGAGTTCGGTGAAATCCAGCTCGACATGGTGGCGTTTGCCGCGGCGGTAGCTGGCCTCGCCGGCTTTGAGAACCTGCTCGACGGTGCCGAGCAGACGATCGGTATCGAGCAACATCAAATTGTAAAATTGCTGGCGCTGGGCTTCGTCCACTTCGCGGCGCTGCATCGTTTCCAGGTACAGGCGGATAGAAGTGATGGGAGTTTTCAGTTCGTGGGTGACGGCGTTGATGAAGCCGTCGTGTTGTTCGTTGCGGCGGATTTCGCGCACCAGGAAGATAGTGTTCAGGATCATTCCGGCGATGATGGCTGCGAAAAAGATTATGCCGAAAAACAGCAGCACGCCTTCGCGCCAGTTGAGGATGGTCCAGCCAACGGTGAGGGCGACGGCCAGAGCCACCAGGGAGCAGCCCAGCACGACGAAGAAGGCGATCGTTTTTCTGCGGCTTGGGATGTGCACGGTGTCTCAAGTGGATTGTACCGCGAAGGAGTGGAAGGGCGCGATATAGCGTGGTTGTGAAAGTGCGTCGCTGGGCTTGCACCTTGCCGAGCTGGGGCGCAGCCCTTCGATCCCGCACTGTGGGATCTCAGGATGAATCGCGCTGCAGCGCGATTCACAAGCAGCGCGCCTACCCCAGGAGCGCGTTACAACTCGGCGGGAGCCAGGGCGCGGGGGTTTTCCCGCGTGAGGGTCTTGGCGACGACGGCTTGATTGGCGCGTTTAATTTCGGAAATTTTCGCGGTGTAAACTTTTTTGGCGAGGCCGATTTTTTCCAGCGCCCAGATGATGTACCAGTTGAAATCAACTTCGTACCAGGTGAGGCCGTGGCGCGCGGAGACGGGATGGGCGTGATGATTGTTGTGCCAGCCTTCACCCCAGGTTACCAGCGCGACCCACCAGCTATTGGTGGATAGATCGCGCGTTTGAAAGCGGCGCGTGCCCCAGCTGTGCGTGGCGGAATTCACCAGCCAGGTGAAGTGCAGGCCGACTACCGTGCGCAGAAAAATTCCCCAGAGGACGAATTTTACGCCGCCGACGGCGAGCAGAAGCAGGCCGAGAACGATCATCGGAACATAATGATATTTGGTGATCCAGACGTGGAATTTGTCTTCGGCAAGGTCGGGGACGTAACGCGAGAGCGTGGTGGTGTCGTGATGCATGGACTTGCCGGTGAGAATCCAGCCCATGTGCGACCACCAGGTGCCGTCCACGGGAGAATGCGGATCGCCTTCCTGGTCGGAAAATTGATGGTGGATGCGGTGCGTGGCCACCCAGAAAATCGGGCCACCCTCGAGAGCCAGCGTGGCGAAAACCGTGAGAGTGTATTCGAGCCATTTCGGAACTTTGTAGCCGCGGTGAGTAAGCAGGCGGTGATAGCACATGCCGATGCCCAGGCTGGTGGCAATCCACCAGAGAACGATGGCGACGAAAAACGCTTTCCAGGAAAAGAAAAACAGCGCGACGATGGCGCCGACGTGGAACAGACCCATGAAGATCGAAGTGACCCAATTAATTTCGCCGTTGTTCTTCGATTTTTTCTTCAAGATTTCGAGTGATTGGGTCATAGGGGCCTCTGGCCGGTTTTTTGTGATATCTACAACCTCCTCAGAGTAGCAGGCGGGGGCGAGCGCGTTTGTAATACTTCTGTAATACCCCCTGGGGATTCACCGCGATAGTTAGCTGACCTGAAATGCGCTAAAAACAAGGGGAATTGCGGGATTATGTGGTGGAAAGCGATGCGCCGTCTCAATATGACGCGTCAAAATAACATCGTGTGTCAACCTGACGCAGGGGGCGTGCAGGCGCGCTCACGATGCCTGTTCGGCGGAAATTCAGATATGATGTGCGGGGTCCGAAGGATCGCAGTAAAAGACCAGTGACGATTGATCAGGAGGAAATGAGATGCGGAATTTATTGGTAGTGTGTAGCGCGATTTTATTGAGTGTGTGTGCGCTGGCGCCGAACAGCTTCGGGCAGCAAGACAAGAGCCAGCGGCCCAGCCCGCCGGCGCAAGCGGTGTTTCATTTTGCGGACGGCAAGACCGTGACTGTGGATTATTCCAGCCCGCGCGCCAAAGGGCGCAAGATTTTCGGCGGGCTGGTTCCTTACGGACAGGTGTGGCGCGCCGGTGCGAACGAAGCGACCACGTTTGTGACTGATACCGCAGTAATCGTGGGTGGCAAAACGGTGCCGGCGGGAGCCTACACGCTCTTCACGATTCCGAACGCGGATAAGTGGACGCTGATCATTTCCAAAACGACCAAGAACGCCAAGGGCGCGCCGCTGTGGGGGACTGATTATCCAGGGGAAGGGCAGGACCTGGCTCGCACGGATATGAAGGTGTCGTCTTTGCCTGCGGCGGTGGAGAACTTTACGATCGCTTTGGATAAAGTGGGGAATGGCGCGTCGTTGCGCATGGATTGGGAGACGACGCGGGCTTCAGTGGAGATTTCGGAGGCGAAGTAGCAGCGGGATTTCGGCGGGATTGAAGTCTGGCAAGACGTTTACCGCAGAGGCGCAGAGTACGCAGAGAAAACCTGGCCGCTTGTTCCCGGGCGGTCTCTGATTACTGTGCGTTTCTGCGGTTTATTTTTTGAACGACTATGAAAGGCTGAACGTCTCGCGAATCGTTTCCGCTATGTGCGCTACTTGCTCCATTGCGGCGGCGGACATTTCTTTGCTGCTGCCGCGTTCACGCAGAACCAACCAGATTCCAGGGCGGTGCACGGATTTGTCATGGCAAATCGCGCCGGTTAGTTGGGCGATTTCGAGATTGGCGGCGGGCAGCTCGCGATCGAGGATGGTGCGCGTTTCGTCGAGCAGGTCTTTGAAGCCTTGCGAGGCGAGCATGGGGTCCACGTCGCGCGGGATGGGCGCTTCGACTTCCTCGAGATCGTAGTCTGGCAGCGGGCGGGTGATCATGAATTCGATGGAAGCGGTTGGGGCGCCGGCGTCGTGCGTGATTTTGATTGCCATGGTCCGGGTATTCTCCCATAAGACGTCAGCTAGTTACCGTAAAACTCCCTGAATAACGCAACCGCTTCTCACTTTGGATACGGGTGGCCGGCGAGGATGGCGAACGCGCGATAGATTTGCTCGGCGAGGAGCACGCGGGCGAATTCGTGGGGCATGGTCAGGGTGGAGAGCGATATTTTTTGTTTGGCGCTCGAGCGCAGTTCAGCGGGGAAGCCTTCGGCGTCGCCGCAGAGGAAGACGAGTTCGCGCGCGCCGCGGTCGCGCAGATCGCCGAGCCAGCGCGCGAATTGCTGGGACGTGAATTCCTTTCCGGCAGCGTCGAGCAGGACGACCGTAGCGGCTGGGTCTATTTTCAATTTGCGCAGGGCGGCGGGACCTGCATCGCGCAGTTCGCTGACTTCGATTTCGGCGTAGTGCTGGATGCGCTGGACGTAGTCGTTCACCAGGGCGCGAGCTTCTTCGCGGCGGGTCTTGCCGAGCATGATCAGGCGGATTTTCATTATCAGCGGCGCGTTACGTTACAACAGGCCGAACTTTTTGCGTTTCTCTAGTAGCGTTTTGCGGCTGATGCCGAGGATTTCGGCGGCGCGGCCGATTTTGTAGTGGGTGGCATCGAGCGTGGATTTGATGGCTTCGCGCTCGAGATCTTCCAGAGAGCGCAGCGGGCCGCCGGGGGCTCTGTCCGCTGTTGCCGGCGCGCACAATTTCCGGAAAATCTTCGGCGCGCAGTTGCGGCTGCTTCGTGAAGACCAGCGCGTGTTCGACGGCGTTCTTCAGCTCGCGAATATTTCCCGGCCAATCGTAGGATTCCAGCAAGTGGAGCGCGGAGGGGTCGTACGCGGCGTCGGGATGGCCGTGTACCGGAGCGAGGCGCGCCAAGAAATGCGCCGCAAGTTCCGGAATGTCGGCGCGGCGGTCGCGCAGCGGCGGGACGACGATGGAAAGCACGTTGAGACGGAAGAAAAGATCTTCGCGGAAACGTCCGGCGGCGACGGCCTTGGTTAGATCCGTATTGGTTAGCGCCATCAGCCGCGCTTCCATGTGCAGGGTTTCGGTACCGCCCAAGCGTTCGAAAGTGCGCTCTTCGAGGACGCGCAGAAGTTTCGCCTGCATGCCGGGGGCGAGCGCTGCAACTTCGTCGAGGACGATGGTTCCGGTCTGCGCCATTTCCAGGCGGCCGGGTTTGCGCGCGACAGCCCCGGTGAACGCGCCGCGTTCGTGGCCGAACAATTCGGATTCGATGAGCTCGGAAGGCAAGCTGGCGCAATCAATTTTCAGGAGTGGCGCGTCGTGCCGTGGGCTGCGCTGATGGATCCAGCGCGCGAGCTGGTCTTTGCCGGTGCCACTTTCACCTGTGATCAGCACGGTTGTGGAGGCGCCGGCAACTTTTTCGGCGAGATCGAGGACCCGCCGGGACGCGGGGTCGGCTGCAACCCAGGGAATGGCCGCGGCGGCGCTCATGGATTCTTACTCACGGCGATAGGGAATCTGTCGAACACGAGTCCCAGGTTTGCGATTGCTGCCTTCCACGAAAAATGGGGAGAGCACAGCCAAGAGTGGCTGTGCCACAACTTTGTCTTCGACGAAACGAGCAATGAACACATTTGCGAGTGGCTGTGCCGCCACTTCTTCGAAGCGCTCACTGTTGCGTGGCGTTGCCTTCGGATTCGTTGTGGCGCTCGTCGTGGGATTTAGGCCGCGCAGCTGCATGACCGCCGGCAGGTTCGTGGAACTCGATGCGCTCGGCGTTGCGCCACAGGCGCTCGAGGTCGTAATACTGGCGGGCGCGCTCGCTGAAAATGTGCACGACGAAAAATCCATAATCAAGCAGCACCCATTCGGCGCTGGATTTGCCTTCGCGATGCGCGGCGCGGCGGCCGTGGCGATGCAGCTTTTCTTCAATGGCCTCGCCGATAGCCTGAATCTGCGGCTGGCTGGAGCCGGAGCACAGCAGAAAATAATCGGCGAACGCGCCGGAGCCGGAAAGGTTCAAGACGGAAACGTCCAGAGCCTGTTTTTCCTGAGCGGCTTCCACAGCCAGCAGGATTTCGGGATCGAGAGAGTTAAGGGTCACCGGTAAAGGGCCTGTCCCAGAATGTAACCCTCCACGGGCGCGGGCACAAGTCCATGTATGGATTGGCCGCGGCCCAGGCGCATGCGAATTTCGGTGGAGGAGATGTGGCTGGACACCGTCGTGAGCAGATGAATGGTGGATTTGCGCAGGACGATTTTATTGGGATCGTCGGATCTCGAGCGGCCCATTTTTTCCGGAGGAATCACCAAGCGCAATGCTTCGAGTCGAAAACCCGGGCGACTGGCGATGATGAAATCGCAAGTATCGAGCAGGCCCTCGTAATTTTTCCATGTGGGGATTTCCAGAAACTGGTCGGCGCCGACGATGAAATAAAGCTGATCATCGGGATGTTCGCGGCGATAACGGCGGACGGTATCGAAAGTGTAGAAAACATGCGGCGTGGAGCCGTCCGCCGGCGCTTCAGCGAGCGAAGGATGGAAATCCGGCTGATTGGAGCAGGCCAGCGCGACCATGGTGTAGCGATGAAGAAAAGGCGTGAGGGCGGGCTTGGATTTGTGCGGTGGGCGCGAAGAAGGCACAAAATAAACCGCGTCCAGATGGAAGCGCTTCTCCGCCGCCTGCGCCACAGCGATATGGCCGGAGTGGACAGGGTCAAACGTGCCGCCAAAGAGCGCGACGGAGCGGCGATGCGCAGAGCCGTGCGGTTTATGCGCGGCGTGCGGGCTCAACTCTCCTCCCGAGGCGGCGCGGCGTGAGCTTCTTGTGTTTCAGATTCGGATTCGGAATCAGGAGAATCGGGTGACGAAACATGCGTGGTGAAATTTGAACCATCGCGCAATTCCTGGGTTTCAATCGGCACGCCCGGTTTGGGGAGTTTGTCGAGCGCATCGGCCATCGCGCGTACAAGTTCGACAATGCCTTCGCCGGTCGCCGACGAAATCGCGTGAAATTCCAGGCCGCGCTGGGCAGCGAACGCGCGCAGCTCCTCAAGATGGTCGCGGTTGGTAGTAGCGTCCAACTTGGTGGCCACCAGAATCATCGGCTTCTCCGCCAATTCCGGACTGAACGAAGCCAGCTCGTGCATGATGATTTCGTAATCGCGGATGGGATCGCGGTCGTTGGCATCGCTGGTGTCTACTAGATGCGCGATCAGGCGCGTACGCTCCAAATGTTTCAGGAAACGCGTGCCGAGGCCGACGCCTTCGTGCGCACCTTCGATTAGACCGGGGACATCAGCTACCACGAAGGAGCGGCCGTGGCCAGGCGCTGCGTCGGGGTCGGCGGAAACGACGCCCAGATGCGGCTCAAGCGTGGTGAAAGGATACGCAGCAATCTTCGGACGCGCGGCGGAGATACGCGAAATCAGCGTGGACTTTCCGGCATTCGGGAAACCGACCAAGCCAACGTCGGCCAGTAGTTTCAATTCCAGGCGCAGCGTCCGCTCTTCACCGGGTTTGCCGTCTTCATGTTCGCGCGGCGCTTGATGCCAGGGGCGAACGAAATGCGGATTGCCGTTGCCGCGGCCGCCGTGGCCGCCTTTGGCGGCGAGATAACGCTGGCCCGGCTGAGTCAAATCGAAAAGCATCTCGTTGGTATTTAGGTCGAAAATTACGGTGCCGACTGGAACTTTGAGCACCAGATCGTCGGCGGATTTGCCGGAGCAATTCGAGCCTTCGCCATGACCGCCGCGAACGGCTTTGAATTCGCGATTGTAACGGTAGCGCAGGAGCGTGTTGTCGTGCGGATTGGCTTCGATATAAATGTCGCCGCCCTTGCCGCCATCACCACCCGAAGGGCCGCCGCGCGGGACGTACTTCTCCCTGCGAAAAGCGACGCAACCGTCACCACCGTCGCCGGCTTTGATGGAGATTTTGGCTTCATCCGCAAACACGGGTCACCTGATTTGGAAACGCTCGAAGAAAGCATACGCCAGGGTTGGGAGCAAAGACAAAAATACGCGCCCTGGAAGCCGAGCGCGTATCGGAAAACCGAGCGTTAGTTGGCAGCCGCGGCTTCCGTCGCAGACGCAGCGCGATCGGCGCCGCCGACCGCGGATTCTTCCACCGGGAAGACGCTGATGAACTTGCCGTGCGCGCCCTTATCTTCGAAGCGCACCACGCCGGTGATGGTGGCGAAGAGGCTATCGTCCTTGGCGCGGCTGACGTTCCTGCCGGCCTTGTAACGAGTGCCGCGCTGGCGAATCAGAATGCTGCCGCCAGTAACCAGTTGGCCGCCGAAGCGCTTGATGCCCAGCCGCTGTCCGTGAGAATCGCGTCCGTTTGTTGAAGAGCCGCCGCCCTTTTTATGTGCCATGGCAAACCCCTACGAAATTTGGATGTCGCTGACTTCGACAGAGGTGTAATTCTGCCGGTGGCCGCGCTTGATATTGTATTGACCGCCCGTCTTGTACTTTAAAGTCAGCATTTTCGGGCCGCGATCCTGGGCCACGATCTTGCCGATGACTTTGGCCTTGGCGATATCGGAGTTGGAAGCGAATTTCTTGTCGTCGTTGCGCACGGCGAGCACTTCGTCGAAAGTGACCTTGCCGCCAACTTTGCCTTCGAGCCGCTCGATGCGAATGGTCTTGCCGGGCTCGACGCGGTATTGCTTTCCACCAGTGCGAATTACGGCGTACATGCTGCCTCCTGAAGCTAGTGACAAACCCCAATTATACGTGGCGGCGAGCGGTTCCGTCAACGAAGTACGTGACGTTATTGCGGCCCGGATTAGCATCCTATCGCCTGTACGAGGCTTCGCGCGAATCTGGATTCGCAAGACTTGCTACCTTGGATCAGCAGCAGCGGGAGACGGTGGAGTAGCGGCGGCGCAGTGCGTCGAGATAGAACTCACTGCGGCTTAGTGGTTGAGCGGATGGGGAATGCGTGGTGCAGCGGCCTGCTTGCATGGTGCGCGCATCAACGTGTGCCACGTCAGCGATGCGTCGCGTGGAGCGCAGATAATTTTCGTAGGCGGCGTCGCCGCTGACTTGGCGAATCCAGCGCCAAATATTTCGCGGGATGCTGAGCGCGAGCGCCCGGGCGGAGTTCATGGTTGGATTGCTCCCGCCTGAGGGGATGCTGGCGCAGGCATTTGGCGCGTGCCGATGCCGATTTGCATGGCAGTATTTTTCGGGAAGACTACTTCGTGGCCGCGCGCGATGAAGTGAATATAGATCGATTTGCTGGCGCCGAACATTCCCATGGCCATGCCGAAGGGTTGGGAGTGCACAGTGGCGCCAAGAATGATGCCGATGACTTTGAAACCGCCGGCACCACCTGCGGCACCTTCCGTGGCATCGCCGAGGGTGTCGCCGCCGACTCCTGCGGAAACTGCTGCAAGACCGATTGATATGGTAGTCAGGAGAAATCGGGATTTCGGCGAGCCTGCCGCGGCGCCGCCTTCGGCGTCTAGAGCCACGTTGTCAGCCGCGGCGGTTTGCACGGCTTCCAGATTCGCTTCCACTTTCTGCGCGACGATTTCGCCGCCGGCGCCCTGCGGCGGGAGCAATTCATGGAAAACCATGCGCAGTTGGCCGTTGCGGCTCATGTAGCGGGCGGGCTGGACCTGAACCACCGAACCCCTTAAGCGACAGCCTTGGGGAAGAATCAAGCGCTTGCCGTCGAACAGCGGCTGCGAAAGGATTGCTTCCACCGGCGCGCCTTTCGGAGTGCTGGCAGAATTGAGCGGAGTGGTGAGCAGGGTCCGAACGAAGCTGCCGGGCGGAGGTGTCGCGCCCAATGAGGCGGCCATTTCCGGCGTGAACGACTCGGAACCGAAATCAAGCGGTTCCTGGAGTTCGGCGAAATAAACCGTGCCGGCTTTGATATATTGCGGATGAATCGGAAGCTCGGCGATCACGTAGCGCTCGGCTTTGTGAAATTTGCCGGGCTGCTTCACTTGTTGCATCGCGGCATCCCATTCGCGTTTGGCTTCTTCCTTTGCCTCTTTGGCTTTCTCGGACGCGGCGTCCTTCACGCCTTTCTTTTCTTTTTGGTCGGCTGCGGTGAGGAAGCGGATCACCTGGCCGGAGCCGGGGGTGACGACGGTATGGATCGGGATATGTTCGCCGTCGGCGAGGATCAGCTCGGTAAACGTGACGTCAATTGCATGAGGCGGAGTGAAATCAGCATCGAGCGCGGCGAGCGTTCTTTTTCCCGTGGAGATTGGTTCGATGCGCGTGATTTCGCCGGAGACGTTCGTGCCGACGGGAATTACCAGTTTGTCGAACGCGTAAATCGGCTGGACGATATGTGCAGTGAGAGGTTGGCCAACTTTCCGGATGCGAGTTTCTTCGTCGAGCGCCACTTGTATCGGCGTGCCGATCGGCACGGACAGGGGAATCGTCGCGGGTTTCGGCGAGTCAGGCGCGAGGGTTGGCGTGGTGCGATGTGCGAGGGCGGGATCCGATTCCGGCGCGGACGATTGGACCGGAGTCGACGGGGCTTCCTGCGCTTGCAGGTAGCCCGCGCAGGCCCAAGACAGAAACAGCGTGCCCAACAGCCGGCGATTCATCATCTTCGTTCTCACTGCCGAGGCGTTCGCAGATTCAACTGCGTCGAGTGCGCCCGGCATCAAGAAATCAACGCGCCGAGAGCTTTCCTGAGAACGCCGCGAGTACCCGCCGTGTAAGGAAAGATGCATCGCGCTTTGGTTCTGTTGCATTGCAAGATGCGCGCGCGGCACGAGAACCATTTTAGTCCCCCGCTCCTTCGGCCCAGCGCGTCGTGACGTATGGCGATTCGTGCAGCACGGCGGCTTTTCGTCCGCTGAGAATTGCGATCCATTCGCCGATGGCCTCGACGATCAGCACCAGAATCATCGCGGCGAGCGTGGCGGTGACGGCGGCATCGAGGCGATTATTGAAAATCAGGCGATGAGTGACTGCAATTTTTTCGGCGGGAATTGCGCCGGCGGCAATTTGCGCCGCGAGAACATTGGCTTGCGAGAGGAAGCCGATGCGCGGGTTCGCGGAGAAAATTTTCTGGTAGCTGGCGGTCATGGTGATGGCGACGAGCCAGACCATGGGCGCGAGCGTCACCCAAATCCAGCGCGCGCGGCCCATTTTCAGCAGGATCGTTGTGGCGACAACCAGCGCGACAGCGGCAAGCAGTTGATTGGCGATTCCGAAGAGCGGCCACAGCGAATTAATTCCACCGAGCGGATCCTGCACGCCTTGCCACAGAAAATATCCCCACGCACCGACCATCAGCGCGCTGGTGGCGAGAATTCCGGGCGTGGAACCGGATTTGCCCAGCGGCTTCCAGACGTGTCCGCCGAGTTCCTGCACCATGAAGCGGCCGACGCGCGTGCCGGCGTCCAGCACGGTGAGGATGAAAAGCGCTTCGAACATGATGGCAAAGTGATACCAGATGCTGAGCAGGCGTTCGCCGCCGATGGTGCCGCTGAAAATTTGCGCCATGCCGACGGCGAGCGAGGGTGCGCCGCCGGTGCGGTCGAGCAGTGTGTGTTCGCCGACGCGTTGCGCGAGGGCGGACATGGTTTGCGGGTCGAGCGCGTAGCCCCAGCCGCGAATTGTGGCGGCCGCAGCATCGGCCGTCTTGCCGACAATTCCGGCTGGACTATTGATCGCGAAATAGACGCCGGGTTGCAGCGCGCAGGCGGCGACCATGGCCATCACGCCGACGAAGGATTCCATCAGCATCGCGCCGTAGCCGATAGTGCGCGCGTGGCTTTCGCGCAGAATCATTTTTGGCGTGGTGCCGGAGGAAATCAGCGCGTGGAATCCGCTGATGGCGCCGCAGGCGATGGTGATGAAGCAGAACGGGAAAATTTTTCCGGCGAAGACGGGGCCGTTGCCGTCCACGAAGCGGGTTAGCGCGGGCATTTCCAGCGTGGGGCGGACGAAAATGACGCCGATGGCCAGCGCGGCGATGGCGCCGACTTTGATGAACGCGCTGAGGTAGTCGCGCGGAGCGAGCAGCAGCCAGACGGGCAGCGCGGAGGCCGCGTAACCGTACGCGATGATGGCAATCGCCAGCGCGGGGCCCGAAAACGTGAAGGCGCTGGACCATGCGGGCGATGCGTTCACCCACTGGCCGGAGACGACGGCGAGCATCACTAGCGCGACGCCGCCGAGCGAAGCTTCCAGCACGCGGCCTGGGCGCACGTAGCGCAGATAAATTCCCATTAGCAGCGCGATGGGGATGGTCATCGCGAGGGTGAAGGTGCCCCAGGGCGATTCTTTCAGCGCTTTGACAATCACCAGCGCGACGACCGCGAGCAGAATAATCATGATGGCGAGAACGGCGAGCAGGGCGATCATTCCGCCGCGCTTGGAGACTTCTTCGCGCGCCATTTGGCCCAGCGATTTTCCGTCGCGGCGAATGGAGCAGAAGAGAATGATGAAATCCTGCACGCAGCCGCCCAGCGCGGCGCCGACGATCAGCCACAGCGTTCCGGGGAGATAGCCGAATTGCGCGGCCAGCGTGGGGCCGACGAGCGGACCGGGGCCGGCGATCGCGGCGAAATGGTGGCCGATGAGAACCCATTTGCTGGTGGGAACGAAATCGTGGCCGTCTTCCAGGCGTTCGGCTGGTGTGGCGCGGGTGTCGTCGAGAGCGAGGACTTTCGCGGCGATGAATTTGGAATAGAAGCGATAGGCGACGAGATAGGTGCAGAGCGCGGCGACGACGAACCAGACGGCGTTGAGCGGCTCGCTACGTTCGAAGGCGATGGCAGCAAGCGCGCCGGCTCCGGCGAGAGCGATTGCAGTCCACAGAATGATTTTGAGGATGGATTTCATATTTCGGCGCGCGCTCCCGGGCATCGTTCTCGTAGCATGCGGCGCATCGTACGCAAGCGTAGAGAGGGCGTCAATCGGGAGTTGGGAGCGAGCCGCGTAGTAGTCGAACGGTGTAAGAGCATCAGGCGAAGGCGGAGCAGAGGTTTAACCGGACGCAGGCACGGCGAACTTGTGTCTGAAGATGCCCACATGGACCGAATGCTGGATAGGCTAATGCGTAAGCAGCGCGGCAGGTTTCGTGTTCGCGGCACGACGAGGGGCAGTTCGTCTTATCAATAAGAATGTAGTTGTGGCACGCCGAGCAGACCACGCCGTAGATCGTTTCGCTGAATTGATCGTGGGTCGTGCTAGCGGTGTGTTCGGTACGCGCTTGTTCCCGGCTAATGGCCATGGCGTGGGCTCCGATAGCTGAAAAGGACATTCTAGCTGAATTCGCGCGGCGGAACGAATGCGTGTTCTCGGCGCGGGCGGTCGCAGAGGTTCGACTTCTGTGAATAAGCAGAACCTACGCACGCAGTGATAATTCATCCGGTACTCAGAGTTCGTGGCTCCTGGCGACGATCATAAGAACCCCGCCCAAGATCAGCGCAACGAACAGCGCGAAATAAATTGCCAGCGTGCGGCAAAACCATACTGAAGTTATGCGGCCCGAAAGCGCACTCGAAGCAGCTAGGCCAGACACTACGAGACCATCTACACACCACAGCAGGAGGCCAACATCAAAAAACGTGTACCGCAATTCAGGGTAAATATAGTCATCGGCTGCTTTTTCCTTTGGAAAAACTAAGTACCCCATGAAGTCGTTCAGAACGCTTACTGAAAGCAGAAATATCGACACAAGGCCGATCGTGACTGCCAAAGTCACAAGGATCCATCGTTGCTCAAGCAATCGTCGGAATTTTTCCACAAGCTTCATGATTAATTAAGGCGAGTTTGCGAGCCGTTTTCAAGCGTTCGGCGGACTGTGTACTCGGAAAGTTATCGTAAGCGAGCGCTGCCGCTACCCGCGCGTCGCGAGACTGTGATAGTTTTTCGGTTGTCCAATTCAAATATCTGTGACCCTGCTGGAATTTGAGGAACGCATGAAAATCATCGCTGCACGTTGCTGGAAAGTCGCGCGCTTCTCGCAGGGATGATGCTCCTCCTCGCGCCTGCTGTATCGGCGCAGGCTGCCACGGACGCCCCCAAGCTCGATGCAGCAAGAAGAATCACTGGACTGCTGAGGACGTGGTCTATCAGGAAGATGCGGGGCAGTTTCGGATTTCGCCGGATGGGAAATTTGCTTTGTGGGTTAAGGGGACCGCGGACAAGGAGAAGGATCTGCGCGTCAGCAATCTTTATCTTTCCAATTTGAATGACGGCAAGGAGGTGCAGCTCACGCGCGGGACGGACGAGGTTTCGCATCCACGCTGGTCACCTTCGGGCGATACGATTGCTTTTTTGAGCACGCACGCGCTGCCTAAGCCGAAGCCGGACCTCGCTCCAACGCAATTGTGGCTGATGAATGCGGCGGGCGGTGAGCCCTGGGCGGTGACGGATTTCGAGCGCGGCATCCAGCAATTCGAGTGGCTGGACAACGACACCGTGATTTTCACCGCGGAAGAGGACCCGACGCTCTACGAGCGGCAGACGAAAGAGCGCAAGGACGATTCGAACGTCGTGGACGACACGGCGCACAGCGCGCCGGTGCGGCTCTACAAATTTTCGGTGAAGGACAAGAAAGTCACGCGGCTGACGGACAATGACGATCGGATCCAGGGCTTTGAAGTTTCCCACGACAAGAGAAGGGCCGTCGCAGTGGCGAGCCGGGAATTGAGTTTTGCGTGGGACCAGAAGATTCCGCCGGTAACGTACCTGGTGGACCTAACGACCGGCGCGCGTACGCAAGTCTTCGCGAGCGAGCGGATTCAGCCGATTGAAGTCGCCTGGGCGCGCGACAATTCCGGATTTTATGTGGTAGCGCCCTATTCCGACGACCCGCGCTTTCTGGTGGCTACGGTGCACAGGATCTATTTTTACGATCTGGCGGCCGGAAAATCCAGCGAGGTGAATCTGGATTGGGATCGCGGCTTTTCGCGCTCGCTAGAAGCGACAAACGATGGATTCATCGCGCTGCTGGCCGACGGCGTGTACACCAAGCCGGTGCGCTTTACGCGGCACGGTGGCACATGGTCTCGCAAATCCATTTCCAGCGAGGATGAAAAGCATTATTTCAGTTTCGTCCTGGGCGAAGACGGCAAGACGCTGATTTATGACCACTCCACCGCCAGCGTGCCAACACAATTCTTCCGCGCGAAGCTGGAGGGCACGAAAATCACTTCGCCGCTGCAGATCACGAATCTAAATCCGGGCTTCAAGAACAAGCCCATCGCGAAATCAGAGGTCCTGCAGTGGAAGGGCGCGAACGACGACGACGTGGAAGGCATCCTCTACTATCCCGATGATTATAAGGCGGGCAAGACGTACCCGCTGATTGTAGCGACGCACGGCGGCCCGGCCAGCGCGGATCTCGATCAATGGGCCGAACGCTGGGCGTACGCGCCGAATCTGATGACGCAGAAGGGCGCCTTCGTGCTGAAGACGAATTATCACGGCAGCACGGGCTACGGACTGAAGTTTGTCGAGGCCATCTGTTGCGGAAAATATTACGAGCTGGAAATTCCGGATATCGAGCGCGGCGTGGACAACTTGATCGCGAAAGGGTTCGTGGATCCGGATCAGATCGGCGCGGCAGGGTGGTCGAACGGCTCGATTCTTTCGATTCAGCTGACCGTGACGAATCCCGACCGTTACAAGGCCGCGGTGGTGGGCGCGGGCGACGTCGAATGGCTGAGCGATTGGGCCAACGTGGATTTCGGCGAATCGTTTGACCATTATTATTTTGGAAAGACGCCGCTGGAAGACCCGCAGCTTTATATCGAAAAATCGCCGCTATTTAAAATGGATAAGGTGAGGACGCCGACGCTGATTTTCTTCGGCACCATAGACCGGCAGGTTCCCACGGAAGAAGGCTGGACGCACTATCGCGCGCTGTACACGATTGGCAAGGCGCCGGTGAAATTTATTCTGTTTCCCGGCGAAGCGCACGGCCCGCGGAAATTGACGCATCAGCTGCGAAAGATGAATGAGGAAGAGGCGTGGTTCGATGCGTATCTGTTCAAGACCAAGCTGCCGGAAAACGAGGCGCTGAAAAAAGGATCGCCGCTGGAAGTGGCGTTGAAGCGCGCGACGGTGCAGAAGGTTGGAGGTTCGTACGGCGTGGCGTTTCATCCGGCTGCAACGGCGGAAAATCCCGCGCCGGATGTGCTGATCCCCGAAACAGTGAAGCGCGGCGCGATCGAAATTGGGCGGTTTGAAATTACGCGCGCGCAATTCGCGGCATTCGACAAGGATTACAAGTTCGACGCGGGCACGGAAAATTTTCCGGCGAACGGCATCACGCTGGAGCAGGCGCAGGCCTACTGCAAATGGTTGAGCGAGCTGACGGCGGAGACCTACCGGCTTCCGAACGAAAGCGAAACGGTTGATTTCTACAAGGTGCGCAGCGGCGAAAATACGCTGGATTATTGGGCGGGCTACGCGCTGAATCCCGAGGACGCGCAGAGGCTTGAGGCCAAGATCAAGGAATTGCCGGGAGATGCGCCGCTGCTACGCGAGGTGGGAAGTTTTGCGGCGGAGGGCGACGAAGGCGAGGAGTTGGTGTTCGACCTGAGCGGAAACGCGGCCGAATGGGTGATCGCTGCCGACGGCGCCGGCAAAACATTGGGAGGCAGCGCCGATCGTCCCGCGGATGGCAAAGCGCAGTACCGCGCGGCTGATCCGGCATATACCGGATTTCGCGTGGTGCACATCGCGCCACCGCCTAAGCTTCCGGCGGCTCCCGCAGAGCCGCCGCGACAGTAACCTGCGTGGTAATGCGGCGAATGCGCGCGAACCGCAGCCATCCAGATTGGCACTTGCGGCTGACGCCGCCGCGATTTACGCTCGATGGATGACCGAGCCATTCAGCCCCACATCGCGCACCAAAGTTCAACGCCTGCCCGACCGCGGAAGATACGATCGCGAAACCGTGTATCGAATTCTCGACGAAGGATTTGTGTGCCACGTGGGATTCGTGGTGGACGGCCAGCCGTTCGTGATTCCCACGAACTACGCGCGCGTGGACGATACGTTGTACGTGCACGGCTCGTCGGCCAGCCGCATGTTGCGAACGCTCGCGGGCGGCGTGCAGATGTGCGTGACGGTCACCCTGGTTGATGGATTGGTGCTGGCACGTTCGGCGTTCCACCATTCGGCGAATTACCGGTCGGTGGTAATGCTGGGGCGAGCGATGCCGGTGGAAGATAGCGGCGAAAAGAATCGCGTGCTGGAAGCCTTTACGAATCATATCGTGCGGGGACGCTGGAATGATGTCCGCCCGCCCACGGAGATGGAATTGAAAGCGACTTCGGTGCTGGCGCTGCCGCTGGAGGAAGTGTCGGCGAAGGTGCGCACTGGGCCGCCGAAAGATGACGAAGTGGATTACGCGCTGCCGATCTGGGCGGGCGTGCTGCCGCTGCCGGTTGTGCCGGGCGCGCCGATTCCAGACCCTAAGTTGAATGCGGGTCTCGAGCCGCCGCAAAATGTATTGAAGTATTCGCGATAGTCCGATGCGCACATCGCGGGCGACGCGTTGCGGATTTATTGCACTTCTGTTTTTTTCTCTCTGCATTCGTACTCAAACGCAAACAAGTGACCAGGGACAGCCGGTGGATCCGAAGCCTGCCCGGGCTACGGCCATCGAGGGCTTCATCGCTGGTTCCTATCGCAGCCCCAGCGGTGAGGCGATGACGTACCGGCTCTTTGTGCCGCCGGATTACGACGCCGCGAAAAAATATCCGCTCGTCTTGTGGCTGCACGGGGCCGCGGGGCGCGGCTCGGATAATTCTTCGCAGATTTCGGGTGGAAATTCGGCCGGCTCGCATTTTTGGACCACAGAGGAAAATCAGGCGAACTATCACGCCTTCGTGCTGGCGCCGCAGGTGGACGCGGCCAAGGGATGGGCGCGGCCGCATACCAACACGCCGCCGGTGGCAATCCGCCTAGCGCTGGAAATTCTGGATAAGATCGAGAAGCTGTACAGCATTGACCGCGCGCGCGAGTACGTGGTGGGCGAATCCATGGGCGGTGAAGGCGTATGGGCAGCGCTTTCGATCGCGCCGCGGAGATTTGCGGCGGCGATTGCGCTATGCGGGTACGGCGACGCCTACATGATTGCGCGCGTCGCGACAGTTCCGGTGTGGATATTTCAAGGCGAGGAGGATCCGCTGGTGCCGGTCACACGCGCGCGGCAATGGGCGGCGGAATTGCGCAAGGCTGGCGGCGCGCCGAAGTACACGGAGTATCCCAGCATCGGTCACAACGTGTGGGACGTGGCGTTCAGCGAGCCGGGGTTGGCGGGGTGGTTGTTCTCGCACGAATCAGGTAGGAACGATTAACAGCGTCAATTCTAGTGGCAGCCGCACCCACCGCCTCCGCAACAGCCGCCGCCACCGCCTCTGCCGGAGGATGAAGAAGGTCCGGCCGCGGATTTTCCGTTCGACG
The DNA here is from genome assembly GCA_963754275.1 of uncultured Acidobacteriota bacterium. Classification (GTDB taxonomy): domain Bacteria; phylum Acidobacteriota; class Terriglobia; order Acidiferrales; family UBA7541; genus Palsa-295. Next base: position 116,817 of record CAVWFO010000019.1, read on the forward strand.
GCGAAGCGAACACCGATAGCTGGATGGTGTGCTTCGCGCTCGAACACTTCGGGCAGGTAATCGCCTGCGATTGGCTCAGCACGATGCGCTCGTAGTGCTCGTTACAATCATCGCAAACGTATTCGTAAATGGGCATTACTCCCTCTCTCGTCTGAGAATCAGAATTATACCAGAGCGCGTTCAGGCCTTCTGTTCGACTCATTTCCACACCGAGCAGTGGTGACCTAAAAATGCAACAGCCCCGGATTGCGCCGGGGCTGTTGGGCTTGCTTACCCTGCGGAGATTGTTGAGTTGTTCGGTTCAGTTAGTCGCCGGCTACTGCGGCTTCGGTTTCGGGCTTTTCGATCTTGGCTGCGCCGTTGCCGTTTGCGTGGCCATTTCCATTCGAGTGCCCATTGCCGTTTGCCGGGGCGATCTGCACTGGCTTCACGGTTACGCCAGGAACCGCGCTCAGGATCTGCTGCATTGAGCCGATCTGCACGACGGGCTCGGTGGACTTCTTCAGCACGAGCTCTTCGTAGATCCGGCGAACCTTGGCAGCCTCTTCGAACGCCTTCTTGCGGCGAATGCGATCTTCTTCGGCCGCGGTCACCGGGATGTCATGTTCCAGGTGGCGAACGCGCGCCGCGTCTTCGGAATCAATGCGGAGCGAGTGCTCGTAGCTCTGCAGATTGACATTCTTGCCTTTGGCGAAGACGTCGTGCTTGCCGTGTTCCTTGTACCACTGGGCGACGGTCGCGTTCTTGTGCATGTTCTCGATGATTTTGCGCCAGCCCACGCCGGTGTTGTACGCGCAGAAGGAAATTTCGCCCTGCTGCGTGGCGTAGGGAATGATGCACATTTCAGTGCGGCGGAAATCGTAATTGAAAAGGTCCTGGAACCACATGCCGGCGATGAAGAGGAAGTTCCAGGGATCTTCCTTGCGGCGCTTCATGGCGTCTTCGAAGGTGCGGTCGCCGGAAACTTTGCCGTATTTCTTGTCCGCGTTTCCGGAGAGCGCGTACGTCTTATCGAATTTCTTCCACAGATCCTTCAGCCGCAAACTGGGCGGCCCCTGGAAGGGACTGTAATTCTTCAGGACGGCCATCGCCATCATGAAGTTGGAGAACGTCTTGCCGCGCGCCGCATCGGTAATCGCCGCGACGTCCTTCGTCAGCTGCTGCGCGTTCAAGAAGCGCGGTACCGGCGCCCACTCCTTGGTTTCCTTATTGATCATCAGCGCGGTGCCAACGCCGCAGTTCGGGTGGCAGCCGCAGGAGAGCGAACCCCATTGCGAATCCGGTCCGTGCACCAGATCCGAGAAGCCCGCGAACGTGCTGATGAAGGAAATGGGGAACCAATCGCGCGTGGGCTCGACTTTACCCACTTGCGAGCTGACATCCTTGGCCAGATGCGAAAGCGTGTAGCGCTGGCGGATGCGGCGTTCGGGAGTGATTTCTTCATCACGCCCGGTGAAAGAAACGGGCTGGAAAGAGACGAAAGAAATTTTCTTGGGGTTTTCCATCGCGAACTTGACGATCGGGCCGACCTGATCGTTGTTCACATTGTTGACGATGGTAGTGACCAGCACGATTTCGATGCCGGCTTCGTGCATGTTCTCGATGGCGCGCAGCTTCACGTCAAACAGGTTGCCCACCTGACGGTGGCTGTTGGCGTCGTTGCCGATGCCGTCGAATTGCAGGTACGCGTAGCGCATGCCCGCTTCGAAAGCTGCCTTGCAGAATTCCTTGCTCTTTGCGAATTCGATGCCGTTGGTTGCGGCCTGCACGCTGTTGTAGCCAACTTTGCGCGCGTAACGCACCGCGTCAATGAATCGAGGGTGCATGGTTGGTTCGCCGCCGGAGAACTGCACGGACATCTGCCGGCGCGGCTTGATCTTGGTGGCGTTCTCGAGAATTTCCTGAATTTCTTCCCAGCTGAGTTCGTGGACGTAGCCCACCTGGTTCGCATCCATGAAGCAGGGGTCGCACATCATGTTGCAGCGGTTGGTGAGGTCCACGGTAAGAACCGAACCGCGGCCGTGGCGAACCGTGCTGGAACCGTGGCGATGCAGGCCTTCGTCGTTGTGCGCCGGAATATCGCGGCCCGGGAAATTCTTTTCGATCCACTCCAGGAACTTGGCATCAACGGCCATCAAGTCTTCATACTTTCCGTGAATGGCGCATTCCTTCACCATCCAGACTTGGCCGTCGCGCTCGATAATCTGCGCTTTGATTTCGCCGACTTTTTCGTGAACCAGATCGGTCCAGTCTTTCTTCCCATTGATGATCAGATCGCGCGCTTCGCGCACGCAGTCGGGACAGAGCGAATCCGTGGTGCGCGGCCAACCGAGGGTTGGCTTGGATTTCTCCCAAGATTTCAGCAGCGGCTTATCGGACCATTTCGGTGTGAAAGAAGGATTGGGATTAAATTTATTGAAGTACTGAATCGTGTTGAATGTAACGCCGGCAGTTTTGCACAGCGCCCAATCGAAGGTTTTCCAAAGTTTTGTGTTTAGTGCGTTCGCCATAATTCCACCTCTCCCTTTCAAACCGACCCCGACGCGCCCCTTAAATTCCCCCGAGGGCATGCCCCAACGGGTGGACCTCACCCGTAACCAGTTACGGTACCAGAGTTTGCACGGTTTCAAAGTGGGCGTCTAGGAAGGTGCGTCTAAAGGTGCAATTCGGGGGCTGAATGGTGCCCAGGAGCAGCCAATGGGATGACCGAAGTACCAGTTCGGACTAGTATTTAGCCCGGCTTTGGGTCGAATTTCAGTCCAGGTTGAGTGGAGTGCGCAGCACCCCGATGGCGAAATGCGCCAGGTGCGGGGCGTCGTCGTCAAGCTGGATCCAGCGGACTACGCAGTGGTCCTTCAGATATTGCGAGACCTTCGCTTCGCCGATGCCCAAATGCTCGGCGAGTTTGGTCTTCAGGCCGCTGTCGAAGGCGGGACGCCCGCCGCGAACGGGTTTGGTGGTGCTGCGTCCGCTGCCGCGAGCGAGATTTCCCAGGCCGACGCGCAGCGTCTGGCACGCTTCGATGTAGTACGAAGTAATCTGATCGGAGTCCGAAAGCAGGAATACGCCGGGTCCAGCCGGAGCCGAATCCGATTCGTCCAGGCGATGCAGCGGGCTGGAGACAAGGCGGCGCAACATGGATTCGAGCTTGGACATGCGCGACGCGAGGGCCGGATCGCCGGCGCGACCGTGCGCGGTGCGTTCGGACGGCAGCATTGGCGCGGCTGGCTCGGTATGCGCGCTATATTCGGGCTCTTGCGGTGCAACCACAGCGGCCGGAACGCGTTCATAGGATTCCATGTGCGGAGCTGGAGCCGGCCGCGAAGGCTGAAATCGCGGGGCCGGCGCTCGCGTAGGCGATGCCGCCGACGATGGCAGGAGAGCGGCGCTAGTCTCTGCGTAGGCTTGCGAAGGCAATCCGGCCGCGGCTGGAGCGCCTTTGCGGCGGCGGCCTCGGCCACCGCGGCGTCCGCGGCGGCGCTTCTTTTTGCCGGAAGCGTCGGTATCGGCGACGCCGGCGCCCGTCGGAGGTGTGGCATCGGAGAGATGCACAGTCTCCACCTCAATCGCGTCGCCAGCATAATCCACGCCGTCTTCCGGGATCTCGCCAAGCGCCAGGCGCGGTTGTGATTCTTCGGAATCGCTTGCGCTCACGCTCATCATGGCCTGGATTCAGTCTCGGTGGCGCTCGCTGCGGCAAATACGGGTTCGGGACTGGGTTTAGCTCCCGCCACCGGGATCGGCGCGCCCAACCGCGCCAGAGCTTCCTCGGCCTTTTTCTTCCAATCAGCGCGGCGGAATCGTTCCGCTGCAATTGTGTACCACTTCACGGCGTCCTCATTTCGTTCGGCTTTTTCTGCGACGGCTGCCAGCTCCCAGGCCACCATCGCGTCGTGTGTGCGCTGGTACAGCTCGGAAAGTTTCGCCTGTGCGTCGGCGCTGTTCTTCGCTTTGCGAATGCGCGCCTGAATTTGCCGCCAATCAGCCATGGCCGCATTGTAGCAGCCGATTCGGGGATAGGCCAATGAAAGCAGAGTTCGGGAGTGGGCAGCGCTGGAGATGGACGCACGTTGCTTCCGGCTCTGGCGCAGCACAGATTCCAGTGTATAATCCGCCGCATTCGCGTCCTGCGAGGCGGCTCATGGCTTCGGAAAAATCATCGACGTTTTGGGTTCCAGTGTGCTGCGAACGCGTGATGCGCTGCAATATGTTCCGGCAGGCGGACGGCGGGACTTACGCCGCCCTCGTTTGTACGGTCTGCAACAAAAACATCACGCTGGAGCAAGAGCCGCTCACTGCGGCGGACAAGTTCGGTGAAGGCTCGAACATTCTGAGTCTTATTGGATCGCCCAAACCGCCCAAGACGGAAAGAAGAAAACCGGCCACCGGATCCAGTCGTGAAGATCCAACGCTGTAATCTGATTTGCGGCTAAGCTGAATCCTTTCCTTCCTATGATCGGCCAGACCATTTCGCACTATCGCATTGTCGAGCAACTCGGCGCCGGCGGGATGGGCGTGGTATTCAAGGCCCAGGACAGCCGGCTCGAACGCGCCGTAGCGCTGAAATTCCTCCCTGAAAAACTCGCGCAGGATCCTCTGGCGCTCGAGCGGTTCCGGCGCGAGGCGCGCGCCGCTTCCGCGCTAAATCATCCCGGCATCTGCACGATCTACGATATTGGCGAGCAGGATGGCCGCGCCTTCATCGCCATGGAGTTCATTGACGGCGAAACTCTGCGCAACCACATCCATGGTAAGCCGCTGCCTGTGGAAGAAGTACTGGAGCTGGGAATTCAGATCGCCGAGGCTCTAGACGCGGCGCATGCCGAAGGCATCATTCACCGCGACATCAAGCCCGCGAATATTTTCGTGACCAAGCGCGGGCGAGCGAAAGTGCTCGATTTCGGGCTGGCCAAACTCGTACCCAAAGGGGTCGCGATTGGGGGCACGGATTCGGGCGACGACTCAACGGGGCCCACCTCAATCGTTGGAATTATCAGCGGCACTCCTTCCTACATGTCACCCGAACAGGTGCGCGGAGACGCTCTGGACGCGCGCACGGATATCTTCTCGCTCGGCCTGGTGCTGTACGAAATGGCCACAGGCCGCCAGGCGTTCGGCGGCGGCACCGGCGGCGCGATTATCGAGGCGGTTTTGACGCGGCCGCCTGCTTCGGTACGAAGCGTGAATCCCGATATTCCGCCGGCACTGGAGGCGGTCATTGAAAAGGCCCTGCAGAAAGACAGGGACCAGCGTTACCAGCACGCGGCCGAAATGCTTGCGGACCTGCAACGGCTGAAGCGAGATGTTGATTCGGGCCGCAGAGATCATGCTGGAGATTCGGCATCATTCCTGGCATCAACTGCTGGCCCTATATCCTCGACCGGCCAGCCTGTGTCGCGGAGCGCGACTCATCAATCCGGCAGCTTCCGCGCGCCGCGAGTCGCAAAGACCATTGACTCGCTGGCCGTCCTGCCTTTCGAAAACGTAAGTCGCGACCCGGAGAATGATTACCTCAGCGACGGAATCACCGGGAGCCTGATCAACAACCTCGCGACGGTGCCAAAACTGCGGGTGATGGCGCAGAGCACGGTATTTCGCTACAAAGGCCGCGAGATTGACCCGCAAGCCGTCGGCCGGGAGCTCAATGTTCGCGCCGTGCTGACGGGAAGAATGATGCAAAGCGGCGGCTCGTTGCGCATCGGCACCGAGCTCGTGGATGTAGCGACCGGGTCGCAACTCTGGGGCGCGCAATTCGACCGCAAGCCTGGAGACATCTTCGTAATCCAGGATGAAATTTCCAACGAGATCTCCGGGAAACTGCGCTTGCAGCTGACGCGTGCGGAAAAAAAACGGCTCGTCAAACGCCACACCGAAGACGCCGAGGCTTACCGGCTCTACCTGCAAGGCCGCCATCATTGGAACCGTTGGACGGAAGAGGGATTCTACAAGGCGATCGGGTTCTTTCAGCAGGCGATCGAGAAGGATCCCAGCTACGCTCTCGCGTACGCCGGCGTCGCCGATTCCTATGTGCTTTTGGGATGGAACAGCTATCTGCCCCCGAAGGATGCGTTCCCGAAAGGCAAAGCGGCCGCGATGGCCGCTCTCGAAATCGCTCCCGATCTGGGCGAAGCCCACACGGATTTGGCGGCCGTGTTGTGGCTGCACGATTGGCAGTGGCCGGAAGCGCAGAAAGAATTCCAACGCAGCCTGGAATTAAGTCCCTGCTATCCGACGGCCAATCACTATTACGCCGAGTGCCTGATGACCATGGGGCGCCACGCGGAAGCCCTCGCCAGGATGAAAAAAAGCCTGGAGCTCGATCCCTTGTCGCTCATTATCAATGACGCGATCGGATGGGCTTACTATCATGCGCGCCAGTATGACGACGCCGTCGCACAACTGCTGCGCACTGTGGAATTGGATCCGAACTACCCCATGACCTACTGGCTGCTCGGGCTGCTGTATCGGAAAACCGCGCGTTACGATTTGGCCATCAGCGCGGGTGAGAAGGGCGTGAATTTGTCCGGCGGTAGTCCGCTGATGCGCGCCGCGCTGGCGCAGACTTTCGCTACGGCTGGCGCGGCACAGGAAGCAACTCAGATCCTCGATGATTTGCAGAAACTGGCACAGGGAAGGTACGTCGCGCCTCATTTCTTCGCCGGAATCTATGCTGGCTTGGGTGAGCACGACCGCGCGCTTGAATATTTGGAGAAATCCTACGCAGAGCACTGCCACTGGCTTATCTATCTTCATATAGACCCGAGCTTGGACGATTTGCGGAACGATTCTCGTTTCCAGGACTTGTTGCTGCGTGTCGGCCTTCCCGCGCCGTCAGACTCGTTTTCCACCTGAAAGAAACCGGATAGCAAGAAACGAACCCGCTGATAAGCGTTAAGGGCCAATACGCAGCTCGGGCGCGCCGAAAGCATCCTTGAGGTGCGACTGTTCCGTTGATGGCATGATAGCGCCATGGATTTGGCGGGACGGACACGCTGGATTTGCGAGCAGGCGCGCGGGGTGGGGTTCGATCTGTGCGGCGTGGCGCCTGCGGAAGCTTTCCCGGAACTGGCGCAGTATTCCGCGTGGGTCGAACGCGGACATGCTGGTGAGATGAATTATCTGCGCGATGAGCGTCGCGTGGATCCGCGACTGGCGCTCGAAGGCGCGCGCAGTTTGATTGCGGTAGCGCTGAACTACAATTCTTCGCAGCCGTATTCCACCGAACAGGCCGCAGTGCGCGATGATGATTCCCCGCGCGGATGGATTTCGCGCTACGCCTGGGGCGATGACTACCACGAAGTGCTGCGCGAAAGGCTGAATGTGCTCGTCGCGCGGATGCATGCGCAGTGGTCCGAGCCTTTCGACGCTCGAGCTTACGTGGATACGGGGCCGGTCGTCGAGCGCGTGGCGGCAAAATACGCGGGGCTTGGATGGCTGGCGAAAAATACTTGCTTGATCAACGAGCAACTCGGTTCGTGGCTGTTTCTCGGCGTCATTCTTACGACGCTGGAGTTGGAACCTTCGCTTGATCCGGGTGAATCGCCCGCCGCCGATCTTTGCGGGAATTGTACGCTCTGCCTTGACGCCTGTCCCACGCAGGCGTTTGCCGCGCCGTACGTGCTGGATGCGCGGCGCTGCATTTCCTATCTCACGATCGAGTTGCGCGGCGCGATTCCGGAGAAGCTGCGGCCGGCGATGGGGAATGCCGTCATCGGCTGCGACATTTGCCAGGACGTGTGTCCGTGGAATCGCAAGTCGCCGGTGACAGGTTTGGCGGCGTTTCAGCCTCGCGCGATTGAGGTGCCAGCCCGGGCGAAACGTGAAAATGGAAAAGAGAAAATGGAAAATGGGCCCGCTACGTTGTTCGCGCCGGAGCTGGAGTGGCTGGCGTCGCTAACGCAGGAGGAGTTCAGCCGGTTTTTTCGCGGCAGCGCGGTGAAACGCGCGAAGTGGCGCGGGTTGGTGCGCAACGCTTGCGTCGCGCTGGGGAATTCGCAGCTAGCGCGCGGCTCGGAAACCCACACGCGCATCATGGCGTTGCTCGAACGCCTCGCCGCATCCGACGATTCGCTGATCGCGGAACATGCGCGCTGGGCGTTGCAGCGCCTCGGCGCGCCGCACATTTCGCCCCACAGCTCCGATTGACTTGCCGCTGCGGATTCCGCTAGCGTAGCGGCGCACGCCGAGGCGCGCGCGATCGAAGCTGCGCAGGAGGCCGTCGCATGAATTGTTCGCATTTGGCATTTTCAATCCAGACTCTCGCGCCACAATTCAATTTTCCGCAAGGTCCCGCGGTCGAACTGATCATGCTTCGTTGGCTGCACTTCATTTTTGGAATCATCTGGATCGGCCTGCTGTATTTTTTCAACCTGGTCGGGTTCCCCACCATGAAACAGCTGGACGCCGGGGTGCGCGGCAAGGTGTTTCCAGTCTTGATGTCGCGCGCGATGGGCTGGTTTCGGTGGTCGGCATTGATCACCGTAGTTGTAGGGCTGCGCTACTACTTCACGATTCTTTCCGCCGACGCACACAATTCCGGCAATCCGGCGCTGACGCTGCGCTGGTTCGGATGGTGGCTGCTGGTGTGGCTCGGGGCCTTCGCGCTCATTTATCCGTTCCAGTTGCCGGGCAAAGGGCTGCTCGATAATCCGTGGGTGCGCACGATTGCGATTGGCGCGATTGTGATTGCGGCTTCGTGGATCGTCCTTTATCTGAATAGTGGCCCGGCGGTTTCGAACGCGCATCTGTGCATCAGCGTCGGCGGCGGGATGGGCTTTCTGATGCTGCTGAACACATGGGGCGTGGTGTGGCGCGTGCAGAAGAAGCTGATTGCCTGGACGCGCGCCAGCGCCGACCAAGGCACGCCGATGCCCGCAGAGGCGGCGCGCCTGGCGCGCTGGGGATTCCTGGCTTCACGCGTGGGCTTTTGGCTGTCGTTTCCCATGCTTTTTTTCATGGGCGCGGCGGAACACTACCCGTTCCTAAGCAGCATCGCGAATTGAAATTCCCTGTACCCTTCGGTGACTTGCGCGCGTCCTAACTAGCAGCACTGGAGACCGCCATGAAACCAGCCGCCCGCTCCGGTCGAGTAGTGCTTTTGGGGATGTTCGCCATCGTTCTACTGATTGCGCTTCCCGCCTTCGCGTATCAATATCCACTTTCCTCTTCCGACATTCGCAATGCCTATTTGCTGGGCTACGCGAAGGACTTGAACACCACAAACTTTTTCGCGCCATACGCCCGTCAGTTCCCGACGCCCGACTCGGGCCCGCACATCGCGACGATTACTCTGAAGACGCCCTACGGTCAATTGGTGGAACTGGGCCAGTCCGCGCTGAATGCCGACGTGCAGGGTGCCGAAGAGGAATACGCGAGCAAGAAATTGCCTTTTCTGGTGCAAGTAGAGGTTGACCTTACTGCCACCTATCCCGACCCGGCATCCTCGGATTCGGCCGCGCCCGGCGCGCCGCTTCCCGATTTTCAGCGGGATTTCCCCGCCAGGCTCGTTCAAGACGGCCAGAATGTTCCCCGGGCAGCAACACAGGTTTATTTGCTCTACTCGGACTCAGCCTTCAACACTTACTCCGTCTCCGGCGCGATCATTGAATATAGATATGACCCGGAGAAAATCGATCCGGACGATGCAGCAACCTTTGAAGTGCACACGCCGGATGGTCAGGACATCGAAACAACGTTCGATCTGGGTCGTTTGCGCTAAACGCAGCAACACCGCGCCATTCCTAGACTCAACCGGCGAGCGGTTTGCGATTTTCTCCCGGGCAGAGGAGGATTACGATCGCCAGCGCAGCGTGATGGGGCCATTCATCGGATGACGCAGCGGCGCGCCGGTGCGCTGGGCTTCCTGATACGCGGCTTTCAGCTCGAAATACCAGCGCGCCTGGCGATCGGCATCGTCAATCAGCATCATGCGGTCTTCGTACTGCAATCCCATCGCTTGCTTCTTGATCACTTCGGTGTCCTGGCGGATGAAGCGCGGGCCGAACACATTGATGATGAAGGAGACGATCGGAAACCACGGCAGAATATTCCACGCGGCGCAAAAATCAAGGCGGCAGAAATCGCGGCGGATGGGCGTGACCGTGGTGCGGCTGGAAAGCCAGTAACGGCCGGCGCGAATTTGTTCGAAGCGCTGATTCGGCAGCACGAAGTCAATCATCGTGGTGGCCGGTTCGCCGGTGAGCAGCTTCAGAATCTTGTAGGGCGCGCTATTTGCTGACGGCGCGTGCGGGCTCATGCGAAATCCGTTGGGGATCGGCTCGAAATTTTTTTCTTTGTTGCGAATGCTGTGGCGGGAGCGCCACCACCAGGCTTGATGCACGAACGGACCGTGCGCGGGGTCCATCAGTCCGATAATGGCCTGGTCCACGCCGCAGGGCAGGTCGGCATAGAGGTGCGCGATTTTATAGCTGGAGCTGAAGACCGGCAATTCCGGCGGCGCGGGCGGCTGTTCGCTGACGGCGCGGCCTTCGGGATTGGCCATGAACGCCCAGACGTAACCGTCGCGCTCTTCGCAGGGAAAGCTGCCGGCATAGATGCGATCGCATTTGAGTTTGGAATCCTCGGTGAGCGATGGGATGGTGAGGCACTGGCCGGTGTGCGCTTCGAATTGCCAGCCGTGGTAGGCGCACTCGACGGTCTTGCCATCGAACTGGCCAAAGGAAAGCGGAAATGCGCGGTGCGGGCACACGTCGCGCAGCGCGAACGGTTTTCCGGCGGCGTCGCGGCCCAGCACCAGCGGCACGTCCAGCAGCATCGCGCGCACCAGCTTGTGCCGCCGCACCTGTTCGCTGCGCAGCGCGGGGTACCAGAATCCCCACAGCATGTCGCTCGAGCGCGCGTTCGTGCGGGATACATTTGAATCGTTCATTTCGCGATTCATCCTAGTACACAGTGCGGTTGGAGCAAAGTATATGCTGGCTGGTGGCGATGAGCGACTAGAGGAAAATGCGTTTCCGTTCTAATGTCTGCCAAGACACTTGAGTTGACGCATCAGGAAATTGCCGTTATTCTTGTGCCAGTGATGACTGCGATGTTCGCCCCGTTCTATTAGCGATACCTCTCGACCCCGCCCGGGGCCATGCTTCCGCGCAGCTGCATCCATTTTCCGATTTCCCTTTTCGGTTTTCTGCAACTTTGAGGTATCGCCATGGCGAATTTGACGCTGTTCCAAAAACTCGAAAATATCGAGTCGAAGTATGAAGAGCTGACCCAGCAGCTTTCCTCGCCCGAAGTGCACAACGATTCGGCTCGTTTCCAGAAGCTCGCCAAGACGCACGCGGACATGGCCGAAATGGTGGCGAAATACCGCGAGTGGAAAGAAATTGAAAAAGGCCTGCTGGGCACCAAGCAAATGCTGGTGGAGGCGGAAGACGCCGAATTGAAGCAGATGGCGCACGACGAAGAGCACGAGTTGACAGCCCGCCGCGAGATCGTCGAGCGCGAGCTGAAGTTCCTGATGCTGCCCAAAGATCCCAACGACGACAAGAACGTGATCCTGGAAATTCGCGCCGGCACCGGCGGCGACGAGGCTTCCCTTTTCGCCGGCGAACTTTTCCGCATGTATTCGCGGTACGCGGAATCGCAAGGCTGGAAACTGGAAATTCTGGAAAGCTCGCCGTCATCCATAGGCGGCATGAAGGACGTGGTCGCCGCGATCCAGGGCAAGAAAGTGTATTCGAAGCTGAAATATGAAAGCGGCGTGCATCGCGTGCAGCGCGTCCCGGCCACCGAACAGCAGGGCCGCATCCACACTTCCGCCGCCACGGTGGCGGTGCTGCCCGAAGCGGACGAAATTGACATTAAGATTGAGGCCAAGGATTTGCGCATCGATACTTTTTGCTCGTCCGGCCCCGGCGGGCAATCCGTGAACACCACTTATTCCGCCGTGCGCATCACGCACATTCCCAGCGGCCTGGTGGTTTCGCAGCAGGACGAAAAGTCGCAAATCAAAAATCGCGCGAAGGCCATGCGCGTGTTGCGCGCGCGTCTCTACGAACTAGAGCAAAACAAGCAGCACGAAGCCATCGCCGCCGAACGCCGCGACCAGATCAAGACCGGCGACCGCTCGGAGAAAATCCGCACCTACAATTTTCCGCAGAATCGCGTATCAGACCATCGCATTGGCCTGACGCTGCACCAGCTCGATCAAGTGATGGAAGGCAAGCTGGGACCGATCGTGGACGCGCTCTCGACGCACTACGAATCTGAGCGCCTGAAGCAGGAGCTGGTCGAAGCGTAAGAGAAATCGTTAATGCGCGCGAAAGTGGCACAGGCAATCTTGCCTGTGCGGTTTTTGGTTCGCGCGACCGATACTGGCTTTGCCCCAACCATCGTGCCAAATTCAAATCCAATGGATGTCCGCGCCGCGCTGAAAGAAGGCATGGCGCAACTTCGCACCGCGCAAGTTCCTTCGCACACACTCGCCACCGAGCTGCTGCTGATGCACGCGCTGGGACGCGATCGCGCATGGATCTACAGCCATCCCGAAGAGTCGCTCGATCCCGCCACAGCGCAGAAGTTTTTAGCCCTCATCGCGCGGCGTGCAGCAGGCGAACCGGTGCAATATCTCACCGGCAAACAGGAATTCTGGGGTCTCGAATTCGAAGTCACGCCCGCCGTGCTGATTCCCCGCCCGGAAACCGAGCACGTCATGGAAGTGTCGCTCGCGCGTTTGGGCGAACGCGGAATCAAGATTCACATGGACACCGGAGCGCCGCGCGAGACTTTGCGCGTCGCCGACGTCGGCACAGGCTCCGGCTGCCTGGCCGTTGCGCTGGCATGGGAACTGCCGCACGCCGAAGTATTCGCCACGGACATTTCCGAGTCCGCGCTCGAAGTTGCACGCCGCAACGCTGCGCGGCACAAAGTCGCCGACCGCATTCATTTCCTGCAATGCGATCTCCTCACCGGTCTTGAGAATGCTGATCCGGGCAGCGCAGGGGCACGGCATGCCGTGCTCGCGTCTTTGCAAAATGAAACTCTCTTCGATCTAATCGTAAGCAACCCGCCTTACATCGCGCGCGGCGAAGCCGCGCAATTGCAGCGCGAAGTGCGCGACCACGAACCGCACAGCGCGCTCTTCGGCGGACCCACCGGCGTCGAAATGTACCAGCGCTTGATTGACCAGGCGCGCGACCTGCTGCGCGACCGAGGCATCCTGGTCCTCGAGCTCGGCCACGATTCCGCAGACCACGTGCGCGCAATTTTCGACGCACAACCCGAGTGGACCAAGGTTGCGATCACGATGGACCTCGCGGGAATCCCACGTGTGCTCGCTGCCGAACGCGTCCGCTAGTTTCCGCGAAACATTCTTGCCCACCCCGCTCGCACAGTGATTTAAGCTTGGCGTTGCCGCCATGACCAAGCTGGCACAATACCGCGCGAAGCACGATGCGCCGCTGGAAATCGCAACGGACGCTTCCGCTTCCATTCTGCACGTTGATATGGACGCGTTTTTCGTTTCCGTAGAGCTGCTGGCACGACCGGAATTGCGCGGCAAGGCAGTGATCGTCGGCGGGCAGCGCGATCAACGCGGCGTCGTCACATCAGCGAGCTACGAAGCGCGAAAATTTGGCGTGCATTCCGCGATGGCGCTGCGCACCGCCGCGCAATTGTGCCCGCACGCCATTTTTCTCGATCGCCATCACGAACTCTACGGCCAGTGGAGCAATCGCGTGGCCGCGATTCTGGGAAAATATTCGCCGGTCGTGGAAATGGCTTCGATTGACGAGGCTTATCTCGACCTCGCCGGAACGGAGCGCTTACACGGCCCACCGCTCGCCGCGGCCCACAAACTTCTGCAAGAAATAACGGCGACAACCGGCCTTCCTTGCTCGGGCGGATTAGGAGCGACGCGTTTGGTGGCGAAAATCGCGAGCGAACAAGCCAAACCGCGCGGACTGGTGTGGATTCCGTCGGGCAGCGAAGCGGCATTTCTCGCGCCGCTCGCCGTCCGGCGCGTTCCCGGAATTGGGAAAATCACAGACGAGGCCCTGCGAGGCCTGGGCATTGAAACCATCGCGCAACTACAGAAGGTGCCGCTCGAACGCCTGGAAGAAACTTTTGGGCAATGGGGCACGGCATTATTTCGCAAAGCGCGTGGAATTGACTCCTATGAATTTTTCGTGGATGCCGAGCCAAAATCGCTATCGCACAATCAAACGTTCGGCGAAGATACGCGCGACCGCGAGTTGCTGGAATCCACGCTCAGTTATTTGTGCCAGAAAGCCGCGAAGCGCCTGCGCGACGCCGCGCTGCACGCACGAACCGTCACGCTCACTGTGCGCTTCGCGGATTTCACCACGATCACGCGCAGCCACACGCTGGCCGAGCCGTCCGATCTCGACACGGTTTTTCTTAAGGCTGTGCGCGAACTCTTTCAGCACGCATGGAACGGCAAGTCGCTGCTCCGGCTGGTGGGTGTGGCGCTGACATCGTTCTCAGCAGGCTCAGCCCAATTTGATTTGCTTGATCCCGAACGCCGCGAAAAACTCGAGCGCCTGGCGCGAGCCACGGACAAGCTACGCGACCGCTTCGGATTTTCCAAAGTGCAGTTTGGCGGCTCTCTACCTATCCGCGATGAGTCCGAGTAAAAATCAGCAGGCGCCTCCTCGGTAGCCCGCGATGCTCGCCGAATCAGACGCGTCGCTTAATCACATTCAGTTTCTTGCCGTATAATCGCAACTCGCATGGCTACTACTCCGCCGCACGCGCAAGAAGTGAAACGAAGTCTCTTCCAACGCTTGCAAGCTTTCTGGGCACGCTTAACGGAAGGCTTCCAGCTTGAGCAGCTCTGGGGACAATTCAAATCGGAGGCGCAAGAGGGTTACGTCCTGTATTCGAAGGATGTGGACTGGGAAGCTATCGCGCGCGAACGATCGAAATTCAAGCGGATCCTGCTGTCGGGTTGGGCGCTTTTTCAGGCCATCTTGATGAAGCTTTCGCCTGCGCGGCGTGTCGTGCTGGTTTTCGCGCTGCTGCTGGTGGTTTTCCACCCGGACGTGCGCTGGGGAAATAACGAAATCAATTTTGATTTTGTCGGCGTCGCCGCGTTGATTCTTTTCATGCTGCTGGCTTTGGAATTGGCCGACCGCGTCACGATGAAGCGCGATTTGGAAATCGCCCGCGAAATTCAGCAGTGGCTGGTGCCCAGCGAACCGCCGCAGATTCCCGGCATGGACATCGCGTTTGCCACGCGGCCGCAAAACACGGTCGCGGGCGACTATTACGATGCGTTTTTGCGGCCGGTGCCAGCGGCAGGAGCGAATACGCAGGCACTGCTGGTGGTCGTCGCCGACGTTGCCGGGAAAAGCGTGCCAGCGGCGTTGTTAATGGCAACCTTTCAATCGGGTCTGCGCGCGCTTTCGGCAACGCCTGCGTCTCTGGATGAGATTGTCGTAGGTTTGGAGCGTTACGCACGCGCGCACAGTTTGGAAGGGCGTCGCTTCACCACTGCGTTTATCGCGGAAATTGACCCACAAACGCGCGTGATGCGTTACATCAATGCCGGACACAATTATCCGATTCTGCGGCGCGCATCCGGGAGCGTGGAGCGGTTGGAAATTGGTGGACCGCCGTTTGGTGTGCCGCTATTCACGGACAACGAGATTCCCTACGGCGTGGGACGCGTTCAGCTCGAACCCGGCGACTTGCTTTTCATTTTCACCGACGGCGTCGCCGAAGCAGTCAACGACAAGGGTGAGGAGTTCGGCGAGCCGCGGATCGTTCCTGCGATTCTTTCCGTGCCTGGGGGCACTGCCGCCGCGGTCCTGAATCGCGTGATGAGCGACGTAAACACTTTCGTGGGTTACGCGCGGCAGCATGATGACATTACCGCGCTCGTCCTACGAATCGTGCCGTAACGCGACGCACGAGTTGCTTCAGGATTCCGCCAAGCCCACGCGCCGGTAAAAATCTCAAATCTTCCAACGCAGGCGTGATTCCCGCATAATCGCCGCATGAACGCTCGCGCATTTGCGGAGCAGATCTGCCGGATGCTGCGCTCGAAAGGCCACCAGGCCTATTTCGTCGGGGGGTGCGTGCGCGACATTTTGCTGCACCGCGAACCCGCCGATTACGATGTGGCTACCGACGCTAGTCCCGAGCGAGTCGAGCAGATCTTTCCTAACAGCCTGACGGTGGGTGCAAAGTTTGGCGTGGTCGTGGTGGTGCGGGACCCGGAGCCCAGCGAACAACCGGAAAACACAGCTGCGACGGTGGAAGTAGCGACGTTTCGTTCGGACATAGGCTACAGCGATGGCCGCCATCCCGATAAGGTGGTGTATTCCTCCACACCGCAGGAAGACGTCCAGCGACGCGATTTCACGATCAATGGCCTGCTGCTTGATCCAGAGACCAACGAAGTTCTTGATTTCGTTGGCGGACGGGACGATCTGCGCGCCGGAATCATCCGCGCCATTGGCAGCCCCGAAGAACGCTTCCGCGAAGACAAGCTGCGAATGCTTCGCGCCGTGCGTTTCGCCGCGCGGTTCGGCTACACGATAGAGCCGGAGACTTTCCGCGCAATCCAGAAGCTCGCGCCCGAAATTGGCCAGGTTTCGGCGGAGCGTCTGCGCGATGAATTGACCAAGCTGCTGACGGAAGGCGCAGCGCGGCGCGGATTTGAATTACTGGATGAAACGCGCTTGCTGCCCGAGCTTCTGCCGGAAATTTCGCGGATGAAGGGAGTCGAGCAGCCGCCGCAATTCCATCCCGAGGGCGATGTCTGGATTCACACGCTGCTGATGCTGGAAGGATTGCCGGCGGGTTCTTCGTCAACCCTCGCGTGGGGCGTCTTGTTGCACGACGTGGGCAAGCCGCCAACGTTCACGCCGCCTTCTGGACCAAACGGGCGTATTCGTTTCGATCATCATGTGGACGTGGGCACCGTCATGGCTGAAGAGATCTGCGAGCGGTTGCGCTTTTCAAACGACGATACTGCACAGATTGCGTCGCTGGTGGCGAATCACCTGCGATTCAAGGACGTGCCGCAGATGAAACGCTCCACCCTGAAGCGCTTCGTGCGACTCGATCGCTTCGAAGAGCACATGGAGCTGCACCGGCTGGACTGCTCTTCGAGCCACCGCAACCTGGAGAATTATGAGTTCATGAGATGCTTCCTCGCCGAGACGCCGCCCGATCAGGTCCGTCCGGTCCGACTGTTGACCGGCGACGACTTGATAGGCATGGGGTTCAGGCCGGGGCCAGAGTTCAAAGAGATCCTGCATGCCGCCGAAGACGCGCAACTTGAGGGCGGTATCCATACACACGAAGATGCGATGATATGGTTGCGAAAGAATTATCAGGCGGAGTAGGTTTAGTATAAGTCCATTATAATCATTGCAATACATGGAGGAAATCAGGCGAAGCATAGATTTGCTTCGAAAGCTTAGTGTGGTATTATAAGGTTGTCTGCTAAACTGCAACGAAACTTCAAAAGTCTTTTTCCATCTTCCTGCATCTAACCTTGTTGGCAGCCGATTAGCTGCCTGATGGGTCTTTTGCTATTGGGGCCCAGGGAGAAACACGGTGACTAAATCTAATAGGGTTATACCGCAAGAACTTCCAATTCTTCCGGTCCGTGACACGGTTCTGTTTCCAGGGGCCGTGCTGCCGCTGCCGGTAGGCCGCGAGAGTTCGCTGGCGTTGCTGAACTCGCTCGAAGGAACCGAGAAGATTCTAGGCGTGGTTGCGCAACTGGACCCTCGCGTGGAAGCGCCCACCGGTACCGACCTGCACAGCGTCGGCACGCTGGCGAAAGTCCACAAAATGGTGCGCATGCCCAACGGAAACGTAGTCGCGTTTCTTGAGGGAATCGAACGTATCCGCGTGATGGAAGTCCTGGGATTCACGCCGTTCATCAAGGCGCGCGTGGAATCGCAGCCGGACCTGGAAGATCAACGCGACGCCGAGTTGACGGCGCTTGAACGCAACGTACAGGAATTGTTCCGTGAAGTTGTGGCGCGTTCGCCGCAGCTTTCCGACGACCTGCAAACCGAAGTGATGGGTATCGATTCACCGGGACGCCTGGCGGACTTCGTTACTTCCACGCTTCCTTCGTTGAACACGATGATCCGTCAGGAATTGCTGGAAACATTCAGCGTGCGCAAGCGCCTGGAATCGTTGATCAGCGAACTGACCAAAGAACGCGAAGTGCTGGATCTGCGCAACAAGATTCACGATCAGGTGCAGGAGCAGGTGAATCAGAGCCAGCGTGAATTCCTGCTGCGCGAACAGATGAAAGCAATCCAGAAGGAACTCGGCGAGTCCGACGACGGGCAAGCTGAAATCGATGAATTGCGCAAGAAGGTCGAAGCGTCCGGCATGTCCGCGGAGGCCAAGAAGGAATGCGATCGCGAGCTGAAGCGTCTGGCGAAGATGACGCCGGCGTCCGCGGAATACATGGTGGCGCGTACCTATCTGGAATGGATGACCTCGCTGCCCTGGAACAAGACCTCCGGGACCGAGGACATCAACATTCCCAACGCGCAAGCCATTCTGGATGAGGATCACTACGACTTGGTGAAGATCAAGGAACGCATTCTCGATTACCTGGCTGTGAAGAAATTGCAGCCGGGCATGAAGGGACCGATCCTGTGCTTCATCGGGCCGCCAGGCGTCGGCAAGACGTCACTCGGCAAATCCATCGCTCGCGCGCTAGGCCGCAAATTCGTGCGCATCTCGCTGGGCGGCATGCACGACGAAGCGGAAATCCGCGGCCACCGGAGAACCTACATCGGCGCTTTGCCCGGTCAAATCATTCAGGGCATTCGCCGCGCGGAAACGATGGACCCCGTCCTGATGCTGGACGAGGTGGATAAGCTCGGCCGCGATTTCCGCGGCGATCCTTCGGCGGCGCTGATGGAAGTGCTCGACCCGGAGCAGAACGCAACGTTCCGCGATCACTACCTCGACGTGCCGTTTGATCTTTCGAAAGTGCTCTTCATCGCGACAGCGAACTGGCTCGATCCAATTCCGGAGCCTTTGCGCGACCGCATGGAGATCATCGAGCTTTCCGGCTACACGGAAGAGGAAAAAGTCCACATCGCGAAAATGTTCCTGATCGCCCGGCAGGCCAAAGAGAACGGACTAGCGCTCGGCGAGCAGATCGAATTCACCGATGAGGCTTTGCACGAACTCATCCGCCACTACACGCGGGAAGCAGGCGTGCGCAACCTGGAGCGCGAAATCGGCACTCTGGTTCGCAAGCAAGCACGGCGCTTGGCGGAGGGCAAGACCGACAAACTTCTAGTCACGCCCGAAGTGATTCGCGAAGTGCTGGGCATTCCCAAGGTGCATCTGGAAAAAGAGGTGGAAGAGCGCGTGCAAAACCCCGGCGTTTCCGTGGGCTTGGTTTGGACACCGGTGGGCGGCGACATCGTCTTCATCGAAGCGAGCAAAATGCGCGGCGGGAAGACGTTCACGATGACCGGCCATCTAGGCGACGTGATGCAAGAATCCATGCGAGCGGCGCTCACATGGGTTCGCGCCAATACCGAGCGTTACGGAATTGATCCGGACTTCTTCCGCAAGCAGGACATCCATATTCACGTGCCCTCAGGCGCGGTGCCAAAGGATGGGCCTTCTGCGGGCGTGGCGATGGTCACAGCACTGGTAAGCCTGCTGACGGGCAGGGCCGTTCGTCCGCGAGTGGCGATGACCGGAGAAATTTCTCTCTCCGGGATCGTGCTGCCGGTGGGCGGTATCAAGGAAAAGGTGCTGGGAGCGAAGCGTGCCGGAATTCGGGAAGTCATTCTGCCGTCGGAGAACGAGCCGAACGTGCTGGAAGATTTGCCGGAGGAAATGCTGGACGGCATGAAGGTGCACTTCGTGCGCACGGCGGAACAAGCTCTCGAAATTGCTCTGGGCAAATTTGAGAAGAAGGTGCGGCCGGTAACAGGTGGCCCAGTCGGTGAAGATCGGCCGCCGCTTGCGGGACCGGTTCACTAAACTTTAAAGCCCAGAAAGCGATAAGAGACAGCCAACAAAAGGCCTGGGAACATTCCTTCCCGGGCCTTTTCTTTTTCGCGCACCAAAAGTGATTCCCCTTGCGGCTGGCGGCGCAATCGCGTACAGCTTAAAAGTTTCCAATGCCCTACCGCCCAAGAGAACTTGTTGTGCGCGCGCGCGAAGCCGCCGCGCGACTGCTCGCGACGCTCGACCATAATGAAATGGTCCCGCGCTTCCTGGATATGTACGCCGCGGAAAATCGCCGCCCGGGACGCGCCGATCAGCCCGCCCATTACCGTGAACAACTCGAGACAATTCGCCGCGAGGCGATGCTGGCGATGGTGCTGCGCGCGGAAGCGGCGTTGCCCACGCGTCTGAAGGTGCATGTGACGGTGCGCGAGACGAAACGGCGCGTCAAACCAAAAAAAGGAAAAAAATCGGCGAAGGCCAAGCGCGCAAAAAAGAAAAACACGCGGAAACCAGGGATGGACCTCGCGATCCCGCTACTCGATCTCTTCCGCGAGGAATTTTTCGTCGCGCTAGGCCAGGCGCTGCGCTGGACTGACGAAGACGCGCAGTCTTTCTGGCACGATCTGGAATTATACGAAAGCCTGGCGGCGAGTGAACCGCGGCGTTCGGCTAGACGCGCCATCGCATCCGGACCCTTCGTGGACCGCACCGCGCTGCTGCTGGATCCTTCGCTGATGGAGCAGGCCCGCCGCGCCGCCGGTAAGTTTCAGATGGAATTGAACACCGCGGCCGATCGCGTGTTACGCGGCGTTTTCTCGCGGCGCCGCACAAACTGATCACCAGGGCTGATCATGCCGGCGGATCACGACGAATGATCGCGCGGGCGTAATCAGCGCAACGCGTGCGACCTTACGGCCGCGCTTCGAGCACGATGTTGAACGGCGTCTCTGTTGCTCGCCGCACCCGCGTGAATCCCGCCGAATGCAGCACCTTTGCAAGCCGGCCCTCGCCTGCCTGAGCTCCCAGACCCAAACCAACTTCCTGCGAAAGTGAAGCAGGGGTACACAACATGGTGGAAGCAGAATAAAACACGCGTCCGATCGGGTTCAGGTTGTCTTCGAGCTTATCGTTCGCAAATGGTTCGACGATCATCCATGTTCCGTTCGGGTCAAGCGTCTCCAGCACGTGTCGTGCGGCGCCTTCGGGATCTCCCATGTCATGCAGGCAATCGAAAAACGCCACGAAGTCATAGCCCTTCCCCGGATACTGCTTCGCCGCGGCCACTTCGAATTTCACGCGATCGGAAACGCCCGCTTTGGCCGCAGCCGCTCGCGCTAATTCGATTGAGCCGGAATGGTAATCGAACCCCAAGAAGGTGGATTTAGGATACGCCTGCGCCATCAGAATCGTGGACGTCCCCAATCCGCAGCCGACGTCGGCGACGCGTGCTCCGGCTTTCAGTTTTGCTTCGGTGTCGGTCAGTGCCGGAATCCATTCGTTAATCAAATGGCCCCGGTAATTCGGGCGGAAGAACCGTTCGGTTCCGACGAAGAGGCAAGCGTCCTGTTCGTGCCAGCCCACCCCTTTGCCGGTCTGGAATGCGGAGGTGATTTTCGGAATGCCCTTGATCGTGGCTTCCACCGCCTGAAAGAAACCGGGCAGGAACACCGGACTGCTTTCATCGGCCAACGCCAGCGCTTGCTCGGGAGGCAAGGTGAAGCGGCCCGTGGCGGCATCGTAGGTGATGAATCCGCCGGCGGCCTGCGCGGACAGCCATTCGCGTACATAGCGCTCGGTGGTGTTGGTTTTGGCAGCGACTTCCGCCGAGGTCATCGGTCCCGCGCCGGCCATCGCTTTGTAGAGACCCAGTTTGTCGCCGATCACGATGAGCGCGGTGTTAATCGCGGCGCCCATCTCGCCGACGGCTTTCATCATGAACTCGTGCAATTTTGCTTCATTGACAGCTTGTGGTGCGGTAGCGGACATGAACATACCTCCTGCGTGAGCGTGGGATGGGAAACGTCTCGCTGATTGGGGCGAGTCTATCGTTGCGTGTAGGGCAAGTCAATCGCGGATGGTTGTGCCACTCCTGCTGCGATTTTGTTATTCTCGCGCCCGTGCAGATACTTTTTTACATTTTGGTCGTCGCGCAGGTAGCCATCGGTTTGTATTCCCTCTGGGAAGGGTTTGCGTGGTTCCAGATGGTGCGGCAGCGCCTGGCTTCGCATGCAGGTTTCTATACGCCAGCGACGGCGCTGATCTGTCCCTGCAAAGGCAACGAGCGCGGGCTGGAAGAAAATCTGCTGGCGCTGACGCGCTTCGATTATCCGAACTACGAAATATATTTTACGCTGGCAACCAGCCTGGATCCCGCTCTGAAGGTAATCGAGCGTGTGAAGGCCGCCAGCCAGAAGCCCGTACACATCGTCATTGCCGGTCCGCCCACAGATTGTGGGGAAAAAGTCTACAACCTGCAGCGCGCCGTCGAGTCCTTGCCGGCCGACAAATTCGAAATGCTCGCATTTACGGATTCCGACGTGCGCCTGCCTCGCGGCTGGCTGACCAAGCTGATCGCGCCGCTGAACGACGGGCGCATCGGCGCGACTACGGCCTATCGCTGGATTATTCCCAGCGGTTCGGGAATGGAATCGCTGGCGAGCTGCTTCGCTTCGGCGTGGAACGGCGCGGTAGCCACCATGCTGGGCAAGCCCAGCGGGAATTTTTGCTGGGGCGGCGGCACGGCCATTCGACGCAAGACTTTTGATGACGTAAACGTGCTGGAAGCGTGGAAAGGCGCTGTCAGCGATGATTTCGCGATGACCTACGCGCTCGAACAATCCAGCAGACCGATCGTTTTCTGTCCGGAGTGTTTCGCGGCCACGCTGCATCCCTGGACCGGCGCAGAGTTGCTGGAATTCACCAATCGCCAGATTCTGATCACCCGCGTGTACTCGCCGCGACGCTGGCAATTTGGAGCCGCCGCGCATTTGAGCTATTCGCTGACGCTGCTCTACGCCGTGTACGTGATTCTTTACAGCATGGTGGACGTGGATCCCTGGGGCCAACTGCTGCTCCTCACGCTGGCAATTCCGTTACTCGCGGCGATGAAGGGCGCGATGCGCACGATTGCGGTGAGTGAAGCGATGCCGGAATCGAAAGCAAAGCTGCAGGAATGGAGCTGGGTGTCCCCAGTGTTCGCGCCGGTGGTGCCATTCTTATTTTCGTGGAATTTTATTATGTCGCTGCTGACCAAAAGCATCCGTTGGCGCGGCATTCGCTACGAGCTGGTTACGCCCAACATGACGCGCATCATTAAACGCTGAGGCTCGGGGTTGTCTCAGGCTGCGGCGCGAACGCGCGCTGAATGCGTCCCAAATAATAGCCTGTCGCAAACCCCGCCGGAATTGTCAGCCACCATCCTGCGCGCAGTACAGTATCAGCGCCGACCAGCGGAAATAACAGCGACTCGTAATTCTGCGGCAGTACCAGCGCCGCGCGCCGGCTTCCAATCCCCAGTGCCACCACCACCAGCGGGGCGAGAATTGCGCCCGCGACGGCCCAGTGCATGGGAGTCTTGCATTTCAACGCCAACATGATTCGCCGCAGCAGCAGGCCAAAAAGCAGCGCGGTAGGCGCTCCGAACAGATATCCATACACAATCAATGTCAGGAAGCCTTCGGTTGCTTCGCGCATCAAGTCTTGCGACGAAGTGAGGACCATGTTCTGGCACCAGACCGCCAGCACCATAAAGAAGCAGCCCAGCGCCCAAGCCGCCAGGTAATAAATTAGGCTGCCGCGCCGCGTCATATGCGCCGCTGAATATTTGGGAAGTCGAGCCAGACCTTCACGCCACAGAAATGCGAGCCTTCCGTGCAAATGGGCGTGGAAATTCCGGCGCGAAGATGGCAGGGAGGGCCGATATAGCGCGCCAGCTCTGGAAAAATCGCGCGAACTTGTTCTACTTCTTCAATCGAGGATTGATAGATCTCTTCCTGCGCGTTGAAGCACGTGCGCATCGTCCACTTGTGCAGCAGGTGCAGAAGCGATCCCGATTCCACCAGGCGAATTGCTTTGGCGTTTGGCAGCAGGTACAGCGCGAATTCCGGCGCGACGCCGCGGTCGAGCAATTCGTTCTTCGCGGCCCACGCTTCTTCCATCGCCGCCCGATAAATTTCCAGCGCGCGCGGATTATCGCGGATCAGCATCGGCGTAATGTAATCCGGCGAGCGCGTATCGGCCAGCGTCAGCAGTGGACGCGAGCCCGGGACCATGCGATGCCGCTGGTCCTGACTATCGGCGGTATGACTGATTTTTTTCGCGAATGTGAAATTCGCATGTTGCAGCGGGCGCATCAACGGCGCGTGCACGCCGATGTTCAAAGTTTCACGCCGGTAGGGATTGCGCGCGGGATTCAACATGCGGTCCAGGGCTTCCGCATCCGGACATTCCGCAGCCGTCAGGCCCACCACCGCGCGATAGGCGTCCGCCATTACGGGCAGCGCTCCCGCCGGATAATCCACCAGCTTGGACGTGAGCCCGGACAGCTTCGCGTCAAATTCGCGCGCGAATTCGCGTGCAACGGCCTCGCCGTCTCGCGCAGTGCCGTGCCACTCGGGCGGCTCATCCATCGGCGTATTGTCAAAACGATCGAAGAATTGCGGATCCACTTCGCGGACGCGCGCCACCATCTCACCGATCACGTGCCGCGCCTCACTGGGCGTATCGCTCGCGGCCTGCATGCGATACAACCGGTGCAGCACGATGCCCGAAATCGTATGCACCATGGTGGTGAACGCCGCCACCGGCAGGACGTAGCGTGCCACTTCGATCGCGCGCTTTTCCGATTGCCGTTCCACTTTCTGCACGCGCTTCGGGTGAGACATCGAACTGATGTGCCAGATGTCGGCCAGGATTTCGCGGGCCGTCGGCTCCAGCACCCGCGTCAGCTCGCTATAATGTTCCCAGGCTCGCGCCACGGCCCTTGCGTAAATCGCGCGCTCTGCTGCGCCAAATGCGCCGGATTCCGCCGGAACGTAAGCTTGCGCGCGGTCCAGGCGGACGTACCGCTGACTCTGCTGCTCCGAATTGTAAAAGGGATGCGCGTGCAGGAAGGACCATACAAATTGCCGGCTGATGTTTTCCAGCCCAAATTCGAAATGCGCGTGCTGGTAGACGGTGTGATGCCCGCCAAAATAGGTCGCCGATCCGATCATCACCCGCTGTTTATCGGTAACTTCTTCGGGACCGATCAGCCGCGGCGAATAGCAGGTGCGCGCCGCCGCGATCGCCGAATCAAACGCGTGCGCGAAGTGATTGCGCAGAGTGACGCGCGGCGCCGCCGTTTCCACCTGCGAACCGAACGGAGCGTCGGATGAATGGGACAAATGCGTGGCCATTTCTACGCGGCATTGTACACCGCGCGGACGGATTTCACTGCGGCAGAACAGCAGCAAAAAATAAGCCCCGAGTCGCGAAACTCGGGGCTTGTTGATTTTCGTTCTCGAGCGTCGAATCCGGTGCGTTACTTCTTCATCGCTGCCGCTTTATCAGCGTACTTCTTGGTGAAGCGCTCCACACGCCCAGCGGTATCCACTAGCTTCTGCTTGCCGGTGAAGAACGGGTGGCAATTCGAGCAAATTTCCACGCGGATCATTTGACCCTTGAA
This sequence comes from uncultured Acidobacteriota bacterium, assembly GCA_963754275.1. Classification (GTDB taxonomy): domain Bacteria; phylum Acidobacteriota; class Terriglobia; order Acidiferrales; family UBA7541; genus Palsa-295. Next base: position 142,420 of record CAVWFO010000019.1, read on the forward strand.
CGTAGAACGCGTGTCAAACTGGTTGCCGCAGGCGCAGTGCACCTTCACGACGTGATAATCGGGATGGATTCCTTCTTTCATGGTGCTCCTCGTGGCCAGCCGGTCTGCGCGAGTGCTTGGAACGAGGCTGCACAGTCGCGTCGCTAGGCTAGCGGGAAACTTCGATTATACGGCAGGCGTGGCGATTTTCCAAGCGCGGGATAGGCTCGCCGATTGCGTGCAGCCCACGATGCTAATCCTTAGGATACGAACGAGCATCCGACGCGCGCACGGCCACCTTCAATCCGTTGGGTATTGGTCTTGCGCAACACGACGCGCACAGGCGGCAATATCGGCACGTGCAGCACGGCGTGAAATTGATTGGGAACGTCCTCCGGACTTTCCATGAGCAGCGCAACACCGCCATAGCTCAGGTCCAGCACCGCCGCGGTCTTCTGATTCACGTCGGTGAGAATTGCATAGGCCTTGGTGCCGGCCAGGGAAACACGCTCCCATTTGCGAGCCTCGGCGTACGTGGCAGCGGGTCGCGCGGTTTCACGCGGCGTCTGCGGTGGCGTTCGTGGTGGCTCCGCCTCGGTTTTCGCGGGAAACGTCACCACAGGTGGGCTGATCGTCTGGGGGGCCGAGGCTGCGGGTGCTTCGCGTTGTGCCGGAGCAGACGCAGCCGGAATTTCACGCGGCGCTTGCGTTTGTGATGGGATCACTTGGGGCTCGGCGCGTCCGGCATTCTTAAGCTGATAAAGGCGCTGGTCGGCCAGATTCATCAGCGCGCTCTTCGTTTCTCCGTCGTGCGGGTGCACCGCCACTCCAAAATCCAGCGTGACGCCAATGTCCATCTTCAGGGGTCGGATATCAATCTCGTATTGGCTGCGAATGCGGCGGCAAAGAGTGATGGCCTGTTCGGGGTCGGTCTGCGGCAACAGCAAGGCGAATTCATCGCCGCCGATGCGGAAAGCGAAATCCGACGCGCGCATCGTCTTCCGCAACGTAGTAGCGGCGAGCTGCAACACTTGATCGCCCTGCAGGTGGCCGTGACGATCGTTCACTTCTTTCAATTTGTGCAAATCGAGAATCACGATCGCCAATTGATGACCGTAGCGTTTCGCGCGATTCAGTTCCTTGTCGCAATATTCATCGAACAGGCGGCGATTGTAGAGGCCGGTAAGCGCATCGGTGGCGGCGTTGATCTGCAGCTTCTTGAATTCGTCGTACTCCATCAGGATGGGAACGCGCAGGAAATTTGTCGAGGCCAGCACATCCACCAGGGCGGTTTTCAGCGCTACGCGCTTGCCCAGATTCTCGGCGAGTTCGCGGCGGCGCAGCAAGATGCGCTCCCAATAGTCGTTGCTCTGCGCATCCGTAAAATCAATTTGCGCGATGGTGCGAAAAAATTGCCGTAGAAACTGTCCGCGAACCGATTCGTCGAGCCCGTCCAGAGTCTCCACTAGGAGATCCAGGAACGAGTCTTCGGCCGAAGGCTGCGGCTGAGAAGCGTCGCCGGTCTGAGACATCAATGGGTTCCGCAATAGTTTTATTGTTCCCTGTGAACAGGGACACTGCGGGGGCAGAAAAGTACTAGCACGAGAATGTCCAATCAAAGGCGGGGTCGGGCGTCAAAACAACCTCTGCAACAGGCTGGAAATAAGAGGCTTACGCAGTGTAAACTAACCACCGACGGAGAAGCAATTCCGAACACGTACTCCTGTGGCAAAACGATTCCACTTTTTGCCTGCTCTCCACCGGGTCAAGGGTGGCAAATCGCTAAACGGCCCTATCCGATCGGCTTCAGGAACTCCACTCCCACCAGATGCACATCGCCGGCTTCCTGCTGCCGTTTTACTCTGGCCTGGATCGGTGGCATACCGGCAGGCACCAAAGCGGAAGAAGTGATCGAAGGGGCGGGAATCGTGAGGGTAACAACTTCACTGACCACCAATGGTCTCGGACAGGTGATAAAAGCGCCTAATGCGCTGATATCAAGGGTCTTAGCAAGCTCTAGAAACTGCTCACCGTGAGCGTCTTTGCCGCGTACAAACAACGGCACCTGCAAGTTGATTCGTTGAAATCTCCTACGCTCGTCGTACAACGGCGACAATCCGACCCGGTGTTGGATCGCGCCTTCTCGAATGGCCATTGGTACCCCAGTTTTAGTACTGGTTCTTTGAATCGCAATTTGAATGCAAGTGTCTCTGTGAATTTTATTTTGTATAAGACGTTTAATAACATGTTCTTACAGCGTTCATTTTTATATACGCCAAAATGACCGAAAGTCGTATGTGTTAATTAACTCCCTAATATTTCCAACATTGTGCAAAGTAGGACGCATTTACCATTGACACTATTTGGGGCCTTTGCGAGCATGAACCTCCACGACTCGTCTCCGGCTAATGCCGACTGGTGCGCGAATGTGGTGTGTTTGCACTCATTTCGACCCGGCCCTGGGAGAGCAATTTGCCGAAAAGCGCCACAGCTGAACAGAATTCCAGTAACCAGCAAGTGCTGCAGCTGGTATCCAGCCTATTAGACGCTTTTGACCGCCCTTTGGTCGTTACGGACCGCTCCGGAAAAATTCTCTTCACTAATTTCCACGCGCAAGAGCACCTGAACGCGAAAGGTTGGAACACCAAGCCGGATTTGAATTTGTTCGGCGACATTCTGCGGACCGATCGCCATGAAGTACTCAAGCAGCTGGAGGCAGGCGAACAAGAACTGAACATGCTGATTGATTTCGCGCCAGATGTTCAGCGCGCGCGCGTTCGTTGGCTGCCGGAACCTGATTGGCTGGTCACCTACCTCGAGCCTGCTCCCACGGAGACTCCGGCGGACGAAGCCGAGATGCGCCAAACCGTTCAGGAATTGATGCAGGAACGGGAGATCACTTACCGCAACTTGCTCGCGGCGTACCTCCGCTTGCAGGAAGTGAATCGGCAGAAGACCGTGTTCCTGGCGTCTGCCGCGCATGAGCTGAAGACGCCGCTGGCAGTAATGAAAGGCTATTACGATCTGCTGCTCACTGGCTCGCTGGGGAAACTTGATGATCGCCAGCGGGATATCCTGCTGGAATCCAAGGAAAGCTGCGACCGGTTGATCCGGCTGGTTTCGATGTTTCTGAATTACTCGGCGCTGGAAAGCGGCAAACTGATTCTGCAATTGCGGGAAAATGATCTGCGCGACTGCATCAAAGATCTCACATGCCGCTGGCAGGATGCATTCCAGCGCGCCAAGGTCCGCCTGGATATTCAGATTCATCCCGAGCTGGGGCCTTTCAAATTTGATTATCAAAAAGTGCAGCAGTGCGTGGCGAATTTCCTGGATAACGCGTTGAAGCACACTCCCGCGCAAGGCTGCGTAACTTTGATCGCCGAACCGCACTTTTGGGAGCGGCGCATCTCCGAAGCAGCGCCTTCTTCGGACCGTCGCCGCGGCCGTCGCAACAAGCCCAATAGCGTGCTGGTAGCCGTGTCGGACACCGGCACCGGAATCGCCGCGGAGTTTCACCAGGAAATTTTCGAAGAGTTTGTCCGCGTCGATCCCTCCTCTTCAGGGATGGGCTTGGGGCTGGCCATCACTAAGCGCTTGATCCAGGCGCATCGCGGCAAGGTTTGGGTGGATAGCGTGGTTGGACACGGCAGCTCTTTCTCATTTCTTCTTCCGACAAACGCAGAATAAGATAGTAGATGAATCGGAACCGCACTTTTTGGCTCCTTAGGAAAAACGATGGCTGACAAAGAAAGTATTCTCGTCGTAGACGACGAACCGAGTATTCGAAAGTATCTGCAAACACTTTTGGAAGTGGATGGATACAACGTGGGCGCGGTCTCCAGCGGTAAAGAGGCCCTGGAGCGCATCGGCGCGGGAGAGCGTCCCGATTACATCGTGCTTGACGTTTTGATGCCGGAGATGGACGGGCTGGAGACGCTGCGCCAATTGATGCAGGTGGACCGCAGCCTGAACGTCATCATGCTTTCCTGTTCGAACGAAGTCACCACGGTCGTCGAGGCCATTCGCATCGGCGCGCTCGATTACCTGACCAAGCCCTTTGAAAAGCCGGAGCTGGATGCGGCGTTCTTGAAATGCCGCCAGAAGAAAGAACTGCGCTCGGAAAACAAGTCGCTGCGCGAATACTGCGAAGCGCTTACCGAAGACCTCTCGTTCCTCGCGGCCAGCCCACAAATGTTGAAGATCCGCCAGCAGGTTCTGCAGATTGCTCCGGTGGACGTGCCCGTTTTCATCAGCGGCGAAAGCGGAGTGGGCAAGGAAGTCATCGCGCGGATGATTCATCTTCGTTCCACACGACGCGTGCAGCCCTTCATCAAAGTGAATTGCGCGGCTTTGCCCGGCGAGTTGCTGGAATCCGAACTCTTTGGCTACGAGCAAGGCGCCTTCACGGGAGCAGTCCGCGCCAAGCCCGGCAAATTCGAATTGGCGAACAAAGGCACAATCTTCCTGGACGAAATCGCGGAGATGAGTCCGCACCTGCAGGCAAAACTCCTGCACGTGTTGCAAGATGGCCAGTTCTCGCGTCTGGGCGCCCGCGCCGTTGTGAACGTTGACGTCCGCGTTCTCGCGGCCACCAACGTGGACGTGAAAGATGCGATGCGCTCCGGACGCTTCCGCGAAGACCTCTATTACCGTTTGAACGTGCTATCCATTCACGTTCCGCCGCTGCGCGAACGCACCACGGAAATTCCTTTGCTGTTCCGCCACTTTCTGGCGAAGTACAGCGAGAAGTATGCTAAGCCGGCGCCCGATCCGTCGAAGCATTTGCTCGAAGCTGCACTGCGCTATCCGTGGCCGGGCAATTTGCGCGAGCTCGAAAATTTCGTGAAGCGCTATGTCATTCTGGAAGACGACGAAGGAAGTTTCCGCGAACTTCTGGAAATGACGGGGCAGCAACATCGCACCGCTCCGCGCGACGAAGCTCCTCCACAGAAAGAGCAGGGGCTGAAAGCGCTGGTGCGCGGATTGAAAGACGAAGCGGAAATGGAAGCCATCGCCGACGCGCTGGAAAAAACAAATTGGTGCCGCAAAGACGCGGCGAAGATGCTGGGCATAAGTTACAAAGCGCTGCTCTACAAAATGCGCCAATTCAATCTTGATTCCGGGCGTGGCGCGCGTTCTGCTGCAGCGAAAGCCGCGCGCGAAGCCGCTGCGAAGGAAGCCACGGCGAAAGAACTGGAAGCGAAAGACGCCGTAACGAAATAGCGCGTTCCGGGCATTCGCGGTTCATAGTGACGCCGCGATAAACTGACGAAATCAGTAAACGGCTGCCGTCCCTTCGCTGAAAATGGGCGAGGTCCGGCAGCCGTTCTTTCGCGCCTGTAATTCTCAAAATACGACACGTCGCACGCAAACGTACTAGTCCTACCACTGTTGCAAAGAGTTGCATATCTAGAGCACATTCAGCGAAATAGCACTACCCATCTACCCTCGGCATGGTCTAGTATTCGCTCCGAAATGGGGTATTGGCGGTACCTTTCGTGGGCGGTTTGAATTCAAGCCTCCCGTTCTGAGTTTCACATCAACGCTTGTCGCTGTTTTCAAAGGCTTTGCCACCAGCTCCGGGTCTTGCCTTTGCCAGGAGCGCTGGGAATAGCCTAGCCGGACGCGCGGGCCAGCCTCCGCGAAGTGTACGTCGCCTTTGGAAGAGCGATTGCTGCTTCAAGTTACGGGGAAGTGTTGCACGTCAATCTTGGGACGGAGGATCAGTGGGGATGACGGAGCGTCGCATGGCACGCCGGTATGACTTGTCACTACCGGTAAACGTTCGCCTGCCGATCAATCGAGAGCCGGGTACGCACAACGGTCAGACCCGTGATATCTCGACGCGCGGCGTTTACTTTATGATGCAGAAAGATCTCGCTCCCGGCACCGAAGTCGATTTCACGCTCACTCTGCCGGCGGAAATTACACGCGGCACCGAAGTCTTCGTTCGCGCTCACGGACGAGTGGTGCGCGTGGATAAACAGGAGGACGACGCGCCTGAAACCATCGGAGTAGCGGCCGTAATCGAGCGTTACGATATTATTCGGGGAGAGGCGTCGCCTATTTAAGATTTTTCTCTGCTCGAGCAGCCATGCTGTCGGTTTGCATTTGTTCTCCATGGTTCTTGTGTTGAACGCAAATTCGCGAATCCGCGTGCGCACCGCAGTAACGTGCTCGCGGGTATTGCGCGCCGCTGTTTCCCCCCGTCTAATATCAGTTGCATTCTTCGCTTCAATCGCCCTACCATCCGCTTCAGCCCAGCCGCCAGGAGATCCCCATGAAAGTTGCAGACTTGATTGCTTCCCGGCGCGATGTCTATTTCATCGCCGAAGGAACCACCGTACATGACGCGGCTCGCTATTTGCGCGACAAACAAGTGCGCGCCGTCGGCGTGTGCGACCAGCACGGCGTGCTCCTGGGAGTCGTGTCGCAGAGCGACGTCTCCGATAAAGTCGCCGCCGAAAATAAATGTCCCGCCTGGATGCGCGTTTCAGAAATCATGACGCGGCAGCTGGTGAGCGCCACGCCAGATACGTCGCTCGAAGATTGCCTGCGGCTGATGGAAGAGCACGGAATCTATCATCTGGTGGTGCTAGATCACGCAAAGGGCTTTCGCGGCATGATTTCCGTGACCGACCTCCTGCAGCTATTCGCCTCGGACCAAAAGGCTCGGGCGGACATGCTGGAGGCTTTGATCTTCCCACAGCGATGAAACTTAAGGGCTTCGCGCATCTCCCGTACTTGCCGCGCAGCCGCTACCCGTTTTCCTCTCGGTGCCTAGCTATTGTGGGAATTCACGAAAATCGCTGCGAGGGCCAGCAGGGAAGACCAGTTCCCGAAAGTGCCTAGAATTTTCTGACGATAGTACTGAGATTCCCTTCTGCGTGGCCGTTTCGTACTAGTGCGCATGACCTCGCCAGTCAACTTATCTGCCCAAGTCACAGTAAATTACAGCGATTTTCACATCTCCGTCCACGATGCGTTAGTACCAATGCTTTTCACACGTTTGGCGGCTAATGTGCAACATTCCTGTCGGGGGCGCGGCATAAGCCCTACTTAAGCTCACTGGATCTCAATGGCATCCGCCGCTGAAGCGAAACTCATACCGCTTACCCAAACCGTCGAACTACCCCCTGCGCACATCTATTTTGGACCGTCTGAAGCCATGCAAGCCGTTCGGCAACGCGTTGAACGCGCCGCCGGACTGAACGTTCCGATCCTCGTGCTGGGCGAAAGCGGCACCGGTAAAGAGGTGCTGGCCCGTTTTATCCACGAGCGTTCCCCATGGAGTCAAGGTCCCTTTATTAAGGTGAATTGTCCCGCGATTCCGGCCACCCTGATTGAAAGCGAGCTATTCGGATTTCAGAAGGGCTCATTCACCGGCGCGCACGCCGCCAAACCCGGCCGAATGGAGCTGGCGCAAGGCGGAACGTTGTTCCTCGACGAAATTGCCGAGATTGACTCCAGCCTCCAGGCCAAGTTGCTGCACGTCCTGCAGGACGGTCATTTCACGCGCCTCGGCGACCACGAAGAACGGCGCATGGACGCGCGAGTGATCTGCGCCACCAATCGCCTGCTGCATCAGGAAATCGCGCGCGGAGGCTTTCGCGCCGATCTTTTCTACCGCATCAACGTCATCACTATCACGCTGCCCTCCTTGCGCAACCGCCGCGACGACATACCGTACCTGGTTGACTATCTCCGGCAGCTTTTCAATCGCCGTTTCCAGCGCGACGCCGCGCCCGTCTCCCGCGAAGCCTTGCAGCTGCTTCAGCAGCGCGAATGGCCCGGGAATATCCGCGAACTCGAAAATTGCATGGCGCGTTACGTGATCCTCGGTTCCGAGGAAGCATTCCATACTGATCGCGATCCCTCCGCGGACAAGAAGCCGCTGCACATTTCCTACGAGATGAACGAAGACGGGAATATTCCACTCAAGAGCATCGCGCAACAAGTTACTCGCCGCATGGAGCACGACGTTATCCTGAAAGTCCTGCAGGCCAATCATTGGAACCGTCGCAGAACTGCCGAAGTCCTGAAAATCAGCTATCGCGCCTTGCTCTATAAAGTTCGCCAGGCAGGCCTGCCCGCCAAGCGGCCCGCGCGCAAGATGGACCCCTCAGCCGACGGGCTCTCTGAACCCTCCTAGAGCGATTAGCCTGCGATCTGCCGCCTAAATCCACAGTCTCAAAAGGGTTTGCTGCGCTTGCGTTGCCCGATTCAAGCTGCCTTGCAAACAAAATCGGCCCCGACCACCTCAATATTTGTGCCGTGTGCACCCGTGTCTGGTATGAAATCCACCCCTCCATCTTTCTTGCCCCTGCGCGCCAATTCCGCTAGCCTAAGCTACGATGGTTAAGGCGACCGTTAACTCCAAATTACTCAAGGTCTGTATTCTTTCTCCGCACCCCATGGTGCTGGAAGAATTTCGCCGTTTGCTTGAGGAATCCAGTTTCCAGCTGGTGATCCGGCAACTCGATTCCATGCTCGCACCCGATCTGCGCAATCTGGAAGTTCCGCGCGCTTCGGTCTATGTGATTGACGCGCATGCGGCTCGGCAAGCCACTGGCGCATTGCTCGGCAATATCCTGGATCACAACGCCGCCGCGCGCCTGCTGGTGGTTGGCGACAATCTGAAGGAATCCGACAGCTACACGCTGCTGCGCCAAGGCGTGAAGGGCATTCTGAATTACAAGGAAGCGCGTGAACAGCTTCCGCGCGCGCTGCCCCTCGTTGCCTCCGGTGGATTCTGGGTGCCGCGCGAAGTCCTCTCGCGATTTGTGGATTCGATTTTGAGCACCACGCAAGGACGCCGGCTGCGCGGCGATTCTCCAGCCGAATTGAGCCGCCGCGAACAGGAAGTCCTCGCCGGCCTGCTGGAAAATTTGGCCAATAAGGAAGTCGCGGATCGCCTGCACATTTCCGAGCGCACCGTGAAATTCCACGTTTCCAATCTGCTGGCCAAATTCGGTGTTCGCCGCCGCGCGGACCTGATCCTGCTCTGCTACCAGCGCCGCGGCGCCGGAGTATAATCCAGCTTTTCTGTCCGTTTAGCTCTTGCGGCCCACACTCTAATCTTCATTTCGCTGCTATAATATTTTTCCTGCACCCTCCCTGTGTGGAGTTTGCTGCTTTTTCATGGCTACCTTTTCCCTGGAAAATTTCGGCTGTCGCGCCACTGAAGCAGACGCGGCGGCGATGCGTCGCGTTCTGCGCAGCGCCGGATGGACGATGCTCGATCAGCACGCTTCGGCTGACGTCGTGGTGCTCAACACCTGTACCGTAACCTCGGCGGCTGATTCGCAAGCGCGCGATGCCGTGCGCAAAATTCATCGCGCCAATCCCACTGCGCGCATCCTAGTCACCGGTTGTTATGCGCAGCGCGCTCCGGAAGATGTTGCGCAGCTTCCTGGCGTTGCGTGGGTCGTCGGCAATTCTCATCAGACGGAAATTCCCAGACTGCTTAGCGAATTGTGTGCGCCGGATGCGGAAACTCTGAGCGCGGCCGGCTCTGCCGCCGATTTTCGTCATCAATCCGAGGATTCTGCGCCCGTGCGCGACTTTGTTCCTCTCGCCACGCTCGACACCGAGCCAATGTCTCTGGCCCGCGGCCCCGCCAAAATTCTTACAGGCGACATCTTCGCGCAGACCGTCATGCAGGCCAGTCCCCTGGAAGACAGCGCGAGAGTTCCGGCCGATCGCACCAGGCCGATCCTTAAAATTCAGGATGGCTGCAATAATCGCTGCTCTTACTGCGTCATTCCGTTTGTTCGCGGGCTCAGCCGCAGCCTGCCTCCGAACCAAGTGCTGGAAGAAACGCGGAAACTCATTGCAGCAGGCGCAAAAGAAATCGTGCTGAGCGGAATCAATCTCGGCGCGTACGGGCGCGACTTGTCACCGCGCGTCGAGTTGGCCGATTTGGTGCGTCGCGTTCTGGACCAGACCGAGCTAGAGCAGCTGCGCTTCAGCTCCATCGAGCCGCAGGACATTACGGAGGATTTCGTCAGCGCTCGTCGCAGCATCGCCGCGCATTGCTCCGCATTTTCATGTGCCACTGCAATCCGGATCGGACCGTATTCTCCGCGCGATGCATCGCTGGTACCGCGCAGCGCACTACGCCGAACGCGTTCAGCTGATTCGCACTGCGCTGCCCGACGCGGCCATTGGCGCGGACGTGATCGCCGGCTTTCCCGGCGAGACCGACGAAGATTTCGCCGCTACCTTCGATTTCATTACGCGCCTGCCGTTCACCTATCTACATGTGTTCTCGTTTTCAGCTCGGCCCGGCACGAAAGCGGCGGATCTCGGCGCACCCGTTTCGCCCGCAGTCACTCGTGATCGAGCCCGAGCGTTGCGTGCTCTCGGCCAGCAGAAAACCGCCGCGTTCCGTGAGCTAAATGCAGGACGAACTCTGCGCGCCCTCACGTTGGCTCGCGGTGGAGAAACTTGGACCGAAGCTTTAACGGGCAATTACTTGAAAGTGCGTGTGGAAGGTCGTCGTCCAGCGAATCTCTGGTGCGAAGCGCATATCAGCTCCGCGCCGGAAGCGGCGGAACGCGAGGAACTACTCAGTTCTCGAAGATAACCTCAGCCAGCGCCAGGTTCCCGCTGTGAGTAATCGTAAGCGAAATATTTTTCACGCCAAGGCGCTCGGCGACTTCTCCCGCCACTCCGTGCAGGCGCAGCGTTGGTTTGCCGCTCGGCTCGCGTATCACTTCAATATCCCGCCACCGTATACCCGAACGCCATCCCGTTCCCAACGCCTTCATCGCCGCCTCTTTCGCGGCAAATCGTCCCGCGTAACGTTCGAATTTCGCGCGGAAACTCTCGCAGTACGCAACCTCTGCCGGCGTGTACAGCCGCTCCAGAATCGGCGCGCCGTGGCGCGCCAGCGCCGCTTCGATGCGGTCAATCTCCGCGATGTCCAATCCCAGGCCTACAATCACATGCGCCTCGCTTCCAAATCGCGCGCGAAAATGCAAATTCTGCGCCGTCGCGGGATTATACATATAATGAATGCGCGCCGCGATTTGGCGTGAGGCCCGACCAACCGAATATGCCCAGTCGTGTTGCAAAGAAAAAATCTTCGCCGCGGAAAATCAAGGCGAAACCGCTGAATCGTCCAGCGCAGTGGAAATTGCTTCGCCGCAATGGGCTGCAGATCCTCGAATCGCCGTCACTCGCCCGCATCGCTTGGCTCGCCCATGGTTTCAGCACGCGCCCCGGTGGCGCGAGCGAGCTAGCCTTAAATCGCAACGCTTTACAGGCGAAAAAGCAAAGCGCGGCGGAAAAAGTACTGAACCTCGGATTCACGGAATGGGATTCGCGCGAACGCGTGCTGGAAAATCGTGCGAAATTCTATGCGGCGCTCGGTGCCGCCAAAATGCGCGTCGCAGCGTTGTGCCAAATCCATTCCGATATCGTCCACGTGGTAGGGGCTGCCGCATTTCCGCAAGGCGAAGCTGCTCTCAAAGGCGATGCCCTGATCACTCGCGAACCCGGCGTCCTGCTGACTATCCAAACCGCCGACTGCATTCCCATCCTGCTCGCCGATACCAAGCAGCGCGCCGTCGCCGCGATTCATTCCGGCTGGCGCGGCACAGCGCAGCGCATCGCGGAAAAAACGCTAGGCCGCATGCAAATGGAATTTGGCACGCGCCCGCAAGACGTGATCGCCGCGATCGGACCAGGCATCGGCGACTGCTGTTACGAAGTCGGCCACGAAGTGGTAAGAGAATTCATCGCGAAGTTTCCGAACGCAAAGGAATGGTTCGCGGGCCCGGTTGACACGCTGGAAAATGGAGATAACGATCCCAACTGGCTGCCGTGGCTTAGTATGCGTCCGCCAGGACACGCGCTCCCCGCTCCCCGCGCGCATCTCGATTTGATCGCCGCGAATCGCGCCATTCTCGAAAGCGCTGGCATCGCGTCCAAGAATATCGCGTCATCGGGATTCTGCACCGCGTGCCGCACGGATCTTTTCTTTAGTTATCGCCGCGAACACACCACCGGCCGACTGATGGCCGCGATCGGAATTCGCTCGTGATTTACTAACAATTCGGAGAGTATCAGCTTACTGCGCAGGAGAAATCTGTTCAAAAGGCGAAGATGCAAGCGGCGCGGCTGATTCCAGCAGCGCCAACTGCCCGCATGCGGCCATCACATCCTGTCCGCGCGAGTAGCGCACAAACGCTCGCACGCCTTTCTCATCAAGAATGCGGCGGAATTCCTCAGTCCGCGCCTCATCCGGCTTCTTGTACGGCAGCTCTCCCGGATTCCACGGAATCAAGTTCACTTTCGCGCGTAAATTTGTCAGCAACTTCGCCACGCGCCGCGCATCTTCCGGCTCATCGTTGAATCCGCCCAGCAGCACGTATTCAAACGTCAAGTGTTCCCACGGGCGCAGGGGATACCGCGCGCACGCCGCCAGCAAGACTTCGATCGGATACTTGCGATTGATCGGCATGATCTGGTCGCGCTGCTGGTTCGACGAAGCGTTCAGCGAAATCGCCAGCTTCGGCCGCACTTTTTCGCAGCCCATCCGCTCAATGCCGGGAATGATCCCGCTGGTGGATAACGTGGTGTGCTTCGGCGTGATCGCCATGCCGTTCGGATCGAGCAAAATTCGAAGCGCGGCCATCACCGGCTCGTAATTCAGCAGAGGTTCGCCCTGGCCCATCAGCACCACGTTCGTCTGCGACTTCAGGTTCGCGCGATTTTCTTCCAGCGCAATCAGCACCTGCCCCACGATTTCTCCGGCCGTGAGGTTGCGAATCAGCCCCAGCGTCGCCGTCAGGCAGAAATGGCAATCCACGGCGCAGCCCGCCTGCGTGGAAATGCAAATCGTCTGGCGATTTTCTTCGGGCATGAAGACAGTCTCGACAGTTGCGGGCCGTGCGAGCTTCGCGCCATCGCCCGACTCCGCCGACGGCAGCGCCATCACATAACGCACGGTGCCATCGCCCGACCGATATCGCCGCACGATCTGCGGCAGCGTAATGCACGCCTCGCGCGCCAGCCGTTCGCGCAGTGCCACAGGCAAATTGCTCATCTTCGCGACGTCAAATCGCCGTTCGGCATAAAGCGCGCGATAAATTTGCGCGCCGCGATACGCTGGCTCGCCCAGCGACTGCATATACGCGCGCAGCTCTTCCGCCGACTGGCCGAGCAGGTTCACCGGAGGGCGGGCATCGTTCGCGAGCATCTTACAACCATGATAACACGCGGCCGCGCGCAGATTTTCTGCCGCCACCGCGCTCGCGCGGCGATATAATGAAGTGTTTGAATGCAACATGCACACGCAGCAGGAGGCGCGCCGATGAGCACTCTAACCTCAGCGCAAAATAAAAGGCCCATGGAATCGCTCACCATTGATGAATGGGTGAAGCAGCTCGGCGCCATTCCAGAAAAAGAATTCACCATTCCCCGCGTTTTGGAGTTTACCGAGCAGAAAGCCATTCAGCCGGAAACTCTGGTGCCCTACATTTTTTACGCCAACAGCCACTACACCCGGAACCTGATCTACAAGTGCAAGCTTTTTGAAATTCTCGCGATCTGCTGGAATGTCGGCCAAGTCAGCCGCATTCACAATCATCGCGGCCAGAATTGCTGGATGGTCACGCCCATCGGGCGCCTGCGCGTGCAAAATTTTCGCGTGGAAAATCAAGACGCCGCGCGCGGCAGCTGCAAACTGATCCCCTCCGATTCTTACATCATGGACCCCACTCATCCCGCCGTCGTGCGCCCCGAAGAGCCCGTCCACCAGGTGCAGAATTTGCAGGAATACAATCAGCCTGCCACCAGCGTGCACATTTATTCTTATCCGTACGATTCCTGCGAAGTGTATTCCATTGATAAAGGCGCGTACGCCGACGTCCCGCTGCACTATTCCAGCGAATACGGCAAGCTGTCACCAGACGAAATACTGACCTAGGCGCTCCACCGTAGAATCGGTCTTTCGCGCCGTGCTTTCCGCGGGTTTGCGCGCTTTCTCGAGGTTCACATTGCGCAATAAAACAATCGTCGCATCCATGACATTTATAGCTCCACCGTGCCACAATGGAATCAGACAACAACATGCCCGACATAAATCATAAGGTCCAGACGGACACGCTTCCGAACGGGCTCGTCGTCATCACTGAGCCAATGGAGCACGTGCACTCCGTTTCCGTGGGCATCTGGCTGCGCACCGGCTCGCGCTGCGAACCGCCCGGCCTGAACGGCATTTCGCATTTCATCGAGCACATGGTTTTCAAAGGCACTACGCGACGCACCGCCGAAGATATCGCCCGCGAAGTGGATAGCGTCGGCGGAATGCTCGATGCCTTCACTTCCAAGGAAATGGTTTGCTTCAATACGCGCGTCCTCGATGAACATCTGCCCAAAGCCTTCGATGTGCTCGCAGACATGGTTCTGGATCCGAAATTCGCCGAAGACGAAATTGACCGAGAAAAATCCGTCATCCTGGAAGAAATTCGCATGACTCAGGACAATCCTGAGGACCTGGTCCACGAACTCTTCACCCAGAATTTTTGGGCGCCGCATGCGCTCGGCAAGCCAATCCTGGGAACTCCGGAAACGGTCTCTGATTTTAGTCGCGATACGCTGCGCACCTGGTTCAAGCAGCGCTACGCGCCAAACAACATGGTCATCACCGCCGCGGGCCATCTCACGCATGCGCAGCTCTTGGACCTGGTTTCAGAACGCTTCGCCAAAGGCACTTCAGCCGGCGCAGACGCCGCGGAAGCCACGCCACTGCCCGCTTCTCACGTCACCCTGCGCACCAAGCACGAGCTCGAGCAAGTTCACATCTGCATGGGCGTTCCGGCGCTCCCCATGACCGATCGCCGCCGCTTCGGCGTCGCGGTGCTCAACAACGTTCTCGGCGGCGGAATGTCCTCGCGCCTGTTCCAGAATATTCGTGAGCGTCAGGGCCTGGCTTACGCAATTTTCAGCGAGCTCAATTCCTATCGCGACGCGGGCGCGCTTTCGGTTTACGCCGGCACTTCGCTGGACACCGCCTCGCAGCTCGTCCGCTCCGTCCTCGATGAATTCCGCCGCCTGCGCGATGAACCGCTCAGCACCGAGGAATTGCGTCGCGCGAAAGATCACCTGAAAGGCGCCACGTTGCTCGCCCTCGAAGGCAGCGGCCAGCGCATGAACAGCCTGGCGCGCTATCACATGTACTTCAAGCGCCACTTCACCGCGCAAGATCTGATCGCGCTCCTCGAAAGCGTCACCGTCGAAGACGTCCAGCAGCTCGCCCGCGAATTTTTCCAGCCCGGCCGCATGGCAGCATCCGTCGTCGGCAACCTCAACGGTTTTCAGCTCACCCAAGATCACCTGGCCATTTGATTTTCTGATTCCCCGACTAGCATCAACTCCAACGCAAACTGCGCGGCCTAGTTTCTCTTGCGCGAGTTCGTATTGACGCCAGCGCGGCACTTTGCCATCATCCCATTGCGGTGTCGCGTGCAAGGAATTGCAGACGCGCGCTGCGGGGGAAGCGTATCTCGTTTCGCGTATCCATTCTGGCGTCGGGCAGCACGGGCAACTCCACGTTGCTCGAATCGGGGTGCACCACTCTCCTGATTGACGCTGGCATCGGCAAAAAAGAAATGTTGCGGCGCTTTGAAACTCTTGGCCGCCCGCGCCCCGAAAAAGTTGACGGCATACTGGTCACCCACGAGCACAGCGACCACTCCAGCGCGCTCGCGCAAATGTCCCGCGACTGGAAATGCACCGCCTACTTGACCGAGCCGACCCACCGCGAAATCCGCAAAATGTATGGCGACGGCCCAAAAACCAAAATCGAGCGCGTGCAATATATTCGCCCCGGAATTAAATTCGTAATCGGCGATATCGAAATCACCGCGTTCACCATTCCGCATGATGCCGCCGACCCTGTCGGCTACGCCTTCTGCGCCAACGGAAAAAAAGTCGCCATCGTTACCGACCTCGGCTACATGCCCGAGCTCGTCAAGCATCATCTGCGCGAAGCCGACTTCCTGATCCTGGAATCAAATCACGATCTGGAAATGCTGAAGGTCGGCCCTTACCCCTGGTACATCAAGCAGCGCGTGATGAGCCGCACCGGCCATCTTTCCAACACCATCGTCAGCGAATTTCTGGCCGATTCCGAAGTTTTCGATGGACGCGCGCGCCACTTGGTCCTCGCGCACGTTTCCGAGCAGAACAACACTCCCGATCTAGCCCGCATCTGCGCCGAAGAAGCCCTCGGCCGTCGCCCCGGCGAATTCGCCTTTCGCGGCACCCTGCACGTCGCTTCCCAACGCATTCCTCTGGGCCCCTTCGACCTCTAGTCTCTTAGTCTTTGTTGCTGTTCCCCCGCCTAGCGCGATTCTTCGCGTTGCGCCAAACTGCTGTAGAACAAATCGTGCACCACGCGCGTTCGTCCCGTCTCCAGGTTCGCGTCGCGCACAATTTCGAGCCGCGCGTCAAATAAGCTTCTCAGCATTCATCGATATTCCCGGCGCCACTTCAATCTGCACCAGGTCCGAGCCCCGATGCCCTTCGCTGGCGGCCTGCTGCAATCCGGCGCACTGATAACACAAGCCCGATTTATTGATCAGCGCGCAAAGGCCGTCGTAATCTTCAATCATTTTTGCGCGTCCTGCCGAAAGCCTGTGGCGAAAAACCGGCTCGGAAACACCCAGAATCCCTGCCGCTTCCGTCCCCGTAAAACCCAGGACTTCTTTCAGCATCAACGCAGCCTGTTCTTCCGGCGGCAGCGTGCGCGCAATGCATGAAAAACAAAACGCGATGTGTTCGCGGATTTCGAAGCTGAATCCGGGCTGCTGCATGATTTGCTTCAATCCCTCAACTTGCTGCGGATCAGCCGTGGCTTCCTTCTCGCCGATCAATTGCGCTTCCACGCGCCAGCGTTTCTTGGCTCGTAAATGGTCCAGGCAAACGTGCGTCGCGATGCCGAAGAGCCAGCTCTTGAATCGCGCTTCGCCGCGATACGTTCGTATTCCTTCCAGCACGCGCACCAGTACGTCCTGCAACAAATCTTCGGCGTCCTGCCGCAACATCACCATCCGGTAGATGTAGCCGAAAAGCGGTTTGCGCCACGGCTCGACCAGCGACCCGAACGCCAGACTGTCCCCCTGCTGCGCTTTTTCCACCAGCTGCACTTCTTCCTGCAGCGCGATTTCCGGCAACGGATGCACAGCCATCGCTTCTCTCCTAAGAAATGATCGAGCCGCGCCAGTTTACAACGAGACTCGAAACTGGCGCGGCTTCTTGCTCTCCCGCGATGAACTAGGACTGCATCAGCGGTTGCGCCAGCTGCAGGCGATTGCCCGAAGGATCGCGAAACGTCGTCAGTCTCACAATGCCAGGAATTTCTTCGATCTTGCCCTCGAACTTCACGCCAGCCGTTTCCAAGCGCTTGCGTTCCCGCTCGATGTCCTCCACTCCCAGCACGATCGTAGCTCCCGCCTCTTTGCCGGCACGCGGATTGACAGCGACGCCGATGCTCTCTTGGCCCTCGGCACCTGCGAACTCCGCCCACTCCGGCGAGTCAAATGTTTTCTTTAGACCGAGCACGTTGCCGTAAAACTTCTTTGCGCCTTCAAAATCATTTACGCTGAACCACGAAACCATCACTTTCATTGTTTTACTCCTCCGGTTGAATTTGGCCTGCTATGTATTAAGTCGTTCAGGCCCGATTTTTCCGCCAAGCCTATGAAAATAGGCAGCTTGGCCGCGCGTCGCAGGCTAGCCTTCACCCTTCGCTCGCTCGCATAAATTCGGGTATGATGGCACAGGGAATTCTCCTCGCCGTTTGCCGGATTTCGTCACAGGCTTCGAACTCTGGTGTGTTTCATCAGTGCGCGATTGCCGAGGGAGCCAGTTTTGATTGCACGTTACACCCGCCCTGAAATGGGCCGCGTCTGGAGTGAAGAAAATCGCTTTCAGAAATGGCTGGAAGTCGAACTGGCTGCTAGCGAAACTCTCGCCGAAGCCGGCGTGGTGCCGCGCGAGGCCGCGGCGATATTGCGCCAACGCGCCCGAGTAGATGTTGCGCGCATCAACGAAATCGAAGCCAAAGTCCGTCACGACGTGATCGCCTTCACCATCGCGGTGCAGGAATCAGTCGCTGATCCCGAAGCCGCGCGCTGGCTACATTACGGCCTCACTTCCAATGACGTCGTGGACACGGCGCAAGCGCTGCTCATCCGCGAAGCGTCTCATCTAATCGAGAAAAAAATCGAAGCTCTGGGTGAAGTCCTCGAGCGGCGCGCCTGGGAATTTAAAGACGCACCGGAAATCGGCCGCACCCACGGAGTTCACGCCGAGCCGATCACCTTCGGCCTGAAAATCGCCAACTGGTACGCTGAAAATCGCCGTGACCTCGCGCGCTTTCAGGTCGCCGCCCAACAAATCGCGGTCGGCAAAATTTCCGGCGCGGTGGGCACCTGCACGCATCTAGGTCCGGAAATCGAACAGAAAATCTGCCAGCGCTTGGGCCTCGCGACTGCGCCAATCACTTCGCAAGTAATCGAACGCGACCGCCACGCGCAATACCTCACCACGCTCGCGGTCGTTGCCGCATCCCTCGAACGCATCGCGCAGGAAGTTCGCCACCTGCAACGCACCGAAGTCCGTGAAGTGGAAGAGCCGTTTGGCGGCGAACAGCGCGGCAGTTCCGCGATGCCGCATAAACGCAATCCCGTCTCGAGCGAACAAATCTGCGGCCTCGCCCGCGTGGTGCGCGCGAATTCCCTCGCAGCCCTGGAAAATGTCGCGCTCTGGCACGAACGCGATATTTCTCACAGCTCGGTCGAGCGTGTGATCCTTCCCGATTCGACGATTCTGGTGGACTACATGCTGCATCGCACGACGGAAATTGTCGCCAACATGAAAGTATTTCCCGACCGCATGTTGCGCAATCTCAACGCAACGCAAGGCCTGGTTTTTTCCGGCCAGCTGCTGCAGGATTTGGTCGAGCATGGCGCCCCGCGCGAAGACGCCTACAAATGGGTCCAAGCGCACGCCATGGCCGCGTGGGAGTCGGAATCCAGCTTCCAGGATCGCATCGCTGCCGATCCCAATATCCGCAAATTCCTCGACCAGCAAGCGCTAGCGCACACCTTCAATCTGCATCGTCAGCTGCGTGCCGTGGACGCCATTTTCCAGCGCGTGTTCGGCACAAAATCTGCTGCTGCGATCTAGCCTTCGACATTGTGGCAAGCTTCGTCCCCGGCAAATTGACTTTCGTAAGTCGCGGGAATACAGTCCCGTGACCTTGAGCTGCGGCGAATTGGTCACGCAGGCCCGGGAATTTTCACCAGGACGTTCTTGATGACGCGGCCCCGCAGATCGCATCGCAAACCGCTCGCTGCATGTCTTCTGCTATTACTTTGCGCGTGCGTTGTTTTTCCGGACGAATGGAAGGCGCGTCACGGCTTGGTCTTGCCTCCCGGCGCGCCGGATTTGGGGGTTCCCGCTGCGCCCGACTCGGTGTTTCTCACGGGCCCAAAAACTTCCGAGCAATCTGAAAAATGGCGCGCCGGAATCAAGCAATGGCGCAAAGATCGCTTGGCTGAATATCATTACCAGGGTTCGCTCTACGACGCGTCCGGAACTCGCCTGGACTCAGCGCATCTTCTCCCAGTGTCAATTGCTCGTGTGGGACCGCTCTTTCTACGACCCCGAAAAACGCCAGTACACCGTGGACATTTTTCTCGCGGACCTCGAGCGGCGCATCGGTCCGATTGACGCAGTGCTGATTTGGCCGGTGTATCCGAACCTCGGCGTGGACGACCGCAACCAGTTCGACCTGCTGCGCGATCTGCCGGGAGGACTTCCCGCGCTGCGCCACGTCGTCGAGCAGTTTCACCGCCGCGGCGTGCGCGTCATGTTTCCAATTCTTGCCTGGGATAACGGCACGCGCGACGAAGGCGCGCCCCCCTCCACCGTGTTTCCGGAGCTGCTGAAAGAAATCGGCGCCGACGGAATCAATTTCGACACTCTGGAAAGCGCGCCCAAGGAATTCCGCGCCTCTTCCGACGCGATCGGCTATCCCCTCGCGCTCGAACCACAATTCGCCATTCATGACGAATCATTTGCCTGGAGCAACATCAGTTGGAACGACTGGGTGACCTGGGAAGACGTCGCGTATCCCTTCGTTCCCATGGTCAGCAAAGTGAAATGGCTCGAGCCGCGGCACACCGTCAACGTTACCGATCGCTTCACGCGCGACAAGACCGACAGCCTCCAGCACGCGTTCTTCAACGGCGAAGGCTACGCCACGCTCGAAAATCTGTGGGGCTTTTGGTATGGCATGACGCCGCGCGACGCCGAAACCGTTCTGCGCATCACAAAAATCGAGCGCGCGTTTCCCGAAAGCCTCACGAGCGCGGAATGGGAACCGCACGTACCAACGTTGCAAGCCGGCGTCTTCGCCAGCACTTTCCCCACGGCGAATTCCACACTCTGGACAATTGTGAATCGCAATGAATATGACGTTACGGGCGAACAGCTGCGCGTCGCCGATTCACGCCGGAATGCATTATTTCGATCTGTGGCGCGGAATCGAATTGGCTCCGCGCGCGAGCGGCGGCGAAGCTACGCTCTCGTTCACGATTGATGCGCTCGGCTTTGGCGCGGTCTTAGCCACGACGGAAAATCCCGCCACCACCGCGATGCACTCCAAAACCTCCTCAAATACATGTCCGCGCGTTCCGCCCAGCCGCTCCCTGCTTATTCACGCCAATGGAAATTCGTGCGGCAGGCCATGGTTCCCTCCGCGCTGACAAAAATCCCCACGACGGCTCCGCTGGGCATGTTACGCATCCCGGAAGCGGATTTCGATTTCGCGGTGCAAGGAATCGAAATCGAAGGCGGAAACGACCCAGGCGTGGACGTGCAATATCCCTGGGAAGACGCGCCGCGGCGTTTTCATCGCAAACGCATGCACATCGCGAGCTTCTATATTGACCGCACTCCCGTCACCAATCAGCAGTTCCAGGAATTTCTGCACGCGACGAAATATCATCCGGCGGACGACCATAATTTTCTGCGCGATTGGAAGAACGGAACGTATCCCGAAGGCTGGGCCGCGAAACCGGTAACCTGGGTTGCCATCGAAGACGCGCGCGCCTACGCCGCATGGGCCGGCAAGCGCCTGCCTCACGATTGGGAATGGCAATACGCCGCGCAATCCACCGATGGCCGGACGTATCCCTGGGGAAATGATTGGGATGCACAAGCAGTTCCACCAGCTGATCACGGCCGCGTGATGCGCGCGCCAGCAAATGTGGATGCGTACGCCAATGGCGCCAGTCCCTTCGGCGTACTCGATCTAGAAGGCAACGTCTCGCAGTGGACGGATGAATTTCGCGACGAGCACACTCGCGCGGCCATCATCCGCGGCGGCGCTTCCTATCAGCCTCGCGGTTCGGTCTGGTATTTCCCGCAGACCTATCGCCTCGACCAGCACCAAAAATATCTGCTGATGTCGCCCGGTCGCGATCGCTCCGGCACAATCGGCTTTCGCTGTGTCGTGGACGCGCAGTAGCGCCCAACGTGACGGACTTTATTGTGATTGATGCTGAAGTGATCCGCTTATTCGTGAAGGCGAACTAAAATCACGCGGCGAGCCCCTCGCAGAGCGGCCGCCGCGCCCGATAAACTACTGCACCCTCTGAATGTACCGCGCCTCGGAAGTATCCACTTTGATCTTGTCGCCATTCCCGACAAATGGCGGAACATTGACGACCAATCCCGTTTCCAGCTTGGCCGGCTTCATCACCGCGCTGGCCGTCGCTTTCTGGATGCTCTGCTCGGTCTCAACGACGGTCAGGTCCACCGTGTCCGGCAGCAACACGCCAATCGGCTTGTCGTCGTAATATTCGATTTTCACCGGCAGATTGGGAATTAAATAATCGCGAGTGTCGCCAACGATATCGTTCTGCAGCGCCAGTTGCTCATAATTTTCCGTGTTCATGAAATGGTGCCCGTCGCCATCGCTGTACAGGTACTCGAACTGGATTTCGTCCACCACCACTTTTTCCAGCGTCTCTTCCGCGCGGAACCGGAAATCCATCATGTTTCCGTTGCGCAGGTTGCGCATCTTGGTCTGCATCGAACCGCGCTTATTTCCCGGCGTACGGTGATCCACACTATATACGACGCACAGGTCGCCCTCGTGCTTGATGATCATTCCCGGGCGCAGTTGGGTTGCCTTAATCATTTCCTGCTCCTGATTTCTGGTCTGGAATTCCCCGCCCCGGTCTCGCTTTCGCTCCACTAGCTGGTTGTTACCGGGCTCTGGTGGGGTACAAGCCGCTCGCCGCATAGCATCGGGCGCCGAACGCCCTCGGCATAATCGCCAAGCGCTCCTTCAGCGGGCATTTTGCCCCCCGCCGAAACGAGCATTATAGCGGCCCGCGCCACGCACGGTCAAACCAGCGCACGCGGTGGTTCACCACTGCGGAGGGGCACCACGCGAGTCAGTGCAGTCCCTTCCCGAGCGGCTCGACGAGATTATGGAACTTTGCGCTCGCTCGAACTCAATTAATGGTGTGGGAAAAGTAGGGTCATATCAACGCCGGCTCGTTGCGGACCCCGCCGATTCAACTTCAGCAGCGTGCACTCAATGCCGCGGACACTAGGGAGATGATGCAATGAAAAAGTATCGCTTGGGATTCGCCGTTCTCTGTTTGGTCGCGTTGCTGTTTTCGCTTTCGGAATTCCAGGCTGCAGCGCAGGAAGCCAATTTTGTCGGCACCTGGGACATGACTGTCACGGGTGGCGGGCGCGGCGGGGGCCAAGCTGGCGGCCAGGGGGATGGTCAGGCTGGCGGCGGACACCATGGCGGTCGCGGCCCGCAATCCCTCACCATTACGAAAGACGGTGACAAATTCAAAGTGACTCACAAATCGCCGCGCGGCGAAAACACCTCTGACGCCATCGTTTCGGGCAACACAATTTCTTGGACCGAGCAGCGCCAGGGACGCGACGGCGACACCATGAAAATAGAATTTAAGGCCACGCTCGATGGCGACGCACTGAAGGGCACCATGGGCGGAGGACAGTTCACGCGGGAATTTACCGCCGCCAGGCACGCGAGCTAGAGCGCGATCCACGCTTCTGCGCGTTTGAGGAACTTTTTCGCGGGCGTCAGGGAATCGTGATTGGCAACCGAAGAACACTGGCTAGGGAGAATAGAACATGGGAGTTTATTCCAAGACTGCAATTGCTGTGCTAGCTCTGGCGCTTAGCTGCACGCCGCTCCTCGCGCAGGATGGCCCGCCGGACCCGCCGCCCGCGCAACAAGGCGCGTGGGAGGGGTACGGATCGCGCCCGGGCCCGATGGGCTCGGACGAGAATCAAGACGGATGGGGCCAGCGGAGCCATGGCTTCGGCCGCAACGGCCGCAGAGAGCATCGCCATTCCGGATTCGCGCGGATGCTGAACGACCCGGCCATCCGGCAGCAAGTGGGTATCACGGACGAGCAGGCCGCCACGATGCGCAAGCAGGAAGCAGATTTTCGCAAGACGGAAATTCGCGGCCGCGCCGATTTGGAGGTGCAGCGGATTGATTTGAACGAGCTGCTCGCCGCCGACAAGCCGGATCGCTCGGCAATCAACGCCAAGCTGCAGGAAATCAGCACTGCGCAATTGTCCCTGCAGAAATCCGCGATTGATTACCGCTTGACCATGCGCGATGCGATCACGCCCGCGCAGCGTGAGAAGCTCCAGCAACTGATGCGAGACCGCTGGCAGCGCGACGGCCGTCGTGGTCCGGGTGGAGATGGGCCGGGACGCAGGGGACCGCGCGGCGAGGCGCCTGCGCCTAAGCCGCAAGGTCCGCCGCCGTCGAACGACTAGGCAACCTCGATCGGGCGGGTCGAGAAAAAGAGCGCCTCCCGGACGGCAATGCGTTGGATTCAGCCGGTGCCGTCGCGGTTGTAAAACTATTTTCCGGTGTACACGACCCGCCAGATCGTGTTCGAGCCGTCGTCCGTTACCAGCAGCGACCCGTCCGGCGCCACAGTAATCCCCACGGGACGTCCCCAGACCTTTCCATCGGGCGTCACGAATCCGGTCACGAAATCCTCGTACTCCCCGCTCGCGTGGCCGGTCTGGTGCAGCGGCACGCGAATCACTTCGTAGCCGGCGCGCGACGATTTGTTCCACGAGCCATGTTCGGAAGCAAAAATATCGCCCTTATATTCTGCCGGGAATTGCTTCCCTTCGTAAAAGGTTAATTCGAGCGAAGCGTTGTGTGGTTGCAACAATACATCCGGTGTAATCACTTTATCCTTCAGCTCCGGATGCTTTCCCTGCAGCCGGGGATCTTGGTGGCCGCCCATGTACCACCACGGCCAGCCATAAAAACCGCCCTGCTGCACGTGGGTAATGTAGTCCGGCACCAGATTGTCGCCCAGCCCATCGCGCTCGTTCACTGAACACCACAGCTCGCCGGTCTCGGGACTGAACGCGATGCCTCCCCCGCCGTTGCGTATGCCGTAGGCGTAAATTTTCAGATCGCTGCCGTCCGGATTAAATTCCAGAATGTCGGCGCGATTTTTTTCGGCGGGGGTCGTGTCCGGATCGTCCACGTTCGAGCCCGATCCCACCGCCACCAGCATTTTCTTTCCGTCCGGGGTGAACTGCACGGAGCGGGTCCAATGTCCTCCGCCCTCAGGGACATCCACGATGTGCTGCTGCGGGCCGCGCGCTTTCAGATCGCCCTTCTCATACGGAAAGCGAACAACCGAATTGACATTGCCGACATATACCCATTGCGGATTGGGTCCCGGAGGAAAAAATGCGATGCCATATGGCCGCTTGAGTCCCGTCGCGAAAGTTTCTGTTTGCTGCGGCTTGCCGTCCGCGGTGATGCCGCGAAAAACCTTAATGTCGCCAGGTCCGGATTCCGCCACGAAGAAATCGCCATTCGGCGCCGTCACAATCAGCCGTGGATTATTCAGCCCGCTGGCATATTGCTGCACGATGAAACCCGGAAGCGTTTTTGGCCAGGCATCGCTCGGACGCGCCACCACTTTCGGGCTGTTGTTCGACGACTTTGTCGCAAAAGGCTGCGGCAAATCTTGCACCGTGATTTTGCGAACGGTGCCGGGTTGCTCGAAACGATAGTCTGTAAACGGAGCGCTCGGGGGCGCAGCCTTTGCCAGGTTGTCCGCAGGAGCAGCGCTGGCTTTCGCCGTCGCCAACGGCGGATTCGCGCCGCCGAGCGTCTTTAGATATGTAATAGTCTGCCAGCGCTCTTTCTCACTCAAACTTGACCACGCTGGCATTCCGTTGCTCGGATCGCCCTGCGTAATGAACCAGAAAATTGCGCCGTCCGCCGCGCTCTGCGTTGGTCCTGTGGCCAGCGCCGGAATGTTGCCAGTTCCAGCGCCTGTCGGTCCGTGGCACGAAGCGCAATGTCGCGCGAACAAATTTGCGCCGGCCTGCGCCGCGCCTCGCTTTCCCGCGTACGGGTTCTTCGTCTGTTCGGCGGCTGCTGGCGCCGCGTGGAAGGAAGCGGTCTGAGCGTTGACCGGCAAACAGACAGCGATCGCCGTGAATAAAAATGCCGATAGAGCTCGAATGAATGCGGATTTGCTGCTACTCGATCTTGCGCCACTTGCGGAGTTCATGCGGCCCTCTCAAGGGTTTAACAGATTCGTTATTTCCAGCGCCCACGCTTCATTTCGACGCTCCAAACGCCCATCATGTTACCTCTTCGATCGAACAGATCAAAAACGGCAACGGGCGCGCGAAAACGGCCGTTCTGGCGGCAATGTCATGTCGCATTATACTGTTGACTAGATAGGCGCTTGGCCCGCGAATACTGCGAATTGTCGCTTTTTCCGTGCACTTTCTCCACAACTGTGGTATTCTTCTTTTGCGCTTAATACCTCGGTTGTGTTGTGCGGCCTCTGGTGAGCAGTTGATCTGAGATTACCCGCCCTTCAGTTCTCTCCGTACGTCTTCAGCGTAATTTAAAACAAAGACTGGCAAGACCAGTTTGCTGTGCCCGCACCCGATGTGTGCAATACGTGTGTGCGCGCCGCGACGGCTTCCGCCAGATAGAAGGCAACATCCAGATGGATAGTATTACCGAAACATTTTCACAAATGGCGATCTCCGCCTATACCAAAGAGAGGCTGGCATTCGCCAAGTTCTCAATTCCCACGCCAGTGCAGACTGCGGCAATCCCGCAAGCGCTGGCCGGGAAAGATGTGCTAGCAACAGCGCAGACTGGCACTGGCAAGACGCTTGCGTTCTTGATTCCAGTAATGGAGCGCATGCTGCAGGAAAAGACGCCGGGAATCGCGGCGCTCGCGCTCGTTCCCACGCGCGAACTCGCCATGCAGGTCGTCGAGCAGTACAACGCGTTGCGCGGCAAGCAGCTGGGCCCAGCGGCGCTGGTCGTAGGCGGATTGTCCGAGGGACTGCAACTCACCAATCTGCGCAAAGGCGCGCGGCTGGTGGTGGCAACTCCCGGACGATTGGAAGATTTCCTCTCGCGCAAGCTCGTGCATTTCCGCGATCTGCGCGTGCTGATCCTCGACGAAGCCGATCGCATGCTGGACATGGGATTCCTTCCCGCGATTCGCAGGATCGCGTCAGTCCTGCCGAAAGAACGGCAGACGCTGTGCTTTTCCGCAACGCTGGAAGCTTCCGTCGTCCATCTTGTGAAGGACTACATGCGGAACCCGGTGCGACTCGCATTCGGATCCGTCCTGAAGCCGTCCGAGAATGTCCGGGTGCAGGCTTTCGAGGTCGCGAGCGATCGCAAGCTGCCGTTGCTGCATCGCTTGCTCGCCAAGGAAACCGGCCGCTGCCTCATCTTCACGCGTACCAAACGTGGAGCCGAGCGGCTGTCCATCACATTGAGTCGCGACGGTTTCGCCGCTTCCACGATTCACGGCGGACGCACCCAGTCGCAGCGTACCGCGGCCTTGACGGGATTCCAGCAGGGGCGCATACGCGTCCTGGTGGCAACCGACCTGGCATCGCGCGGGATTCACGTGCAGGACATTGCGCACGTGATTAACTACGATTTGCCGGACATCGCCGAGAACTTCATCCACCGCGTCGGACGCACAGGACGCGCGGGTGGACACGGCGTCGCTTCCACTCTTTTTGGCCGCGAGCAGCGCTCCGAGCTGATGGCTCTGGAACGCACACTCGGCATCAAGATGGAGCGCATGCGCGCGGAAGGCGACCCGGGAGAGAAGCAGCCTCCAGCGGTGAAGAGCGCGCTAGAACGTTTTCAGTCCAACACCAAATCACGCATCGGCCAGCTTCCAGGAGAAATCCTGCAAGCGCAGGTGTAATACCGGCCCCAAATCGGTGAGCAGCGCGGCGTTGCAAAACGCGGCTGCGTCCGGAGACAAAGCAAGGTTTTGATTTAGAAAGTTGCAGACAGAAAGCAGCGGCGGCCGTAGTCGGGCCGCCGCTTTTATTTTCGCGGGATTAAAAACCGGGTGCGCCGGTGGAGGCGGGGCGGACTTCGCCGGATTCGACGCCGAAGCGGAGACGCTCGAGGTAGGTTTGAGCCAGCGACATGAGGCCGGTGTAGAGGTAGCCCCACACGAAGAGCAGCAGGAACGGCACAGTGGCGTAGTTTTCATTCTGCAGCGCGTAAACGACGGCTGCGGCGAAATATAATCCCAGTAGAACTTCCGCGAAGGGCATCCATCCAGCACTCTTGTGATACTTCTTCTTGGCCCAGACGCCGTCGCCGTGGGCGCCCGCCTGCACGCTGTATTTCGGGGTGCGCACGAATTCCGATTTCACGCCGACGATGGCTTCGATAACCGCGAGGGCGTTGCGCACGGACAGGCCAATGCCCACGGCCATCACGAACGGCAAATACAGAAATGTACGCTTCCAGGTTTTCGGATAAAGCGCGCGTTCGGCGGCCAAGTAGAAAGATGAAATGGAGCAGGTGGAGGCGAGGAATAGCGGCAAGTCAATCACCAGCACCTGAAACCATCCCTGGTAGAAACGCACGATCATCGCCGGCAGCAAAATGATGGACATAAAAACCATCAGCGGATAGCTGATATTCGCGGTGAGATGGAAGAAAGCTTCGGCCTTCACGCTGGCCGGAACGTCTGCGCGCATCACGCGCGGAAGAATTTTCCGGGCCGTCTGCATCAAGCCCTTGGCCCAGCGCGCTTGCTGCGATTTGAACGCGTTCATTTCCACCGGCAGCTCGGACGGACATTCGATGTCCGGCAAATAAACAAAGTGCCAACCGCGCAACTGCGCGCGATAGGAAAGATCGGTGTCTTCGGTGAGCGTGTCGTGCTGCCAGCCGCCGGCATCTTCAATCGCGGCGCGCCGCCAGATGCCCGCGGTGCCGTTGAAATTAAAAAACAGGCCGGTGCGGAAGCGCGAAGAATGTTCGATAACGAAATGGCCGTCGAGCAGAATCGCTTCGACTTCGGTCAGCGCCGAATAATTGCGGTTGATGTAGCTCCAGCGAGTTTGCGCCATGGCCAGCTTGGGATCAGCGAAATACGGCACGGTGCGGCGCAGAAAATCCGCCGGCGGAATGAAATCCGCGTCGAAGACGGCGACAAATTCTCCGAGCGCGGTGTTCAAACCTTCCTGTAGCGCGCCCGCTTTAAATCCTTCGCGATTATCGCGATGAATGTAGCTGATGGGCAGGCCGAGGCCCTGGTAGCGTTCAACGCAGTTGCGCGCGACCTCCTGCGTTTCGTCGGTGGAATCGTCGAGCACCTGAATATCGAGCAGTTCGCGCGGATAATCGAACGCGGCGATCGCTTCGACGAGGCGCTCGATGACGTAGCGCTCGTTATAAATCGGAAGTTGCACGGTGACGCGAGGCCATTGCGTGATTTCGGGAGGCGGACCGGCGACGCGCTTGCGATTTTTGTAATAGTTGTAAACCAGCGCGTAGCGATGAATCCCGTACATTGCGAGAATGGTCATGACGAAAAAATACGGCAGCATGATCGCAAGATCGAAAGTGTTCAGCTGGTAGAGGCCGCGAAACGGATTCAGCTGCGCATCGGTATTGCGACGCCAGTAGTCGGAGAGAGGGTTGCCAGCGGCGGACGACGTCCAGCTGAGTACAGAACACACCGCTTGCGATGCCGCGTTGTGAATCCAGATCACTGCGTACATACCTCCGGGGCTAACCACGATGCAGAGCGCCAAAACGTGAACACGATGGAGCGGCCTGGGATTGCTGGGGTATCCACAAGCTAAGCACATGATTATACGGTGGTAAGGCGCAGAGTCAACGGGGTTAATGTTGGGGAGGAGGAGAGGGCTCGGAGCGGCGTGATTCGTGAGTAGAGACTGGTGAGTAGTGATTCGTGCCCCGTGGATCGCGCCGCAGGGCGATCGTTCCCGAGATCCTGCCCGCGGCAGGAAGGCCCGCTGCATGGGATCGAAGGGCGTCTCACCGGTTGCGCGCACACGCGGGAACGCCGATCTGCTGGCTGGCGAATTCGAGCCTCCACCAAAAACGCCCGAAAAACTAGCGATTAACATGGGTCGCTGTTCTTTGTTTTCAATCATTTGCGCCGTTTTTTAATATTTGGGCCACTAGCGATTAAGTTTTGCCGGAACGCGCAGAGAAAAAATGGACGCAACAGGCGGGCGCCTTCGCGCTTGCGGTTGGAATTGCAAAAAAAACACGACAAGACTAGCGATTGATCTGGGGCGCTGGTGATTGCTTTCAGTGAGTTGAATCGGTTTTCGATGGTGTTTCGCTAGCGATTGAATGGGGCAGTGGCGAGTAACTGGTGATGAGCGACGAGAGGAGAGCCGGGGGTAGTTGGCGATCCGCGGTTCGTGCACGGCGGCGGGCCTGTACCGGGCAATGAGCGTCGGCGCCGGGTGGCGGCGGAGATTGCGCGATTTTGATTGTGAATTCATATTTTGGTTTCCGCTCGAAACTAACACGACGAGATTGCGAAAACAGCTGGGCGTCGGGACAGAAATTGTACAGAACCAGTACTACCTGTACGAAAAGGTGCGACGACCTTTACGTTTCGCCACGGGAGAGAAGTGCTGTCCGTTGATCCAGGCCGAAACCGGCAGACTCGCGTGCCGCGCGTTGACAGGGGGATGGCGCGGCTCTTACCATGGCTGCGGTTGAGCTGCGTCGAAATTGGCTTAGGAGAAACCGTCCGATGAATGTTTCCAGGACTCGTTTGCCGTTTGTTTTATTGATTGTGGTGACGATCGGAGCGGGATTCGCTTTGCTGGCTGCGCAATTCTTGGCGCCGGGCGAAGTTCACGCGGCGCACGCAGTGCAGCGCGGGTCGGATAATCCGATCCTGGCGAAGGCTTATCGGTTTGAGCGTGGGGGGTGGATTTACGTGCATCTGGAGGGGTCGCCGCACGATATTGGGTATCAGCATGGATTTTTACTGGCGACGGAAATTGCGGATGGGTTTGCGGCGGCTAGCCTGGAGATGACGCACAACAGCAATCGCGATTGGGATTTTTTCCGGCGGGCGGCGCGGGAGATGCTTTGGCCGAAGATTGATCCGGAATATCAGGCGGAGTTGCAGGGGATCGTTGAAGGGCTGCGAGCGCGGCAGGTGAAGCTGGACCTCTATGATGTGGTGGCGCTGAACGCGTTCATGGAATTGGGCGATTACTACGTGCCGTGGCTCGACAAGCAGACCAGCGCACACAACCACCCGTCCGCTGCGTCAGACACGCATGAAGGGCACTGCAGCGCGTTCGTTGCTACCGGAAGCTATACGAAAGATCACAAGATCGTGATGGCGCACAACAATTGGACCAGCTACCTGGAAGGGGCGCGCTGGAAAATTATTTTCGATATCGTGCCGCAGACAGGGTACGCCATGCTGATGGACGGCTATCCGGGCGTGATCGTGAGCGACGATGATTTCGGAGTCAACTCGGGCGGATTGATGGTGACGGAAACTACAATCACGGACTTCCACGGGTGGGATCCCAGCGGCAAGCCGGAATTCATGCGCGCGCGCAAGGCGTTCCAGTATGCGGGATCGATTGATGAGTATGTAAAAATCATGCTGGAAGGTAACAACGGCGGCTACGCCAATGACTGGCTGCTGGCGGACCGCAAGACGAACGAGATCGCGCGCTTTGAATTGGGGTTGAAGCACAGCAAAGTGTGGCGCACCAAGGATGGATATTTCGTAGGCTCGAATTTTGCGAGCGATCCGGCGGTGTTGAAGGACGAGACTACTTTTGATCCGACGAATCTGGCGGCTTCGGCGAACGCGCGGCACGTCCGCTGGGATCAATTAATGGCCGCGAACATGGGGAAGATTGATACGACGCTGGCTGAGGGATTTCTAGCCGACCATTACGACAGTTACACAAAGCTGACTGGCGCGAACCGGCGCACGCTTTGCGGACACGGCGATACGGAGACTCCGGGGGATCCTGGATTCGCGGCCAAACCATACAATCCGTTTGGCGCGGTGGAGGGCAAGGTGATGGACACGCATATGGCGGAGACGATGAGCTTTGTCGCGCGTATCGGGCATCCTTGCGGCACGGATTTCAAGTCGCAGCCGTTTCTGGACCAACATCCGGAATATAGGTGGCAGTCTTCGGTTCTGGTGGATATGGATGCGGGGCCGTGGACTGCATATCATGCCGGGGAGCACGCTCCAGATGCCGTGACGCCAGCGCCGTCGGGTAAGTAGTAGGTTGTCCCGCTGGTGCGGTCTGTGTCGCACCTACGGCGCTCCGGATTTTTTCAGCGTTGTTTCCCACCGCTTCCGCGGTGGGCTAACTTATTTCGCGCCTACGGCGCTGGTGTGAAGATTTTCAGAAGGATAACTTTTTGTGGGAAGCGCATGGCTCGTTCGTGGCGGCGCGTTCGCGGAGTGAAGAGGCCGAGCGAGCGTTTAGTGCACAGGGGCATTGAGGGCGGCCATTAATTCCACGAAGGTTTCCGCGTGGAGAGCTTGCTCAACCGCTTCCTTACGGCTGAACAATTCACCCGCATCCAGTAACAAATCGTGTTGAGATTGATTGTCTCCGGTAAGAATCAAAATAATCAGCCTGGCGGGTTTTCCATCGCGCGCGTCGAAATCTATTCCTTGGGCGACACGGCCCACTACCACTAAAGGCTCAAGCAAACCATTGACACGCGCGTGCGGGACTGCGAGCCCGTTTTCCCATCCGCTGGTGGTTACCCGCTCGCGTTCCTGGACCAGGCGCAAAAATCTTTCCGGTGAATTGCTGGCGGCGTCGGCCGCGGCGATGCACATTTCCTGCAAGACTTGTTCCTTGGTATGCGACTGGAGAGCAGGGAAGAAAAGTTTGGCATTGACGGTTTCTTTCAGAGTGATGGTGCGGCGGCGGCGAATTAGGAATTTGATGGCGGGCGCGGAAACCAGCGAGGTAAAGAGGGCCATGGTCACCAGCGCGACGAACATGGTTTCGCGAATCAAGCCAAGCTGCAACGCGAGAAGACCGAGAATCATTTCCATCGCGCCGCGCGCGTTCATGGCCAAGCCCACTCCCCAGGAAGTGCGGCGATCCATCCCGCCAAGACGCGCGCCCAGTCCGGCGCCGAGGAGTTTGCCGACGCAGGCGACTCCGATGACGGTAGCGGTGATGGGCAGGTTGAAATTTGCGACGAAATTGGTGCGCAGTCCGATGCTGGCGAAAAAGAAGGGGGCGAAGACATTGGTGACGATTCCGTGGATCAGATCGGAGGTACGTTTGCGCAGGTGGGTGGATTCCCCGACGGCGATACCGATGATGAACGCGCCGAAGACCGCGTGAATTCCGGCATATTCGGCGAACGCGGCCGCGGCCAGGGTGAGCGTGAAGATGAAACCGAGAACGCCGCCGGGCCAGCTGGTGTGCGCTTGAATGTGGGGCAAGAGCTTATCTATCAGCCAGCGGACGACGGTGAGGGCCAGCACCACAAAGGCGATGACCAGGATGATGGTGCGCTTGACTCCGTCCATGGAGGTGCCGCTGCCGCTCATCATGCCGAGAATCATGGAAAAGAGGATCCAACCGACGAGGTCATCGAACATGGCGGAGGACATGACCACCGTGCCCATTTCGCTGCGGAGGAGGTTGAGGTCCATCAGGATTTTGGCAATGACGGGCAATGCGGAGATGGAAAGGGCGGTGCCGACAAACAGCGAGAAGATCAGGCGGTCCGCGCCTGGGGCGGCGCCGAGGAAGCGCGGAAACAATCCGGCGGCGCCGAATCCGAATCCGAACGGTATGATTACGCCGAAGAAACTTACGAGTAGAGCGCTTTTGCCCTGGCGGAAGATACTGCGAAGGTCAATTTCAAGTCCCGCGATGAGCAGGAAAAACACCACGCCGAGGGTGGTAACGGTCTCGAGTGCGATCGGAAGATTGCCGCTGGCGGGGAAAATAAATGCGTAGAGATCCGGCCGGAAATGGCCGAGCAGGGTAGGGCCCAGCAGAATGCCTGCCATGATTTCACCGAGCACCGCGGGCTGATCGAGCTTCTGCATCAGCTCGCCGGCTAATTTGGCGGCGCCCAGCAGGACGGCCAGGGCGATGAACATGTGCATTATGTCGTGTGGAGCAAGATGCGGCATGCGGTGGCGCGCCCCTAAGTCGGAGAAAATGCGACGGGTTCGTGTGTAACACGGGCTTGGGCGTATCGCAACAAAATGCGGCGAAGGAAGCGGAAGATATTTTGGCGGAGCGGAAGCCCATTTCGGGACTACTGTTCGCGACTTGTCCACATGATGAGGGAGCTAGCGGTTTCGTTAGTTGCATCGCAGTAACTGGTTATGGACGGCCTGCTATCTAATTGAGCGCACCACGCTTAGGCGCGCTGGAATTCGCGCGGTCAAGGTGTTACAAAACAATACGGTTGTGAACAGGTGTGTCCGTGGCTGAAAACTGCAGTGCCAAAGGCTGTAAGATCAACGTGCCCGCAGGGTTAGCGGCGGAGCATCTGTGCATCATGCACTTCACGCTCTTTATTGAGAATGAATGCGCGGAGATGCGGCGGGAAACTGCCCTTGGTAATACCAACCACGAACGCCAGATGGAATTCATCACGAAGATTTCGGGACGCGGCGAGGCGTTGGTGCATGTGGCGACGAGCGGGTTTCCGATGTCCGATGAGCTGAAGGCGCGAGTGCTGAGCACTTTGCTCACGTTGATGAACACGCGGGAAAATATGGACCGCGCGGCGATGCGGCAGTCGGCACTGCGGCGATTTGTCGGCTGACTCGTTTCTTTTCTTCCCACGACCGAATGTGAGAATCAACCGCCTGGCGGAGAACCTGTAGCTCGATTGCGTTGTGGAAGAAGTGCCCGGTCTGGCTGCGCCAGACCGGCCGCTACAAATTCAAAACGACTCCAACTGAAAAGCCTATGTGCCGACGTAGCGTGCGTAGAGGGAGCGCGCGACGGCGGGATCTTTTGTTCCTTTGACGATGGCGCGGCCGTCGGCGAAGACCGTCATTTCGTAGGCTGCAATGCGGAAGCGGAGCAGGAATTCGTTGTGATGGACTGCGCCGGCGCCAGCGAAGGCTTTGGTGATGCGGCGGCCGAGCTCGTCGAGATCGAGGTTCCTTTGGCGTTCGTGGATCTGGACGGAATCGCGGCCGCACATGGTGATGTGGGGCTGCGCTTCTCCTTCGAGGTAAAGGAATTCGCGGCGGACGCAGGCGCGGCAATCGGGTTGGCGAGCGACACGGATGGATTGGAAGCGTCCGCTCCAGACATCGGCGGAGACGAGGCGTCCGTGCAAGGCTTCCGGTTTGCCCGCCAGGATTTTCGTGGCTTCGGCGGCTTCGATGGATGCGATGACGCCGACGGCGGCGTTCAGCACGCCAGCGGTGTCGCAAGTGGCTTCTGCGCCGATTGCTGCGGATTTTTCTTCGCCTTCCAACAGGCAAGCGAGGCAGGCGGTTTCACCGGGGCGAATTGTCATGGTGACGCCGTAGCTGCCGACAGCGGCGGCGTAAATCCAGGGGATGTTGAGTGAAATTGCGGCGTCGTTCAGTAGCAAACGTGTCTGGAAATTGTCGGTGCCGTCGAGGATCAGTTCGAAACCCTGGAGAAGTTCGATGCAATTTTGCGCGGTCAGGTCGGCGACGATGCCTTCTACCAGCGGGTCGGAATTGATGGCGCGGAGGCGGCGTTCGGCCGC
Source organism: uncultured Acidobacteriota bacterium (assembly GCA_963754275.1). GTDB lineage: Bacteria > Acidobacteriota > Terriglobia > Acidiferrales > UBA7541 > Palsa-295. Next base: position 177,551 of record CAVWFO010000019.1, read on the forward strand.
GACGGCTTTTGGCAGAGCTTCACGCGCGTCGGCTTCTTCGAATAGAGTCTGGCGTTGCAGGTTCGAAGGCTCGACGAAATCGCGGTCAATAATGCGGAGGCGGCCGATTCCCGCGCGCACGAGCAAGTTGGCGACTACCGTGCCGAGCGCGCCGCAGCCTGCGAGGACCGCGCTTGCGCCGAGTAGCCTTTCCTGGCCCTCGGCACCGATTCCGGCGAAGAGAATCTGACGTGAGTATTTCTCGCGCTGTTGGCTGTTCATTCTTGTAGTCTATTGGAGCGGAGGAACTGTTCTCAATTCAATATCATAGCGCCTTTTCCCATCCGGCAGGCAACGCGGCCGTGCTAACCTTTGCTCTTATCTCCGAGGCGAATGAGAATTTCGTGGAATCAGCTAATCCCGCAAGCCTGTGCCATAGAGCGGTCCGGGACTTGGGGAACGATTTTGAGTCTCGGCGCGCTGCTATGCGGCCTCCTTGCCGGAACATCGGTGCGCGCGCAGGAAGCGCAGATCGAAGGGCAAAAGGTCGCTGAAATTCGCGTTGTAGATGACACCGGAAAGCCGGTGCTGGGTCCTGCTACTCCTCTCCCTTTGGAAATCGGCAAGCCATTTGATTTTGGGACGGAACGCGAAAGCTTGCGTGTGCTTTATCGCACCGGCGATTTTGCGGACATACGCGTGACGACCGCTCCCGCTGCGGAAGGAGTACGCGTGGAGTTCGTGGTGCAGCGGAATTTCTACAACAACGTGATCCGGGTTGAGGGATTGAAGGAGCCGCCCACGGAGGCGGCCGCGCTGGCCTCGATGCGTCTGACGCTGGGAGAACCTTTCCGCGAGAGTTCGCTGCGCGAGGCCATTGCCCGATTGAAGGATACGCTGAGCAGTGAAGGACTTTATGAAGCTGATGTGAAATGGAGCCTCACGCCGCACGAGGCGACACGCCAGATGGACGTGCTGGTTACGGTGCAGCCGGGGCCGCGCGCGCTGGTGGGCAGCGTCGTGGTGAAGAACCAGACGCCTTACCCCGACGCGGAGCTGATTGGCCGGTCGAAAATCAAGGTGAAAAATCCATTTACTTCGGCGCGGGTGACGCGTGCTTCGCAGCGATTGAAAAAGTATCTGGTGAATCAAGGGTACCTGGGAGCCGGGATTCTGATCACCGCCGGAAACTATGATGCGACTACTAATTTGGTGACATTGAAGTACGAGGTAACGACCGGCCCGCGGGTCAGCGTGGCGGTGGGCGGTGCGCGCATCAGCCAGGGAAAATTGCGGGAGCTGCTACCGATTTATGCGGAAGGCGCGGTGGACGAGGATCTATTGCAGGAAGGGCGGCGCAACATTCGGGATTATTTTCAGCGGCAGGGTTATTTCGACGCGGACGTCCAGGTGAGTTCTCGCGACGATGCCAAAGCGGGTGTACGGCTGATCAGCTACGAAGTCACTCGCGGCGATCGTTCGCGGCTGGCCGGCATCGCGTTTCACGGCAACAAATATTTCAGCAAGGACCTGCTGGAGGGAAGGTTGTCGCTGCAGCCCGCGTCGTTCGCTTCGAGCGGGCGATTCAGCCAGACTCTGGTGCGCGACGATGTGGATTCGATTCGGGGGTTGTATCTTTCCAACGGTTTTCTTGATGTGAAAGTAGTCTCCGACGTGGACACAGACTACCAGGGCAAGAAGGGCAACCTCTTCGTTTCTTTCCAGATTGTGGAAGGGCCGCAGACGCTGGTGGACGCTTTGCAGATTGATGGCGTTCACGCCATGAGCAAGGATGCGGTGTTGAACGCGGTGGGATCTTCTGCGGGCCAGCCTTATTCCGCGGCGGCTGTGGCGAGCGACCGCAACAATATTTTGGCGATGTACTACAACGATGGATTTCCGGAAGCGCGTTTTGACGACACGTCTGTGCCGGGAAGCGCTCCGTATCGAGTGAAGCTGACGTACAAGATCACGGAGGGCACGCGCATTGAGGTGTCGAAGGTGCTGCTGACCGGGTATCAATACACGCGGCCGGGAATTATCGCGCGGCAAGTGGTGATTCAGCCGAATGGTCCGTTGCGCGAAGGCGACGTGGTGGAAACGCAGCGACAGCTTTACAATCTGGGAGTTTTCACCCGCGTGCAGATCGCGCCGCAAAATCCCAACGGGAGCGATCCGCGTAAGGTGATGGTGGTAGATGTGCGGGAGGGCGGGCGATACACGATCGGCTACGGATTCGGCTTCGAAGTGTTGAAGATCGGGAATCCCTGCCCCAGCAGCCCGCCACCGAATTCGCCGCCGTGCAATCCGAACGCCACAAGCATCGCAGCAAGCCCGCGGGGCATTTTCGAAATTTCACGCGCGAATATGTTCGGAAGGGCGCAGACGCTTACATTCAAGGTGCGAGCCAGCACGCTGCAATACCGCGCTTTGGCATCGTACACGGCGGATAATTTTCTGGCAAAGAAGGCGCTCAGCGCGGCGCTGACGGTATTTGCGGATAAAACGCTGGATGTGGCGACTTTCACGTCCATCCGATACGAAGCGCAGTTTCAAATTTCGGAGAAGCTCTCGCCATCGAGTTCGCTGCAGTACCGCTATTTTTTCCGGCGCGTGGTTGCCACCAACCTGAACGGCACGATTTCCGAGGACCAGATTCCGCTGTACAGCCAGCCTACGCTGGTGTCTGGAATCGGCATTACGTACGCGCGCGACCGGCGGGATAATCCCGCCGACCCAAAATCCGGAAACTTCAACACCGCGGACTTCAGTTATGCGGCGACAGCACTCGGCTCGAGCGCCAGCTTTTTCCGCGCGTTCGTGCAGAACTCTTCCTACCATCCCTTCGGCCGCGCCTTTGTGTTCGCGCGCGCGACGCGGTTCGGCGTGGAAGTACCGACGGGGACAACCACCGGGAACGCGCCTACGAATTGCGCCGACGCTACGACGACCGGCCAGATCATTCCGCTGCCAGAACGATTTTTTTCCGGCGGCGCGCAATCGTTGCGAGGCTTCAGCCTGAACGAAGCCGGGCCCCGCGACCCCTGCACGGGTTTTCCCATCGGGGGCCTGGCAGTGCTGATATTTAACCAGGAATTGCGTTTTCCGATGAGGCTGCCGTTCATCGGCAACCGCCTGGGAGGCACGGTGTTCTATGACGGCGGCAATGTCTACAGCGACGTGGACCACATTAACCTGGCCTGGAAATCAGCTTCGCCGACGGTGCTGAATTATTTTTCGCACACGATTGGATTTGGGGTGCGCTATGCGACGCCTATCGGCCCGGTGCGCGTGGATTTTGGTTACCTTCTGAATCCGGCGCAATATTCGGTGACGCCGCAGCCTCCGACGGTGCCACCCACACAGATGTACCAAGTGTCTCATTTCGGATTTTCGTTCAACATCGGGCCGGTGTTCTGATGCGACGCGCGGTTTTCATTATTGGATTGGTGACTTGGCTGCTGGGATTCGCGGCAAATCGCGCAGGCGCGCAAAGCGAGACTTATTCGGAATTGCCGCCGGAATCCGGGATGGCGAGATCGCCGGGATCCTCGGGCGCGCAGCAGGTGGATGGGGTTGCGGCGCGGATCGAGGACGACATAATCACGGAAAGCGAGGTCCGCGAACTGGGCGCATTCCAGACGCTGGTGGATGGAAAATCGAAACCGCGTATGGAACTGATTCGCGAGCTCAGCGATCAATGGCTGATTCGCACGGAGGCGACGGCGACGAAGTACGGCCAGCCTCCAGCCGAGGACGTGGATCGCGCTTATGCGGAATTCATGAAACAGTTCCCATCGCCGGAGGAATTTCAGAAACGCTGCGCCGGCGCCGGGTTGACGGAAGCGGCGGTACGCCGCATGGTGGCGCAACAGCTGTACCTTTCGCGCTTCATTGATTATCGTTTTCGGCCGGAAGCGCAAGTGAGCGACGAGCAGGTGGAGACGTATTACCGCGACGAATTCTCGCCGCAATTGAAAGCGCGCAATGAGCCGGTGCCTCCGCTGGACGACGTGGACGACACGATTCGCGAAGTGCTGATCCAGCGGGCCATCAGCGACCGCGCCGCGAAATGGCTGAACGAATCGCGGGATCGCCTCAAGATTGACATTATGTCGCCAGGGAACGGCTCATGAAGTTGCGCTGGCCACATGGGCTGGCAGCGGTGGCGCTGGCGATCGGCGCGGTAGCCGCGGGAGTGTTTTGCGTTTTCGAGTTTGGAATCGCGCAGCGTTGGGCGCGCAATTCGCTGGTGCGTCAGCTGGAAGAGCGGACCGGTGCGCGCGTGGAACTGGGCGGGTTTCATCTGCATGCGTGGCGCCTGCACGCGGAACTCGATGACTTGACGCTGCACGGCCTGGAAAGCTCGAGCGAGCCTCCGCTGTTTCACGCGGATCGCGTGCAGGTGGGCATCACGGTGCTTTCGTTTCTGCACAGGGAATTCAAGATAGACGAACTGCTGGTGGATCGGCCGCAACTGAACGTGCGCTATGAAAAAGATGGCCACAGTAATGTTCCCGCTCCGAAAATGCAGCGCGAGCCGGGTCCTTGGCAGGACACACTGTTCAATTTGCGCATTGGCAAGGTGGAACTGCGCAATGGCGGCGCGAACATCAACGACCGGAAAGTTCCCCTCGAAATTAGGGGACAGAATCTCGCGTTTCTACTGCAATACGTGATGCCCGCGGAGGGCAATGGGGCGTACGTCGGGAACCTGAGCTGGAACCAGGTGGAATTGGATCTACAGAAAGACGTGCCGTTGCGTTTCGATCTTTCCACGAAATTTGTGCTAAACCGTGATTCGTTTCAGCTGGACGAACTCGTCTGGAAGACCCTGCATTCGGAGCTGAACCTGCGCGCCGAGCGACCCAGTTTTGGGCGGGCGGAATGGGATCTGCGTTATCGCGGGCGGTTATCGTTGGAAGATGTACGGAAGATATTTCGCGAGCCGCTTACTCCGGACCTGATTGCCGATTTTTCGGGCGAGGCACGCTACGCTTCAGGCGATTGGACTGGCAGCGGCCACTTTGACGGCCACGACGTGAAAATGCCATATGAGTGGTTTCATGCGACGAATATCGAAACCAGCGGGAATTACACGATCGCGAAAAAAAAGCTGGTGGTGGAAAATCTGGCGATTCGCGCGCTGGAAGGCTCGCTGGACGGCCGCCTGGAAATGGATTTACCGACGCTGGCGTTCCGCACGCAAACACATTTCCATCACGCGAGCCTGGCGGAAGCCATTCATGCCGTGAATAACACGGGCTTCCCGATTGATACGCTGCATTGGGACGGCGGCATTGACGTGGATTCGTACAATACCTGGACGGCCAATTTCAAACATTTTACTTCCAAAGGAGAATCGCGCTGGTCGCCGCCGGCGGTGCTTACGCCGGGAATGATTCCGGTGACGGCGCGGATTTTGTACGATTACCGGGAAGATTCCGAAATGTGCGCGCTCACCGACAGCGAAATCACCACGCCCAACACGCAACTGGAATTCAACGGCGCGCTCAGCGGGCTGGATACAACGCTGGAATTGAAACTGGAAGCGCAGAACCTGGTGGAGTGGGACGACTTCATCAACCGCCTGCGCGGAGTTAATGCGGTGCCCACGCGGATCGCCGGCAGCGTCAAGTTCCGCGGGCGCATTCTGGGGCCGATCGCGGGGCCGACTTTCTCGGGGCACATTCGCGCGGCCGATGCGCGTTACGATGGATATCAATGGGATGAGATTTATGGCGACCTGGATTATTCGCTGGATGATTTCAAGCTGAGCAAGGCCGTGGTGCGGCGAGGGCAGGCTTCGTTCAATTTGGATCTTTCCATGCAGCTGGATGGGGACTGGAGCTTTGTTCCGCAGAGCGTGTGGTCGCTCGCGGTGCAGACGGCGCACGCGCCCAGCGATGACGTGCAGGCCATGCTGGGCACGAGTTATCCCTTTACCGCCGCGATTTCCGCGACCTTGAACGGCAGCGGCACCAACGCGGCGCCGGTGCTGAATGGCAATTTCACTCTCGAAAACATTCAAACGAAGGGCTTGCACTTCGACCGGCTGGGCGGTGCATTACATTTCGCCCGCGACGAAGTAAGGCTCTCGCACGCAGAATTGGGGCGCGATGCGGGACGCGTCACGGGAGATATTCTCTATCGTCCGCAGGAAGAAAATATCGAATTCGACCTGACCGGCGCGGGGATACAGCTGGACAAAATTCAGGCGCTGCAAAATACGTCGCTGCCGCTTGCAGGGCGGCTGGATTTTGCGCTGCGCGGCGGCGGACCGGTGCGCGCGCCCGCGGGAAAAGGCGACTTTCACGTGTTGAATTTGAAAATTGGCGCGGACGAGGAAGGTGATTTCCACGGGCAGCTGGATTCGGACGGGCACAATGTGCGCGTGGCGCTGGACTCGCAAGGCTCGCATGGGCAATTGAAGGGCGAGCTCAGCGTGGGATTGTCGGGCGACGAGGATATCTCCGGGAAACTTTCGGTGGTGCAGTTCGATCTGGATCCTCTGTTTACGGCCGGCTTGCATCTGAAGAACTTGACGGGGCACAGCGTGGTGGACGGAAATTTCACGCTGGCGGGAGCGCTGCGCAAACCGGATTCGATCGAGGTGAACGCGGACATCTCGCAGATCTCGTTGAATTACCTATTCATTTCGCTGCAGAACGACGGGCCGGTACGATTCACCTATCACCGGAACGAAATTCGCATCGCGCAGGCTCATTTGCACGGCCCCGACACGGATTTTCAGATCAGTGGCTCGGCGCGGTTTGACCGCGAACGACCGGTGCACGTCAGCGTGACGGGCGCGGTGAATCTGGGGCTGCTGAAAGGGTTGATGCCGGACCTGCACGCGGCGGGGGAAGCCAATGTCAACGTGGCGATTGAAGGAACGATGTCCAAGCCGCGCATCACGGGGCGTACGAGCGTGCGCGATGCTTCGGCGAACTATTCGGATTTTCCCGTGGGACTGAGCCACTTGACTGGGGATCTGGTGTTCGATCGAAGCCGGCTGCTTTTTGAAAATGTCACCGCGGATTCCGGCGGCGGGCAGCTGACATTGAACGGCAGTGTGACGTATGGGGAAGAAGGCCCGGTGCGGTACGAGATTTATGCGCGGACGCCGCAGGTGCGCATTCGTTATCCGGCGGGGATGAGCTGGCTGACGGGCGGCACGCTGCAGCTGGTGGGGACGACCGAGCGTGCGGTGCTCAGCGGAAACGTGGAACTGAAACGGCTGCTGTTCGCGCCGGGCGCGGACATTACTTCGTTCTTTGGCGCGTCACCGGACACTTCCGCCGCCGGCGAGGCATCGTCGGCGTTCATGCGAAATCTGACGTTCGACGTAGCGGCGCATACCAGTCCTGGGGCGCGCGTTGAATGGACCGGCGCGCAGGTGGAGATTGACAGCGACTTGCATTTGCGAGGGACGTGGGACCGGCCGATCTTGCTGGGGCACATTCACTTGCTGGGCGGCGAAATGTCGTTCCGCGGAAATACCTTTACGCTGACGCGCGGAGATGTGAATTTCGCCAATCCGTTTCAGCTGGATCCTGAGTTGAATATTGAAGCGACTTCGACGATCAGCCAGTATTTGGTGACTATCAATTTTTCGGGGCGAGCGAGCAAACTTTCTTTGAGTTATCGTTCGGACCCGCCGCTGCCTGATACGGACATCATTGCTTTGCTGGCGCTGGGCAGCACGGGGCAGGAGAGCGCGCTGCGCTCAACCGCGGCAGGATCGAACTACGGAGCAACTGCCCTGCTGTCCGAGGCGGTTTCTAGCGGCGTGGGCGGGCGCATCGAGCATCTTTTCGGGATCAGTCATTTCCGAATTGATCCGTTTCTGGCGGGCACGGCTACGGAATCGAACGCTTCGGCGCGGGTTACGATTGAGCAGCAGATCACGCGGGATCTTACTGTTACATATTCTTCCAACGCGGCGTCTGACCAGGAACAGCTGATTCAAGTGGAATACCACGTAAAGCGCGATCTTTCGATTGTGTTTCTGCGCGACATTAATGGCACGTACGGTCTGGACGTGAAGTTCGTGAAGCACTTCCACTGACGGCGGGACTCATTCCGGCATGGCGAAGAGCGATTCTGGCGCAAGGCGCACGCGCCAGGGTTGCGGCCGGTCGCTGAAGCGTAACCATTTCTCTTTGAACATCTCTGCTTGCAGGTGAGCTTCGCCTGCTTCGGCGCGCGCGCGATCGAGGCCGAGAAATAGCGTGATCCGGAACGGCGTTTCGGAGGTGCGCACGATCCAGCAAGGGAAGACGTTCTGTTCTCCAGGCACTTCCGCAGCGGTTTCTAGAAAATCAATGTGGTGGGCGCGAATGCCGATGTACTTCGTTGCTGTGGCCGGCTGGTGCGCGAGGCGTAGCTGGCAATTCCAGTCGAGCGCTTGCAGCGAGCCGTCTGGACTTGGCCGCGCGCGGGAAATATTTTTGCATCCGGTGAGGCGCGCGACTTCGGAGGTTGGCGGGCGGCGGAATATTTCTTCCTTGGGGCCGAATGCCGCGACGCGGCCGCGGGCTAGCACTAGCAATTGTTCGCCGAGGCGGTAGGCTTCTTCCATGTTGTGGGTGACCAGCAGCGCCGGCCGGCGGAACGTGGCGAATGTTTCCTGGAGCTGCGCTTCTACTTGGCCGCGCAGATGCGTATCGAGCGCTGAGAGTGGCTCGTCGAGGAGCAGCGCTTCCGGCTGGATCGCCAGGGCGCGCGCGAGCGCTGAGCGCTGCTGTTCTCCGCCGGATAGTTCGCGCGGGTAACGTTGTTCGAGTCCTGCCAGGTGCGTACGCGAAACGAGTGCGGCGATTCGAGCGGATTGCTCGTCGCGAGGCAAATCGTGCAGGCCGAAAGCGATATTCTGCGCGACGGTGCGATGCGGAAACAGCGCGTAATGCTGAAATAGCATGCCGATGCGACGTGCGCGCGCGGGAATTCCGACGCGTTGAGCTGAGTCGAACAGGATTCGGTCGTTCAGCGTGATGCGGCCGCGGCTGGGGCGTTCGAGGCCGGCGATGCAGCGCAGCAGCATGGATTTGCCCGCGCCTGATGCGCCGAGAATGCTCAGCGGAGTTTCCGTGGCGCGGAACGCGACGTCGAGCGTGAAATCGGCCAGTTTCTTTTCGATTTGGACTTCGAGAGTCACGTCAGTGCTGCCCCCAGCGCTCGCGGCGGAGACGTTGCGCGTGCGTCCAGTAGTAAAGGCCGCCTAGCAGGGCGATGGAGATACCCGCATCCACGGCGCACCAGGCCATGGCGCGCTGGATTTCATTCGCTTCCACCGCAAAATAGATTGCAATCGGGATGGTTTCAGTTTTTCCGGGAATATTTCCGGCAAGCATCAGAGTGGCGCCGAATTCACCGAGGGCGCGCGCGAAAGAAAGAATTGTGCCAGCCAACACTCCGGGCCACGCTAGAGGCAGCGCGACTTCGCGGAAAATGCGCGCTTCGGATGCGCCCAACGTGCGAGCGGCTTGCAGCAGGTGTGGGTCCACCTGTTCCAGAGCCGCGCGCGCTGTGATGTACATCAGTGGAAAAGCTACCATCGTTGCAGCGATTACCGTGGCAGGCCAGGAAAACACCACGGTGGCTCCGAATTGCATCAGGAGTTTGCCGAGCGGGCCGTTGCGGCCGAAAAGCAGCAGTAGAAGGAATCCCACAACCGTGGGAGGCAGAACGAGCGGGAGGATGAAAATTCCGTCAATGAACGCCGCACCGGCGCCCGCGCGATTCTGGCGCCAGGCGGCCGCGGCCAATCCTGCCACCAGTGTAATGGCGGTCGCCGCCAAGCTGGTGGCGAGCGAGATCAACAGAGGAGACCAATCCATCGCGAGAGGATTGTAGCTGGATCAGTTCTTTACGGCTGATTTTTCGGCGGAGGTAAAGCCATATTTCTGGAAGACGGCGCGGGCATCGGGTCCTTGCAGAAATTCGAGGAAGGCGCGAGCCGCGGGCTTGTCTTTGGAATCGCGCAACACCGCGGCGGGATAGAGAATCGGATCGTGAGAATCCGAGAGCGCAACCGCGACTACACGCACTTCTTTAGACGTGTTCGCATCGGTTTGATAGACCATGCCGGCGTCTGCGTTCCCGGTTTCCACGTAAGTGAGCACGGCGCGAACATCTTTCGCGTACACAACTTTCTTTTCAACTGCGGCGAATAGACCGAGGTGTTCCAGCGTCTGCCGCGCGTACATTCCCGCTGGGACCGTGTTGGGTTCACCGAGCGCTATCGTTTTCACTGCGGAGCCGGTGAGGTCCTGAAAACTGCGCAGCGCTGTGGATTGCGCCGGAGCGATCAACACCAGCGCATTGCCTACGAGATCGCGGCGAGTATCCGCCACAATCAAGTGTTGCGTCGAAAGTTCGTCCATTTGTTTTTCGGCGGCGGAGAAAAAGACGTCCACCGGAGCGCCCTGCTCGATTTGGCGCGCTAGCGTTCCCGAGCCACCGTAGTTGTAGGTGACGGCCGTGCCGTTGCCGCCGTTTTTACGATGCTGCTGGACCTGGAAAATAGGGCCGAGTTCGTCCAGCGCATCTTTCAGGCTAATGGCGGCGGAAACTGTGATGGATTCGGATTGCTGCGCCGCCGCTCCGAGCGAAAGAGTTCCCGCGGTTCCCAGCACAAATACATAGAGGAGGCTCGCGACGACGAGCCTCCTCCCGATGACGCTCTTTTTCTCTCGCAACATGATCACGACTCCTTCGTGCGCGCTGCCACCGCGCCACCTACTTTTCCGGCGCGGCCGGCTTCAGCGTGGAAGGCGGAGGCGTAGTGGACTTCGCTCCCGCTGCCGGTGTGGACGGAGCTGGCGCACTTGACGGCGTTGGCGCGGAGCTGTCCGGCGGCAGCATCTGCTTTAATTGCGGATAGTCGTCGGTCATGCTGCGCAACGCAGCGATGGCGGCAGTGTTTTCGATCTGCTGGCCGGCGATCGCCATCTGCTGGTTCACTTCCGGCATTTCCTTCACGAGGCGCTGGCCGATGGGCGAATCGTAGAACTTGGTTAACGCCTGAATGTCGTCCAGAGAAAAGTGCTTCGCGTATACGGCTACGATCGCGTCATTGACGGCGGTGGGCGGGAGGCCGGCTGAAAATTTTTGCGAGAACGTGTCCATGAATTTGGGCAATTGGTCCGCGGGAATCGCGCGGCCGGCGCCGTCGTGCACCTTGCCGGTTATGTAGTTCGCGATGTTTTCGCCCATTTTCGAGGTTTCGGTGATGTCCATGAGATGGCGGATGGCAGCGTCTTTTGCGGGATCTATTTTTTCGGCAGGTGCGGGTGGTGTTTGCGCTGCCGGTGCTTGGGCGGCCGGCTTTGCGGGAGCCGCCTGTCCCGGGGTGGCGTGCGGCGCGAGCGTTGGTGGCGTGCTGGACGCGGGTGCTTGCGCCAGCGCCGGTCCCGCCGCGCACAACAGGCCGGCGATCACGGCTGTAAGTAGCTTCATGGAATTCTCCTGTGGTTCGCCGCAGGCTCACTATCGTTTCTGGCCTGACACGCGAATCCAAGAATCGTATCGAACGTGGGCGGCAGATGCAATTCGACGAAGGGGTACGGGGAAGACGTGGGGCGGTGGCAGGGCTGCTGCCGGCTGTGATAACTTTTCAAGCGTGAACATTCTCTTGCGCAACACCGGTTGGAAAAATTTAGCGCGTGGTGTGGCGGGCGGCGTGGCGCGAGGGAGCTTGCGTGGCGATCTCACCCGGATCTCGCGCAGATGACTGCCGCGGGCATTTCTTCCTCGGGAGCGATGCCGGATTTCGCGGCGGCGCGGAATGAGATGGTGGCACACCAGATTCGCTCGCGCGGCATCGTTTCCGCACGCGTGCTGGATTCCATGGCTGCGGTGCCGCGCCACGAATTCGTGCCCGTCGCGGCACAAGCTTCGGCGTACTCGGATGAAGCGCTGCCCATCGGCGGCGGCCAAACAATCTCGCAGCCGTTCATGGTCGCGGCGATGAGCGACGCTCTGCAGCTCAGTGGCAGCGAGCGCGTCCTGGAAATTGGCGGAGGTAGCGGGTATCAGGCAGCGGTGCTGTCACTGCTGGCGAAAGATGTAATTGTTGTGGAATTGCGGTCGTCGCTTGCTGGCGCCTGCCGCGAACGCCTGGCGCGCTTGGGTTACGCCAATGTGGGCGTAGAAGTAGGCGATGGCTCGCTTGGGTGGCCTGCTGGAGCGCCGTATGACGCGATCCTGGTTTCCGCCGCAGCTCCGGCGATTCCTCCGCCTCTCATCGCACAGCTCGCCGAAGGTGGCCGACTGGTAATCCCCGTCGGCGATTCCGAGCGGCAAAGTATGTTGCGGATCGTAAAACGGGTGGGCGGCCTCGAGAAAGAATCATTGCTGACGTGCCGCTTCGTGCCACTGCTGGGCCGGCACGGCTGGCCGGACAGCGTTCCGAATCCGGTCCACGGACCCGCGGCGCGATGAATGGCCTTGTCGTTGCGCCCGAACTTTCCATCGTCATTCCCGCCTACAACGAAGAGGGCCGGCTGGGGCGTGCACTTTCGCGCATTCGCGAATATTTTGCTGGGCGGAGTGTGCCGCCGGGCGTCGCGCCGGAAATTAGCTTGAACCAGCTGGAAATTCTGATCGTGGATGACGGATCGAAGGACGGAACCGCGCATATCGCCGAGGAATGGGCGCAGGAGATGCCGGGTTTGCGGCTTGTTTCGAACCGGGAGAATCGAGGGAAGGGCTACAGCGTGCGGCATGGGATGCTGGAAGCGCGCGGCCGGCTGGCGCTGTTCACGGATGCGGACTTGTCTTCACCGATCGAGGAAATTGAAAAGCTACTCGCCGCAATCGCTGCAGGAAACGACATCGCGATCGGGTCGCGCGCGCTGGACCGTTCGCTGATTTCAATTCACCAGTCGCGTCATCGCGAGTTGGGTGGCATCGTCTTCAACGGATTGGTGCGAGTGGTTACCGGTCTGCCGTTTCACGATACTCAGTGCGGATTCAAGCTCTTCCGCCGTGAGCCTGCGCGCATCATTTTTGAGCAGCAGCGGATTAAGCGCTTCGGGTTCGATCCGGAAATTCTGTTTCTCGCGAAGCGCCACAACCTGCGCATTGCGGAAGTGCCCGTGCGTTGGGCGCATGACCCCGCGACCAAAGTCCAGGTGCTGCGCGATAGCTTGATGATGTTCCGCGAACTCGTGGCGATTCGCACGAATTGGCTACTGGGCCGATACCCCAAATAAAACGGCGCGCTGTAGAAGGCTCGCTCTTATGCGTCACTGAATGATTGCCCGCGCGGCTGGTCTTTCGCGAGTGGCGGCAGAGCGCTGGGCTCGCTGAAATCTTTCGTCCAATGCCAATTGCGGATTTCCGGCATATCCTGAAAATGTTCGCGGATATATGCGTGGTGTTCGTACAATTTCCGGTTGAACATATCAATCGCGTCCGAGGCTTGGGAGCGCAGGCGCGGAACGTGCTTGAGCGCATCAATGGCCAGGTGGAACCGGCTCATTTTATTGAGGACCACCATATCGAACGGCGTGGTGGTGGTGCCTTGATCGTTGAAGCCGCGCACGTGGAAGCGGGCTTCGTTCGCGCGACCATGCACCATGCTGTGAATCAGCCAGCGATAACCGTGGAACGCGAAGATCACGTCAACATCGCGCGTAAAGAGCGCCTCGAAAGAAATATTGTCCATGCCGTGAGGATGGTCGTCGGGACTCATTAGCGCGTTGAGGTCCACGACGTTCACTACGCGCACTTTGATTCCGGGCACGTGTTTTTGGAGCAGCCAGGAAGTGGCGCAAGCTTCGATGGTGGGCACGTCGCCGGCACAGGCCAAGACGATGTCCGGCTGCGTGCCCCCGTCGTTGGTTGCGAACTTCCAGATGGACGCGCCCTGCGAACAATGCGTGAGCGCTTCGTCGAAGGTGAGCCATTGCAGTTCGGGCTGCTTGCCGCAGGTGACGACGTTGACGTAATTGCGGCTGCGCAGGCAGTGATCGAAAACGTTGAGCAGGCAATTGGCGTCGGGCGGATAGTAAACGCGAATCACTTCGCTACGGCGCTGCAACGCGTTGTCCACAAATCCGGGGGCCTGGTGGCTGAAACCGTTGTGATCGTTGCGCCAGGCGTGGCTGGTGAGGAACACGTTGAGAGATGCGAGCGGCCTGCGCCAGGGAAAGTCAATGCATTGCTCGAGCCATTTGGCGTGCTGCGTAACCATCGAGTCCACTACCTGGGCAAACGCTTCGTAGGACGACCACATCCCGTGACGTCCGGTTAGCAGGTAGCCCTCGAGCCAGCCTTCGCAGAGATGTTCGCTGAGGACTTCCATCACGCGGCCATCGGGTGCGAGATGGTCGTCAATCGAAACGGTCTGCTCCATGGTGCAGCGATTGGTTTGGTCGAAGACGGAGTTAAGGCGGTTGGAGTTGGTTTCGTCGGGGCAGAAAATCCGGAAATTCGCGGGGTTTTGTTTGATGATGTCGCGCAAATATTCGCCGAGTTTGCGCGGAGCCTCCGCGACGACTTCGCCTGGGCCGGGCACTTCTAGGGCATAGCGCGCGAAATCGGGTAGATCGAGCGCTTTGAGGACGCGGCCGCCGTTCACGTGCGGACTTGCGCCCATGCGTTTGTTCCCGTCGGGAGCGAGGGCCGCGAGTTCTGACATCAAGCGGCCGTTCTGATCGAATAATTTTTCAGGCTGGTATTGGCGCATCCATTTTTCGAGCAGCTTGAGGTGGGAGGGATCTTCGCAGACGTTGGAGAGCGGCACCTGGTGGGAGCGGAATGTGCCTTCGATCGGGAGGCCATCCACTTCTTTCGGGCAAGTCCATCCTTTTGGAGTGCGCAGAATGACCATCGGCCACGGCTTGAGGGTAGGTTTCCCGCTGGCGCTCGCGTCCTTCGTTCGCGCTTCTTTCTGGGTTTCGCGAATTTCCGCGTAGCAACGATCGAGCGCGGCGGCTAGTTGTTGGTGCACGATCGCGGGATCATCGCCCTCGACGAAATACGGCGTATAGCCGCAGCCTCGATAGAAAGCAGAAAGTTCATCGTCGCTCCAGCGCGCCGTGACGGTGGGTCCGGAAATTTTGTAGCCGTTCAGATGCAGGATGGGCAGCACAGCGCCGTCGCGCGCCGGATTCAGAAATTTCACGCCCTTCCAACTTCCCTCCAGCGGGCAGGTCTCCGCTTCGCCATCACCGACGACGCAGGCGACGATCAGATTGGGATTATCAAAAGCGGCGCCGAACGCGTGCATAAGCGAATAGCCCAGCTCACCGCCTTCGTGCATGGAATTCGGCGTGTGAGGGCCGCAGTGGCTTGGAACTCCTCCGGGTGTGGAGAACGAACGAAAAAGCAGGCGCATCCCGGCAGCATCCTGCGTAATTTCCGGATGGACGTCCGTGTAAGTGCCTTCCAAGTACGCGCAGGCGTTCAGAGTGGGGCCGCCGTGGCCTGGGCCGGAGATATAGATGATGTCGGCGCCGGTTTCGCGGATTAGGCGGTTCAGGTGGACGTAAATGAAATTTTGTCCGGCGGAAGTGCCCCAGTGGCCGAGGAGGCGAGGCTTGATGTTCGCTTTCGTGAGCGGCTCGCGCAGCAGCGGATTATCGAGCAAGTAGATTTGCCCGACGCAAAGATAATTTGCGGCGCACCAGTAGCGCTGCATCTTGTCGAGCAAGTCGGCGGCCAGCGGGCCGGTAGGGGTGGGCGCTGGTTTCTGCGGGGGCTGCGGCGGCGGCGGAGCTGCTATAGCGGTGGATAACTTTGCATCGAATGTGAACATGACATCCTCAGTTCGTGCGCGGCATTTTTTAGCCGAGAACGGTTATGACGTGTTGGACGATCATCAAATCTTCGTTGGTTTGTATGACGCGCACGTTAACGCGGCCACCGGAGGCGGAAATTACCGGCGCGTTCGCTGCGTTTTGCTTCGCGTCGAGTTGGATTCCCAGGAAATCGAGGCCGCTGCAGATGCGTTCGCGAATAACGGGAGCGCGCTCTCCGATTCCTCCGGTGAAGATGAGCCCGTCGAGGCCGCCGAGCACCGCGGCGTAGGCGCCGATATATTTTTTCGCGCGATAACAGAATAAATTGATGGCTTCGGCTGCACGCGGGTCTTGTTTGGCTTTTTCCAGCAGCTCGCGCATATCTCCCGTGCTACCGGAAACCCCCAGCAGGCCGGATTGCTTATTCAGCAGCACGCCGGCTTCTTTCGCGGACATTCTTTTCTCCGTGAGCAGATAGAGCATCAGGCCGGGATCGAGGTCGCCGGAGCGGGCGCTCATTACGAGGCCTTCCAGCGGCGTGAATCCCATGGAAGTGTCCATGCTTTTTCCATCTCGCAACGCGACGATGCTGGCGCCGCTACCCAGGTGGGCGATGATCACGCGGCCAGCGGCGAGGTTCGAATCGAGCTTGCGAAGTTCGCCCACGATATATTCGAAGGAAAGGCCATGGAAGCCGTAGCGGCGGACGCCTGCATCGTAAAATCGGTGCGGCAGCGCGTACATTTTCGCAACGGTGGGCAACGATCGGTGGAAAGCGGTGTCGAAGCAAGCCACCTGCGCGAGCTTCGGAAATTTCTTTGCGACGAACTTTATTCCCTTGATGGCGGCGGGGAGGTGGTCGGGGTCGAGCGGGACGAGTTTTTCGAGTGCTGTTAGAAATCTCGGGGTGATGCGCTGCGGCTCGGTGTAATGCGCTCCGCCGTGAACTAGGCGGTGACCTGCGGCTTTTAGTCCGGAAAGATATTCGTGCTTATCCAGCCAGACGAACATTGCTTGCAGCGCGGCATTCGAGTCGGTGCCCTTTACTGACGAATCCAGGAGCGTGGCGCCGTTGGCGGAGGTGATTTTCAGGCGCGCTCGAGCGGCGTGGCTGTAGGACACAGAGATTGAGACGAGTACGTCGGCGGGCTTCCCCGGGTTGCCGCCCACTTCATACAGGGTGGACTTCAGAGTCGCAGAGCCTCTGTTCATCGTCAGCACTCGTTCGCGGCCGGAAGTCATCGCAAAATCATCCTACAGAAATGCATGGAGGACTGCACGGGCAATTGGATGGAAGAGGACGCTCGTGCCGCTGGGACCGGCCGCGTCCGAATGGCTCTGGCGCTAAGGTAGCGAAGGGCGCCTTACGATGCTCGGCGTTTGCGTTCGACCAATTGCAGAATCAGAGGCGTCAGGATCAGTTGCATCGCCAGATCCAGTTTGTTGCCGGGGATCACGATGGAGTTCGCGCGAGACATGAAGCTGTGCTGAATCATCGCGAGCAAATATGAAAAATCGATCCCGCTGGAATTACGGAAGCGGATCACTACCATGGATTCATCCGGGGTGGGAATCCAGCGCGCGATGAAAGGGTTCGAAGTGTCCACCGTGGGAATGCGCTGAAAATTGATGTCCGTCACGGAAAATTGCGGGCACATGTAACGCACATAGTCCGGCATGCGGCGCAAGATCGTGTCGGTGACAGCTTCGGTGGAATATCCGCGCGAGGCGCGATCGCGGTGGATTTTCTGGATCCATTCCACATTGATTACCGGAACCACGCCGATTTTCAAATCCGCGTATTTCGCCACGTTCACTTTGTCCGTGACGATTGCTCCGTGCAGACCTTCGTAAAAAAGCAGGTCGCTGCCTCCCGGAATTGCTTGCCAATCGGTGAATTTTCCGGGTGCCGCGCCAAATAGTTCGGATTCTGCGGCGTCGTGCACGTAATGCCGCATGCGCCCGTGGCCGTTCTCTCCGTAGCCGCGAAACGTGGCTTCGAGTTCCTCGAGCAGATTGGCCTCTTCGCCAAAGTGGCTGAAATGGTGATCGCCCTTGGCGGCCGCTTCGGCCATGGCGCGGTGCATCTCGAAGCGGTCGTAGCGATGAAAGGAATCGCCCTCGAGATAAACGGCTTTCACCTTCTCGCGCCGGAAAATCTGCTCGAACGTGTTGCGCACCGACGTGGTGCCGGCGCCCGATGAGCCTGTAACGGAAATAATTGGATTTCTGGTGGACATGTTCGCGGGTCCCGGTCAGCGTCGCATCAGGCCGCGTTGAAAGAAGAGCGGAGCACGCTCGGCGGAAAACTGCGGATCGGTGTGGTACTGGCCGATTCGTTCGACGGCGGCGCGTGAGCCAAAAATGATGGGAGTCCTGGCATGGAGTTCCCGCGGCTTAATGTCCAAAATGTACTGCACGGTATCGGTTGCCGAGCCGCCGGCCTGCTCGATCAACAGCGCAATCGGATTTGCTTCGTAAATCAGGCGCAGCCTGCCGCGCGCGTAGCCACGCCGTTGGTCGCCGGGGTACAGGAACACGCCGCCACGCACCAAAATGCGGTAGGCGTCCGCGACCAGCGACGCAATCCAGCGCATGTTGTGATCCTGCGACAAAGGCCCGTCGGCGCCACGAATGCAGTCGTCCACGTAGGCGCGGATGGAATCATCCCAATGGCGGTAGTTTGCAGCGTTCACGGCGTATTCGGTGGAATCCTGCGGAATCGTGAGCCGCGGAACCGCCAGGCGGAATTCGCCAGCGCGGCGATCGAGAGTAAATACGTGCACGCCGTCGCCGATGGTGAAGACCAGTGAAGTTTGCGGCCCGTAGATCAGGAAGCCGGCAGCCACTTGCTCGCGGCCTGGTCGCAGAAAGTGCTGCGCCGGGTCCAGCGCATTTTCTACCGCGGGGAAGATCGCGAAGATCGTGCCGATGGATACGTTCGCATCAATATTGCTGGAGCCGTCCAGCGGATCAAGCGCTACGGCGAGCGGAGCCGTGGCATCCAGCGCGAGCGGGTGCGCTAGTTCCTCGGAAAGAATTGCGGCCACGGGAGCGCGCCGCATTCCCTGGACGAAGACTTCATTCGCGAGAATGTCCAGGCGCTTTTGCGCGTCGCCATCGAAATTTGCCGAGCCCGCCGGCGAGCCCAGGCTCCCCGCAAGGTGCCCCAACGCAACGACGTCCGCGACGTGGACGCCGGCCTTGGCGATCATCGCAAGCAGGCCGAGGGCCGCCCGCATGTGAGTATTGCTGTTGCGCTTGGCCGCCTCGCGCAGAAACCCTTCGAGGGTCATCTCCGGCGCAGGCTTTGCCGGCGGTTTCCGTCCCGGTGGCTTCGAGACAGTCGCGCCCGCTTGCAGGACCGGCGACGTTTGAGGTAGCGGCATGCATAAACGCTAGCAGGCGTGTAGCGGAAAGAAAACTGAATATAATTGCGTCAGCACTTAGAAAAAGTGAATGTTGGAGAAGGTTTTCAGGCAGGATTATTTGCGGCGAACGACTGCAAGCCGGCAAAGCTCACGTAGCCGTCCGGCCACTGCCATCCAGCGAGGTGCCGATGCGGGCGCCCGGGCTCGCCGAGATCGGAGACGACAGAGCTTGCGCCGCTGAAGTCGTCGTCGGCGGTGTAAATGGCCGGCGTCACCACCACTCGCAGGCCCGCTCCGCGGGCCGCATTCGCGCCGTTGGCGGAATCTTCAAACGCGACGCAGTCGGCAGCAGCCAAACCGAGCTTGCGCAGCGCGGATTCGAATACTGCGGGGTCGGGCTTTTTCACGCTGACTTCGTCTCCGGCGACGATGGCATCGAACAGCGCCGCGCCGTGCGCGGGCAAAGCGTGCTGCAGCAGCGCCTCCACGTTGTCGCGATGCGTGGTGGTGGCGATAGCGAGGCGGGCTCCCGCGGATTTAGCCTCCGCGATCAGCCGCGCGACTCCTGGCTTCAAATCCACCGCTCCGGCCAAGATCATGGCGGAATAACGCTTCGTCTTGAGATCGTAAATCGCCGGAATCTTTTCTCGCAGCGTGGGGAGATCCTGCGGGTGCCAGTTCGCAAGGTAATAAAGAATCCGCTCTTTGCCGCCGGTGATCTGCAAGAGGTCCTTATACAGCGGCCGCTCCCAGGTCCACGGCATTGCCTGCGCGGCAAAAGCTTCGTTGAAGGCTTGGCGATGCACTTCTTCTGTTTCGGCGAGCGTGCCATCCACATCGAATATCAAAGCTTGCAAGGGCACGGGATCCTCAATAAGTTCCGGCGAACGCGCCGGCACGACAGAGTAACCGAATGCCGCCGCTGGCGAATGAAGAAAAAAGGAAGGATTCCATCAAGCGCAGAACTGCCGCGAGCCAGGCGGCGCGGGATCGTGGAGGGACGCAACAACGGCCTCGTCAATCAAAATTTTCCTCCGATTCATCGCTCAGGGAAGAGCTGGCTGCCTCTTGCTGCCCAAAAACTCGGCTAGCGAGCAAATCGGGAGCCTCGATGGTCATCAGATCGTCCGCGGTGATTTTCGCGCCGCCCGCGGACCGCACGATGCGGTTGGCCTGGCGCAAACGAGCGCGATCCAAAGCATTACGAATCGAGCGCGCATTTGAGAAATGCGGCAGCAGCTTTCGCGCGGCGATGTAGCGTTCCAAAGCTTCCCGGCCGCCGGGGCTCAGTTTGTAATTCTGTTTCGCCAGAATCAATTCGCCGATCTCGAGCAATTCGCGTTCGGCATAATCCGGAAAATCAATGTGATGAGCGATGCGCGAGCGAAATCCCGGATTGCTGCTGAAGAATTTCTCCATGCGATCGGCGTAACCCGCGAGAATGACGACCAAGTCCTCGCGCTGGTTTTCCATTACCTGCAGCAGAATCTCGATGGCTTCCTGCCCGTAGTCTCGCTCGTTCTCGGCTCGGTAAAGATAATAGGCTTCATCAATGAACAGCACGCCCCCCATCGCCTTCTTCAATATTTCCTTGGTCTTCGGAGCGGTATGGCCGATGTATTGGCCCACGAGATCGTCGCGGGTAACCGAAACCAGGTGGCCTTTGCGAACGAAGCCGAGGCGGTGCAGTATGTGCGCCATGCGCAGCGCGACGGTGGTCTTGCCGGTGCCGGGATTTCCGGTGAATGACATGTGCAGGGTCGGTGCCTCGCTCGATAATCCCAGCTTGCGCCGCACGCGCTCCACCAACAACAGCGCCGCGATTTCGCGGATGCGGGTCTTCACTGGGGCGAGGCCGATCAACTCCTGATCGAGCTCGCGCAGCACATCCTCGATGCCGGCTTCCGCCAGTTCTTTAGCCAGATCCACGGTCACGCCGGACGATTCACCGGCAGCAGATTTTGCGGCAGCGAGAACAGCAGGCGGCTTCGCGAACGCGAGAGTCCCCGGCGACGGCTCGTCCGCTACGGGATCGGTGATGCCTGGATGTTCATAGGATCGCGTTGTTTCAGTCACAGAATTTCCTTGGCGCGAGCTGGCAGTGGTCCCACAGTCGGGCGCGTCAGCGGTATCTCTGCCCCTCGGGCCGATCGGTCTCATAGGCCTGGGTGGTGTAACGGATGCTTCGTCCTTCCGCTTCCTGGCGGATGAGTTTGAATCCGGGCTCGTGCGCAGGGCGGTTCACGAGAAAAGAAAGGCGAAGCGATTCCCAGCCGTGCGTGGAATCGAATCCCGAGAGCCGGATGTAACGATCGCCGTAAACTTTGCGGCATTCGGTGAGTTCCAGCATCACCGCCGCGGCGTCTTTGATATCGAACATCGGCAGGCCCCACATTTCCCAGTAGGTGTTGCGCGGATGCGGATCGTCGGTAAACTCCAGGTTCACGGCCCAGCCGTTGTCAATGCAGTATTGCGCCTGCGCTCTGATTTGTTCGTCGGTAAGGTCCGGCAGAAATGAAAAGCAACCTTGCGTCAATCGCATTGCGCTATCTCCAGTACAACAAGTTTCAAACGCTCACGGACGCGGTAGGCACGAAGTCCGGCGTGTCGGTAGAGGCATAATCGAACGTCACATCTTTCCAGATTTCCAGTGCTTGCCGCAGCGGCAGGCAATTCTTGGCGGCGGCTTGCAGAATTGCCGGACCTTCGAGCGCGATGTTGTGGCCTTCGTTGCGTGCCAGCACCATTGCTTCCAGCGCCACGCGATTGGCGGTGGCGCCGGCTGCGATTCCGGCCGGGTGGCCGATAGTGCCTCCGCCAAATTGCATCACCACGTCATCGCCCAGCAGATCGAGGAGCTGGTGCATCTGTCCGGCGTGAATGCCGCCGGAAGCGACGGGCATGAGTTTGCGGAGCGAAGCCCAGGGCTGGTCGAAGAAGACGCCGTTTTCTAGTTTCTGCGGCACGAAATCCTCGCGGCAAATGTCGTAATAGCCGCGGGTGGTGCGCGGATCGCCTTCCAACTTCCCCACGACTGTTCCGGCATGAATATGGTCCACTCCAGCCAGGCGCATCCATTTCGCAATCACGCGGAAAGAGACACCATGAATCTTCTGCCGCGAATAGGTTCCGTGGCCCGCGCGATGCAAATGCAAAATCATGCTGTTGCGCCGCGCCCAATTCGCCATGGACTGGATGGCCGTATAGCCGATCACCAGGTCAATCATGACGATCACGGACCCCAGCTCTTTGGCGAACTCAGCGCGCTCGTACATGTCTTCCATGGTTCCGGCCGTGACGTTGAGATACGTGCCTTTCACCTCGCCGGTCACGGCCTGCGCGCGATTCACTGCCTCCATCGAATACAGGTAGCGGTCGCGCCAGTGCATGAAGGGCTGCGAGTTTATGTTTTCGTCATCCTTGGTGAAATCCAGGCCGCCTTTCAACGCTTCGTACACCACCCGGCCGTAATTGCGCCCGGAGAGACCGAGTTTCGGTTTTACGGTAGCGCCCAGAAGCGGCCGGCCGAATTTATCCAAGCGTTCGCGCTCCACGACGATTCCCGTCGCGGGCCCGGCAAACGTTTTTATGTACGCGACGGGCATGCGCATATCTTCCAGTCGCAGCGCCTTCAGCGGCTTGAAGCCGAAGACATTTCCAATGATTGAAGCCGAGAGATTGGCGATCGAGCCGGGCTCGAAAAGATCCAGGTCGTAGGCGATCCATGCGAAGTAGGAACCGGGCGCGTTAGGCACCGGTTCCACGCGGTAACACTTACCACGATATTTCTCGCAGGCGGTCAGGCGGTCGGTCCAAACCACCGTCCATGTCGCCGTCGAAGATTCTCCGGCTACCGCAGCGGAGGCTTCGATGGGGTCCACGCCATCCTGCGGAGTAACGCGGAAGAGAGCGAGTATGTCCGTATCTTTGGGCTCATATTCCGGCTCCCAGTAGCCCATTTTTTTGTATTCCATCACGCCGGCTTTGTAGCGGTCCTTGCCGCGAACGGTGGAGGACTTTTCGTCCAGGAATTTGTGTTCTGGTGACTTCAAGTTGACGCTCATTGCCGTGTCTCCTCGCTGCGCAGTCACGGTAAAAACGTAACAGTTTGCACCTGACAATAAAACTGAATATAATTTCCGTAAGACTCAATAAAGTTGAGTAGGTAAAATGAACAACCTTACTTTCAAGCAGCTGGAAGCGATACACGAAGTCGCTCGTAACGGCACCGTGGTCAAGGCTGCCGCCGCTCTACACGTCACCCCGGCGGCGCTAACCTCGCGCATTAAGTTGCTCGAAGAAGACGCCGGGCTGCCGCTCTTTGACCGCACGGGAAACCGTCTGCGGGCGACCGACGCCGGGCGCGAGGCCGTGGCCGCGGCGGCGCGCATCGAGCGTGTGATTGCGGATCTGGGCGACACGCTGGATGCGATGAAAGGGCTGCACGGAGGGCGGGTGCGATTCGGCGCGGTCTCAACCGCGAAGTATTTCGCCGCCGAGCTGATTGCCGCGTTCCTGCGGCAGCACGAGGGTATTGACTTGAAACTGGTGGTGGGCAACCGTGCGGAGACGGTCGAGTCGCTCCGCAACTACGATATAGATGTAGCGGTGATGGGGCGTCCGCCAAGCGACTTCGGGGTAGAGAGCGCGGCGTTTGGACCGCACCCCCACGTGATGATTGCCGGAGCGGAGCATCCGCTAGCGCGCGCGCGGCGAGTATCGAAGAGCGAACTCGCGAATCAGAAATTCATTGTGCGCGAGGAAGGTTCGGGGACGCGGAACATTTTCGAGTATTTTTTCAACGCGGAGATGATTCAGCCGCCGCGAATCACGGTGGAAATGGGATCCAACGAGACCATCAAGCAGGCGGTGATGGCGGGCCTGGGACTTTCGTTGATATCGGCGCACACGATTGCGTCAGAAGTGGCAGCGCGGCGGCTGGTGGTGCTGAAGGTTGAAGGCTTGCCGATCGTGCGGCAGTGGTTCGTGGTGAACCGCGCGGACCGCGAGCTTCCGCCGGCGTGCCGGGCACTGCGCACGTTTATTGTGAAGAAGGGGAAGACGTTCCTTCCGCAAAGCGGCGAGAGCCGGCGATAGAGCGGCGGCATCGCGGGCGGTCTTCGAATAGTCGCTATAACAACCAGGAGCGAGTTTTCCCTCGAAAAAAATCGTGTCATTTATTTGGTCGGCACATGGCTCGCCGGTGCGAGCTGCGCGACGTGCGGCGAAGCCCGTTGGGCGCGCGAGGCTGGCGTGAGGAGCACGAGCAGCGCAAGAGCAATCGTTGTAAATCCAAACCGCGAAACTTTGTGCTTTAGAGCTTCTGACATTGAAGATGGCTGCGTTGCATGCACGGTCGTTTCTCCTGGCGCGACACTTTAGCGTGAGAGGGCTGGCGGCTTGTTGCGGTTCGCGGCGGTGAAACGATTCCTGGTTGGGCGTCACTATAGTACAGAGCGAAAAAGAGGAGGCTCGCGGTGAGATACGAGTCGTGGACGACAAACTCGAGCGACGGAAAGATTGTTAGGTTCGCTTACAAGGAGCTATCGGATGGCGTCGCGGGAATTTCCGCGAAAACGGATGGGAGATTCGTGATGATATTGCAGCGGAGCATTCGCGCGCCGCTGACAAGAAAGCAGGTCGAGGCTGTTTTCGAGCAGGTAAGTTTTGATTAAAGCGGTGGGCGAGCTCCAAATATTGCCACGGATCGCTCTGGCGGTCTAAGTGCGAAAAGCAGCTCGCTCACTCGCTGGCGCGGGATCCGCATGACAGCGTTGTGTGTACGTTGCTATACCTTCACGGCGGCGCGGATTCTGGGCCAGCCGGTTACCGCGGCTTTTAGCTTGGGGTCCTTTTCGATTTCGCCAAGGACTGCCTTTATGACTTCCTCGTCTATTTCCGGCGCGGTGCGAAGCTCGGTCGGGTAGCGGACCAGAAATTCCAGGCCGGTATCGGCGTAATGGAGCTTGGCTTGGGGTGCGGGCGCCTTCATCTGGATTTCGATGCGGCGTTCGAGGTCGTTGTGCTGGCGCTCGATATCGTCTTTGTACTTGCCGTAAACCGAATTCACCGCAGCGAGTAACTTTTCTTCCGCCAGCTTGTAATCCGCGCCGGCAACGAACTGCAGGACAACTTCGTGCCAGGTGTATTCGGTGCCGGGGATCTGTTTGTATAGAGGAGTGGTGGCCTGGAAGAGGACGGAGTTCGAAAAAACGACGATGCGTCCGGTGGGAAACAAGTTCACATCGCTGCCCGCGAGTTCCATCAAGTAGAAGCGCACGGGGGAGACGTCAATTACGTCGCCGGTGACTCCCGCGATGCTGACGCGATCTCCGATGCGAATACCGTAGCGGCCAATCACGAAAAAGTAAGCGGCGACGGAGAGCAATACAGCTTGCAATCCGACGGCGATACCGGCGGTGGCGAAGCCCGCGAAGGTGGCGAGCGAACTGAAATCGCTCACGATGCCGAGGGTGAGCACCGCGCAGATCAGGAAGCCCATGACGAAGCGGCGCAGAAGCAGAAATTGCCGGCGGCGGCGCAGATCGTGAATGTAACGGAAGGTCCAGCGGCGCCAGATTTCGGACAGACCCCAAACGACGCCGAGAGCGAGGAGAATCGCAAGAGCGCTGGTCACAACGGCGCGCAGCGAATCCTTGGATTCGCGGGCGATGGAATTGCGCCAGTTGAGAAAATTGGCGCGGCTTTGATCGAGCACAAGCATTTCCTGGCTGAGCGGTATGACCACGTTCGATAGCTGCTTGAACTGGCCGGTGAGCGAGCGCAATTCCTGCTGCGCGGCCTGGACTTGCGCGGGATTGGATGGCGGCGTCTGGCTGGTGAGATTGCGGCCGTGTTGAATGGTCGCCGCGAGGGTATCGCGCATTGGTTTGCGGAGAGCGGCAGCGTCGTCGCGCACGCGTGCCGTTTCGTTCGCGAGCTGGTCAATATTGTGCATGGTGCGGAGCTCTGTGTACAACGTGAGGGCTTGGCCGATTAATCCAGAGGATTTGGAAATGGTGGGTTGCGCGACGGCTGGTTTGGCTGCGGCTTTCTGAGCGTTTGCGTCTCCAAGGACTTCGGGGACGGTGCGCGCGAGATCGTTGATGCTGCCGGAAAAGCCGCCGACGCCGGATTCCTCGCTGCTCTCGGCGAAGGTCGCCAATTTCTGGACGGCATCCTGGGTGGCCTGATCGAGAGCGATTTCGCCTTGCAGCGAGTCCCGTTGTGCGGCGAGGCTCTGGCGCTTGCCGGGCGGCGCGGTGGCGAGCTTCTTATTGAGCGCATCGAGCAGAGATTGGTCCTGGTCAATGCGAGTCTTCAGAGCGGCGAGGGTCTGCGCGAGATTCTGCTGAGGAGTGGAGTTTCCGGAAGCGTCTGCTGATGCGGGAGCTGCGGACTGGTCCGAGGCATTCACCAAGGCAGCGGCCGCTTGCGCGGACTGGAATGCGAGGCGGACGGCTTGCTGCGCGAGATTCTGGGAAGTGTCCTGATAGATAGCGTCGCTGGGCAGGCCGACGGATTGGATTTTGGAACCGGAATCGCGATACCAGCTGATGATGGTATTCAGATGATTCAGGATGGCGTCGCGGTCAATGGGCGGCGCGGCGCCTTCGCCAGCCGAGCCGATGAAGAAGGCGGCAAGACAGAGTAGAGCCACCGCGATAAATCTTTGAGAGCGTTCTTGGCGTGGAGTGATGATTGGCATGGTCGAATTTACCCTGACTTGAATTCTGCGACGCGTGAAGTTGGCGCCGTGAGTGCCGCACTGAGAATTCTCGTGAGGAATCCGGTCTCCTGAGCTTGATGGAATTGAGTCTCGGCTATAAGCCGGGGATTTCGAGCCCGGGGTGAATCGGGAGAAGCTATCTGGCCGGGGGAGACGACTTCTGTGCAGCTGGACTGCGTTTTACGGGATCATTATACAGCGATCGAGGCAGAGGGTTAAACGGCGATCGGAGCTGCGGGATTCGATGACGTTCTCCTGACTGATTCGGAGCTTGCGGAATGTTGATCGCTTCCGGCGGCTTCGGGGCGGTGCTATAGTTCGTGTTGTGAGAGCTTGGTGCGCAGTACGAGCGCGATTTGTGGTGGCGATTTTGTCGCTGGCGCTGGTGTATGCGTTTGCGTGTTCGGCGACTTGCGCGATCTGTTCGGGTGCGGACGAGGCAGCGGTGGCGCAGGGCCATGAATGCGGGCACGCGGCGGGTGACGCGACTGGCGGCTCACAGCGGCAGACGCCTGCAAAACCCAATTGCTTCAGGCATCACCATTCCGATTTTGAGGCCGTGCAGAGCGACGGGCTTTCGCAAATCCGGTTGAGCGCAACGGGCGGCGCGAGCCAGTTGTTTGTCGGCGTGGTTGACAGCGAAGTTGTGATCGTGGCTTCGTCGTTTTTATCGGATTTGGCGCCGCCGCGGGGCGTGGCGGATTCTTCACAGCAGATAATGGCTGTTCTTCGGATTTAAATTCCTCATTTCCGGCCCTTCCTGTTTTGTCCTGCCAATCGCGTTTTGAATTGGTACGTTGCGGCGGTGGTGCAGGGCAAATTCAACTTCGACTACGTCCGCCCGAAAGGCAGGCGGCCGCTTCGACTTCAAAATCAACGTCAACTGAGCCCAGCGAATGCTGGCTGTTACAACCTCATCGGCAAATTCGACAGAGCCGGCGGGACGCCGGCGCTACCAATAGCAACGGATCAGTACTGGAGGGGAAGATGCGGCATACGCGCAGGAATTTTTTGCAGGGTGCGGTGGCGATCGGGGCCGGGGCTCTGGCTTCCGGTGAATCGGCGGAGGCGCGGGTGCGCGTGGATGCGGAAAAGCGTCGCGGATCTTCGGGTGCGACCGATGAGTATCGCCCCGTGGTCACTCCGGACGTGCCGGATTTGGCGTTTGAGATGGATGGCGGCGTGAAGGTATTTCATCTGGTGGCGGAGCCGGTGAAGCAGGAGATTTTTCCGGGGAAAATTTTAAATTTGTGGGGGTACAACGGCAGCGCGCCGGGGCCGACAATTCAGGTGCGGCAGGGCGATCGCGTGCGGATCATTGTGGACAATCACTTGCCGGAGCCGACTTCGATGCACTGGCATGGGTTTGATATTCCGTTTGGGATGGACGGCGGGCCGGGGCTTTCGCAGGACGCGATTTCGCCGGGCGGGCGGTACATTTACGAATTCACGCTGCAGCAGGAAGGGACTTTATTTTACCACTCGCACATGGCGATGCAGGAAATGATGGGAATGATCGGCGCGTTCATTATGCATCCGGCGGAGGCTTACGATCCCCCGGTGGAAAAAGATTTCGCTATTATTTTGCAGGAGTATGCGGTGCTGCCGAATAATCCCACGCCGAATTCGATGAGCATGGAATTTAACTGGCTGACATTGAATGGAAAATCGGGGCCGGCGAATACTCCATTGATTGTGCGGCTGGGCGATCGCGTGCGGCTGCGTTTTATTAATTTGGGGATGGACCATCATCCGATTCACATGCATGGGCACCAGTTTGTAATTACCGGGACGGAAGGAGGGCGGCAGCCGCGGGCGACTTGGGGGCCGAACAACACGGTGCTGGTGGGAGTGGCGCAATCGCGCAACGTGGAATTTGTGGCGACGAATCCGGGAGATTGGATGATTCATTGCCATATGCCACATCACATGATGAATCAGATGTCATCCATGGCGGGGCCGATGACGCGGCGCGGTGGAATGCCTGCTGGCGCGGGCATGCGGCAAGGCATGGGGATTATGAGTGGAGGTGCGGCGACGGCAGCGGAGAATGGGCCGAGCATGGGGCGGGCGACGGGAGTTGGCTCGACACTGGCGCAACCGACTACGAACGGATCGATGTCAGTTCAGTCGTCGCAGCCGTCATCTTCGCAGCTGGCCACCCAAGGAATGGGCGGGATGCAGATGGGGCAGGCTGATGTTAGTAAGGATGCGAATTCGGTGCCGGGCTTTCCGCAGGATGCGTTTATGGAGAGCCCGGCGATGGCGATGGACGCGATGGTGGAGAAGCCGGAGACATTTGGTTTGCGTCCGGGATGGAGCGGGTACATGCAGGGGATGATGACCTTGATTCGCGTGCTGCCACCCGAGCGCTATGACGAGATTGTGAATTTGCGCGAGAGGCGGCAGAAGAATGGTGGGACTGCGATGCCGAAGATCAACGGTTCCAGCGAGAAGCGCTAGATGCGGCGCGTAATGAGAACGGCTTACGGGAGATTTGCGATGAAACGCCAGTTATTCTTGATTCTGTTGCAGATGATTTTTGTGGCTGCGTTTTTCCCGACGATTCTGACGGCGCAACAGCGAACTGCGCATGAGGCTGCTGCGTCAGACGCGGAGTTGACGTTGGAGCAATTGCAGGAAATGGCGCTCACAAATAATCCGACGTTGGCGCAGGCGAAGGCTGGGGTGCGCGCGGCGGCGGGGCGTTCGCGGCAGGCGGGATTGTGGCCGAATCCGACGATCGGGTACAGCGGAGACGAAATTCGTGGTGGGTCGTACGGCGGAGGCGAGCAAGGGGTGTTCGTGCAACAGAATGTGATTTTGGGCGGAAAGCTGGGGCTCGACCGGAAAATTTTTGACGCGGAGGGCAAGCAGGCAGCAGCGGAAGCAGACGAGCAGCGATTGCGTGTGGAGAACGGGGTACGGATTGCGTTTTACCAGTCGCTCGCGATGCAGGCGATGGTCGAGACGCGAGCGAAGCTGCGGGATATCGCGAAGGACGCGGCGGAAACTACGCGGCAACTCTTTAATGTCGGGCAGGCGGACGAACCGGATGTGTTGGAAGCGGACGTGGAGGCGGATCAGGATGATCTGGCGGTGATTACCGAGCAGCAAGAGCAACAGCGGGCTTGGAGCGTGCTGGCAGCGGTAGTGGGCAAGCCGGATCTGGCCTTGGAGCATCTGCACGGCGATCTGGAAGAGTTACCGGATGTAGATGCGGAGCAGATTTTGCAGACGATTTTGCGCGATAGTCCCGCGGTAAAGATCGCCCAGCTGGGAGTGACACGGGCGGAAGCAGAAAGCGTGCGGGCGCAGCATGAGTCAATACCAGATTTATTTTTACGCGCGGGATACGCTTATAGCTTCGAGCAGCTCGACTCGGTGGTGCCGCCAAGGGCGGCGGGTTCGGAAGCGTTTGCGGAGGTGGGCGTGAACCTGCCGATTTTCAATCGCAATCAGGGGAATATTGCGGCGGCGGATGCGGACCGGGAGCGCGCGAAGCTGGAGGTGCAGCGCGTGGGGCTGGTGCTGCGGCAGATGGCCGCGCCCATCGTGCAGAATTATGCTAGTTCGCGGGCGATCGCGGAGCGTTATAAGAGCAGGACTTTGCCGAACGCACGCAAGGCTTACGAACTTTATTTGCGGAAATATCACGAGGGGGCGGCGGCTTATCCGCAGGTTTTGATCGCGCAGCGGACGCTAGTGCAGCTGGAGACGAGCTACATCAATACGTTGGAAACTGTGTGGATCAATGCGGCGGCGCTGCAGGGGTTGCTGCTGACGGATGGACTGGATTTGCCGGCAACGCCGGGCGAGATGGACCGGCCGGTGCGAGAAATTAATTTGCCGATCACGGAAAATCCAGGTATGCGGCCGTAACCTCATTCCAGAATGGGCCCGGCGGAACATTTCGTGGCGCGAGTGAGCTGAGTTAGCGAACTTCGATTACCACGAGGGCGTCGGGAGCCACTTGTAGCGCGAGTTTGCCGTTGTGGATGGCCATGGTTTCGGGCGCGGGCAACTGGGCGGCTTGGCGTAGCGATTGAATTTGCGCTGGCGTGGGATATGTGGGACTGCCCATTGAGGCGTAGGCTTTCAGTAGCGAGCCGTGGTCGGCATCCACGCGGTACACTGTGGCCTTGCGGTGTCCCGTTAGTGAATTCAGCTGCAGAACCACTTCTTTTGTTTCACCGCCCCCTCCAACCACTGGAGTGTTCCAAAGCGCAATCACGATGGTGCCATCAGCGCGGCGCGTAGCGATGATGTCGTCGGCATTTGAGGGAATTCTCGTTTCGCCGAGGCGGTGCAGGAGTTTGAAGGCGTTGTACGCGGGTTTCGGCAGGCCGTCTTCGGCGATCAGGCCGTAGCCGCCGTAGAATGGCCGCTTCACGACGCCTTGTTCTTCGAAGACGTCGGAAAAAGTCCAATAGCTCATCATGTTGACGAGGCCGTCGCATTGGCGGATGGTGTCGGCCATCCAGGGACCCATGTAGGTGGAGTCGGTTACGTCTGGCTCGTTCATGTAGCTGGCGTTGAATTCGCTCCAGATCAGCGGGAGATGGGACCGCGCGGAAGCAGCGATCTGATCGTGAACTTTGCGCACGGCGCGGCAGACCATTTGGGTGCGTGGGACTTGTTCGTGCGTGCCGAAAACATCAGGAGCGGAATCATTGCCATAAACGTGGGTGGAAACGAAATCCACCGGAACGTTTTCTTTCACGGTGTGTTCGATGAAGCGGTCGGCCCAGGCGGCTTGGGCGGTGGCGGGGCCTCCGACGCGCAGGCGTGGGCTCACTTCTTTAAGGGCGCGGGCGGCTGAGTCGTAAAGCTGGAAATAAGTTTGTTCTTTTGGAACGCCTGCCCAGAAATCGAGATTGGGTTCGTTCCAAACTTCGAAATACCACTGCGAAACTTCGTCGAGGCCGTAGCGGTCCACGAGGTGTTGTGCGAACTGGCGGACGAGCTCGGCCCACTTTTCGTAGCTCTTTGGGGGCGAGACGTTCGGCTTGTACCAGAAATCCTGATATTTCGGCTCGGCGGCTAGCTTTTTGGGCATGAAGCTTAGCTCGACGAAGGGTCGCACGCCGATTTGCAGCAGGCCATCGTAAATCTGGTCCACGTAGGAGAAATTATAGATTGGTTTTCCGGCGGGATCTTCGTCGTACACGCCGACTTCATCGTGAAAGATCGCGTGGAAGCGGATGTATTTGAAGTCGGTGGCGGATTTTACTTCCCGCAGGTCGTCACGATAGCTTTGGCGCAGGGAGAGGATGGCGCGGCCGGAGCCGAACATTTGCTCCCAGAAGTGGGGGAAGGGCTGGCCTGGGGCGCGGACGTCTAGTTGGATAGTTTCGGCTGTGGCCTGGAGACTTTGCGGTGTGGGTTGCTGCGCGGATGCGGCCAGCGCGCAACAGGCGACAAGCGACCACGCGAGGAACGTTCGTTTCATGCGGTGAATCCTCACAGAAAACTAGCGAGCAGTAACGGAAGGGTTAGGATGGCATGAATTCTTGCGCTGCCTCAATCTTTTCTGGAGGGCGCGTGCAGGTCCACAAACGGCAGATCCCTGCCTGCGGCAGGCAGGGCTCTGCGTCCCGCGGCTGCCAAAATACGGCGGCAAAAAGCGCGGTACTCCGTTCGGGTCGGTGCGCAGGGAACGTGGAGTGCGCTATCGAAGGAGCAGCAACGGCTGCGCGCTGATGGCAACGAATCGGCTTACAATCTGGCGCGCACTTGCGCTGTTGGGACAAGAAACGAGAAGCTCTGGATGAATTGCAGCCTGCTTACTGTGAGCATGAACCCGCGATACGCATTGACGTGGGCTGGTGAGCTTGCACGATGAGGCACGTTACGGGGAAATACTGACTGAAGTAGGTTTGCCTCCGCTGTCGTAACTCAGTCTTGACAAGATTCGCGGGATGCAGTTTAATCTCGTTCCAGTTGTAAACCAGTTGCAACTAGGGTAGAGCCGGTTGCGGTCTGGTTTGGCTGTTTTTCAGTTGTAAGCCAGTTACAAGTAGAAAAATAAAGGCGCCATTCCTGCGTGTTTGTTTCCTAGTTGTAACAATCGTTGCAAGTAGACGGATGGCGGTAATGGTCCAGTTCTTATTGCCGGTCAGTTGCAAGCGATTTGCAACTGGAATTCAGGCCCGGAGACACATGATTTGGATAACACCCAATCACGCTGGAGTTCCTGCTCATGTTCGGGCGTACGTTTTGTGGCGTTCCGTGCTGCTCGCATGGTCGCTGCTTTTTGTGTTACTTCCGCGGGCTGAGGCGCAAGAACCGCCGTACTTCGTGACCTATTCCTCTGCGCTGGAAGAGCCCGGTAACCTGGAAATTTCGCTGAAGAACACGCAGGCTGCGCCGCAAAACGCAAACGCTTTCATCGGCAGTGCGCTGGAATTCGAGTACGGAGTGAAGGGATGGTGGACCACGGAGTTCTATCTGGATGGCCAGTCCACTAAGAACGAATCGACAATTCTCACGGGCTTCCGTTGGGAGAACCGGTTCCGGCCGCTGTTGCGCGAGCACTTCATCAATCCCGTGCTGTATGTGGAGTATGAGAACACCAACTTCGCAGACCGTGCTCTGCTGGAAATCACAGGGCGCCAAACCGTCGCGGACCTGGCGATACCGAACAACGTGGCGCGCAAGGAGATCGAGCGGGAGATGGAACTGAAGTTGATTTTGTCCACCGATACGCACGGGTGGAATTTTTCCGAGAATTTCATCGCCGAAAAATCTTTGAACGAAAGCGAACCTTGGGAATTCGGATATGCGCTGGGAGTGAGCCGGCCGCTGAGCCTGATCTCGCGCGGCAAGTCGTGCTTTTGGTGCCGCGAGAATTTCGCGGCGGGCGCGGAAGTATACGGGGGCCTGGGCACAACCGACGGTTTCGGTTTTAAGGCCACTTCGCAATATCTCGGGCCGACGGTGAGTTTTGGTATTCCGCGGGGGCCGACGATTTTGTTTTCTCCGCAATTTGGATTGAACGACAACAGCGCGCATGTGTTGTATCGGTTTTCGGTTTCGTATGAGGTGCAGCAGGTCTGGAATGTGTTCCGGCGGAAAAACTAATGAGCAGGCGACGAGTGAGCAAGAAGTTTGTGATTCGTTGGAGAGGTGGGGAGCAACGGCACAGGATGGCGTTGCGGGTGGCGCTGAGTCTGACGGCGCTGATTTTCTGCATCGCGCTGGCGGATGGTTCGTGGCTGCAGAAGGTGCCGCCCGACTACCATTCCAGGGTGAATCCTTACGCGGGACAGGCCGCGGCGATTGCGGGCGGAGCGAAACTTTTCGCGGATCATTGCGCGAAATGCCATGGTGCGGACGCATTGGGGCGCGGCAAAAAACCGAGTCTGCGCAGCGAACGCGTGCAGCAGCAGGCCACGGAAGGCGACATTTTCTGGCTGCTGTATAACGGCAATTTGCGGCGGGGCATGCCTACGTGGAGCGCTGTGCCGGAACCGTCGCGCTGGCAAATCATTGCCTACGTCAAGAGTCTGGGACCCGCATCCGGTGCGGCGACCGCTGTGAAATATTCAGAGGAGAAAGCGCAATGATTCGGCCTAATGCTTTGGTGACGTGTGTTACTGCTGCGCTGATATTTCTGAGCGCGTGTTCTTCCGGGCAGGCGCCCCAGTTCCCCACCGAGAACGATACGATCAACGCTTCCGAGCAGCAGATCGGCGAGCGGCTTTTTGTGGAGACGCGGTTTGCGGAATATTTTGCGGCGCATATGACCGGAGTAAACGATCCCCTGGTCGCGGGTGATCCGGTCGTGGCGCAGGTGCTGACGACCAGCGGGACATTGCCCGGTCCATTTGCCGGAGAATCCATTAACTGCCGGTCGTGCCATTTCGTGGTGGAGTTCCAGGGAGTTGCCGGGGCCGGCAACCGGACGTACGCAGACTTCATTGACCACAGTCCGTTGCCTCTGCCGATGGGAAATTTCACGGCGACGCCGCGCAACTCGATGCAGATGGTGGGTTCGTTGCAATCGCGCACTGGGCCGACGTTCCTGCATTTCGATGGGCAGTTCACTGATCCCGCAGACCTGGTGAAGAGCACGCTGACCGGGCGAAATTTTGGCTGGGGACCGACGCAGACGCAGCAGGCCATCGCGCACATCGCGAAAGTGATCCGCGAGGACAATGGCATGAACACGCCCGCCCAAGAATACGGCGAGAACCTTCCGTATTCCGTGATCTTTCTGGGAACGCAGCCTGGGATTCCGGCGGACGTGCAGCTCGCGCCGCAGTACCGCCTGGATGTGACGACGGCGACGGACGATCAGATCGTAGATTTGATTTCGAAGTTGATTGCGCAATACATGACGGGTTTGCTGTTCAAGCAGGATCAGTTCGGGCGCTACTACGCTTCACCCTACGATGTTTTTCTGCGGATCAATCATCTGCCGGTGCAGCCAATGGCTGGAGAAAGCATCCCGCAGTACAACCAGCGATTGCTGTCGCTGGTGAGTGGCATGAGCAATCCCATTTTTGTGAACGGAAGTTACGGACAATTCCAGTATCACGCGCAGCCGTTTCAATTTGGCGCGACGGAGCTTACAGGGCTGAAAATATTCCTGCGCGCTGCGAATAATGCCGCGGACGGTTCGCAACACGCGGGAAACTGCGCGGCGTGCCACACGGCGCCGAATTTCACGGATTTCCGGTTTCATAATACAGGTGTGGCGCAGGAAGAGTATGACAACGCAAATGGCACCGGCTCGTTCATGAATCTGGCTGTTCCCACTCTGGCACAGCGGAATCAGAATTTCGACCAGTACATGCCGGTCTCCGCGCTGCATCCGAATGCCACTGAACAATTCCGGCACCACGCGGTTGCGGGACAGTCAAATTTCGCCGACCTGGGGCTGTGGAACATTTATTTGAATCCGGACGTGCCAAATCCGCAGACGGATCTGCAGACCGTAGTGTGCGCGAACGCGCAAAATTGCACTGTGGATCAGGGATTGGCGACGACCATAGGGCAATTCAAGACGCCGATGTTGCGCGACCTGGAAGATTCCGCGCCTTATTTTCACAATGGCAGCAAATTGAAGTTTCCGGATGTTGTGCAATTCTACGTGCGGATGTCGGCGCTGGCGCGAGCGGGCACGCTGCGCAATGCTCCGGTGGAATTTCAGGGGATGTCGTTGAGCGATAGCGACGTTGCGGCTGTGGCGGCGTTTCTGGCGTCGCTAACCGAGGATTACGACGACGCGTAGAATCTGGCGCATATGGCGTCTTCTGGATGTTCCACTCGATGAGTGCAAAGGAAATTTATCAGGCTGTTACATCCGATCCGTGGAACCCTGCGTACAACAGGCAGCGGAAGTTCCGACGGGGCGGCTCCGTTCTTGCCTCGTGCTCCCGCCGTATCTGACCTAGAAAAAATCAGACAGGAGCGTGGAATCATGAGCACAGAAAAGGAAAAGGGATTGGTGTGTTCGGAGACAGACCAGAACAAGATAAACAGCCGGAGAGGCTTCTTGCAGCGGTCGGTGATTGCCGGAACCGTGGGCGTCGCCGGACTGAGCGGTCTTTTGAGTTTGGGATCGCCATCTGCAAAGGCGACGAGCGGCTCGGGTGGTAGCGATCGCGACGAAGACCGTGACCGCGTAACGAAGCGAGACACGGACATTCTAATCGCCGCGGAAATTGCGGAAGCGCTCGCGGTGACTACGTACACACATATCATTGAAACGGCGCCGTTTTTCGGACGCATACCTCCCGACGATCAGGGATACCTACGCGGCGCGCGGGAAGAAGAAATGTCGCACTACTTGCTGGAGCAATCCGTCACCGGGCAACCGTCGCCGTATACTTCTTTCTTCTATCCGAAGGGCATGTTCGAAGACGCGCAGACGACTTTGAACGTTCTGGTTACGCTGGAGGATGCGTTCATCGCCGCTTACTTGGTAGGCGTGCGCAATTTCAGCACGCGCGATTTGCGAGTTACAGCCGCGCGCATCATGGGAATCGAAAGCGACCACCGCACGCTGGCTCGTGTGCTTGGACCCGATGTGGCGGCGCAAGATGGAGGGCCGATTCAGAAAATTACCGGTGCGCAAGGGGTGGCGGAAAGCGTTGCTCCACCTAACAACAATGGCTACGAGCGCACGCTCTGCTGGACGGAAATTGATCAGGCAGTTGCGGCGCTGACGCCCTTCGTGGACATCGCCGCGGCGAACGCTGCGGGATTCGACGTGGGGAAATCATTTGGTTTCAATCCGTTCACTCCGAAGTTGCCGAATGCGCTGGGGGATTTCATCTCGTTCGCTGGCTGCTGAGATCGACTAGGACGCGCGCAAGGACTCT
Source organism: uncultured Acidobacteriota bacterium (assembly GCA_963754275.1). Classification (GTDB taxonomy): domain Bacteria; phylum Acidobacteriota; class Terriglobia; order Acidiferrales; family UBA7541; genus Palsa-295. The sequence goes on from CAVWFO010000019.1 coordinate 214,713, forward strand.
GAAACCAAATGAGCCTCGCCTGAATTTCCGATCTAGAAGCGACCTTGCGGGGTGATGGCTTTGCCTTCGACGCAATCATAGATCTGGCCGGCGGCGAGATTCTTGTGTTCTTCGGTATTGCCGCTGGGCCATTCGATTACGACGCGATCAATTGTGTCGCGTTTGCCCAGGCCGAAAGTTACCGGCAGCTCGGATTGCGAGAGATAGCTGGAGCCGCCTTTTACCAGGCGCTCCTGGGTTGACCCTCCGTGCTCGATGCGGACCATGGCGCCGATGGCGTCGCGATTTGATTTGGTGCCGGTGAGACGGAAGCGGATGCTGTGGTTACCGGCTTGCTGGTCGTTGCGGTACAGATACGCGGGGCCGTTGTTGGTGGTCATTAATATGTCGAGGTCGCCGTCGCGATCGAAATCGGCGTAGCAGAGGCCGCGGCCGACTTTTGGCTGGATGAATGATTCGCCAGTGGATGCCGCGACGTCTTGAAATTTTCCCCGCCCATTATTAAGAAAAATCTGCGGAGGTTGGGCGTAGCCTACGTTGCCGCGAATGTTGCGCACCGTGTCGTCAATGTGCCCGTTGGCGACTACGAGGTCCAGCGCGCCATCGAGGTTGGCGTCGAGGAACGCGCAGCCGAAGCCGAGAGTATTTTGCGACGCTAGCCCGACGCCGGCTTGTACGGCGACATCGTTGTAGGTGCCATCTGCAGCGGGGCGATACAGGCCGATCATTTCGTTGTCGAAATTGGTGATGGCCACGCCGGGGAAACCGGAGTGGTCGAAATCGGCGGCGTCCACACCCATGCCGGCGCGGGCTTTTCCTTCAGCGCTGAACGCGATGCCGGCTTCAACGGCCACATCTTTGAATGTGCCATTGCGTTGATTGCGATAGAGCTTGTTCGGCTGGGTGTCGTTGGCTACGAGAAGGTCAGGCCAGCCGTCGCGATCGTAGTCGAGCATGGCGACGCCTAGAGATTTCGAACTGGTGTCGAAGATGCCGCATTTCGCCGTGACGTCTTCAAAAGTTCCATCGCCGCGATTGTGGAAGAGCCAGCAGGTTTCGCCACGGTAGGCTTCCGGAGTGCAGTAGGATTTATGTTTTCCATCGAGGCTGCAGAAAACGTCGTGCTCCGCGGACCACTTCACGTAATTGCAGACGAAGAGGTCGAGCAGGCCGTCGCGGTCGTAATCGAACCAGAGGGCCGAGGTGCTGAAGCCGAGTCGGTTGCCGAGTCCGCTCTTGGCGGTTACGTCGGTGAATGTGCCTTTGCCGGTGTTGCGAAAGAGGCGGTTCTGGCCGACGCAGGTGACGAGAATGTCTGGAAAGCCGTCGTTGTTGTAATCGCCGACGGCGACGCCCATGCCGTACATTTCAACGTCGAGACCGGCACGATGCGTGACGTCGGTGAAAGTGCCGTCGCGATTATTGCGATAGAGGCGGAGTGTGGTGCGCTGGTGTTTATGCTGCGGCCAGTCCATGCCATTGATCAGCAGGATGTCCTGCCAGCCGTCCGCGTCGTAATCGAGGAACGCGCACCCTGAGCCCAGAGTTTCGGGGAGAAGTTTGCCGCCGTAGGCGCCGCTATTGTGGCGGAACTGAACTCCGGCGGCGGACGTAACGTCTGTCAGACGGAAGCCGGGACTGGCGGCGGATTGTGCGGTGATTAGTTCGCGCGCTAGCAGCTCGTGTTTGGCCCGGGCGAGCGGAGTGGCAGCAAAGCCCGCCATTCCCAGCAGGAAAGACCTGCGATTCACGAGATGTTCACCAGACCGTTGCGGATCGCGTAGACGACCAACTCGGCGGTTTTGTGAATGCCGAGCGCGTCCATAATATTGGCGCGATGGACCGCGACGGTGTTGGCGCTGAGGGACAGGCGGTCGGCGATGGCTTTATTGGAATTGCCTTCAACGATCAGTTGCAGGATTTCGAGTTCGCGCGGCGTAAGCCCGGAATCGCGTTCGCCTTTCAGTGACGGCGCGCGTGAAACTTCTGGCGCGAGGACGATTTCGCCTGCGGCGACGCGGCGGATTGCCGAGCCCAGGCCGAGATCATCCGCATTTTTCAGGATGTAACCGCGGGCGCCGGCGTCGAGCGCCTGCCGCACAAGTGTGTCTTCGGAATGCATGCTGAGCATTAGGATCGCTTGCTTGGGAAATTCCTGGAGGATCAGGCGAGCCGCAGCGAGGCCGCTCATGGCGGGAAGCGCGCAGTCCATTACGATCACGTCGGGATGCAGTTCGCGCGCCAAGCGGACGGCGTCTTCACCGTTGCTGGCTTCGCCGGCAACTTGTAAGTCGCCTTCGTCTTCAAGCATACGGCGGAAGCCGCGACGCACCAGGCTGTGATCGTCCACCAAGAGCACGGAAATCTTATCCGACATTCGCTTCGTTGCCCTCCCGTGGAACTCTCATGCGCACCAGAGTTCCGCCTTGCGGCGGCTGCGTGAATTCGATGGTGCCGCGGAGCAACTCGGCGCGTTCGCGCATAGCGACCAGGCCAATGCCGGAACGCGCGGCTACGGCGACGCCGCCTTTGCCGTGATCTTCCACTTCCAGGTCCAGCGCATCCGATGAGAATTGCAGGCGCACTTGCGCCTCGCGCGCTCCGGAATGGCGGGCGACGTTATTCAGAGCTTCCTGCAGCACTCTGTAAATATGAATGGCCGCGGCGCCGTCGAGCGCGAAGGGCACGCCGGACTTCTGATAGCTTATGTCAATCCCGGTCTGCTTCTCTACTGTGGGGATGTACCAGTCCATGGTGCTTTCGAGGCCTGTTTCGTCGAGCATGACGGGATGGAGGGCTTGCGAAAGACTGCGCACGTTGTTGAGCGTGGTTTGGGCGATGTCACGCACTTCGCGCAGGTCGGTGTGCAGCGCTGAGCCTTCGGGAATGCGTTTTTCGGAGCGCGTGAGCAGGGAGCCGATGGCGGTGAGGATTTGGCCGAATTCATCGTGCAGTTCGCGGGAGATCGAGCGCAGCATGGATTCCTGCGAGGAAATTAATTTTTGCGCGAGTTCGCTGCGCTGTTGCGAGAGCGCTTCGATGCGGGCAAAGAGCTGGCGATTGGCGCGGATCAGATAGAGGCTCGTCAGCAGGATCGCTGTGAGCGTGGCGGTGAGAAATAAATAGACCTGGCGTTGCACGCGATCGTAAATCTGCGCGACTTGCGTGGCGGCTTGCTGTTCGCTTTCGTTGTTCTGCACCAGCAGGCGGGAGACGGCGGTGCTGAGCGTGGATTGGCGGGCTTGCAGGGACAGGCGAATCTGCGCGCGGGCTTCGGCGTCTTTGCCGGCTTGCGCGAGAGCGAAGGTGCGGTCGGCGGCGTCCCAGAATTGCGCGAGCGAATCTTTCAGATATTGAGTTTGTTCGGGAGTGCGGCGGGCGATGGTGAGTTGTTCTTCGGCCTGGAGCGCACTATCGAGGTCGGTGCGGATGCGTTGGAATTGCGCGGACCAGGCGGTGAGGGGATAGGGCTCGTCGTTATCGAGCATGTCGCGCATGGCGAGGCCGAGGGAATTGAGATCGTTCTGCACGCGAAGGAGTTGAAGGGAGTCGCGACGATTGTGCTCGACGAGATTGTTCTGCAACTCGCGCAGGCGAGAGATTTGCAGCGTGATGTACCAGGAATAGGCTATCACGGCGGCGATGGTGATAATCAAGCCGAGAGACAAGCCGGTGGTTGGCGAACGTTGCGCCGAGCGCGCCATGGAGTGAAGGATATAACGCCGGAGCGACGGCGTACTACAGCGAATCCCAGGTTGACACTGATTTGATTGGCGTCGGTTAGTTATATTTCTGTGCGTTCGATGACGATCTGCGCGGCGAAAACGAAAAGCAGAGCGACAAGCAGCCAGATTATGTCGCTGTTGAACGCCGAGAGGCTTGCGATCGGGTCGGTGGGGATTGGCACGTTGATCTTCCAGCGCCAGCGCACGGCAATTTCGAAAAAGGGAACGCCGAATACGATGGCCATGCTGGCACCGAGCCCGCGCAGACCGTTGCGCAGCACGACCGTCAGCGCGTATGTGAGGCAATAGATGTAGAGGCCTTCAATCGCGGCGCCCGCGAGCTGTTGCGTCATCGCGGAACCTAGTGTAGCCGCGTGAACTGGATTCTTGCTGTGATGCGCGAGAGTCAGCGAGCCCGCGGCCCAATTTATCAGGGCAATTGCCAGCAACTGAGCGCAACCGACGACCCAGCCGGTCCACAGGAAATAGGCGCGACTGCGCGGTTTCGTGAACAGAAAATGGATGGTGTCGCGGGCGAATTCCTCGCTGGCGCACAGGGCGCCCAGAGCCAACGCGACAAAGAGGATTATTAACGCAAACGTGGAGCGAAAAGCTTCCGACCCGAAATTTTCGAGCAAGCCCGTGCCCACACACACGACGGCAGCGACGGGCATCACGATAGCGGCGATAATTGCGAAGACGATGAAAAAAGAACGGGTGTCACGCCAGCATTTCCAGAAGTACATCACTGCTCCTTTTGCACGAGCTGTAAGAAGATTTCGCGCAGGCTCAGAGGCGCGACTTCCGTGACGGTGGCGCCGTTGCGCGATAGTCCGGCGGCGAAACCCTCGGCATCTCTGGTCACGACGTATCTGTAGAAATTTCCCTCGACTCCGACGGACAAAACCTGCGCGGAGGTCTGCGCGGGGAGAGAATTGCCGGCAGCGGTGATCAGGCGAAATTCGCTTTTGATGTCGTCCAAGCGGGACTGCAGGAGGAGCTTGCCGCGGTCCATGAAGCCGGCATATTCGGCGATCCGTTCCACTTCCTCGAGCTGATGGGACGAAAAAAAGATGGTACGTCCCCGGTCGAGCGCAATTTCCGCGAGCACATGCATGAGCTGGTCTACCGAAATGGGATCCAGAGCGGTGGTGGGTTCGTCCAGGATCAGCAGGTCCGCGCCTTGCGCGAGGGCCAACAGCAGCCAAACTTTGGTTTGATTGCCGTTAGAGAGTTTGGCAAAGCGCTGCTGCATGGGGATTTCAAGCAGGCGGGAATATTTTTCCACGGCTCTGTCTGACCACGTGGGATAAAAACCGCGGCTGAATCGCACGAGCTCGGAGGGAGTAAGCGACGGGTACAGAGACTTTTTCTCGCTGACAAAAGCGGTGCGTTGCAGGATGGCGATGCGCTCGGTGGCAACGTTCATGCCTAATACGTGTGCTGATCCGGCGGTGGGGCGCGTCAGACCCAGCAGCATTTTGATCGTAGTGGTCTTGCCCGCACCGTTGCGCCCGAGAAAGCCGTAGATCGCGCCGCGTGGCGCGCTGAGGTCTATGCCACGGACCGCTTGATTGCTGCCGTACGATTTCGAGAGATGCTCAGTTCGAATGGCAAAGTCGTTCATTTGCGCACCCCCAGGCGGTCGAGCTCTTCTTGAACGAGCTTCACAATGTCCTCGTCTGTGAGAAGCAGTTGCGCGCCCTCGACAGCGATTTGCCGGGCGTACGGCTGCAGACGGCGCAATTTTTCCGCCTTCAAAAATCGCGGGACGTTTTCCGCGACGTACGTGCCGCCGCCTGGAACGGTGGTGATTACGCCGTCGCGCTCGAGGTTCTGATAGGCGCGCGCGGCCGTGGTGGGATTGATGCCTAGCCCGGCGGCGAGACTGCGGACCGACGGCAAGGCCTGGTGCGGATGCAAGGCGCCGGCGGCAATGGCGTTTTTCACTTGGGCTTCGATTTGCGCGTAGATGGGAACGCCCGAGGATGAATTTACGTGAAACAGCATACTGTATGAGTACAGCCATACAGTTAGTTTGTCAATAGCTACCTCTAGCGCCGGGAAGCTGTGCCGTGGGCGGCAAGGGCCAGTGGGAGGGAACGCAACTAAATGCTTAGTTTATAGCTGCCGAACCGGGCCGTTCGATGACCGCGAGTCGGACGGATTTCGAGTAACTCGGTAACTGCTGCGCCAGCCGGACGCGTCCATGCTGGATTTCCTGGACAAATTCCTGTAGGATTTCGTGGTTTTGTTTCACCGTCATTATTCGGCCAGAGCCCAGGAGACCCGGATGCCTAAGCACGACCATGCACCTAAGACCCTGCTGGAATCGCTCGATTCATTGGTAGCGAAGCACCACTTGCTGAAGCACCCTTTCTATAAGGCTTGGACGGAAGGGCAGCTTTCCAAGGCGGAGCTAGGGCTTTATGCGGAACAGTATTACCAGCATGTGCGGGCGTTTCCGGAGAATTTGAAGCAACTGGCGGCGCGTACGAAGAGCGACCGGAATTTAAATTCACTGGTGAATGAGAATTTGGCGGAAGAGTTGGACGCGACCGCGCCGCACCCGCTGTTGTGGCGGCAATTCGCGCAATCGCTAGGAGTGAGCGACGCTTCGCTGGAAGATGCGCGCCCGCTGCCGGGAATCGCGGCGCTGCTGGATACATATGATGAGGTGGCGGCACAGGGATCCATGACGCAGGCAGTGGCGGCGTTTTACGTTTATGAAGCGCAAGTGCCGGAGATTGCGAGCCAGAAAATTTCGGGATTGCGGCGGTTTTATGGAATCACGGAGTCACGCGCGCTGGCTTATTTTGCAGTGCATGAGGAAGCGGATGTGCGGCATCGGGCGGCTTGGCGGGAATGGCTGGTGCGGCAGAAAGACGTGGATACGGTTGGGGTGCTGTGCGCGGCGGAACGCGGGTTGAAGGCTCTGTGGGGCGCGTTGGATGCGGTTTATCCGCAGAGTTGCGTTGCGAAGAATTAAGACGCAGCAGCCATCGCCGTTGAAGTTTTGCGATTGCACCGCTTGGGAATCTCACCAATTTGTTCGGGTCGTGTGCGAAAAACGCAGTCGCTAGTGATTAGTTGCTAGAAACACCTGTCAAGATTCTTAAGTGCTCACACACACCTGAGAATTTCATTTCTATTTTTCCCTCCTCAATTCTTTCACTCCGTTAGGCCCGGCGATAAACGCTTCAGTTGCGAACTTCAGGAAGAGGCCGTGCTCGATCAGGCCTACCACGTGATCGAGATGGTGCGCAGTTTCTTTGGGATCGTGCATCGCGCCGAACGCACAATTGAGTATGTAGTGGCCGCCATCGGTGATGTAGGGCTTTTGATCGTCTCCAAGTCGCAGCGTAGGTTTGCCGCCCAGCTCCGCGAGTCGTCGGGCTGTCACTTGCCATCCGAACGGGACGACTTCCACGGGAACAGAGACTAGCTCACCAAGGCATTTCACTATTTTTGTGTCGTCCGCGACTACGGCCATCCGTTTGCTCGCTGACGCTACGATTTTTTCGCGCAAGAGTGCGCCGCCATGTCCTTTAATAAGGTAAAGCGGGCCGGGAAGAACTTCATCGGCGCCGTCTATGGTTAGGTCAATTTGGGTGTGCTCGGCAAACGACGTGAGTGGGATTTTTTCGGCGCGGGCCTGCGCTAAAGTGCGGTCTGAAGTCGGAATTCCCAAGATGCGCAGGCCCTCCGCGGCGACTCTGCGTCCAATCGCGGCGATGGCAAACCTGGCCGTAGAGCCGGTGCCGAGGCCGACGACCATGCCCTCTTCGACCAGCATCGCGGCAGCGTCGCCCGCCTCTTTCTTCCATTGATCTTGCTGTGAGAGTTCCATGGGTCCTTCTGGGCGGAGTTTGTGGCGGCGCACATCATAGCTGGAGACGCGCGAGTTGCCAACATTCACTCATCGTTTATCTGAGAGCTGCATCACTTGAATCCGGCTTTGGATTCCACGAAGGTGTCTCGAGCGTGTTCGAATCCCACGGGCTTTACGTGCACCGATCCGAGGAAGGGCCGGTCAATGTCAGCGATCGCGACGAGGGCGAGCGCAAGCAGGAGCGAAAGCGAGAATACCTGGATGGCATGCAGCTTGAAATTATCCGTGCCAAACAAGCATGAAGACATGGTGGTGATTACTCCTCCGATGATCAGGACGACCCACAAGATGCCTGGGAGTTTGGATTTGCTTTGCAGCTCGCGCAGGCGCCGATATTCCGTCATGTTGGTGAGTTCGGAGAGGACATGGTTCCAACTCGTTTGTTCGCCGAGACTGGCGGGTTTGGCCTGCATCGTGGCGGCCCACAATCGCTGGACGATGAGGTGGGCATGCAAACTCAAGTTGCCGTGATGCATGGCGGGCCACTCTTCATCGATCATCGCGTCGGCATACTCCCGCGAAAGTTTCTGAATCTGATCGCGATCGCCGGGAGCGAGGCCCTCAGACAGGCGGTACACGTTGACGAGAGAATTGGCTTCCGAGTCAGCGGTCATTTCGGCGGAATTAAAGGCGGTCCACACGGCATAGAGCATGAAGCCCATGATGACGGCGTAGGTAGTGCCGAGGACACTGACTTGCCAGCCGATGATTTCGTTGTGTTCGCGGCGCTGGCTGGTGGGCCAGAAGCGGCGCATTAACAATAAGAAGGCGAGGCTGAGCAGGACGCAAAGCAGGACGATGAAAATGCTCTGAGTTGCACTTAACACGTTTGGATTCCTCCCTTGCGGGCGCACTGCTCGAATCCGCTAGGCCAGGTATTCTATCCGGCGTGGCGAGCTTACCAGAAGAATTTCGGTGAGGCGATGCGCGAATGCTTGCGAACCTGGAAAACGTAGCTTGACGGTAATTGCGAAGAAAGGAAACGCGGATTAGTCGTCGAGAAGACTGCCGCCGGGGGTAGCTGTTGCGCCGGGGATGTCGTTGCCGCCGAGGGAAACGAGCAGGCGGCGGAGCTTGGCGCGATCTTCCAAGTTCATGCCGACCATTTCGAATCCAGCCTGATGCGAGCGTACGAAGCGCACAACCGCCTGCATGCTGATGGAGCGCAAGCCCGCGGGTATTTTCAGAGTGGCTTCGGTGCCAACCGGAAGCTGCAGCTCACCGCTGAGCAGACCGCCATCCAGACTGAGGACGCTGATGGCAGAAGAATATTTTCCTTTCGCAGAAGTGACGACAGCCGGAACGTTGCGCGGGAGGCGCACGCGACGATAGCGGCGATGGCGCACGAAATCGCGCTCGGGAATCGGATCGAGCGGGGCGAGCTGAAAAACTCTGGCATCCAAGCCGGATTGCGGCAGGAATTCCTGAATCCATGCGGGATCGAGTTTGACGAGCGCCTGGGCAGCGGCCATGCGAATTTCGTCTGGGTAAACCCAGCCAAAAGTCTTGCGTTCTTCCACAAAACGGCGCAGATGTCCGGCGGCGGCCGGGGCGCGCATGCGGCCAAGCGCTTCGATAGCTTTCACGCGCAGGTACTCGGGACCTTGCGGCAATAGTTCGCCTTCCGCAAGGCGCAAGAGCTTGGCCGCGGTGTCGCCGTCAGCGCACATGCCGATTTCGTCGAGCGCGAGTGGAACGATCATGACGTCGAACATTTCGAGCGAATCGGACAGAAGTTTGCCGCGTTCGGGAGCCCCGGCAGTGGAGAGCTGCCGCACGACTGCATCGTGGAATCCGCGGCCGCCATCGCGGAGACGGCGGGGCAAGAGTTCATCCACGGCTGCAGCATCGAGGCGACTGAGAAGGCCGATTACTGTGGCGGCTTTCGCGGGGGCGTCATTCTTCAGTGATTCCTTTAGGTAACGCACGCACGGGGCGCCGACGGCTTTTGCGAGATGGACGACACTTTCGCGTTCGGTGCGGCGCGAGGTTCGCGCCAGGCGCACGGCAAGATGTTCGGCCGCGCCCTGCGGCACGCGCATCAGCACGCCGACCAAACCATCCGGCATGGATTCCGCCACCATGGCTTCTTCGATAAATTCGGGAATGCGATTGTCCACGCCGATGCGGGGACGCAAAGTTTGCACCCAGCTGGGGCGCGAGCCTTCCAGATCGGCAAGAGAGTCGAGAGCCTGCTGAACAGCGCGATAATAACGGCGCGCGGCGGATTCCTGGCTGAGGCGGACGAACGCGGCGCTAAGAAGTGTTTGCAGCTCAGTATCTTTTTCCGCAGCCATGGCCAAACCGATCTTGGAAATGGTGTCTTGCAGACGCTGGCTGGCGGCCTTGCTGTAGAGTTCGGCGAGTTGCCCCAGGCCGATCGCAGCTTTCTTGCGGGCCTCGGCGTCGGCATTGCCGACGCAGGATGCGTAGTGCAGCAGAATGTCTCCGGCGGCGTCTGATTCGCCGCGTCCCATGAGTTCTTCGACGTACTGCTGAACGTTACGCGGCGGAATGCACCATGCTTCGGAAGACATGAGCACGGTTTTTTTACCGGAGTCCGGCACGGCGGCCCAGAACTGGCGATCGAGAACGTCGGCATGCGATTCCACGGACATTCCGGCATGTGCCAATTTTTCTTCGCGCGATTTCAGTAATTTGCGAAGAGTGGTGAGTTCGTTCCCCATGCGGTCGAGCATCTGGCGGACCGCGTTGACTTTCACTTCGCCGCGCTGGAAGCGATCAATGGCGAAGCGGATCGCAAGATCTTCAGCGAGGCGCAACATGCTGTTCTCGTCGAGTTTCGCGTTGGGTGATTGCGCGGCGACTGTTGCGAGAGCCTGCTGCAGCGTCACTTGCGCATTTTGCGGCAAGGCGGAGATTTTTAGGCGCCACGATAACGCATCGAGGTCGGGATTTTTGGCCGATTGCGCTTCACCGAACTGGGCGAGCAGCCTGAGCAAGCTGTGAAGTTCTGCTTCCTCGAGCTGACCGATTCCGCCAGCCAAACCGGAGACACCACCTCCGCCCGTACCAGTGCCTGCGACGGTGCCGGAGCCAGATCCTGCGGTGCCGAAATTTCCCGACCCAAAAGGTCCGCCGGGCCCTACACCGAATCCCGCACCAGATTCCACGCCGGTGCCTGTGCCGCTTCCTCCCGCGTAGAACGAGCCCGGTACAGTTCCGCCGCTGCCACCGCTGCCGGGAACGCCTGGGCCACCATGTTCGCCTTCGGCAGCGGCAATAAGCTGAATCATTTTTTCGGGGCTGCGGAACCATTCCTGGATGCGGTCGGCATCGGCGCCGAGAGTCTTTGCGGTCAGAGTTGCGGCTACGCGCGCGTCGGAAAAGCCGGAGTCTTCAGCGACGAAGCGAATCTCGTTGACGCGGATACCCGAATGAGTGCGATGGGCGAAAAAGACGGCCAGGCGATCGGAAAGGGTTGCGGCCTTGGGGCCGGATTCCATGAAGCACTTCACCAGGTTGGAGAACTCCTCGCGCTCAACGCGGGGAAGGAAACCGATGCTCGCCACGCCGGAAGCGTTGAGGAAATCAGCGAAGCTGCGCTCGGCGGGGCTGGATTCAAGGGGTACACCGTCGAGGAGGAGCTGGGATCCGGAAGCACCCAGAAGCAGGCCACCTGGTCCAGCCGCGTTCACGGCTGCCTGGAGCTCGCTCCATGCAGAATCGAATTGGCCAGCCGACCGAGAATGCTCTAAACCATAGAGCCGAGCGTACTTAAGTAGCACGTTGAGGCTACGGACGAAGGCCCGGGCATTAGGAATGATTGGCTCGCTCTGCATAGTTAACTCGCGAGAGACAGGTGCCATACGCTTCGACTCGTGACGATTGTGTACTAGGACTCCTGATTATGGGAATGGTACGAAAGGCCTAAAGTCGCGGACTAAACACTAGCGGCGGCGGGTGTTAAGAGGCTAAGCGAATCTCGATTTCCTGGGCTTCCAGCGCCGGTCGGACGCGGCGAATCACCTCGCTGGCCCAAAGCTTTTCGCTGAGGAGGACGAGCGAGCCATCTTCGAAATTGCAGATGGCGCAGAAGGCGTACCTGGCAAAAGCGGTGTGATAGGCGTCCACACCGCGACGGGCGAGCTCGCCTTCGAGAGCGGGATCGGGTTCTGGGAGCGGGCCAGCTGCGCGGGCGCCGAAGGTTTCGCCTTGAAAGCGGTCTATCAAGGGTTCCAGGACGGCGAGATCGGGAGCGGGCACGGCGAGAGAATGCTTGGTGGCTTCGCGGTAGGGGATCTGATGGCGTTGCAAATAATCGCGCAGACGATCGAGATGGCTGAAAAAATCGAGAGCCCAGATTTCTGTGCCAGCGATGGCGCGCAAAACCCGCGACCAGATTTTGGCCGCGTCGGCACCGCGGATGGGTTCGCGATTTTCGTCCGCTTCGGTTAGCTCCAGGCCCATCGCGCGTACGTCGTCGCCTAGATCGAGCGGTTCAATTTCGAGTAGGTACACGAATTTATTCTTCCGTCGCGCCGGGAACGTCTTCCGCAAACCCGGACTGGGGGAATTTATTCTTGAACTCGGGAGATTCTTTGCGAACTTCCAGCCAATCGAAGAAAGCGTCGGGCGTTTCCAGCCAGATTGCGAACCAGTGAGCGATTTCTTCTTTTTGGGCGCGCTTGGTGGTGTCCACTTTGTGATTGCGCGAAATCATTTCGGCGCGGCGCCGGCCCAGGCGCGCGACTTCGCGGACGCGTTCGGCGGCGGCTTGTTCGTGTTCGAGCAGGAATTTCCGGAGGAGCTCATCGAGGCGCACCAGGCACATTTCAGCTTCTTCGAGAGTGGAGAAATGGAGCAGGTCGGTGAATTCTTCTTCGTAGCGGCCATCGGTATCGGAGCGCGTGGACCACACTACCCGCAGGCCGGCTTCTTCGAGCACGCTGACGATATAGTCAGGCGACGTTTTTCCCTGGGCGCCGAGTTGAGCGATTAATTGGCGGCGAATCTGTTCGATTTCGGCGGGAGTATAGCGTGGCTTGCCGAGACCTTCCGCCACTTCGAGGATCAGGGCCTTCTTGGTGGGCGATCCGCCTTCGTGATGCGCGTCTGAACGGGCGGGACTCACGACGGGCCTCGATTCCCGGGTTTCTTCTGGTCGGCCAGAGGTTGAGCGTCGCGGGAAAGCAGGCTGCGATAGCGCGCGACGTTACGATTGTGCTCGGCGAGAGTCTTGCTGAAGAAGTGCCCGCCGGAATCGTTGGCGACGAAATACATGTAGTCCGTGGCCGCTGGCGCGAGGGCGGCGCGGAGAGACGCTTCTCCGGGATTGGCGATTGGGCCCGGAGGGAGGCCGGGGTTCTTGTAAGTGTTGTAAGGCGAATCGATCTGCAAATCCTTGGCGTGTACGATTTTTACCGGGTGGCCTGCGAGTTCTAGAGCGTACGCGACGGTGGGATCACACTGCAACGGGCCGCCGCGTTTGATTCGATTGTAGAAAACGCCGGCGACGAGAGGACGCTCGTCTTTGCGCGGCGTCTCGCGTTCCACCAATGACGCGAGAGTGACGACCTGATCGGCGGAGAGCCCTTCGGGAAGATTCGGGGTGCCGGAGGGATTCAGAGATTCCCAGACGGCGCGGAAATTCTGGACCATGCGTTTGGCGGCTTGTTCGCAGGTGGTGTGATGCGTGAATTCGTAGGTGGAAGGAAAGAGATAGCCCTCGAGGTTCTGCGCTTGCGGCGCGAGGTCAGAGATTAGCGTGGTGTCCTTCGCGGCTTCGAGGAAGTTTTCGCGGGTACAAACACCTTCGCGGTCGAGTTCGGCGGCGATATCGAACATCGTCCAGCCTTCGGGGATGGTGACGGTGTGCACAAAAATTCTGCCCTGGGCGAGCTGCCAGAAAACTTCGCGCGAAGTTACCGGGTGATCGAAATAATATTCACCCGCATCCATGGGCGCGCGAAAATGCCAGAAGCTAAAGAGCGCGAAGGCCACGCGGTTGCGGATGACATCGTTCTGGCGAAGGATTCCGGCGATGGCCCAGCGCGACTTGCCGTGCGGAATATCCACAAAAACCTTTTCGGGGCGATGACCGCGATAGGGCCGGCTGATCTGCGAGTCGAGCCAGCCAGCGCCCGCGCCGATTGCAGCGATCACCAGAAGAGCCAGCAGGCCGAGCCGTCGCATCGCCGGTTATTCCTTCTCCGCCGCCGCGGGCTGCAGGCGGCCGCGGTGGCGTTCGAGGTACTCGCGCAGGAAGATAGCGGCGGCAACGTCGTCGAGCGACGAGGCTTTTCGATGCGCGGCCGATCCGGATTCCGCGACCATTTGCGCCGCCTCCCAACTGGTGAGCCTTTCGTCAACGAGATCCACTTCGATGCCAAGCTCCTTGTGCAGACGCGCGGCAAATCGTGCTGCTTCCTCCGCCATTTCGCCCGCCTCGCCAGTGATATGCAGCGGGTGGCCCACGAGGATACGCGCGACGCCCTCCTTTCTGCAAATGTCGCGGAGTCGGCGGAGATCCTCGCGGCGATTCGCGCGGATCATCACCAGCAGCGGCTGCGCGGTAAGCAGCAGTTCGTCGGAGATGGCCACGCCGACTCGCTTGCGGCCGTAGTCAACCGCCAGAATCCGGCGAGGCCCGGAATCCGGCGAAGCTGCGGAGCTATCCCGAACAATGGAACGCGGGGTGGCAGTCATATCCTTCCGCCTAGTATACGCGATGCATGACGCGGCATGCACTCTCTCGCAGCTGGGCGCTGCGCAACGAAGTTGCGTTTTTGGCCGGCATGGCGTATTAGCTAGCCGACTCTGAAAGTAACCGATTCGTTAAAGGAGAAACACAAATGGGCGGCTTATTGCTTTTCGTGTTCATTGCACTTTGCATGTTGGGGGCGTGGCGCGTTTTTGTGGCGAGCAAGGCCGGCCGCGGCGACGGCGCGATCTCCCCTAACTTGGCGCATGGCATTCCATTTTTCATCGCGGCGGGGCTGATTTTCATTTTCTGGATGTCATTCACAACTGTGGATTCCGGCTATCGCGGCGTGGTGCTGCGTTTTGGAGCCGTCACCGGACGCACGCTGGAACCAGGTCCTCACCTGATCATGCCATTTCTGGAAACGGTGCGGCCGATTTCGGTGCAAGTGCAGGTGGAAAAGCTTGATTCGCAGGCATCCAGCCACGATTTGCAGGTGGTGCATACGCAGGTGACGCTCGCGTACTATCAGGACCCCTGCTGCGTGACGGATATATGGGCAAAGTTGAATGACGATTCGGTTGATCGGGTGGTGAAACCCGCGATTCTGGAAGCCATCAAAGCGCAGACGGCGCAGTACGATGCGGAGCAACTGATTGCGCAGCGGGCAACGGTGAGAAATGGAATTGAGCAGTATGTGCGGGACCGGCTGGCGGCGCACCATATTGATGTGGACGCGGTAAGCATCACTGATTTCAATTTTTCTGAAGAATATAACCGAGCGATCGAGGCCAAGGTGACGGCGCAGCAGAACGCCTTGAAAGCTGAAAACGATTTGACGCGAATCAAGATCGAAGCGGAACAGAAAGTGGCGCAGGCCGGGGCGGAAGCAAAAGCATTGGAAGTGCAAAAGCAGCAGATCACTCCCGAATTGCTGCAGCTGCGGACGATCGAAATGATGCAACAACACTGGGACGGTCATCTGCCCGAAGTGTATATGGGAAGCGGGCAGGGTGGAGCGTTGCCGATGATTGACGTGTTGAAGGCTGCAGGCCGGAGCAAATAGGCCGCCAGAGTCTTAGGGCTAGGGTTCGCGGCCGCGGACGCTCTTTTCCCAGAGCGGCCAGAATCCGGCTTCCTGCATGTCTTTGTCGAGGCTGGTGTCGCGCAGAAGTTGCTCGATTTCGGCGCGAGATTGGCGCGGACCGATGCGCTGCTCGGCATCGGCCAGGGCGAAGGCGGTGACGGCGGCAATTCCTGAATGGCGCTTCAGTTCGGCGATATCAACTTTGTCGAAGGTGTCTGATGTGGCGTGATAGTTCAGCATGTAATTCGACGGGGCCTGAATGGCGACCAGGGTGGGGATACCTTCGATGAGGAAATCGAAGTTGTCGGTATCCATTCCGGCGTCCATGGTGAAATCTTTCACGCCTTGAGAAGCTATCGGCTCGAGTGCCGCGCGGACCGGCGCGACAATATCTTTGCGGCCGCCCAAAGCGTAGCCCGTGACTTCGCCGTTTCCTGAATCAAAAATGATTGCGGCGATCATGTTATCGAGCTCGGCGCGGTGTGCGTGGGCGTAGGCGGCCGAGCCGAGCAGGCCCTGTTCCTCGCCGGTGAAAAGGACGAAGCGGATGGAGCGCCGCGGGATGGTGCCGGAGGCGTGAATCACCCGCGCGGCGTCAATTGTCATGGCGACGTTGCAACCGTTGTCGAGCGCGCCTGTGCCGAGATCCCACGAATCGAGATGCCCGCCGAGGAGCACGAATTCATCAGGCTTTTCGCGGCCACGGATTTCCGCGACGACGTTCTCGGAATCCACGGGGCCGGTAATGCGGTTTGGCATTTCGAAATGCACGCGAACTTTTTGTCCGGCTGCCAGGAAACGCGCAATGCGTTCGGCGTCTTCTCTTGCGACAACGGCTTGTGGCATTTTCTCCACTTCGCCATTCACTGCGAGCGTGTGGCGATAGAGAAGCAGATTCGGTCGTGACGACATCCATAGCACGGCCACGGCGCCAGCTTTCAGCGCGCGATCAAGAATGGCAGGGCCGATGGTGTATTCATTGCTGAGGTCTTCCCAGGTGACGAGGAAATTCGAATGGATCAAGACGATTGCATCTTTCGCAGCCGCTCCAGCTTTGGCGAAGCCGGCGTCATCGCCCATGCCGGCGTCAACTACGTCTGCGGTGATGCCGCCTTCGGGAGTGGGGGGCGACCAACCAATGGAAACCAGCCGAACCGGAAAGGGGACGGGCGAAAGAATATCGAGATGGGTGTGACCTTCAGTCCAGCCATTGGGAATCGTGAATTTTTCGGTATGTACGTCGTCAACGCCCGCGTGACGGAAGGCTTGTACAGCCCAGTCCGCGGCGCGGTCGGATGACGGCGTGCCCGTGACGCGCCCGCCGATTGTGTCACTGAGATACCGCAGGTTTTCCTCGAGAGGCGAGGGACCCAAGGCGGACTGGATCATGGTGGGCGCCAATTCGGCACAAGATTTTTGCACGGAGCAGGCACCCGAGCCTTGTGGCACCTGCGGCGAGAGCGGGGCAGGCTTGATGGGTGGTATTTGGCCCCCAGCTGCGAGTGCCAGGAACAGCAGACTGTGGACACCGGCGAAGAGCTTGGTGGATATGTGCAAGGGTTCGGCTCCCTCGTAGGAATTCCCGCTTACGGATTATAGAGGGAGGAGTGTAACCCGAAAGCATTTTCCGCAAATGGAATCGTGATGGGTGGAGGGAGCCGGCGTGAGCGGATCGCCGGGGATTTCTGTTGCAGGCAGTCTGTGGATAACTTGTGCTTCCGGAAGAAATTGCAAGGCTAGAGCAGTTTCTACCTATGAATTTTGGACTGCTGAGCTAGGCGGGTCGCACATGTTTCTCATTTTGAGCCACTTAAATAAGTTCCGGTTTGGCAGAGAGCCTGCCACGGCCCTGTGCTGGTTGGAGAGTGACCGTCACTCTCTCAACCGGGTTTTAGGGGAGCCGGACCGTATCGGCACGGACCGGTTGTTGTCAGTACATTATGCAAGATGAGTAGTAGACAGACCGTTGGGAAACGCAAAATTGCAGATTGCTGTTAAATCCCAAAGCTTAGCCGCATGCAATCCTGGGCAAGCAGACGGAAGGCTCACTTTGAAAAAGGTTCGCGTTTTTCCAAAGCTCGTACCCCGCGAAGAAAAGCAAGAAACGAACCACCCAAATCTATTCCTCTTTTGTGAATCATCGAGCGGCACAGCGCAGTTTCGCGCGACGGGCGGTGGGGACCTGGAGTGCACTGTGGAGCGGATCGCCGGGCTGCTGGCGATGCAGTGCCTGGTGCGTGGACAGAACCCGGCCGACTTCCAGGTACTGGTGCCTGCGGAGCAGTCTCTAGTTGCGCGGCTGATTTCGCGCACGGAGGACCTGTTGAAAGAGGGACGCGCGATTGCCTGCCCGACGTCGTTGAGCGCGCGGCAGAGAGAAGTGCTGGATGCGGTGGTGAGCAACCGCGCTAACAAGGAAATCGCTTCGCGGTTGAATATCACCGTGCGCACTGTGAAATTCCATGTGTCTTCATTGCTGAGCAAGTTCGGCGTGGAAACGCGCGCCGAGTTAGCACGCCGGGCTGCGGGGTTCATGCGGCCGACGCTGTTGGAGAGCGAGACGAGGACTCCCGCGCAGGTCAATAAGGGCGGACGGAATTTGGTCCCCGAGCAAGCGATGCAGAAGACAGCGCTGGCGATGGCGAATAATTCGCGCAGCCTGCGTTTCCCTGGACGCATTCTTACCGCATAATAAAAAGCCGATAGGTCTATCAGAAATGCGTTCGCTGCGTATCGCGGCTGGGGAATTCCTCGCGCGGCTAACGGGTCGGCTTTTGGTCCGATTCCGTGATCGCTCGGAGTGACGAGTCGCGATTCTCGTAATATTTTTGGTAGTAGTTCTGATACTCGCCTCCGCGCACTCCTTCTAGCCACTTGGTATTGGTGCGATACCATTCAATCGTTTGTCGCAGACCGTCGTCTAAAGAGATGGCGGGCTTCCAGCCAAGCTCGCGCTCGATCTTTTCGCAATCCAGCGCGTAGCGGCGGTCGTGGCCGGGACGGTCCGCGACATGAGAAAGTAGCGATTCAGGTTTACCTAAGGCGCGCAGCAAACGGCGCGCCATGGCGAGATTTTCGACCACGTCCGGCCCGCCGATGTTGTAAACCTCGCCGATCCGTCCGCGCTCGAGAACCGCTTGAATTCCCCGGCAATGGTCTTTGACATGCAGCCAATCACGCTCTTGCCTGCCGTCGCCGTATATGGGCAGCGGTTTGTCGTCCAGCGCATTTGTGATCATGAGAGGCAGAAATTTTTCTGGAAATTGGAAAGGACCGTAATTGTTGGACGCGCGCGTGATGACCGCGGGAAAACCGAAGGTGCGGACGTGGGATCTGACGATTAGATCCGAGCTGGCTTTCGACGCGGAGTACGGGCTGTTCGGTTGCAACGGCGAATTTTCATCGGCAAATGTGCCAGGCGCCAAGTCGCCGTAAGCTTCATCGGTTGAAACATGCACGAATTTTTCGATATTGAGCTTGCGAGCGATCTGGAGGAGCACGAACGTGCCGGTAACATTGGTTTCGATCATGGGCGCTGGCTCGTAGATGCTGCGGTCCACGTGAGACTCGGCGGCGAAATGAACGACGACCTGGCAGCCAGCCATGGCTGCCGCGACCGCGGCGGCATTGCAGATATCGCCCTTGATGAATCTGTAGCGCGGATTGCCGGCGACGCACTCCAGGTTTGCGAGATTTCCAGCGTAGGTCAGTTTGTCGTAGTTAACGACGGAATATTCCTGGGACACGCCTAGGAGGTGAGCGATGAAACTCGATCCGATGAAGCCGGCGCCGCCGGTGACGAGAATTTTCATCGAGCGGCATCCTCTGGTGTGGCGCAGGACGAACGATTCATCTGGATCTCACGCACTGTCGCGTAGGTGTTGCCACGGTGACTGATTATTGCCGGGAACAAATCGAATCGCAATTAAAGTATTGGTCGAAGCCGTTTTCGCGAGATTGAATCTGCTGATTCTAGACCGCTTGATTGCTCCGGTGTCGAACGAGAATCCCACGGTCGAGATTGATCCAAACGAAACCTCCAGCTGCAAGGAACAGTGACAGTCCGAGGTAATGAAAGGAAAAGGAACGGCCGCTGGTGGAGATGAGAAGGCACTCGAGTAGAACGGCTGGAATCAGTACTTCGCATGCCAGCCACAGGAAGACGGGAACTCGTGGAGGCGGTAGATTTCTCGCGACGATGCCTAGGATTGCGCCGGGGAGACAGAAGACCAGAATGTAATAGATGTAGTTATAGCCTTCGAGCTCGGCGGGTTTGACTAAGCGCACGGATTTCGCCAGCGCTGTTCCGGGGCCGAGGCGGTAGGTTAACG
Organism: uncultured Acidobacteriota bacterium; assembly: GCA_963754275.1. Lineage (GTDB taxonomy): Bacteria > Acidobacteriota > Terriglobia > Acidiferrales > UBA7541 > Palsa-295. Next base: position 234,412 of record CAVWFO010000019.1, read on the forward strand.
GTTCTTTTTTGCCGTCGAGGAACAGCAAGAGATTCGAGCCATCGTATGTATAGAGGATGTCGCGAGTGCGGCCCGCGGTAAACACTCCCGGGATAACCCAAGCCAGGAGCGAATGGTTTGCCGAAAGCGGAGTGCGAAACCAAAAGACGAGCTTGCCGTCTTCCTGGCGGATGGCGAGGTCAGAAAAACCAGAGGGTTGCGAGATGGAGATGATTCTGCCGTCGCCTCCAGCCCCCTGCGCAGGAGTGCACCGGACTCGCACCGTAAATTGATTGGTCTTTCCCAGATTAGCGGTCAGGTCCGGCACGGCAACCTTGGAGGTAAGCCAGGAAGTGCCGTCCAATGAAAGTTGGCCCGGTGTTAAAGTGGTGGGGGCGGTGGGAAACCAAGTTAGCTCCGAGGAAATCTTCCTCTGATTGTAAAAGGGTGGGCCGGCGGAGAAATCATAGTCCACCAGCAAGCCGGGATTGCCTGAATCGGCCGCCTGGCCGGCGGATAACTGCTGCGCAACTTCGCCGCGGAGCGCAAGATCCCAAATTTGCGCGGCGTTGACCGTGCCCTTCCACGGAAACTTCCCCGAAGCGTCGTTGCCCACAACCAGCAGAGCGTCCGAGCGCCAATCGCGCAACCGTGTGTTTTTTTGAAGCTGACATGAAGCCGCAAACCACAGGGCGAAATAGATCAGCAGAATAACGAAGACGCGCCGCGGCGTGAGCAGGGATTCGAGCCAGGTCTCGCGATCTGTCATCCAGTCCAGTGCGCGTTTTCCGAATAATTCGTACAGAAAAAAACCAGCCACCGACCCAGACGTGTTGGTGAAGATGTCTTCCCATCCCGAATCGCGCGGCGGAATGTAGAGCTGAAGAAATTCGATGCTATAGGAAAAGAGAGCGCCAGTCGCCAAAGCCAGCGCCAAAGTGAAGGCGCGTGAGTTTCCGCGCTCACGAAGCTTGGCCGCCAAAGCGAAACCGAAGGGAACAAAGAGCAAAACGTTAAGAAAAACGTCGACAAAATGTGCCGACTTCATGCTTTTGCCCAAAAGGAAAGGAGAACCTCCGCCTGGCACGGCAGCATGGAAGTCGAAGCGAAACGGATAGAGGGTAAGAAACAGGATTCCTGCGGTCGCGAGCAGCAAAATTCGGTTCGACCAGCCACTCCTGAGCACTTTAGCGGATATTCCTTTGTTTTTATCCTGCATCGCGCTCGTGAGTGGATCTGCCAAAAAACCTCTCTAAAGTCTAGCACACGGCACATTCCGCAAGATTCGTGCGCGAAATCGCGTTGGCACCTTCGCCAACAGTTTCGCGACGGCCAGCTGACCCGAAGCAAAACACCTGCGTAAGTACATGGCAGGACACGACTACTCGCACCTGTACGGGTGCGTAGGTCAGGTAAGCGATGGCCCGACTGAACAGGCGAAGAGACTTGAACTAACTCGGTTCCTCTGACCAGTAGTTGCGGCTCTGTTGCGGTCCCTACACTGGCCGTGACATGAGAGCCCACAGCCAAGCGCGCGCAGATCGCAGCACAAGATCAAGTTCGCAAGACAGCAGCGACGGTGCGCCGATCATCTACACCGGTCGCTCTGCTCAGCACGCTAGCGATGATCCTGGCGATTGCGGGCCTCTCGAGCTGCGCGGGCTACACGAGTTCGGCGAAAACGCAGCCTGCCGATCCTGGCGCGGGAATACTCTCGCCCAGCGTGACGACCGTTAGCTTTGGCAGCGTCGCCGTGGGGAACACCGCCACGCAGAGCCTGACCGTAACAAATACAGGATTGGGAACGGTAACGATTGCGTCGGCGGCCTTGACTGGCGCCGGCTTCACCGTGATCGGCGGGAATCCCGCCGGGACGATCGGGGTGGGCCAGAGCAGCACGATAGAAATTCAGTTTGCGCCGACATCCACGGGTGCGGTAAACGGCAGCCTGACGGTATTGAGTGATGCGTCTAATTCTCCACTGGCGATTTCGATCACCGGAACGGGTACGCAGGCGGGTTTGACCATTGCTCCGTCCGCTGTGACGTTCGGAAATGTGATCGTGGGGCAGAGCGGCACGCAGAGCGTCAAGCTTACGAACAGTGGAAACTCCAGTGTGACAATCAATCTGGCGACGGTGGCAGGAAACGGCTTCGGAATCACCGGGCTCTCGCTTCCAACGACATTGACGGCCGGACAAAGCCTGACCTTCAGCGCACAATTTGCGCCGACAGCGAGCGGCGCGGCGGCTGGCAGCATCACCTTCACTGACAATGCGCCAGGATCTCCTCAAGTTGTGAGCATGGTCGGGACGGGCGTGGCCACAAATTCGAGCCTGGTCGCCACCCCGGGTAGCGTGGCGTTCGGGAATGTGTTGGTAGGCAGTAACAGCCCGCAGACCATCACATTGAAGAACAGCGGAAATACGAGCGCGACCATTACGGCGATTGGCGCCACGGGCACCGGGTTCAGCGCGACGGGCCTATCCGTTCCGTTGACACTGGCGGCGAACCAGAGCACCAGCTTTACAGCTCAATATGCGCCGAGTACCACTGGCAATACTTCGGGAAGCATTCTCATCACCAGCACCGCGAACGATCCTACGGTGTCGATCGCACTCAGCGGAACCGGCGTACAGGGGAACCTGACCGCGAATCCAACGAGTATTAATTTCGGCAGCCTACTTGTGGGCGCCAGCGGATCGGTAAGCGTAACTTTGAAGAATACGGGAACGGCAAGCGTGGCAATTTCGCAGGGCAGCGTATCCGGAACGGGATTCAGCATTACCGGCCTGGCTGCACAGACGCTGACGACGGGACAGAGCACATCGTTCACCGCAAAATTCGCACCGACTACGGCGGGTAGCGCGACGGGCAGCGTTTCGATTGTCAGCAACGCACCAGGTTCGCCGCTGGTGATCGCCTTGTCGGGATTAGGTACGGCATCGCAACCTCAGCTGACCATCAGTCCCGCTAGCGTGACCTTTGGCAGCGTGTCGGTGGGAAGCACAGTATCGCAAACGGTCACCCTCACGAATCCGGGGAACGCCGCTTTGACTGTGACTCAAGCGGTTCCTTCGGGCACGGGTTTCAGCATGAGCGGCGCGAGCATGCCGATGACGATTAATGCGGGCAGCAGCGCGTCGTTTACCGCGAAGTTTTCACCACCTACGGTGGGAAGTGACGCGGGCGGTATTTCGATCGTCAGCAACGCCCCAGGCTCGCCCGCAGTGATCGCATTATCTGGAGTGGGAATTGAGGGTCAACTCGGCGCAAGTCCATCGAGCGTGAATTTCGGGTCCGTGGCGGTGGGCAGCAACGGAACGCAGTCAATCACACTGACGAATTCGGGATCGGCTAGCGTGACGATCTCTCAAGCCACGGTATCCGGTACCGGTCTGAGCATCAGCGGATTGAGCACGCCGCTCGCGCTGGGCGCCGGGTTGAGCACCACCTTCAGCGCGCAGTTCACGCCGACATCCGCGGGGAGCGCGAGCGGGAGCATTTCGATCGTCAACAACGGACAGAATTCACCGCTGACAATCCCCTTGAGTGGGACTGGGACGCAGCCACAATTGGCCGCTACGCCCACCAGCGCAGCGTTCGGCAGCGTGACAACAGGGACGAACAACTCGCAAACCGTCAGCCTGACGAACGGTGGCAGCGCGACAGTGACGATTTCTTCGGTAACGGTTTCAGGGGCCGGGTTCAGCACCACGGGGATTACGGCGCCGGTGAGCATTGCAGCAGGCAAAGCCGCGACGTTCAATGCAGTGTTTGGACCGAATGCGGCAGGAAGCGTGACTGGATCGATAACGCTGGTTAGCAACGCGCCTAACTCGCCGATTACGATCTCTCTTAGTGGAACAGGGGTGGCTGCGACTCGCGTTCTCGGACTGAGTTCGTCGAGCTTGAGCTTTGGAAGCGTCAACGTGGGGAGCAACAGTTCGTTGACGACGACACTGACCAACAATGGAAATTCCAACGTCACAATTTCGGGCGTAACTGTCTCGGGAACGGGATACAGCGACAGCGGCGTAACTTCCGGAGAAACTCTGACGCCGAATCAGTCCGTGACCATCACAGCTCAATTCGCCCCGGCGGCTGCGGGGTTGGTGAGCGGAAGTGTAAGCATCGCAAGCAATGCAACGAACTCGCCATCGGCGATCACGCTTTCTGGCACGGGCGTTGCGGCAGCCTCCCACTCCGTGGCGTTGTCCTGGACCGCAAGCTCGTCCCCGGTGAGCGGCTACAACGTGTATCGTGGCACGACATCGAACGGGCCGTACCCGACGAAGCTGAACAACTCCTTGGTCACGGCGGTGGGTTACTCGGATTCTACGGTCACGGATGGAACGACCTACTATTACGTTGTCACTGCGGTTGATTCCAGCAACGTCGAAAGCGTGGATTCAAACCAGGCGACCGCTGTTATTCCGTAGGCGCCTGTGAATAGTTGAAAATTCACAGAGAGCGTAAAGCCAGGGTTTCTAGGTGGTTCGGAGTCAATCGGGCAGCCAAACCCATGGTTGCCCGGCCATGCAGTGCGAAGCCTGTCCTGTCGTACAGGGTAATGCCCCTGTCCCAAGTGTGTACCCTCGACCAGTAGTTCTGGCAATCAGCCCCATCGGACAATGCGCGTGGTGATTACTCGTGCCCCCATCCTGGAGGGAGCTCGCGTGAACGGCGCAATTCCTTCACGGCAATTTGCTCTCGAATCCATCATTCGCGCGCTGTCCGGAGCTGTGGCTCTGGTCGTGATCCTGGCGACCTCTGGCTGCGTGGGCGTAACGGGCAAAGGAACGAATCCCAACGTCACAGGTGTTGCGATTGAGATTTCACCCAGTTTGGTAAGCTTTGGAAACGTTGCGGTTGGCCAAAGTACAACGAAGACGGTGACGCTAACCAACACTGGAACGGAAGCGTTGAGCGTTTCGGGGATTTCGGTATCCGGCACCGGATTCACTGCTTCTGGTCCGCACCTGCCAATCTCGCTGGCCGCAGGCCAGAGCACATCTATTTCTGCCGTGTTTAAACCCACCGCCGGAAAAGCAGACACTGGGACGATTACGATCACCAGCAATGCCGCGGAGTCCCCTTCGCTCGTCGCGTTGAGCGGGACCGGCACGACCGCCCCCACGGCTGCAGCGCTGACCGCGACTCCTAGTTCGATCGCTTTCGGGAGCGTAGCGGTGGGAAGCGAAGAGACACAGACGATTAAGCTGGAAAACACAGGCAGCGAAGCCGCTGCGATTTCCAAAATGACGATTTCCGGAACCGGAGTCAGCGTTTCGGGAATGACGGCGCCGCTGACATTGGCTGCCGGACAAACCACGAATCTAACGGTCACTTATAAACCTACAGCCGCGGGAACCCTGACGGGCAGCGTGTCAATTGCCAGCAATGCAACGGATCCAAGCGTGCAGATCAGTCTCAATGCGACAGCTACTCTTTCGACGCTATCGGCCACACCGGCGTCCGTCAGCTTCGGAAACGTCGTGGTAGGCAGCGACACAACTCAGACGATTCGCCTGCAAAACATCGGCACTGCGCAAGTGACCATTTCCAGCATCGCGCCTTCCGTTTCGAGCATCGCGATTTCCGGAGTTACGACGCCTATTAAGTTGGCGCCGGGAACGAGCGCGACTCTCACTGCGGCGTACAAACCTACTGCAGCCGGCAGCGTAACCGGCAAAATTACAGTGACGAGCAATGCGGTGGGTTCGCCGACAATCGTTGATTTGAGCGCGACCGCCGCGGCCGCTACGGTGCAACTGACGCCGAGCGCATCGAGCTTGAGTTTTGGAAGCGTAACGGTGGGATCGTCTGGCTCGCATCAGGTGACCGTGAAGAGCACAGGAAATACGAAAGCCACCATTTCGAAAGTGACGGTCACAGGCACTGGATTCGTTTTGGGGAGTTCGGCGGCCAACGTGATCCTGGACCCCAGCCAGTCCGAATCCTATACGGTGAATTTTGATCCCAAAGCAGCGGGCGGTATAAGCGGAACTCTGACGATCACGAGTAACGCGAAGAACTCGCCGCTCAATATTCCGCTCTCCGCGACTGGCGCTGCCGCCGGTTCCAAGCATACCGTGGCGCTGACGTGGGAACGCAGCACCTCGAGCGTGACCGGATATTTCGTGTATCGCGGCACGAAACCCAGCGGACCGTTTACCCAGCTGAACTCTTCACCGGAGTCGAATCCGTCTTACTCCGACGGCACGGTTTCCAGTGGCCAGCTCTACTACTACTACGTGACTGCGGTCGACTCCAGCAACATCCAGAGCGCCGATTCGAACGAAGTCTCCGTAACAATCCCTTCAAATTGAGTCCCACGACATCTACGAAGCTGCTCGACCCCGCCGGCCTTGACGATGAAGTCGATCACACTGCATCTTCCCGCGCGTGGCCTAAGAATTCCATGGATTGAACACCGGAACGTGGGTGTGCGCGAAATCGCCGACATTGCGTGAAACGATTGTAAGATTGTGATGAAGTGCCGTCGCCGCCAGCAGGCCATTGACGGTCGATATAGCTGCTCCCTTGAGTTTAACTGCCGGAGCGAGTACACCCCAACGGTCGGCTACACCCGCGTCGATCGGCAGAATTCTACCTGCGAAGCGCGCCTGAAGTTCCATTTCCAGCCAAGTTTCCAGTAGCGTGCGCCGTTTGCTCTGCGGGAGCGCCGCCACACTTTTGCGAATCTCTCCGAGGGTGAGAACGCTCAGATGCAGCAACGATTCGTCAGCCGCTCCCAACCAACTCAGCACACGCGGCTCGGGATGGACGCGCACGGCCTCAGAAATGCAATTGGTATCAAGCAAAAAGCCACTCATAGTTCAATTTCGCTTCCTTCGTCTTTCTGTCGAGCGAGATCGAGCTCGATGCCTACAAGCGGTGATTCTCGAAAAAATTGCGCAAGATTTCTCGGCTGATGAGACCTACCGACGAGCTGGTCATACTGCACGTCCGAAATCATGACCACGCTCTCCTTGCCCTGTCGGGTGATGAGTTGGGGGCCTCGGTACGGGCTCGTCGAAACACTTCGCTGAACCGGGCTTTGGCCGTTTGAAGTTGCCACGAAGGCCCGGGAGCACGTGGAACGCGCGTCTTATCGAGCGCGGTCTGCGGGCCCGCTTTGCTGGGCGATTTTGGCATGTTTCCCCTCTCCAGAAATAACTAGTCTGACTAGTCACTGTATTATACGACCCAAGATTTGCCAAGCACCTGCGTGTGTGCGGCCGAGGCGGCCTGATGCGGACGAAAAGTGCACCCCGAATTTCCTGGACTCAAAGGCCTTGCGACGCGGAAGGATATTCGATGAGCCGCGGTTTAATTGGAAGAGCATCGTCGCTTACGACGCTGGCCGTCTCCTAACCCTGACTTGTAATCTGTCAATCAGGACGCTATTTTTGACGCGCAAGGTCATAGACAGCGAAGTTAATGATTCCCGTAAAAATCCGGGGCCAATTTGCGTAGTGGTTTTGGTGGACAATCCCCGGAATTGCTGAGTCCGCGGAGTTATGGCGCTGTCAGCTGCTACGGGAAACATCATTTACGATAGCAGGTAAGATCGCCGGATGTGGTTTGAGAGAACCCTTGCAGAGCACGGTTCACAACCTCCGAGCAGCCCGGCCTAAAACGATCGTGCAGTTCGATCACGATAGTGTCAAGCCGCTCTTGCCAGTCGCAAGCCTCGAAGACTTCTTTTTCCGAACCCTCGATGTCGATCTTGAGCAGGTCGATACGATCGATGCCAAAGTCTCGCATCAACGACCGGATGGTAATCGCACGAACATCTCCGGGTTTATTGCTTACCGTGAATCCCCAGTTACCAAAAGCTTCAGGGAGCGGATCGGCGACAGAAATGTATCCTTCACTGCCCCACAGGGCCGCATGGATCGGGGCGATGTTCCGATAGGGTCGTACATTCTTGACCATAAGTTCGAAATTCGAACGCTCCGCCTCGATCGCAAAGATTCGAGCCTTCGGAAACGTCCTCGCGTAAAAAATCGATGTGAGCCCGATATTCGCACCGGCATCCACAATCAGTTTAGCGGAAGAGGGAAGGCCAAACCTGTACTCCTCATCCATAATGACCCCGCCAAACGCCATCGTATCCGAAGTGTGCAGTCGCAATCTCATTGCATGGCCCAGCTTCGGCGGGTAGGCCATCATCATTTTAGGGAATCCACAGCATTTGTTGCTCAGGATTTGGGCAAGTCCGAGCAACCCGTATTCGCCGAGATATTTGTTGATTTTGGACATCCAGGATCCCTCCTAGAGGAAGGCAGACTGCAGCAGGCTCGAGCTATGCACCTGTTGTGACGGCGAGCAACCGGTCAAAATGTTGAAGACTTTACGAACTTGATTGTCGAACAGGAGGGTTACACCTCCTTCAAGGCGAACAAGACAGGCTGGCCCACTCTTTCGGCCTTGGCAGTCCCGAATCTCTATACACACCAAAGACTGTCCCACCCCGTAAGATAATATACTTAAACGTCTTTTCGCGTAGGCGTTGCCCGAAGCCGTTGAGCAGAATCGATCCGCGATAAGGTTTTGGAGGCGTTGCTTTCCCCTTGGCGACTCCGGTGCTGACATCTTGAAGTCGGGGGCGTCGCGGTTCTATAGCACGACCGTTGGGTCCATCCAACCGTGACGCTCAAGCGCATCCAACGCTTTCGGAGCTGGACAGGACGACGCTGTGTTTTGGCTTAGTTGGAGAAAGCAAATTCTGGGAATGGGGCTGTCGGCCCACCAGGTATACGAGAGAAACTAATGGCAGAACAAAGGCCTCAAGTTGACGAACGCGACATCGAATTGCTCATCGCATCTGACAAGCACGCCGTTTTCTTAGTAAGCGTAGTCCCGATTAATTTGGTTGTCCATTTCTTCGAGAGAGCTTGGGGCGATGTGGAGAAAATGCGGGCTTGGGATATCGAACCGCATTTACACTAGAACCAAATGGAGACGCAAATGGTTGCACCAAGAACCACCACATGCCCCCGATGCCAAGGCACCGGTCTTAGGAACGAACAGGTTTGCGATCGTTGCGAAGGCACGGGTCAAATTCAAGTCGACCACAGAAAACCAAAGTGACATAATTAATGCAGTAAGCTTTTAAATGTCAGAACCGGGGCGTTCATCGTATGCTGCAGGGTACCAACGGAGAAATCCAAATTCTTTCCGGGGGTTCAATCAGAAGCTCATTTGATCGAGGTAGGCCTGATGGCGCTTTGCGCTCAGCTTATGCCAGCGGCCGCGCAGACCGCGCTTGAACAGGGACGAAACCGATTCGATGCTGTTTTGTGCGCTTCGCTGCTGGTGAACGACCAGGCGTACCCCGCTGGCGAAGATGCGACAGTCAACTTGCCGGTCCTGCGACGCGGGACTTCGTGCGCCGCGCAAAATTCCTACGTTAATTGGTTCCCACGCTCGCGATGAGACGCTTTCAGAAAACCTGGTAGATAGTACAAGCCTGAGGAAGTGTCGCAGCCATTGCGGGAACTCGTACCCATGCCCAATCTCGAGAGCGCATCCAGCAAGAATTCGTACTTCCTATGCTGGGAGCGTGAACGGAAATCGCACACGCCTGCACGCCGCTCCCAGATGCTGACAATGGTGGCCTGATCCATAGTTCGTCGCTTGAGTTATGAGCTGCGGCACGGGGTGCCAGTCGGCCAAAGCGTTAGCGGTATGCTCGACGTGCCTCAGAATCGCAGTGGAGCTTTTAAAGTTCGGCGGGATCTTCGCCCGCCCTCAAGTCGAGCGGCTATTCTGGTCGCTTGACTCTGGACTGATGGTTTTTGCGAAGTAGGCGAAAAGCGGAGCGGATTCAAGATTGACATTATAGCCTTCGAACTTCGACAAACGTGCCGTAGATGGCATGCTGAGACAACTTGCCAGAACCCGGGACGGGATTCCCTCCATCAGGAATGTTGTCGTACACAACAAGGAGCTTGCCCGTCTCCACCTCAATCACGTCGGTGTAGCGTGTGCTAACGTCGTTGAAAAGTGGTGTGATTCCAAACCATTTCTTTCCCTCGTCAGCGCTGAACATAATTGTCACTGGGCCGGGGCGCCCAAACGTGCATGCCAACAGTCCGTTGCTCAACAACCTTAGATGAGGTGCGACACCCTTGAAGCCGCTTGATGCAGGTGGGGTCCACGTCTTGCCATCGTCAAGTGACCACGTCTCACCCAGATCCTCACCATTGCCGGTCCGAAAGATGCTATACAAGCGGCTTGCTGACAGCCGGACGAGTCCCGCTTCAGTGGGGCCCTCTTTTCCCATCCAAGGCCACGGCTTTTGACGAGGCGGCACCGCGGCAATAATCCCGTATTCATCCCAAGTTCGGCCGTGATCAATGGAACGAATCAAAACCAGCCGACTCAGTCGTTGGTCACGCTCCGTTGTGTAGTACAACGTGCTTAGCCATTCGTCGCCAGGACCATCAATAATTGCTCCATATGGTTGGGCCGAAGGAACTGAACCGAGTTCCGATGCGTCTTTCCCCTTGGTAGCATAGACTTCCACGGGGATGGATTGCACAGATTCAGAGAGATGAATCCTCGCGTCTCTGATCTGATGAATTTCCATTCCATCGCGCGAGAATTTTGTCAAAGTCACGTGAAAATCTGTTTTCTGGCCGGGAGGGTATGGTTCCAGGGACGCGTAACCAGCTGCTAGCCCCCAGATTGCCCCGTCTTCGAGGGGCATTTGACTGTACGCAGCGTCTATGTTGGCGCCCGCTCCCATCGTATAGCGCCGGCTCCACGTTTGCCCTCCATCCTTTGAGAGGGTGTAAGCCGAAAACTCCCCTTCAGGGTTCGTATCGTCCGGACTCATGCGCATTGTCGTAAGTATCTCGCCCGAAGGAAACCGATGCACGGTCGGGTACCAGCAATAATTATACGAAGCCGAGATTTCCACTGTTTTCCCTACTCGAACAGAGACAGGATCTGGCTGGTCGGCTCCTCCGAGGCACGAAACAATACTCAAACTCAGCGTCAATATGACGACGGGAAACAGCGCGGAGCGCCGTGGCGAGCTTTGACCGAGACTCGCACAAAGCATTAGTTTCATATGCTCTCCGTTGCCAGGTGTCCGATACCAAGCGAACTACATTATAGGGAATTGGTGCCAAGCCTCTCAACTTCTGAGTCACTCGCGCCGTCGGACGTTACGAGCGAGTCGCTTGTGAAATTCGTATACCAGGGATCCGACTGTTTCAAGTGCATTTACGCAGCCCGATTAAGATACGTTGAATTTGTCCGTTGATCAGGATTGAAACAGTCGGACTCTCGATGAATGGGAAGACCGGTAACGGGATTGGGAAGAGTACTTTTCCCCAACCAATCCCGAGGAATGTTAGCGCGATGAGCCCGGGATCCGCGCCTGTATCCAGCGAGACGCCCTTACGCAGCCCGAGCTAGTGGTGACGAGGAGGGAAAAAGTAACCTGAGTTGCCGAACGAATCGACACAGTTCCAACTGCGCGATATTCGGGCGCTCGATGGCGCCGGTTTAGAAGGAGTGCTCGCCGGATGAGTTGTGGCTCAACTTGTGTGAATGAAAAGACTGGGCCGTCAAGTCGGGCCTTTTCGATTTGGCAACATACCAGATGAATTTTGACCCGCCCTTACTATCATTGAATTCATCCGAGCTGATGATTAGCGAGGTCCCAGGTTTCAAATTTGACTTCACGTTCTTAATCAAACCGCTTTCACTGTAGAAATTTATTTCCACCTCGTCGTCAGCTCCAGAAGTCACGTTGAAGCACACGCCAAGATAACTCGTATAGTCGCTATCCACCACCATTTGCCCCCAAGCAAATCCAGTCTTGTTCGCAGGCGTGAACACCTGCTGATTTATCAAACTCACGTTCACTGACGACAGCAGGAAGGATTTGGAATTGGGAGGGCCGTAAATCAATTGATGATTGACCCGGGACGGAACTTTTCCACCGATCGCTTCAGCCACAACCTCAAAAGCAGTGACATTCTGCAAGCCGCTGGCACGAACGATGTCATCGATATCAAATGCGATCGGAGCGTTGGAGGGAGATTGAATTTTCAGGGGCTCACTCGAGAAACGCTCAGGGCCACCGCCGATCTCGATATGAACAGAGAGCGTGGAGGGGCTCATGATCGGATACATCGTGATGCGATTCAGTGCGTTCGCAAAATATGGATAGGTTCTTCTGCTGAGATTGTTATCGAAATATTCCTTCGTATTGGAGCTGTCGTAATACGAGTGGTTGGCCGAAAACGCCTTTGTTTCTCGATTGACAATTCCCGCCAGCAATCGGCCGTAGAACAGTTCCTGTCTCGGCTGTAATATTTTGAGGGTTCCGATTGGGAGCGAGTCCACGTCGGCAAATATGTTAGAGATAAAATAACTTCGATTGGTCAATCTCTCGATGTTGATGGGGATAGACTTTTTCTGGACTCCGGAACCGGGCGTTTGCAGCGCGACCTCAATTTCATTGGCAGGTTTGAAAGGGCCGCTGGCGAAGTTAAAAAAAGTGTCATGCTTTTTATCGACCACGTAATCGATGGATGATTCATAAACTTGATGCGCATTCACCGAGTCGTTTTCGAAGATGTCGTTTAACACCCGATTGAATGAGTGAACTGAGTTTATGAAATCGTTGCCAACGTGATTGACGATCACGGCGGGAAACGGGATGAATAGATTCTTGTCGGAATAGAATTCAACGAGATATTCGCGGACTTCATCATTCGCATCAAACAGATCTTCGAGATTTAGGCTATACACCTTAGGTTCGTTGATCTCTAATGAGATTGAGTCAACGACCTTTCCGAGAGAATTCAATGAGGTGATTTTTAGCGCGACTTCCTTGTAGTTACGCTTTATCAGGAAATGATTCAGAAACGATATATTCGTTGAAGCTGCGTCAATTTTGGGTACGATCAGCGAACTTCGGTGTACGGTATTTTTGTTGGCATTTTTATGGTAGGCGATCCGCGTTTTTTCAACTTCTAATAGTGGTTTCATTTTCCCCTCCATGAAGAGCTGATGGTGATTCCAAAGGTTAAATCGCTCTCAGCGTGCGGTCAAAGGTTGTTACATTTCAGAGTACGCATTTATGAGGCAGGGAAGTATAGCGAGTCCGTAGGCTATCAAAAGCGTTGGTGACATACAATGTTTGAGTTCAGCGGGCATCGGAGTAAGGTACGACGGACAGAAAGCTGAAGTTTCGAAGTGGATATTCGAGTGCTCGCTAAGGTTTTCGTGTTATTCGGCGTCGCCCCAGAACTGATGTCTGCAGAAAAAATTCAGTTCAAGATCCATTCGGCACAGGAAATCGCTTTGGTTCTCGAGATTGGCGGTAACATTCCAGGATCGTTCCAGCCACCCACCAGAGCTGGCGCTGGCCGAAAAACCGTCGCGATGGGCTGCCGCCGCATATCCACTTAAGCGTCCAAACGATGAGCCTGCGAAAAAGGTAAAGCGGGACGCCAGCTACGAACCATCTGGTATCGGTGGGAACGCCAAATTCCCGAATCTCTGCACGCCCTTTGTCAAACCACCAAGCTAGAAAATAGCGTTTTTGAATCCGGTTTGGCGGAACCGCGTGATAAACGACGGCGGACGGTTCGTATCGCAGCCGTTCACCTGCCGAAAGCAGTCGCTGTCCAAACTCGGTGTCTTCGCTCCTGATCTCACTTCCAGGACGGGGGCCGAGCTCAGTTCGAAAACCACCGTACTTCTCAAATACCTCTCTTCGATACGCCATGTTGTTACCGAATAATGGCTCCAGGAGCTGGCGTGGCTCACAACCCAGATCAAACATGGCAAGAGGGCCCAGCGCATAACGATCTTCGCTAGCCATCCAGCGCGGAGCCGAGAACGTTTTTTCTGGCACGGTCCGTCCCCCTGCGCCGGCCCAGTCGCCGTTCGTTAGCGAAGAAGTAAGATTCTTGAGCCATGTGGGCTCAACCGTCACGTCGTCATCGGTGAACGCAAGAATTTCGCCACGCGCCGCTTGAATTCCAGCATTGAGCGCGCACGATTTGCCCTGCTGTGGCTCGAACAGATAGCGGAAGCGGCTAGGGTACCGGCAGGAAAAGCCCTCGACTACCGCACGGGTCTGATCGGTCGAATTGTTGTCCACCACCAAGACTTCCCATTC
>CAVWFO010000020.1:0-135369 GCA_963754275.1 uncultured Acidobacteriota bacterium
AGGCTTGTGTCGCACCTCTCGTTCGAGCCCTGCCACAGGCAGGGTCTCAGGGTAAAGCGGCGGTCTTTGGTGGAGAAGATGACGGGGAGAATGTTTTAGGCGGGCCGGAGGAGTGAGCGGTGAATGGCAAAAGCAGATCCCTCGCTGCGTCCCGCGCCCGCCAAACTGCGGCGGGAAGGAAAAAGCGCGGGACTGCGTTCGGGATGACACGTAACTCTGCGGTGCGAGCGTGCGTAGGTGCGAGGCTTGTGACGCACGTCCCTTCGACGCTGCCGCAGGCAGCGCCTCAGGGTAAAACGGCGCTGATTTGGCGAGACGGGCGAGCGGGGTTCGTTGACTTGGTGGGCTGGGCAAAATAGTATGCGTGCTTAGGTGAGCTTACGCTGGCTTACGTGAGCTACGTGTGTTCCGGTGAGATTCCATGAGTTCCCTCTCCTGATATGGCGCTTATAACCATGATGTTTACGGATGTGGTGGAGTCCAGCGCTACCAAGCGGCATGCGTCGCTGGGGCGCGACAATCGCGAGCGCGATCACGCGTATTTGACGCAGGTGCAGACGCCGCACTTCGCGATGGTGCGCGCGTGTTCGGCGGCGCACGGTGGACAGGAAGTGAGTACTACGGGCGACGCATTCTTTGTGACATTTGAGGATCCGACGGCGGCAGTGCGTTGCGCGGCGGAAATCCAACGGCGGCTGGCGCAGCAGCCGATCGAGACTCCTACGGGGCCTTTGCGACTGCGGATCGGTATCCACTCGGGATTCCCGGAATTTTTCGAGGGGAGCTGGCACGGGACGGACGTGGACACGGCGGCGCGGGTGGCGGGGATGGCGACGGAACGGCAGATACTGATTTCGTCGCGGACGTATGAGCTGGTGCGGCAGATGACGGATGTGAAATTCCACGCGCGCGGCGAATTCGCGATGAAGGGCGTGGAGCGGATGGTGTTGTGGGAAGCGGATTGGGACGGGCGCGGGCCGCGGGCTACGGCGTTTCCGCCGCTGGACGTGGGGAGGCGAAGGCGGCGGAATCTGGGGATTGCGGGTGCGGTGGCGGGGACGATTGTTCTGGTGGCGGCGGGAGTTTATTTTTATCAGCGTTACAAATCGGGGCGGGTGAACTTGCCCATCAACAGCAGGCCGACCGTGGCGGTGATGGGATTCAAGAATCTGGGGAAGCCGGATGTGGAGTGGCTGTCGAACGCGCTTTCGGAAATGTTGAGCACGGAAATGGGGGCGAGCGATGCGGTGCGGACGATATCGCCGGAGGATGTCTCGACGGCGAAGACGGATTTGGGGCTCGCGAGCGTTCCGATTTACAACATCGCGACACTGTTGAAAATCCGGCGGATTCTGCATTCGGAATATGTGATTTCGGGGGCGTACGTGGCGCTGGGGAGCGCGGGGAGCGATTCGATTCATATTGATGTGCACTTGCAGGATGCGGATACGGGGGACGCGATCTCTTCGTTGGGAGAGGATGGGACGATTGGGAATCTGCCGGAGCTGCTGAGGAAGGTGGCGACAGAGCTGCGGGGGCGGCTGGGAGTGCAGAGCCAGGCGCAGGAGTCTGGCGCGGGAGCGCGGGCGACGGCGGCGTTGCCGTCGAATCCGGAAGCGCTGCGCGCGTATACGGAAGGGCTCGCGAAGCTGCGGGTGTTCGATGCGTTGGGCGCGCGAGAATTGCTGCAGAAGGCTGCGGAGCTGGAGCCGAATCTGGCGCTGCCACATGTGGGGTTGGCGCGAGCGTGGGAATTGCTGGGATACGACGAGAAGGCGCGCGCGGAGGCGAAACTGGCGGTGGAACGTTCAGGGGGATTGCCTCCGCGAGATCAGCGCGCGATCGAAGCGACATATCGGGAAATGAATTCGCAGTGGGATCAGGCTATTTCGATCTATCAGGCTTTGTGGGTTTTGTATCCGGATGAGCCGGACTACGCACTGGAATTGGCGAATGTGCAGACGGCGGCGGGGCAAGGCAAGGAGGCGTTGAACACATTGCAGAAGCTGGAGAGCGTTCCGCAAATGGCGGACGATCCGCGAATCGAGCTGGGGAAGGCGCTAGCGGCGCAGTCAATGTCTGACGTGAAAAAACAGCGCGACGCGGCGACGGTGGCGGCGGAGCAGGCTAAGCGGCAGGATTCGCGATTGCTGGAGGCGAAAGCTTACTGGCAGTTGTGCAGCGCACTTTACAACATGGGCGAACTGCGGGACGCGGAAACGGCTTGCAACCAATCAATGCAAGCGGCGCCGTTCGACGAGGAAATGAAAGCGCGAAGCATGACGGGGTTGGCAAACATTTTGGAAGCGGAAGGAAAAACGCGCGAAGCTTTGGACATGCGGCGGCAGATTCTGGAGACGGCGCGGAAGATCGGCTCGCAAAAGGACATCATCGGAGCGCTGCAGAATCTGGCGGACCTGGTGGACGCTCAGGGAAATGCGAAGGAGGCGCGGGAAGACTACGATGAAGCGCTGCGGGTGGCGCGGACGATCGGAGACAAGGCTGGGTTGATCAAGCTGCAGAACAATCTGGCGGCTGACCTCTACGCCGACGGCGATTTCAGCGGGGCGGCGGCTCTCTATCAGCAAGAGCTGGAGACGGCGCGGGAGATTGATGATAAGAGTGGGATGGCGATGGCCCTGGGGAGCATGGGTTACATCCAGATGCTACGAGGACACCTCAGCGACGCACAGAACAATGTGCAACAGGCGATTGATCTGCAGAAGGAAGCTGGTTTGCAGGGTGACCGCGCGAATGGATTGAATATGCTGGGAGATGTGCTGATGGCGAAGGGCGAGATGGAAAAAGCCCGGGCGAGCTACGAAGAATCGCTGAAGCTTGCAACCGAACAGAATGCGCCGTCGGCGATCGCTTCCAGTCGAGCCGAACTGGCGAGTCTGGAGATTGAACAAGGTCATGCGGCGCAGGCGGAGACGCTTTCGAGGCAAGCGGCCGATGAATTCGCGGCGGAGAAATTGGTGGACAATGAAGCGGACGCGCGGAACACGCTGGCTCGCGCGCTACTGCAAGAGGGGAAAGCTGGCTGAAGCGCGGGCGGAGGCGGATCGCGGCTTGGCTCTTGCGCCACGGGACCGAACGATTCACCTGGAATTGGAAGTGACCGACGCGCGGCTGAAAGCGCGCGAGGGCAAGGTGGCGGAAGGGGTCAAGGAACTGGCGGCCAGCGCGGCGGAAGCGGAGCGGATGGAACTAGCCGGCTGGCGTTTCCAAATCGGGCTGGCCCAAGCGGAGGTAGAAGCAGCATCCAACCCGACAGCGGCACGAGCGAAACTGCAAGCGGTGGAAAATGAGGCGCGCGCGAAAGGGTACTCGCAGATTGCGGCGGAGGCTCAGGCGAAACAGAAGGAGCTGCCCCGTTGATCGAGCGGGCAGCCCCTGTGATTTGCAATGGAGCGGTCGAGCCGGCTTCGTTGCTGCAGCAGGAAATTAGCTGGCGAGCGAAGTACCGGCGATCGCGCGCCGCTTGAACAGCACGGCGACAACACCGAAGGCCAGCAGCATCAAGGAGCCGGGTTCAGGAGCGGTAGCCGATGCAGGCGTCACCGACATAGACGGCTGGATCGAGCTGAAATCGCCGGAAACGCCGAAGAGCAGGGTCATTTCGGTGCCCGAGAAGCCCGAGCAATTCGGGATCGCGACTTGATAGGTGGAGGCGCTGATGATGGTGCCACCGATGGTGTTCACGCAGGTTTGCTGCGCGGAACTAAGCCCTGAATCGCAGGCTCCGATCAAGCTATAGTCACAGACCAGGTCAACTTCGTCGCTAGTATTGATTCCGTTGACGTTAAACAGGGCGCCGGGTGTGAAGCCGGTGGCTGGGAACGTCACTTCGAGGAACTCTTCCCCTCCTGAGGACGGGCAACCGAGGCTAACCGGACAGACAAGCTGCAGGGTAGTTCCGCCTGAGGTCTCCGGTGAGCCCACGTCGGTGAGATAGGGGCTGTCGCCATAATTGGATTTTGACTTGCCCTGGACGGAATTCGCGCTAGCAGTTAGAGCTGTCGAGAGAAACAGGAAAAGAATCGCGGCAAGAGTTTTGAACCTCATGTGTCCTCCGGTGGCGCCAACGCAAGGGTTTACTGGGCGTGCGGAAATGCAGCACGCACTGGGCCGTTCTGAAACGCGAAGCGAAATGAAATCTGCATGCGTAACTAATTCTTTATTCGCGTGTGATTTAGGGTTCGGAAGAGATCGCCGAGGACGATGCCACAGCTTAGAGGAGCGGAACAATAGCTGCAAAGCTATGCACAATAAGTGAATGCGAATGCGGAGTTACGGCGATTGATGGAGGGCGGCGGCTTTTATGGCTTTTTCCAGGTCGGTGGCTATGCGGGATTTGGCGATGTAGCCGCGGACGCCGGCTTGTGCGGCGTAGCGGGCGAGGTCGAGAGATTCGAAGTGGGTGACGATGAGGATTTCGGCTTGGGGAGCGTCGCGACGGATTAGTTCGGCGGCGGTGAGGCCGTCCATGGCGGGCATGGAGATGTCCAGGAGGATTACGTCGGGCTGGAGTTCGGCGGCTTTTTTTACGGCATCGCGGCCGTCTTCGGCTTCGCCGCAGACTTTCCATTCGGGATGAAGCTCCAGGAGCATCTTCAGGCCGGTTCTTACGGTTAGGCTGTCGTCTGCGATCAGGATGCGAACTTCGGACATTTTGTTGTGCGCTCCGTTTTTAGTGCGTGGTACCAGAGGTACTTTATAAATGGGGCGGGAAAATGCACATCGGGTGATTGGTGTAGAAGCGACGGCTTCATGCATGCAGGTTTCGCCGCAGCGGGCGAAGGTCGCGCGGCGTGGGGCGTGTTCTGCTTTGGCGCGGGTGAAATGGTGGGCTATACTTCTAGGCCGGTTGGCGGGGTGGAGCGTGTTGCGGGTGGCGTGCGTGATGTGCGGCGCGTTGGGCGCGGCCGCGCGGCTGTAGATTATTTGCGTTCCTATATTTGGCAATCGTACTTACTCATAAGGCTGACTGCACACGCACAACATGGCGCTCGAATCACGCGAAACGAGAAATACATCCACGCCCAAAAATGAGGCGGCGAGCGGAACCCTTTCGCGAGGGGCTGCGGCCGCGAACGCGAGCAAGAACGTTGCTGTGGTGGGGGGATCGGCGGCGGGGCTGCTAACCGCTTCGGTGCTGGCGCGGCAGGGAGTGGGAGTGCGCGTGTTCGAGCGGATCGAGACGCTGGAGCCGGCAGAGCGCACATTGATTGTGACAAATCGGATGCGTTCGTTACTGGGGCGCGCGGCGGAAGGGTGCATCGTCAACGAGATTCGGCGGTTTGAATTATTTACGGATGGAAGGTCGGCGACTTTTGAATTGAAGCAGCCGGATTTGATTATTGAGCGGCGGGCTTTGATACAAGGATTGGCCGAAGAAGCGCGGCGGGCGGGCGCGGGACTGGAATTGGGGCGGCGGTTTCACGCGTTGCATTCGAATGGGCGCGGGCTGGTGCTGGAAGTGGAGCGTTGCACGGACGGCAGCCGCGAGGAAGTTCACGCGGATACGATTATCGGCGGGGATGGGGCGGCGAGTCGCGTGGCGCGGGCGGCGGGATGGGCGCCGCTGGAAACTGCTCCGCTGGTGCAGGCGATTGTGCCGCTGCCGAAAGATATGGCGCCGGATACCGCGCGAGTTTGGTTCGTGCCGCAGGATACGCCTTATTTCTACTGGTTGATTCCGGAATCGCCGACGCGCGGGGCATTGGGATTGATTGGAGAGACGGGACCGGAGACGCGCAAGCTGCTGGAAAATTTTCTGGAGAAGCGCGGGCTCGCACCTGTTGAATTTCAGGGGGCGCGGATTCCGGTGTACACGGGGTGGGTGCCGGTGCGGCGGCAGGTGGGGCACGGGTCAGTTTATTTGGTGGGTGACGCGGCGGCGCAGGTGAAGGTGACCACCGTGGGCGGGATCGTCACCGGATTTCGCGGGGCTTTGGGCGTGGCAGAGGCGATTTTAAATGGCGGGTCGAGTGGGGCGCTGCGGAAATTGCGGCGCGAATTGGATCTGCATTTGCTTTTGCGGCGGTCGTTGCATGAATTCCAGCAGGATGATTACAGCAAGTTGGTGGATCTGCTGAACGATCCGGCGAAGCAATCGTTGAGTGAGTATTCGCGCGATGAGGCATGGAAAATATTGTGGCGCGTTTGTTTAAGCCAACCACGGCTGATTTTGCTGGGGCTGCGCGGGCTGTTGACGCATGGCCGGTCGCTGCGTGGCTTGCGCCGGTCGCGCGTGTAGGGATTTGTGGCGGCGTTGGCTGCTTGCGTGTATTCTTTGCTGAAACCTCTTCCTTCTGTTTTTCCTTGCGCTCCTGACGCTTGCGCGATTTTTCTGTGTGAAGGTGTGTAGCGTGTACATTCTGGGAATTTCCGCGATGGGGCACGATTCCGCAGCGGCGCTGCTGGGTGATTCCGGGATTGTTGCGGCGATGGAGGAAAGCAAGCTGGCGCGTTCGCGGGTGATTGAAGGAATTCCGCGCCAAGCGATTCGTTATTGCTTGGAACGCGCCGGGATTGGTTGGCACGACGTGGCGCACGTGGCGATTGCGAGTCGTCCTTGGCGGGCTTGGCAGCGGCAGGCTTCGTTTCGCGCGAAGTTGGCGCCGCTTGCGCCGGTTTCCAGCGGGTACTTTGTGAATAAGGCTTCGGGAGAGCTGGGGCGCGAGTTGAATAATGTGCGCATCGTGCGGCAGATGGCTGGAGTGCCGAACGGGCGCGTTGCGACGCTTGATCATCATCTGTGCCATGCGGCTAGCGCGTTTTACGCTTCGCGTTTCGAGCGGGCTCTAGTGGTGTCGCTCGACGAGAAGGGCGACGGGCGGGCTGGTTTCGTCGGCATTGGCGAGGGCACGAGGTTGCGCGAGATTGCTTCGCTGGCGCTGCCGCATTCGCTGGCTTGGGTGTATTCGCAGGTGACAAAGCTTCTGGGATTTCGTGCGCATGCGGATGAGCACAAGACGCAGTGGCTGAGCATTTATGATTCGGGTGACGGTGAAGCTCGTGGCGGCGGGGCGGCGACGCGTGCTGCAGAATTTACAGATTTGTTTCTGGAGATGATGCGGCGCGAGGCTCGGGAGCCTGCGCATCTGAACGCGAAGTTTTTTCGGCATGGATATGCGGGGGAGCTTTCATTTACGCACGAGTTTTATCGGCGGGCGGGGCTTGCGCACGAGCCGGCGCAGGACGCGCCGGAAACGCGGGTGGCGGAGGCGATGCGGGCGCGCATCGCGGCTGGATTGCAGCGGGCTTGCGAGATTATTTTGTGTGAATGGCTCGGGGCGCTACGGGAACAATACAAGGAGCGATCGTTGTGTCTGGCGGGCGGGCTATTTTTGAATCCGCTGATGGTGGCGGCGATTGAGGCGCGTGCTGGTTTTGAAAATGTTTTCGTGCAGCCAGCGGCCGGGAATGAAGGCTCTGCATTGGGAGCAGCTTGGGTGGTTTGGCATCAGCAGCTGGGGCGCGAGCGATTGGCGGCGATGCCTGCGCCTTATTGGGGGCCGGCGTACAGCAACGAAGAAATCAAGAAGGTGCTGGAGAACTGCAAGGCCGCGTACCACTGGTGCGATTCGGACGAGCGGAAGCTTGGCGAAGCGGTACGACTGCTGCAGGCAGGGAAAATCGTGGGATGGTTTCAGGGGGCGGCGGAATTCGGGCCGCGCGCGCTGGGGAATCGCAGTTTGCTGGCGTCGCCGTGGGCACCTTATGCGAAAGAAAATCTGAACGATTACGTGAAGCATCGCGAGTCGTTCCGTCCGTTTGCGCTGGCGATTCCGGAAGAGCGCTGCGGGGAATATTTCGAGTGTTCGGCGAATGGGCGGTTTCTTACCACGATGGCGAAGGCAAAGGCGGCGGGACAGAAACTGCTGGCGGATTTGCCGCCGGGATTTTTGTTGCCGGGCAATTTGGTGCGTTTGCAGGTGGTGCGGGCGGCGGACAATCCGCTTTTCTGGAAATTGCTGAATCGTGCGGGGGAAAACGCACCGGCGCCGATTTTGGTGAATACTTCGTTCAATTTATTTGGCGAGCCGCTGGTGGTGACGCCGCGGGATGCGGTGCGAAGTTACTTCTGTTCGGGAGCGGATGCTTTGGTGGCGGGAAATTTTCTTTTGGAGAAACGGTAGAGTACTGGGTTTGAGAACCGCAAGAGAGGAGCTTCAGCGGCTAAAGCCGATCGGCTCCGGCGCGGCTCATGTCGTGGCTGAAGCCACGACCCACAAAGATTCCCACGGTCTCACGCTGACTCTGTAGCCGCGGCCGAGGCAAAGAACGCGCGAAGAAGAAATCATGCCGGACATCGAGAATAATTCGGAGTGGGTTTCGGGGCGGCGTCGCGGCCCGGGAATCCGTTTTTTCGCGATTTTCGTGGTACTCGTTGTGGTCGGCATCGTGGTGTTTCGCAATGCTGGACACTGGCTGGTGCGGGAAGACCCGCTGGGCAAGGCTGATGTGATTGTGGTGCTCAGCGGCGGGTTGCCGTTTCGCGCGGAGGGCGCGGCGGGCATTTATAAATCCGGGTACGCGCCGGCGGTGTGGGTGAGCAAGCCGGGAGGACCGCAGGAGGAATTGGCGGCGCTGGGAATCCGTTTCGTCGGCGAGGAGGAATATAACCGCGAGATTCTGGTGCAGGAGGGCGTGCCGAATTCCGCGATACAGATTTTTCCGGATGCCATCGCGAATACACAGGAAGAGGTGGAGGAGATTTCGCGGGAAATGCGACGGGACGGAATGCACACCGTTATCATTGTTACGTCGCCGCAACATACGCGCAGGGTAAAGGCGCTGTGGAGGAAGCTGGTGGGCGATGATCCGCGGTTGATTGTGCGGGCGGCGCCGGGCGATCCGTTTGATGCAGACCACTGGTGGAGGAACACGCAGGATGTGCTGGCGGTGGTGCGGGAATCCCTGGGATTGCTGAACGTCTGGTTGGGGCTGCCGGTGCAACCTCATTTGCAATGACCGTTGGGCGTAGGCAACAAGCGTTGCGATTCTGATAAAGACGCCGGACTCCGCGTATAACATGGATTGTTTGCATGTGTGTGGCACAAGGCCAGTTCTTAGAGGAGTGGAAAGTGAAGATCTCGGTGATCGGAGCAGGTTATGTGGGCTTGGTGACGGGCGGATGCCTGGCCGGGCTCGGCCATGAAGTGGTCTGCACGGACAGCGATGCGGAAAAATTGAAAGTTCTGGAATCCGGCAAGCTGCCGATTTACGAGCCTGGGCTCGACGCGGTGATTGAGCAGGCGCGGAAAGAAGGGCGACTGAGCTTTCGCGCCAATGCGGCGGAAACGGTGCAGTTCGGCGAAGCCATTTTCATATGCGTGGGAACGCCACCGCTTCCGAACGGCAGCGCGGACCTGAGCGCGATTGATCATGTGGCGCGGCTGGTGGCGACCGAAGCGCGCACGCCGAAACTGGTGATCGAGAAGAGCACGGTGCCGGCGCAAACGGGGCAGGAATTGAAACGGGCGCTTGCGGTTTACGGGCGCAAGTCCGGCGTGGCATTTCGGGTGGCGTCGAATCCGGAATTTTTGCGCGAGGGTACGGCGGTGGGGGATTTTCTGCATCCTGACCGGATCGTGGTGGGTGTTGAGGACGAAGTGGCCGAGAAACAGTTAAAGGAAATCTACCGGCCAGTGCTGGAGCGCACTTTTGCGTGCCCGATACACAAGGGGAAATGTCCGGATGTGCCGCTGCCGGCGTGGTTGGTTACGACGATCAACAGCGCGGAGTTGATCAAGCACGCGTCGAATTCATTTCTGGCAGTGAAGATTTCCTACGCGAACATGGTGGCGGATTTGGCGGAAAAGCTCGGCGCGGATATTGGAGAAGTGGTGCGCGCGGTGGGGATGGACCCGCGCATCGGACCGAGTTTTTTCCACGCGGGGATTGGGTTTGGCGGTTTCTGTTTGCCGAAGGATTTGCAGGCGTTCGTGCATTTGGCGGAAAAATCGGGCGTGGATTTTTCGATGTTGAAGGAAGCGGAGAACATTAACAAGCGACGCATTGAGGTTTTCGTGGAAAAGATTCGCCGCGCGTTGTGGGTGGTGAAGGGCAAACAGATTGGCGTGCTGGGATTGGCGTTCAAACCCAATACGGATGACATACGGTTCGCGCCTGCGATTGATCTGATCCACGCGCTGTTGAAGGAGGGGGCCGTGATTCGCGCGTACGATCCGGAGGCGATGGAGAAGGCGCGGCCTGTGCTGAAGATTGAGTATGGAAAAGACGCTTACGAGGCCGCGGAGGGAGCGGAGGCTTTGCTGATCGCGACAGAGTGGGAGCAATTTCGCAAGCTGGATTGGGGGCGGCTGCGCGATTCGATGGTGCGGCCGTTGATTCTCGATGGGCGAAATTTGCTATCAGGGAAAGAGATGAAGGGGCATGGGTTTGAGTATTATTCGATGGGGAGGCCGGATTAGTTTTTTGGTTTGAGTCGGCGCGTCGTCTGGTGGCGTCGAAAGTTCAGGGAGTTGTCGCAGCACTGGCAACGGATGTGTCGCACCTACGGCGCTGGAGCCGCGCAAGGCGGCGGCCACACGGCGAAGGATCGCGACAAGACCCAATTTGGTCATGTGAGTCGCTATCCGTCTTTACGTATAATGTGAAGCGTTATATGCTATACTTGTGATTCAGTCATTTCAATGCGAAGACACTGAACGGCTGTTCCACGATGAGAGCGTTAGGAAGTGGCGAGCTATCGAGGACGTAGCACGACGGAAGCTAAACATGATTCATGCCGCGCGCAAACTCGACGATCTGAAAGTGCCACCCGGGAACAGGCTGCATAAGTTGACGAAGGATCGCGAGGGGCAACACTCGATACGGATCAACGACCAGTACCGAGTGTGTTTTACGTGGCGGGACGGGCATGCTTACGAGGTGGAGATTGCGGATTATCATTGAGAGGAAATCATGGCCAAACTGAAGCCCATTCATCCGGGGGAAATTTTGCGCGAGGAGTTTATGGTGCCGTTTGGGTTGAACCCGAACAAGCTGGCGATTGCGTTGCGGGTGGCTCCGCCGAACATTTACGAGATTGCGGGGGAAAAGCGCGGGATTTCCGGTGAGATGGCTTTGCGGTTGGCTCGGTTCTTCCGGACTACTCCGGAATTCTGGATCAATCTGCAGGCGCATTATGAATTGGCGGTTTCGCGGCGGGACGCGGAGGAGAAGATTCGGCGCGATGTTCGGCCAATGACGGAAATTGGTGCGTGAGAGGAACTCACTGTCCCTGCTGAAAACCAGACCGGATGAAGTACCTGAAAAGTTTAAAAGAGCTCACCTGGGTGATGTGGGCGCATTCCACGCAGTAAAAACGAGGAAATAGGCGAGCCAGGATGCCGGCGCCATTAACCACGAATATTGATCCATACCATGCCCACCCTGGGGTGAGAAAATCATGGCGATTCCCGCAGCAACCAGTCCGCCGGGGAATAGTAGAAGCACTGAGACAATGGCACAAATCGCGCCAACACCAGATTCAAGTTGCCTAAAGTGGAAGGCGGTCCAACCGATCACCGTCAAAACAGTTGCGATGAAACTTGACCGCAATATATACGCTGGAATCGTTTGCATCAAGGAGTGACCTTCCGAAGTTGTACCAGAATCCCCTCGTGAATTTAGCGCTGCGCTCCTTGAGCGACTTTTTCGCGGAAATATTCGTAGGTTCTTTGCAGGCCTTCTTCCAAGGTTACCTTTGGCTCCCAATTCAGAATGCGCTTGGCTTTGGTGATGTCGGGGCAGCGCTGTTTGGGATCGTCTTGTGGGAGCGGGTGGAAGACGATGGGCGTGGTGGCGCCCACCAGTTTGCGGACGCGTTCGGCGAATTCCAGGATGGTGATTTCCTGGGGATTGCCGATGTTGGTGGGCTCGTGCTCGTTGGATTCGAGGAGCTTGTAGATTCCGGCCAGCAGATCGGAGACGTAGCAGAAGCTGCGAGTTTGTTTGCCGTCGCCGTACACGGTGATGGGTTCGCCGACTAACGCCTGGTAAAGAAAATTGGGGAGAGCGCGGCCGTCGTTGAGGCGCATGCGCGGGCCGTAGGTATTAAAGATGCGGACGATGCGCGTATCGAGGCCGTGATAGCGGTGATAGGCCATGGTCATGGCTTCGGCGTAGCGCTTGGATTCGTCGTACACGCCGCGGGGGCCGACGGGATTTACATGGCCCCAGTAGCTTTCGGGCTGCGGGCTGACTTGGGGATCGCCGTAACATTCGGAAGTGGAGGCCAGGAGGTAGCGGGCTTTTTTGGCCATGGCGAGGCCAAGAGAATTGTGGGTGCCGAGCGCGCCGACTTTCAGGGTTTGGATTGGATATTTCAAATAGTCAGGGGGGCTGGCGGGAGAAGCGAAATGCAGGACGACGTCCACGGGGCCGGGGACTTCGATGTAGCGCGAGACATCCTGGTGGGCGAAACGGAATTTGGGATGCGGGAGGAGGTGGGCTACGTTGGAGTCGCTGCCGGTGACTAGATTATCGAGGCAGAGAACATCCCAGCCTTTTTCTAGCAGCAGCTCGCAGAGATGCGAGCCTAGAAAACCTGCTCCGCCGGTGATCACTGCACGCAATGGGAAGCTCCTTGATCGCGATTCGGTCGGTACATTATGGCTGAAATCGGTTCGTTGGGGAATATGAGGTGCGGAATTCGAACTACCGCAGAGACGCTGAGAACGCAGAGAAAGGCAGAGGCATTAACACAGAGTTCCTCGCTGGAGTGCGGGCATTGATTGATGGCGGTCCGAAGGCCCCGCTACGAAATCGCTTAGTGCGACGCGGCTGGGACTACTGCGGCGGCTGGGAAGGCGGTGGTGTGATCCAAGACGATGCGCCAGCCTTCGGGGAATTTTCTGAAGTCCAGGGAGAAGACTCCGGAGGGTTGGTCGGATTCGCGGACCAGGTGAAATTTTCCAACTACGTAAGCGGCGTCGGCGCAGGTGAGGTGAATTTCCAGGTCGGAGAAGGAGACGGTGCCCATGGTTTTGCGATCGGGATAGGAGCGATGGTAGCGATCGAGGACAGCTTGCCAGCCGTGGGCGATGCCGTTCGCGCCGAGAAATTCTGTTTGCTCTGATTTCCAGTAGCTGGACATGAAGGTGTCAATATCGCCGCGATTCCAGGCGGCGGTTTGCATGTCGAGGACGGCGCGGATTTGGGCTTCGTCCGAGAGGCTTGGGGGGGACGCGATGGAGGAACGGGAGGCTAGGGCGAGGCAGATCATTGCCGCTACGGCGGCTAGTACGGCGATGCGAGATTTTGCGGGCATTTTGTGGTCCTCCTGAATTGGACGAATGCGAATGTGTTCTTGCAACGAAGCTACGGTTAGACTTGCAAAACCAAATGCAACGGCTGCCCGGATCGATGAACCTGAACCGGCCGCTACAGGTTCAACGGCAACGGCGCTGCAAAGCGGGCGCTGCCTAGTTCTTCTGCGGGTCAGGCTACCAGCGAATGGTTTGGGCGACAACCGCAGACATGGGGTGTCCGGAGGGATTGCGGGGCGAGTTTACTTATCTTGGTACTGACGGGCTATTGTGGCGGGCGGGGGGGACGGGCAAACTGGGTGAGGTCGAACATGTTTATATCAGCGTTCATTCTCGTAATCTGCTCGGCAGCGATGATTCAGTTCGCCGTGTTCAGCTGGCGGGCTGGCTTGCTGCGGACGATTGCCACCGAGCCGGTGGGCGACCAGGCGGAGTTGACGGCTGAGGTCTCCCGTAATTTATTGAATGGAAAGGACTTCGCTGACGTATCGAGTTTGCAGGGGCTTTGCCCGGATTTGAAGGATGGGCGGGTTAATCTGCGGTCCGTGCGCGTGTATTACAGCTTCCTGAAGGCTATGAGCCGGCTGGGAGATCTGATCGTCGCGCCGGGCGCTAATGGATTTGGCGGCTGGACGAGCCGCGAGATGGCTCTGTGTACGCAATATACCGCCGCGGTGTTGTCGCAGCGGCTGCGCAGCAATCAAGAGTTGGCGGCGGAAGTCCGGTCTTACTAGTCCTCGCACGATTACCTTCGCTTTAGGTTTTCGCTTCAATACTTTGTCGAAATCCAGCTGTTCTGTCCTTCCAGCCAGTTGCCTGATACGCCATGCGGAGCGGGTATTTCCCATCAGATGCGCGGCATTTCATGCCTAAATATTATGGGTGAATCCAACAGCGATTAGGTGTGTGCCGACCGAAGGAGGCGCCATGAAGAGCCGCGCCAGATTTACTAGTTTGTTAGCATTCATAATTTTGGCCCTACTCCAGTTCTCTGCCTGCTCCGGCACACCATCCACGTTCAACAAGGTGACAATCTCACCCAGCGGAACGATGTATCTGGGACAGGGCGGGACGATTCCGCTGATCAGCGCTACGGTGCTGAACGATACGCAGCTGAACGGCGGCGTGACTTTTTCGTTGCTGCCGGTGGGAGTGGGATCGGGAACGCTGACGCAGCTGACTTCGACGACGGCGAGCTTTGCGGCACCGGGTGTGGTGACTGCTGAGACGATTGTGACGATTACGGCTACTTCGGTGGATTTTCCGAAACAGTTTGCGGTGCTGACGGTGAAGATCGAGCCGCCGCCTTCGATTACGACGACATCGGTGCCGGATGCGACATTGGATACTGCTTACACCGCGCCGATCACGGCGACGGGCGGAGTACCGCCGCTGTCGTGGAGTTTGTCGTCAGGAACACTGCCGACGGGATTGACGCTGGGTTCGAGCAAGACGGACACGGTGAACATCACGGGCAAGGCAACGGTGGCCGGAGCGTACGCGTTTACTGTGACGGTGACGGATGCTACCGGAGCTTCCAGCACTTCGGGGCAACTGCAGATTGTGGTGAGCAGTTTGGCCTTTACGACGACATCGCCGCTGCCATCGGGGACGGTGGGCGTGGCATATGCGGGCGTGCAATTTGCGGCGACCGGCGGGACACCACCTTATGCATTTTCGTTGGCGAACGGATCCAATTTGCCACCGGGGCTACAACTTAACGCGGGAGACCTGACGGGCACGCCAACGACGGTGGGCAATTACAGCTTCGGCGTCAGTGTGACCGATAGCGAAAATCCAGCGGCAGTGATCACGAACACATTCACGCTGGTGGTGAACCCAGTGCAAGATCTGACGCTGCTGACGGGATCCTACGCGTTCAATTTCAGCGGAAATAATGCGAGTGGGTTCGTCGCGGCCGCGGGGACATTCACGACGGACGGTAATGGAAATATCACGACTGGTGAAGCGGATATCACGAATTTGCAGAATAACACGCTGTACAAGAGCATCACCGGGACTTACACGGCGGGGCAGGACGGTCGCGGGACGATCACGTTCACGAGCGTGACGGGAGCGCCGACTTTTGCGTTTGCGATTGATACGGGCGGCTCAGGGCACGGACGGCTAATCGAGTTTGACGCCGCGCCGATTGTTACGCGCGGATCGGGGCGGCTGGAAGCGCAGAGCGTCACGACATGCGTGGTGACTGGCACGGGCACGAATACATATGCCGGTACGTTTGCGTTTGGCGGGTCGGGTTATGCGAGCAACTTTGCCGCGGGTGGCGCGGGCCCAATCGGGTTTGCAGGAACATTCACGGCGATTCCTCCCATTTCGCCTGCGACACAGGGGAGCCTGGGGAACGGAGAAATGGATTCGAACGCCCCGAACAACGTTTTGTTCGGTAATGGAGGAAATTCGATATCGGGCGTCTATCAATCCGGACCGGATGCCACGCACTGCACGCTGGGCCTCTCGGCTGCAGGTTTGTCGAATCCCAATTACGATGTGTATCCGATTTCTTTCAGCGATGCATTCATGATTGAAACGGA
This sequence comes from uncultured Acidobacteriota bacterium, assembly GCA_963754275.1. Classification (GTDB taxonomy): domain Bacteria; phylum Acidobacteriota; class Terriglobia; order Acidiferrales; family UBA7541; genus Palsa-295. The sequence goes on from CAVWFO010000020.1 coordinate 15,842, forward strand.
TACGGTGAATGGGAACACGCCGAACATAACCACTGCGGAGATGAAGCAGCAGTTTGGGCAGCCGTTCAATACCGGTTCGATGAGTGGAGCTATGGCCGGGGGAGTGAGCGGCTCGGTGCTATCTGGCAGCTATGTGCCTTATGTGTCGGTAATGCAAATGGTGTCGAGTTCGGGTTCGGGCAGCTTTCAGATTTTACTTACGGACAACGAGGGGGGAATCGTTTCCGGCACCAACGGCACACCATTTGCAGTGACGTACACGGCCGATCAGTTCGGGCGCGTGGATACGGGCGGATTCACGGTGAATGGCGTGTTTCAGCCGATTTTCTATCTGGTCAGCGACGATGAAGCGTTTGTGGTGAGCATGCTGAGCGGCGGACCGATCTCCGGGCATCTGGATACGCAGACGCTCAGCCACTTCACGACGGCAAGCATTAATGGAACGCTGGTGGAGGGAACTTCGGCGCCGGCGGTGAGCGCGGATCAGAATTTTTCGGGATACTTGACGTTTGACGGGTCGGTGACACCTGCGACGATTAATGGCGTGCAGGATGTAAGCACGTCGTCGGCGAATACGTCGGCGGAAGCGGTGACTGGGACGTATGTGCTTTCGAACACGGGCGCGGTTGACGGCAGCGGCACGGTTACGCTGACGTCGCCGGCGGCTTCCACTGCGGCGTTCTATATTGTGTCGCCGACGAAGATGGTGATGATCACGACTACCACCGGAGATACCCATCCGGTTTTGGTGATTGTGGGACATTAGTTGCGGGTAGCGAAGCGCGACCCGAACCGGTATGAGGCAATGCGGTTTGCGGAGTCGTAGCCGCACGTTCTGAAGCTGTATCGCACCTACGGCGCTCCGAGTTTCCCTTTCAACGTTTCCCAGGCCTTCCGGCCTGAGCTAACTTATGCCGCGCCTACGGCGCTGCTGTCAGGCAACCAAAAAATCGGACAGGCAACTTAATAGGCCCAACGCATTAGGACTGCGCCGGTGGTGTAGCCGGCGCCTACGGCGATGAGGAGGACGAGGTCTCCCTTGCGGAGGCGTTTCTGTTCTACGGCGTCCGTAATGCCCAAGGGGATGGTGCCGGCGGTGGTATTGCCGAAGCGGTCTATATTGACGAGAACTTTTGAGTCGTCCACACCGAGACGTTCCTGCATGCCGCGAATGATGCGCAGATTGGCTTGATGAGGGACTACCAGCGCGAGATCTTTGCTTGTCAGACCGTTGCGTTCGAGGATTTCGACGGCGAGCTCGCTCATGCGACGCACGGCGTATTTGAAGACTTGCGCGCCTTCCTGATGGACGAAATGCATGCGGTTGTCTATGGTTTGCTGCGATGCGGGATGGAGGGAGCCGCCGCCGGGCATGTAGAGATTGCAGCCGCCGGAACCGTCCACGTCGTGAATGAAATCGAGGATGCCTTCGGAATCTGAGGCGGCGGGCTCAATAAGGACGGCGCCGGCGCCATCGCCGAAGAGGACGCAGGTGGCGCGGTCGGTGTAATCGAGGATGGAAGTCATCACGTCGCTGCCGATGACCAGAACTTTTTTGTGCGCGCCGCTGGCGACGAATTGCGCGCCGACAGTGAGGGCATAGAGGAATCCAGAGCAGGCGGCGGAGAGATCGAAGCCCCAGGCATTCTTCGCTCCGATGCGATCCTGGATGAGGCAGGCGGTGGCTGGGAAAAGCATGTCGGGAGTGACGGTGGCGACGACGATTAGGCCGACATCGTCCGGGCTGACGCCGCGGGCAGCGAGAACTTTGCGGGCCGCTTCGGCGCCGAGATGAGAAGACGCGACGCCGGGGTCAGCGTAATGCCGCTCGCGAATTCCGGTGCGGGTGCGAATCCATTCGTCGCTGGTGTCCACTCGTTTTTCGAGATCGAGATTGGTAACCACGCGCGGCGGAACGTATCCGGCCACTCCGGTGATTTTTGCGGCGATGCGTCGGCCCATGCAATTCCCCCAGGAAGAACAGAAATGACAGAATTAAAATTGGTAGCTGGCGATTGTATGCAATTCGCAGCGGGTGTGACAAGGGATTGTCGCCGAGGATAGTGGATCAGGTTCCGGCTATGGAGTTAACCGGGCGCCGGATCGAGCAGACATGCGTCACTCGACACCCACGAGGCCCTTCGTTGCACCGAACAGTTTTGCGGAGCTGTAGCCAATGCCTTTGCGGAAAACGAGATCCACATTTCGAATGTCAGAAATATTTGTCGAGGGATCGCCGGTGACTACGACCAAGTCCGCCTGCTTGCCTCTTGCAATCGTACCGATACGATCGCTTTGGCCAAGCACCTCGGCGCCATTTTGTGTTGCGATGCGAAGCGCTTCCAGCGGCGTGAAACCTGCCTTCACGAGCAACTCGATCTCACGCTGGTCGGCGTATCCCGCGACGGTGCCTCCGTCGCCAGTGGGGTCGGAGCCTGCGACTAGCATTCCGCCGGCCGCGACGAACTCGCGCTCGAAGCGCATCTGCTTCGCGGAAAGATTGGGCAGCGTGATTTTTGGCAGCAGGAATCTGCGGATCGTGAGGTATTCCATCCAACACCGCCAACAGAGCGCGCGCTGCTCGCGGCCTGCTAGTCCTGACATCGGCTGCGGGTCGCCGCCGAAATCTTCGTCCACAGCGAGGGTCGAAGTGATTGTGACGTGATGCTCGATCAGGTGATGGATCACCGTCTGCACTTCGGGACTATCTATATCGATGCGTTTAGCGAGATCGGCAATGGCAGCGTGATCCTCGGGGCATACGCCGGGCTGTTTGCCCGGGAAGAACTCGGTATCCACCATGATGCCGTGTTCGAGGCCATCAATGCCCATGTCGGCGGCCTCCGCAAATCCGACGGAACAAAGATGTCCAGTGACTTTAAGACCCTTGCCATGCGCCTCCTCAATAGCAGCCTGCAATTCTTCGGGCGTGACGTGCATGTACGCTTTGAACCAAGTGACGCCTTGCGCCGCGGCAGCGTCCACGGCACGGCGAGCTTCATCCGCGTTTGCGAGGGGATGCATCTGCGGGAAAAGCAGAGGCTGGCCTTCGAGATAGGGCGCGGTGAGTACGATGTCCGGGCCCGGTTGGCGACCAGAGTCAATCGCACGCTTGATGTCGATGTCTGCGGCGAGATCTATGCTCCCAGCGGTGCGCATGGTGGTGACGCCGGACGCGAGATATAGCAACGGAAATGAGACGGGCTGTTCGACCAGGAGACGTTTCGAAGGTGTGTTATCCGGTGACGTGGTGAACAAATGCTCGTGCAGCATTACCAGGCCAGGAAATACAGTTTTTCCGGAGAGGTTGATCATGTGCGCACCCGCTGGCACGGCGAGGGAGGCCGTTGGGCCGAAGTCCGCGATCGTGCCGTTGGCCAGTAACAGCGTTTGTTCGTCCCGGGCTGGCGCCCCGGTGCCATCAATCACGCGCGCATGTGTCAAAGCGATTATCGGCGCGTTCTCGACTATGAAGGCTGATGGTGGCTGTTGCGCCTGGCGAAGATAGTAGGCACGCGAGACATTAACGATTAACAGAGTGAGTGCGACACTCAAAATCACTAAGAGACAAAAACGAAGGAACCACTTTCCAATTGTGCGAAGGGTGCTCATTAAACGAACCTCTATTGCGTGCCATTCTACTACTCGCCTTGCGTATGCTCACAGAGACTTGTTAATTTGTTGGTTCATCAGCTGGCCTTCAAGGTTGATCGTAGCTCTTGGGTAATCGGGTTTTCGGAAATTGCCCCACTTCGCATCAGCGGGCAGCGGCCCAAAGCGCCGATGCTCGCGGCGTGGTGCGGAACGCCAATCGGGAGATTGGCGTTCCCAGGATGAGGCAGCGGCAACTACGAGAGCACAACCAGGAATACCTTCCGGCGGCAGTAGTGGCTCTGCCACGACTACTCTGCGCGCACTGCGAGCAGCGGGCATGGCATGCCGTGCCCCTACGATGACGGAGGAAGGATTTCGAAGCGGTAGGTGATGGTGGCGGTTTTGCGGAGCATGGCGGCTACGGAGCAGTATTTGTTTTGGCTTAGTTCGATGGCGTCGCGGACGGCCTTTTCGTCGAGTTGGCCGGAGAGGCGGTAGAACATTTCGATTTTGGTCCAGACGGACGGGGGATCTTTGGCGCGTTCACCGGAAATTTCGATTTCGAGGGTGGCTAGTTTTTGGCGTTTTTTTTCAAGGATCGAGACGATGTCAACTGAAGTGCAGGCTCCGAGGGCGCCTAGAAGCATTTCCATGGGGCCGGGGGCAGTGTTGTGTTGGCGGTCGGCGTCGAAGGGAACGGTGTGGCCGGAAGGCATGGTGGCTTGGAATTCTTCGCGGGCGATCCATTTTACGGTTGCGGTTTGCATGGAGAGGCTCCTGCGGTAATTAGATTGCGAGAGTTGCGGAATCAACTTTAGCGGGGAACGGGTGGGGCGTCCAGTGTTGCGGCGGACGCCGCGACGCGTTGCGAGGAAGTCAGAAGATTTAACACAGAGGTCACAGAGGAAAGGCTGAGGAAAGTCTGAGAAAGATAGAAGCGTTTACCGCAGAGACGCAGCGGACGCGGTGAAAGTTAACTGCTGGTCCCCGACGCTGCTGACATCGTAGCAAGTTGGGGCGCAGCAAGCAGCGCCCTACCGTAGAATTTACGTGCTCGGCAGGCGGCGTTCGTTCGATCGCGGTCGAGGGCCTTTCTTGTGCAAAAAATTATGGCTAGGAGCTGAGAGAGTCGGGTTCGCTGGCGCCTACGGGGGCGGCTATGTGATGTTGGGGGGCGCGGCGCATGGCTTCTACGAAGCCGCGAACGATTTCCGGGTCGAATTGGTTGGCGGCGCAGCGTTCCAGTTCGGAGAAGGCTTCTTCAGGGTTGCGCGCTTTTTTGTAGGTGCGTTCGGACGTGATGGTGTCGTAGGCATCGGCGATGGCGATGACGCGCGCGCCGAGGGGAATCTGGTCGGCCGTGAGGCGATCGGGATAGCCGGTGCCATCGTAAAATTCGTGATGGTGGCGAACCATTTCGCGGATGCGATTCATGGCGGCTAGGGGCTCCAGAATTTTCGCGCCCAGTTCAGTGTGAGTTTTCATGGTGGCCCATTCGGTGGCGTCGAGCGGGCCGGACTTATTCAGAATGGTTTCGGGGATGCCGACTTTGCCGATGTCGTGCAGCAGGCCGGCGAGACGGATTTCCTCGACTTCAGCCTGATTCATGCGCAGGGCTTGCGCAATCATGACGGAATACGCGGAAACTTTTTGCGAATGGCCCTGGGTGTAGCGGTCTTTCGCGTCAATGGCGAGCGCGAGCGAAGTTACCGTGTCCACGACGGCGGGCGGAACGGGATCACCGGCGTCGCCATCGCCGTGTTCGATGAGTGAACGAGTGAACTGTTCGAGGCGGCGGTAGATTTCGTCAAAGGCGTCTGGGCCGGTGGAGAATTGACGCTTGAGGGTGACGCCGAGATAGGCTTCGAGGACATCTTTTTTCCAGCGCTTGGTGTCTTTGGGATCGCCTTGCTCGGCGCTGGAAACGGAATTTCCACCCTGGTGTTTCGACAGGTACATCGAAGAATCCGCAACTTGAATGAGTTCCTGCGGAGTAGAGCCGTGCAACGGGAAACCAGCGATACCGAAGCTCGCGGTAATATTCTTGTCGCGCAGGAGCGGATCGGCAGCGACCCAGCCGCGAAGTTTGCTGGCGAGTTGGATGGCTTGTTCAACGCTGGTTTCGGGCATGAGGATTACGAATTCATCGCCACCGTAACGGGCGACTACATCGGAGCGGCGGCAATTCTGTTCGAGGATGTGACCGACGCGCTGCAGGACGACGTCACCTTCTAGGTGGCCGTAGAAATCGTTGACGAATTTGAAGCGGTCGAGGTCCATCAGGACGAGCGCGAAAGGGCGATTGGCGCGCGTGGAGCGCTTCCATTCCGAGGAGAGCGCTTCCATCAGGAAGCGGTGCGTTTTTACGCCAGTGAGGCCGTCGGTGATGGCTTGTTCCTGCGCTTTCTGGAACGTGACGGCATTATGCAGAGCGCCGGCGAATAGATCGGCGAGAGTCCGGAGGAGGCGAACTTCTTCGTCCACAAATTCGCAGGGCTGCGACGATTCCACATAGAGCACGCCGAGCAGGCTTTCCGCGTAAATGACCGGGAGAGCGATGGCGGACGCCGTGCCGGGGAGGACCGGGGTCGGCGAATCCGGGCCGACTTTCGTGACGGCGATGATTTGGCCGGAGCGCGCTACCTGACCTACCAGTCCTTCACCGAAGAGAATGCGGCGACCGAGAGCGTCGCGACGCGCGCCGGCTTCGGCCTGGATCTCGAGTTCCTTGGAGGAGTATTCGAGAATGGCGATGCCGATGTGATCGTAGGTGAGCGCGTTTTCGATTTCGGCGGCGATCTTGGCGAGCATCTCTTCGGGATTCAGAGTAGTGATGGCGTGGCTGGAGACATTGTTGATCAGTGTGAGCTGCTTGGATTTTCTCTGCTCTTCGGAGAAGAGGCGGGCGTTTTCGATGGCGACGGCGGCTTCGCTGGCGAGGACGCGCAGCAGCTCGACGTGGCCTTCATCGAAAGCGCGTTCTTGCGCGCTGTGGACGGCCATCACGCCGACGGCCTGGTCGTACAGAATGAGCGGAACGGCGCACATCGAGCCTGTCTGTTTATTTGGCGCAAAACCGAGGCGCGCGGTTTCTTCGACGAATTGTTCGCGGATTAGCAATGGTTGGGCCGTGCGAATTACGTGCTCCGCGAGGTGATTGCCCGTGGGCCGTGTTCGTTTGGGCTGGCGCTCGCCTTCGACCACTTCGATTTCGAAGCGAATCTGTTCGGATTTGCGATCGTAGAAGGCGATGAAGAGGCTATTGACGTCGAGCAGCCGCTGCATTTCGGAATAGATGCGACCGAAAAGAGCGTCGGGTTCGAGGGTGGAGCTCAGGGCGCGGCCGATTTCGTTCAAGATGTGGAGTTCTTCGCTGCGGCGGGCAGTCTGTTGGATGAGGTAGCTATTTTCGACGGCCATGCCGATCTGGTGGCCCAGAGCCAGGAGCAGGCGCAATTCCGGGGGGGTGAAGTTGCGATTGTCCGGAGTGCCGAGGAGCAACATACCGAAGACACGATCTTTGGCTTGGAGGCTGATGCCGACCACGGTGCGCAGGCCTTGGGCAAGGAGCATTTTGCGAATGTGGCGGAAGGGCTCTTCTTTTTCCAGGGCGACCCAGTTGGCGTCGCGCGCGAGGTCGCGGAGGACGACGAGCCCGCCGAGGCGGGCAACTAGCCGGACGACGTAATCGTCGAGATTATTTTCTTGCACGGAGGCGCAAAAGGAATCGTCGAGGCCAGTGACGACGACGGATGCCGGACCATTTTCGTCGCCATAGTGCAGGATGAGCGCACCAGCGGGGATGCGCACGACATTGAGGACGCGATCCAGAGCTTGCGCGAGCATTTTCTGGATTTCACCGCCGGCAAAGCTGGAGGTGGCCAGATTCAGATTGGAGAGCGCCAGCATGTTGCGTTCGACGCGGCGGCGCTCTTCGTCATACACAGCCATCAACATCAGAACGCCACCGATAATTTCGGCTAGCAGAGCGAAGGGCAGCAGGTTGGCATGGGCGAGCGGGCCCAGGCGCGCCTGGTAGAGAAGGAGCAGGAGCAAGGCGCCGGTTGCCACGAAGGTGCAGGCCAGCAATTTATCGGCGCGTGACTCTTGTTTGCGGCCTTCCTGCCAGAATACGTACGCAGTGAGGAAGAAAACGACGGCGACGCCGAAAGCCAAGGGAATTGCGATCCAATCGCGGGGGTAAGCGAAAGACCAAACCGCCGCAACGGCGGCGGCCAAACCCATGCGACGCGGGGAGAGCGTGAGGCGCGCGTACAAGCGGGCCGAGCAATAGAATGCGAGGGCGGCTAGCGCCAGTAGCCATTCGTTGACGACGGCAAACCATCCAGAGAGTGCGACCGGACCGACGAATGCGGGGCGTACGAAATGGAGCGAGAGCAGGAACCAGGCGGAGGCCCAAATCAGGAGGTAGGTCTGGCGCTTCTGTTGGTACACGTAAACGAAAAATGCACCGAGCAGAAAGGCGCCGGCGAGGAGCACGACCGCACTCGTATTGAGGTGGCTCAGCAACTCAAAGCTCCGTAAACAGGGCGGTGCAGATTTCTCCTGAGAATAGCAGAAAATTGACTGGCTTTCGGGCGCGTGTCCAGGCGAGTTTCGTGGCGGTCACCTGTACTACAGAGCGCCCGGGAGAGGTGAAAAAGGGGGCGAGAATTGGTCGAATACCGCCCAAGAATGCACATTGCTTGGCCTAGGCCCGTGCCTCTGTGGCCTGCGGATACTATGCGATGCGCGGAGGTTGAGGTCAACAGTACTGGTGTACCAACTCTCTTTGGCTCAGTATTTTGCGTAGCCTTTCTTGGGTGCGCTAGCTGCGGATTTCTATTGCGGTTTTGAGGGCGCGGCGGTGGGAGCAGGGGCTGCGGTGGAATCAGCTGCGGCTTTTGGCTTGCCGATTGTCGAGAGAGTTTCGACGTTAAATTTTTTGTAATCGGAGTAGCGGGTGGTGCCGTCCACTTTGATGCCTTTCACGAGCAGGACGCGCACGTCAATGTGGACTTCTTCATATGTGGGGAGCCAGACCTCGTTGTTGACGTAGGTTTGTTCGAGGATGACGCGGGTGCCCTTCTGGAGATCGGCGAGGAGGCCGCCGGCAAATTTCATGTTGTTGACGAAGAAGGCGTCGAGGCGGACGACATCGAGGGCTTTTTCGTCTATCCAGATGACACCGCCGAGTTTTTGGATGACTTTTTCGACCAGGGTGCGGGCTTTGAATTCGGGGTTGGGCTCGAAGTCGAAGACCAGCACGTCTTGGCCGCGAAAGCGTTCGCGGCGGGGATTGACGAACTGGCAGGCGCGGAGGAAAGCGTCTATGGAGACATCTTCGTCTTCTTCTTCCTTCTGTTCTTGCTTGTCCTTCTCGCCGGAGGTGGCTTTCTTGTTGGCACTTTTTTCGAGATCGTCAATTTCCTTCAGGACGCGGGCGTTTTCTTTTTTTTGGGCTTCGGGGGTGAGGGGCTGGCCGTTGATTTTCACGAGAGTGGAGACTTCGGTGCCGTCGAGGTAGAAGAAGGTGGATTCGCGGACGTCGGGTTTTTTGGGCTTGCCGTTGCCTTCGTATTCGGTTTCTTCTTCGATCTTGGTGCCGGCGTAATTTTCTTTGATTTTGTCGAGGGCTTGCTGGTTGGCATCAATTTGTTTGAAGAGGGCTTTCAGATCAGGGAGTTGCACCTGCGATTTTCTGGGGAAATCGAAGACGCGTTCGCCGACGGGCTCGTTTAATGCGGCGCGGGTGATATCAATCGAGTAACTTGCGGTGCCGCGATGCAGTTCGATTTTGTGCGGGAAGCTGGACGCCGTTTTCTGGGCGGTAATCGTCGTAGAGGATTTCCTGGTTCACGCCGCCTACTTCCGCGGACTCTTTCACGATCAAGTGCGATTGGGCGTCGAAGAATACTTGCCATTTCACACCTGAAGGCATGGTGACTTCCAGCTGCGAGGTAGCTTTGCCGCGAACTTGTGCGGCGCCGACGTAGGTGATGACGAGCTTGTTCTTCTTTGGATTCAGCAGGCGCGAATTGTAGTAACGCGCGGCGGCTTCGAGCTGCAAGCCTTCGGGGCCGACGAGGGTGGCGAATTCTCCGGCCGCGTTCTGATGCCATGCGGATTTTCCGTTGAAAGACTCGATCCAGCTTTGGTCGCCCATCACCATTTCGGAGTAGTAGCGGTTGGGGAGTTTCACGTCAAAGGTGTAGGCGCCGGGTTTGGCGCCGTTCTGGGCGGCGACTGTGCCTTCGAGCGTGATTGTTTGGATTTTAGAAAGCGCGCGCGCGCCGCCCGAGGCTCTCACGTACTCGTTTAGGATTTTGGCGGCATCCTGCGCGTGTAGAGGCGCGGCGAGACAGACGAGTAAAAGGGCGAGGGACAAGTGATGGAATCGTGCGCGCATTGGTTTCACTCTTAGATACGCACATATGTGAAAAAGGTTCCAGGTATTCTGCAGAGCTGTCGCGCGCAGGTTTCGAGGCTGACTCGATTTTGGAGCATGGTTCCGATAAGATGGGTGGCTCTCATAGTAGGAAGGAATCCGACAGAATGTGTGCCGAACAGAAACCGCGTGTGCGTTTTGCGCCCTCTCCGACGGGATATTTGCATGTGGGCGGAGCGCGCACTGCTTTGTTCAACTGGCTCTTCGCGAAACATGAGGGCGGCACATTACTGTTGCGAGTGGAAGACACGGACGTGGAACGCAACAAGCCGGAGCTGGTGGATGGGATATTGGTGGCGCTGAAATGGCTGGGAATTGAATGGGACGAGGGGCCTTTCTTTCAGTCGCAACGCGGGGAAATGTACCGGGCCGCGGCGGAGCGGATACTTGCGAGCGGAGCTGGTTACGCATGCTACTGCAAGGCTACGGCTTATGCGGGCGGGGATTATTCGGCGGCGGAACATGAGGATCACGAAGGCGAAGGGGACGATGAGGGGCCGAAGACTTTGAAGGCCGTGGCGTGCCCTTGCCGCGATTTTTCGGATGCGGAGCGCGCGGCGAAGGAGAAGGAAGGCGTGGCGCGGGCGATCCGGTTCAAGACTCCGCGCACGGGCGTGACGAAATTCGAAGACGCAGTTTTTGGGCCGCGCGAGATACAGAACGCGGACATAGAGGATTTTGTGCTGCTGCGTTCGAGCGGCGTGCCGACTTATCAACTGAGCGTGGTGGTGGATGACATTGATATGCGCATCACGCACATTATTCGCGGGGCGGATCATTTGTCGAACACGCCGAAGCAGGTGCTGATTTATCACGCGCTGGATGCTAGGCCGCCGATTTTCGCGCATGTGCCGCTGATTCTAGGGCCGGATCGCACACGGCTTTCAAAGCGGCATGGGGCGACGAGCGTTGGTTCTTACGCGGACGAAGGATTTTTGCCGGAAGCGTTCCGGAATTTTCTGGCGTTGCTGGGGTGGTCCACGGGCGATGACAGCGAATTCATGCGTACTACGGAGCTGATCGAGCGGTTTGCGCTTTCGGGCGTGAGCCGGACGAATGCGATATTCGATCGCGCGAAACTGGAATGGTACAACACGCAATATTTGCAGAAGCCGCCGGTGGAGGAGCTGCTGCCGTTCGTGGAGGCGGAATTGCGGCGGGCCGGATTGTGGAAAGACGAATGGGCGACGACGGAGCGCGCTTGGTTTGCGCATGCGGTGGATTTGATTCGGCCGCGGACTCGTTTGCTGACGGATTTTACGGGGTGGGCGCGGGCGTTTTTTACGGATGAGTTCGAATATGAGCAGGAAGCGCGCGAGAAATTCTGGAAGGATGAGAAAGTTCCGGGGCTGCTGGCGAAATTGACAGAAGCGCTGGCGGCTTTGCCTGAGTGGAATCATGACGCTTGCGATGCGGCTTTGCGTGGGGTGGCGGCGGCTGAAGGCGTGAAGGCTGGGTTGCTGATTAATGCGACGCGCGTGGCGATCGTTGGGCGGGCCGTGGCGCCGCCGCTTTTTGACACGATGGTGGTGCTGGGCACGGAGCGCGTGGTGTCGCGGTTGCGGCGGGCGTTGGTGTTTTTGTCCTCGCGGTAGAATCCCCGGCACGAATATTCAGCCGTTCGTTAAGAAGGTCAACTGAGCGGCGAAAAGCAGATCCCCCTCTGCGTCCCGCGCCCAGCAAAATACGGCGAGAAGGAAAGAGCGCGGGACTTCGCTCGGGATGACACGTTTCTTCCTCTTTCGGCGAATCAGGAAGCCTCGCCATTACGCGAAGCCGCATTTCTCACACCGGCGCTGAAGCCCCGCCCTTCCGGATCAATCCATGCACTCTTATAGAACGCCGTTGCAGAGGCCTGCTTGCGCGCGCGGAGATTACTTCGCAGGAGCGGAGAAAATTTCGGGGTGGGCGGCGTGAGTGGCGGCGCCGGCTGCGGCGACGTCCACGCGGACGTCCACTGGAACTTTTACTGGGGGGAGGCAGGTGGTGTCGTTGCAGGCCTGGTAACGGAGAGTGACGGGCAGGGTTACCGCGCCGATGGGGGCGTCGTTGTGGGCGATCAGGCGGAGTTTCAGAGTTACGTTGCCGGAATAAACGTCGAGACCTTTATCGGGCGAGAATGAAAATTTTTCGATGCGGCCGGCGGGGTAGATGGTGTCGAGGAGCTCGAAGCCAGTGGGAAGTTTGGGCGTGAGAGTTGTGGGGATCAGGTATTTGTCGGTGGGGTGGTGGGAATTCATGTGGTAGCCGTGGGCGATTTCGACCGCGAGGGCGATTTGAAATTCTTTGCCGCGCGGGACGGGGGCTAGCGAGACAAAGGCGCGGGGTTTCACGACTGCTGCGGGAGACGACACATCTGACGACGACTGGAGCCCTGCGCTGGCATTACCGCGCGGCGTGAAATCGGCGACGGCGAGCGCCAGGAGGAATGCGCAGTAAGCGATTGTCCGTGAGATGCGCATTGGTCGTCTAAACCTCGATTGGAGTGCCGAGCTTTTCGGTGAGGATGCGGCTCATGACTTGATTCAGGGTTTCGCCGGTTTTTTCCTGGACGAAGGCTTGGGCGGATTCCGACCAGCCTAGCTTGAAACTGGTGGTGAGCGCGGAAATCCAGATCTGGCGCACTGGCGCATTGGGACTGATGACGAAGCGGGTTTCGTCCTCATCTTCGAATTCGATTTCCAGTTTTCCGCTGCCGCCTTCTACTTCGAAATCGTTGGCGTCGCCTAGTTCGAGGAGGCGATTGCGCAGGGCTTCGAAGGTGGCGTCACATTTTTTCGCGAATTCGTGTTCGTTCATCATGGCTGTGGCAGGTTACCGCAGTTTTGCGAGCGGGAGCAAGGAAGGCGCGCGCCGAACTGCTAGAGCAACGACTGGATTAGTTTGTCGAGGTCGCTTTCGGTGGCGAGGCCGATGTAACGCTTGGCGACTTTTCCTTCGCGAGTGATTACGAAAGTGGTGGGCAGACCGAGCAAGCCGCCGAATTTGTCGGCGAGATCATCATTTCCCAACACGATGGGATAATTCATGGTGGTGGGATGGCCGTCCACATCGAACTGAGTTTTTTGCACGTAAGGCTCGACGACGCTCTTGCCTTCTTCGTCCATCGCGACACCCAGCAGAGTGAAACCTTTGTCGGCGTATTTTTTCTGGAAGCCGATCATCCAGGGAATTTCGACCTGGCACGGCTCGCACCAGGTGGCCCAGAAATTCACGACTACGACTTTCCCTTTGAGGCTGGCGAGGGAGACATCCTTGCCCTGGAGATCCTTGAAAGTGACGTCGGGCGCGTTGGGCAGCGGTTTTTCGGCGCGGAGACCTGCGGCTTGGCTGCCACCTGATTTGCAGCCTGTAAAGGCGACCGCTGCGGCGGCGGCGAGGATGATGACGATCATGGAAAATTTCAGCGATACGCGCATGCGCAGTGCTCCCGTTACAGAGAAAACTTATTTAGGAATGCCAGCTTTCCTGACAGCCAGGTAAGGCGGTTCAGAAATACCAAGCCGCCGACGGCCAGCAGCAGGACTCCGCTGAAAACTTCGACGGTGTGCAAGTGGCGACGAAACTTTTGATAGAAGCGCAGGAAACCGCCGATGCCGAGCGCCGTGACGAGAAACGGGATCGCGAGACCCGCAGAATAGACCGCCAGCAGAAAAATTCCCTGCCAGACCGTGTCGCGCGTGGCCGCGACCGCGAGAACGCTCGCGAGAATTGGGCCGATGCAGGGCGTCCAGCCAAAGGCGAAGGCGAAACCCATCAGGAAGCCGCTCGCGGCTCCGGGTTGTCCGCCGAGATTCTGGAAACGAACGTCGCGATTGAGCCAACGGGTGAGCGACGGACCGAGCAGAAAAATCAGGGCGATGGCGATGAAGTGTATGGGCTTCAGCCACGCGGGGAGAAGGCCTGTACGGAGGCTGAGCGCGATTCCAGCAACGACGAACGCGAAACCGATGAGCAATCCTGCGCGCACGGAAATTTTCGCAAGCAGACCGGTGAGGTGCAGACCGAAGAGGACGATCAGCGCGCCGGCGATGGGCGCGAGCGAGGCGCGATTGCGCAGGAGGAAGGAGCCGACGGCGCTGGCGGATGCGCCGAAGGAAATGAAGACTACGGAAAATCCGGTGACGAATGCGAGGGCAGAGGCGAGCAGGCCGGCGCGGGGAGTTTTGCCTTCTTTCAGTTGCTCGACGCCGATGCCGGAGAGCATGGAAATGTATCCGGGCACCAGCGGAAGGACGCATGGGGAGAGAAATGAGACTAGTCCGGCGAGAAACGCGGCAAATATGGAGACGTCCATGCGATTAGTTCGAGTCCTTGTGCTGCCGGTTCGTTGGATGTGTCAGACGCGGCAACGATGCGCGCGCAATTTGCAATTTTCCCACATCCTTTGGACGCTTGGCTGAGGTTTTTCGCGTTTTGCTGGCGCAGTGGGGAAAGCCGTCAGGTGTCAGCAAAATCCAGCGATTGGCGGCGGCTGTGCCTTAGCGCGTCCGCGCTAAGTATCTGACAAAAGAGGACTAAAGGCTATGGGTGTAGTGGCACTGCGGGTGCAATTACGCGTGGTAAGGGCCCGTCCGCTGGAGCCGGGAGCGGCGGAATTTTTTGCCGATCGCGGTGGCGGGCCCACAAAATCTTGCGCGAGATTGCGGATCGAGGGGCGCGATGACACCGAATCAAGTGACGGTTATGCGAGTGGCTGCGGCGTTCGCGGCTGTGGGGTTGTTCACATTTTTCGGCAGACTTCTGGCGGCGGACTTTGCGGCGGTGGCGCTGACGATTGCGGCGATTGCCTTGGACGGGGTGGACGGTTATTTGGCGCGGACGCGCGGGATGGCTACGCCGCTGGGGGCGCAACTGGATATTTTGGGCGACCGCGTGGTGGAGAATTTGTTTTTCACATTTTTTGCGGTGGCGGGGTTGATTTCGCTGTGGCTGCCGATCTTATTTTTTGTGCGCGGGACGGTGATTGATTTTCTGCGCGGATTGGCTGGCCGCGCGGGGCGCAGTGGATTTGGGAATCGGATCGATGCAGGAAACTTGGTGGGGGCGGGCGCTAGTGACTTCGCGGGCGAGTCGCGTGGCGTATGCGATTTTGAAGTGCGTGTGTTTTTGTTATCTGGGATTGCTGGTGCCGGTAGAGCATTGGCACGCGAGTTGGTTGGACGCGAGCGCGCGTTCTTCGCTTTTGCTGGCGGGGCAAATTCTGGCTGGTACTGCGGGGGTTTTCTGCATCGTGCGCGCGGTGCCGGTGGTGTGGGAGGGGCGACGTTATCTTGCGGTGGTCGAGCGGAGACTTCCTGCGCGAAATGCTGCGGCGATCCCAGGGATACGATGACTGGCGCGGTCTTGCAGTCGGAAACAGCCGGCGCGTTCTTCGACGTGGATGGCACGTTGCTGCCGGCGTCGCCGCTGGAATGGCGATTTATCGGTTATTTGCTGGAGCGCGATGAGATTTCCAGCGGCCACGTGGGACGGTGGTTGGCGCGATTTGCTGGAGGTTTCTGGCGCGACCTGCACGGAGCAACGGAGGGGAACAAGCGCTATCTGTGCGGAATCAGCGAAGAGCTGGTGAGCGGCTGGGAAAAATCGCTGGCCGCAGAATATTCTGCCGGGCGTTCACTGGCATTTTTCGACGAAGCGCTGCAGCGGATTGTGTGGCACCGCGCGCAGGAACATCGTGTGTTTATTGTGTCTGGCACTTTGGCGCCCTTGGCGCGTGTGGTGGCGCGCAGTCTTGCCGCGCGTGTTGCGATGGATGTGGGGGTGTGCGCGACTGAATTGGAAGTTGCGGCGGGCGCTGCGCGAATTTGGAATGGGCGCATTGCGGGCGAGCATATGTGCGGGAGCGCGAAATTGCGCGCGGTAAGGGGGCTTGCTGCGCGTTACGGGATCGATCTTTCGCGGAGTTATGCGTACGGCGACAGCGCCGGTGATCTGCAAATGCTCGAAGCCGTTGGAAATGCTATCGCGGTGAATCCTACGCGGCGGTTGGCGCGCATCGCACGAAAACGCGGCTGGCAATCATTCGTCTGGAAGAAATCCTGTGGCGAGATTTCAAACGCGGCGTCGCGACAGTTGGCGTCGAGGGCGGCGCGATGAAAATGGAGCGTGGCGCATGGGCCTCCAGCGCGGAAACGTTTGGGCCCGCGACTGAGGGTGCTCAGTGGAGCGCGGTGCGACGTTGGCTAGCGGAGGTTTGTAGCGGTTGCGGGGCGTTTGAGTGGGTGACGCTTGGTTATTTGGTTTGGATGCTTGGGGTGCTGGCGATATTTCATCGTAACATTCCGCACGCTGGACGTTATTTTGCGGTGCACTGTGCGATTGCGGTGGGAATTGTGTGGCTGGCGTGGGTGGCTACGCTTTCGCGGAATCGGGTCTTGCAATTCGCGCGGTGTTGGTATCCGTTGGCGCTTTACATTTTCTTTTTTGAGGAGCTGCAGGGGCTGGTGCATGCGATTTTTCCGGTGTGGTTCGACCGCTGGCTGATTATGTTCGATTACAACCTTGGCGGCGTGCATCCTGCGGCTTGGCTGGGGCGATTTGCGAATCCTGGGCTGAATGATTTCATGCAGTTTTCTTACATGACTTATTTTCTGTACCTGGTGATTCTGCCTGGGATTCTTTATGCGCAGGGAAAGCGCGCGGCGTTCTGGACTGTGATGGTTGCGACGGCGATTGCGCATTATTCGGTGTATGTGATGGCGGTTTTGTTTCCAGTAGAGAGTCCTTACTTTGCGCTGGCGTCGTTGCATCTGGCGCCGCTGGACGGCGGCGCGTTCACGACTACTATCGAGTTCATTGAGCGATTCGGACGCGTGCATGGCGGGGCGTTTCCGTCGGCGCACGTGGCGGGGTCCATGGTGGCGCTGCTGGCGGCGCGGCGGTACAAACCTTGGCTGTTCTGGGTTTGCTTGCCGTTTTTTTTGAGCATGTGCGTGGCGACGGTGTTACGGGCGATATCATTACATTGCGGATGTGCTGGCGGGGATTGTTGTAGGCGCGATTGGTTGGGTGGCGGGACAGTTGATCGTGGAACGCAAGGGCGCGCTGCCGGAATCGCGGTGACAGGGCTGACGTAGTGCACGAATGAAGAGATATCCTTTGCTTCGCTCAGGAGGACGACTCCCTCGCACAGAGCGCGGGATGAAAAAGGCTAGACCTGAATCCGCGCGCGCCTTTCCGCAAACCATCAGCTCAGAATATTTTTTCTGGACGGAGGAGGGTGCCTACGGAGCCCAGGTTGGAGATGCGGAAGACCCAGAGATATTGATTTTCACTGCGGATGTTGCCGAAGGAAAATTTGCGGTAACCGACGCCGACGCCGCAGCAGGAACCGTTGTAGCTGACTTCGGCAACTTGGTTCTGAAACTGATGCTCGGTGAGGTCGTAGCTGGCGCCGAAGGTCGCGTTCCAACCGCGACGGGTGAGATCGCCGTAGCCGATAAGGGCGCGTAACTGATTGGAGCGGGGCTCGAAGATAAAATCCGCAGGATTGTCCTGAGGAGGCGTGGGCAGATTCAACACCGAAAAATGGGCGAGCGTGATGAACGATTCCTTATAGGGCTTCAACTTCAGCAGGGTGCCGATGGCGTTCAATTGGCCGTGGCGTGGATCGAAATTGACGACGAACTGCGTGTCGAAATGTTTTCCAGGCTCGATGCGCAGGTCGCTGACGATCGGTGAAAACTGGTAGGGCTCGCTGGCAAAGGCGAAGGGGGTGAGTGCGTCGGTGGTTTGAAAGACGTTGCGTTGCCCAACCACCAGCGCGCCGCCAAAAGTGGGATTGAAGAAATACTTCTGCGCCAGTTTCCAGCTGACGATTTCCTCGGCGGTGCCGTCTTTCTTGCGGCGATAGAGGCGCTGGGTGACTCCGTATTCAAACTCGTTGGTGTTGGTGAGGGTTTCGTCTTCGTCGAAGCGCACGAAGCGGCTGAAATCGGTGACGCCGTTGACGTAGTTGTAGACAATCTCCGGCTCGATGACGTGCTTCCATTTCGTGCCGGAATCCGCAGACTGCCACACGCGATCGAGTGTGGGCGGGCGAATATCCACGGAGAGTTCTTCGGTGTTGCGGAAGAATCCCACGTCAACGAACGAGCCGTTCTGAATTTGTCCGCCGTAGTAAGTGGAGCGGAAGGTAAAGGTCGGGGTAACGCTCAGCCACGAGCCCAAGTGAAAAGGCACGGTAACAGTGGGCGCAATCTCACTGCGTTCGACGAAATTGGGTGTGCTGAAATCGGTGACGTTGTTGGAGCGATGGGCGGCATCTGAAAATGCCTCGAAGGAAAAATAGAACGGCAACTTCTGCCAAGGAGCCTGATCCACGGATCCAAAACGTACTTCGGGTGCGGTGCGCAGCGATACGTACTGCGAGGGCGTGGCGTTGACATAGTTCTGATAACTGAGGGCGGCGAAATTCAGACTGAAGCCGCGGAAATTATTGGTCAAGAAGGCGCTGTTGCGGACTTCCGAGTTGACGGCTTGCACGTAGGTCTCGCTCCAGGCGAGGCGGTAAGTGAGCGAGGACAAGTGATCGAGATCGGCGACGGCGCGCCAGCCATTGGGCAGCAGCGCGGTAAAGAGCAGCCGCGCTTCGAGGCCGCCCTGATTGATGGGAGGACCGGTGGGTTGCGGAAGACCGCGATCCTCCACTTCCGAATAGCTCATGTCCAGCACCGCGTTTTCCCATGGGCGCATGCGTAAGGCAGCCTTCTGCGCCCAGCCACGGCGGCTGTAATAATTTGCGCCCAGGGTGAAGTCAGCCCAATCCGTGGGCGCCCAGTACACGGCGTCGCCAAAAATAAAGCCTTTGCTGGAACTCTCGCCGGAATCAGGAAGCAAGAAGCCAGACGCGCGCTGCTTCTCCGCGGGAAATGTGGCGTAGGGCACGTACAAGACCGGGACGGAAAACAGACGGAAGTTGCCGTTTTCCAGGTGAATCGAGGTCTTGATGTAAACGGTGGCCTTGGAGGTATAAAACTTCCAAGTGGGTTTGTCAGGATCGCAGACCGTCATCCACGAGTGGTGGACGACATAGGTATTTTCATCAACACGCTCGGCCTCATCCGCTTCGAAATAGATAGGATTGGGACTGATGAGGAGGGTCTGGGTGGGTTGGCGCATCATGGCGTTGACTTCACGCGGGGGCGCAGGTGGCCGGCGCTGAACCGCAAAGGTGGCGCGCACGTTGTGGAAAGTGCCGCGTCCGGTGGCGAGTTCATAGCGGGCGTCGGTGGCTTCGAGGTGTTGGGTGAGGTAATCGAGCTGGACGTGACCGCGCGCAATGACGACTTGGGTGGCTTCGTTGTACTCGACGTGATCGGCGCGCAGGCGAGTGTTCAGGTAACGGACGTCCACATCACCATCGGCGTAAAAAACTTGGCCGACCTGGCGCTGTTGTTTCGCTTCGAGGGTGGCTTGCTCGCCCGGAGTCGCGGACGCGTTTTTTGCGACAGGCTTGGCCGGTTTTTTTTGCTGGGCTTGGTGGGGCGCGGCGGCGGAATTTTGAGCGCGCGCCGAGGACGGGTTTGCGAACACGAACGGCAGCAGCGATAGGTGAAGAACGTATCTGCGCAGAGGTTGCAAGACCGTTGCTTTCGGCATGCCTCGAGAAAATTACATTCCTATGATGAAAAAAGAAATTTGAGCCTAACACGCGTGCTGCGGGGCCGCAATCAGCGAGGCGTGCGCGTTCGCAGGGCGGTGCGGCGCTGCAGAGCGGTCGCGGCCGGTCTCCGAAGCCTTCCCCTGGGACCGAGCCGGCCATCCGCGCGATGGCTTCACATCCAATTCAATCAGAACGGCGCGGGTGCGCGCGGGTTGCCTGATACGCAACACTCCGCGCGTAAGATGCGCCGTGCTGGCAGTAGCGCTCCAGCCGCGTGCTACCATAACGGTGTTCCGTCACTGGAATACCGCAGCGCAAAACGGACCAGTGATACAAATATGCTCGCATTGCGGCGCCCTCTTGCTCGAGGACGTCGAAAAATGCTCGTTCTGTGATGCACCGCTCGCCGAGCCCACCGACAATTCAGAGCCTGTAGCTGTAAGTGTGTCCGCGCCGGAAGGATTTCATGGCGCGAACGACACGGACGACGATCCCGAACCGGCCAGTTCCCCTGAACCTGAATGGCGGCAAGAAGTTTCGCGCCGGCTCGAGGCGTATCGTGTGCGCCGCGGTCGCGTGCGGCCGGACGATTCTCAATCAGGTCTGCCCTTTTCGCGCGCGGCTACCGCATTGGAGGAAGACGATCGCGAAATCGAGGAGCTCGAGCTTTACGAACGGCAGCGCGCGCGTGCTGTGCAGCGGCCAGTGCAAAAGAAACTGCAAAATGAGCGCGTGGAGATCAATATTCAGCCGGAGCTGGACTTCACCAGTTTTCCGGACGACCGGGCGCATCCACAAACGGCGCTAGTGCCTGTCGCCAGCCTGGCCGAACGGCGGCGCGCGGGTGCTTTGGATCTGCTATTTCTTACGCTGACGTACGCGGGCTTTCTCGGATTGTTTCGGTCATTGGGCGGCCAACTGGTGCTGGAAAAAGTGGACGCCATCGTATATCTCGCGACTTTTTATCTTTTTTACGCGCAATATTTTTTTCTGTTCACCACTTTTGCGGGAGCCACGCCCGGGATGCAACTTTGCGGACTCACGATCGTGCGGCTGGACGGCAGTCTGCCCGACACGCGGCAACTGCTGTGGCGCAGTTTTGGTTACTTGCTCTCTGGCGCGACGATGCTCCTGGGATTCCTGTGGTCGCTGTGGGATGAAGATCGTTTCACGTGGCAGGATCGCATGTCACAGACGTATGTGACGGCGGCTGCGCCGGTGATGGAAGCAAGCGAGTTCCAGGTACAGCCCGCGCAACGCCAGCGGTTCGCACATAAGTAATTTTCAAAGCGGGTTGCGTGGCGGCGCGGGGCTGTTGCATTCGTGCAGGCTCAATGCGGCGTTTTCGAGTTTGCATCGAGGATCACTTCGAAATACTGCGCGGGCCTGTTGCTGGCGTTCTGAATGTCGTGCTCGTCGCCGGAAGCGACGAACGCGGCTGAGCCGGGACCGAGCGTTGTGGTCTTGCCGGCGATACTCACCTGCAACTCGCCTTCGCTGACGAGAAATAGAACTTCCTGCTGATGACGATGGCCGTGGTGCGGGCTGCTGCCGGGCAGCAGAAAGACTTCGTGGACGTCAATACGAAAGCCGCTGCGCGTGAGTCCGTCGAGAATGGGGCGGAATGTAGCGTTCGCTTCCTTTTGGGCGACGAGATCGTCGAAGCGATAGGTCGCCGATTTCAGCGTGCTTGGGCCGGATCCCGCCTGCGAGAGGAGCAGGAAACTTGCGAAGGCTAAAAGCAAATTTTCTTTCATGGGGTCAGACGCCTCCTGTTTAAGTCTAGCTGCCGCGGTGAGGCGGTGCCACGCTGCCGCTGGAAAGTGTGCGGTGGCGATTACCCCCGGGGCGATGGCGAGCGGCCGAGGGCTGCGAGAGAGCGGGGCGCTCGTTTCGATTGACCCGATCGAGCGCTAAAGCGTAAGGTGGTTAATAGCTTATATACAAACGTGGAACGGGATTATCCGCAGTGCTTGAATTGCACGGAGCGGAATAAAGATTATCCGCCGGCCCCACGTACGTTGAATCTTTCGCGGCGCAGGAAGGCTGAGATACTTTAGTTACCGCCAATGAGTGATGATTCCATGAAAGAGATCATCGAGAAATTTATCGGTTACCTGCGCTACGAGCGCAACGCGTCGCCGGAAACCGTGGACGACTATGGCGGAGACGTGCGCCTATTTGAGGAATTTCTGAGTCCGCCCGGCGCGGCGACGCTGCCGCTGGAGGAAGTGGATCACCGGGTGATACGCGAATTCGTGAGCTGGCTGTACGACCGGAATCTGCAGAAGGTGACGGTGGCGAGGAAACTTTCGGCGCTGCGGACGTTTTTCAAGTTTTGCGTGCGGGAGAAATACACGCGGACGAATCCGGCGGCGCTGGTGAGCACGCCGAAGCTTCCGAAGCTAGTGCCGCGGGTACAAACGGCGGAGGAGATCAATGATTTTCTGGATGGGTTGCCTGGCGGCGCGACAGCCAGAACTTTGCCTGCGCGCAAGAAGAGCGGGAAAAACGCGTCGCCGAAGGCCAATGCGAAAGCCCAGCTTATGCCGCGACGGGATCGCGCGATGATCGAATTGCTGTACGCATGCGGGCTGCGCGTGAGCGAATTGGTGGGACTGGACCTGGGAAGTTTCGACAGGGCGGGGCAGATGCTGCGAGTGCTGGGAAAGGGCCGCAAGGAGCGCGTGGTGCCGTACGGCGGAAAAGCGCAGGAAGCGCTGGAGGCTTACTGGCCGGTGCGCGACCGCATTCTTGGGGAAGCGCATGGGACACCTAATGCCGAAGCGGTGTTTCTGAATCCCTGGGGCGGGCGGCTGACGGACCGCGCCGTGCGCTACATCCTGAGAAAATATTGTCTGCTGGCGGGAAGTAATCTGGATCTACATCCACATTCATTGCGGCACGCGTTTGCTACGCATTTGCTGAACGACGGCGCCGATCTGCGCGCGATTCAGGAGCTGTTGGGCCACGCCTCCCTTTCGACGACGCAGCGCTACACGCAGACGAGCATCCGGCAGTTGATGGCTGTGTACGACAAATCCCACCCGCACGCTTGAGAATTGGTTCGGCACAGTTGGCACTTCCAGCAGGATCGCGCTAGCGTACGGCACGGTTTAATTCCACAACGCTCTGCAAATTCCACATCATGGTGGTACAGACTAAACGTTCAGGGTGAGCGATGCTTCGGGTATGAAGCCGTCAGTGCGGCCTGGGGAAATACGCGGAGGCGGCATCGGGTTTTTGACGCGGTCCACGGGATTATACAGAGTGTCGCGTTCGACGGGGACGCGACCAGCGGCGCGGATGAGGCGCTCGAGTTCGGCGCGCGTCATGAACTCGGGCGTGGTGGCGCCAGCGTCGTGATAAATTTTTTCTTCGACTACCGTACCGTCCAGATCATTAGCGCCGAAGCGCAGGGCCACTTGCGCGATGCGCGGCGTGAGCATGATCCAGTAGGCCTTGATGTGATCAAAATTATCGAGCAGCAGGCGCGAGACGGCGATGGCCTTCAGGTCGTCCATGCCGGTGGGGCCTGGAAGATGCGAGAGGCCGGTGTTCGCCGGATGAAACGCCAGCGGGATGAAGGTGACGAAGCCGTGGGTGATGTCTTGCGTGGCGCGCAACTGGAGCAGGTGATCCACGCGTTCTTCGGGGGTTTCAATGTGGCCGTAGAGCATGGTGGCGTTGGAGCGCAGGCCGAGTTCATGTGCGGTGCGCGCGATTTCCAGCCAGCGCTGGCCGCTGACTTTGTGATCGCAGATAATTTTGCGGACGCGCGGGTGGAAAATTTCGGCGCCGCCGCCGGGAAGCGAATCCACTCCGGCATTTTTCATGGCGAGCAGCGTATCGCGAATGGAGAGTTTGGAAATGCGCGCGTAGTAGCCGACCTCGACCATGGTGAAGGCTTTCAAGTGCACTTGCGGGAAGCGCTCTTTCAAGCCGCGGATCAGGGTGAGGTAATACTCGAACGGCAGATCGGGATGCAGGCCGCCGACGATGTGAAATTCGGTGGCGCCTTCGGCGACGCCGTCACCGGCGCGCTTGTAAATTTCATCGAGAGCGAAGTTGTAGGCGCCGGGTGAATCGGGCGAGCGGCCAAAGGCGCAGAGTTTGCAGTGCGCGACGCAGACATTGGTGGGATTAATGTGGCGATTAACGTTGAAATAGGTGACGTTGCCGTGTTTTTTTTCGCGGACGAAATTCGCGAGCCAGCCTACGGCGAGAAGATCGTGGGATTCATAGAGCGCGAGGCCGTCTTCAGCGTTGAGACGATCGCCGGCCAGGACTTTCGCGGCTACTGGCTTGAGGCGAGCGTCGTTTACTTGCAGGGTATGTAGTTTCAGATCCATTTACGAATCACGATTCCTTTGCTGCGTTCTCAGGCTCGGCTTCAGGGGCGATTTACAAACGTGGCCGCGCCCCAGAAGAGCAGGAACAACAAACTAATATAGCCATTCACGGTGAAAAACGCAGCATTCATTTTGCTGAGGTCGTGGGGATGGACGAGCGAGTGTTCGTAGGCGAGGAGCGCAGAGACTACGATGATGCCAATCCAGGCAGGCCAGGCGAGCTGGAAACTGAGGGCTAGCCACACGAGTAGCGCGACCATTATTAAGTGCATGGCGCGCGCGATGAGGAGAGCGCTGGCTACGCCGAATTTTTTTGGAATGGAATGGAGGCCGGCGGCTTTGTCGAATTCGACGTCCTGGCAGGCGTAGAGTACGTCGAATCCGCCGACCCAGAGAGTGACGGCGGCGCAGAGTATGAGCATGCGCGCGTCGAGCGAGCCTCGAATGGCGATCCATGCGGCGGCAGGCGAAATGCCCAGGGCGAAGCCGAGGACAAAGTGGGACGAGGCGGTGAATCGCTTTGTGAAGGAATAGAAGAAGAGGATGGCCAGCGCCACGGGGGAGAGTTTGAGCGCGAGGGGATTCAATTGCCATGCGGCGAAGACCAGTACCGCGGAAGCGACGACTGTGAAGGCGGCCGCGAACCCTACCGAGAGTTCGCCTTTGGGGAGCGCGCGATTGGCGGTACGCGGATTGCGGCGATCGAATTCGAGGTCCGCGATACGGTTCATGGTCATGGCGGCGGAGCGCGCGCCTACCATGGCTACGATGATCCAGAGAAGTTGGCGCCATGTGGGGAACGCGCCGGCGGAGCGAGCGGCCAGCAGCGCGCCTACTAGCGCGAAGGGCAAGGCGAAAACAGAGTGCTCGAATTTAATCATTTCGAGCACGATGCGAATGCGATTCTTGGTCATTTCCTCCGAGCCGATGCCCCGTCCGGAGCGCCGCCTTTCCAGCGATATTGCTTCTCTTGCGGCAGGCCGAGCTGCGCTAAGACGCGGAATGCAAACTGTTCGATCAGGTCGTCTATTTTTTTTGGCGCGTAGTAGAAGGCGGGCATTGCGGGCATTACGGTGGCACCGGCGTCGTGGACGCGCAACATATTTTCGAGATGGATGCGATTTAGCGGGGTTTCGCGCAGGCAGAGGACCAGCGGGCGACGTTCTTTGAGGCAAACGTCGGCGGCGCGAGTGAGCAGATCATTCGCGATCCCGGCGGCGATCCCGCCTAGCGCGCCGGCTGAGCATGGGATTATCACCATGGCGTCCACGATGGCGCTGCCGGAGGCGATGCTGGCGCCGATGTCTTTGTTGGGAAGATATTCGATTTTTTTTGCTGCGGTGCCGGTGAGAAGTGACGGTAGTTTCTTGGGGTCCGTCGGGACCACGCCAAGTTCCGTGGCTAGAAGGCGCATACCAGCTTCGCTGGAGACGAGATAGACGCGCTCGACTCGCGAGTCGGCGTCGAGGAGGCGAAGGACGGATTGTGCGTAGGCCGCGCCGCTGGCACCGGTGATGCCGACTGTGATGATTTTGCCACTGGATTTGGGCATGGGTGGTTGATGAATTACTGAGTTTAGGTGGCGGGTCGCGGCGGAGTCAAGGCGATGGCCAGCGCAACGGGGAAGCGGCGGCTGAGGCAGCGGCTATCTAAACTGGTCTGTTTGCGTCATACGCTGTAAAGGTGGAAAATACCTGCCGCTATTGGGAGGCTTCTAAATGAATGTCATGTGGAAGGTGCGCGCAGCCGCGATTGTGGGGCTGGGATTCGCGCTGGGATTGGGCGGGATGTTGAGCGCGGCGCGGGGACAGGAGCAGACGGCGAGCGCGGGCGTGACGGTGCCGAAGCTGGAACTTCGCGACGTAAAGCTGGAGAACGGATCTGCGCGTGATCCTGGTGCCGGATCATTCGGCGCCGGTTTACGGGATTGACGTCTGCTACAACGTGGGTAGCCGCAACGAGCGCCCCGGACGCACCGGGTTCGCGCACTTGTTCGAGCACATGATGTTTGAAGGCTCGGAAAATGTGGGCAAAGGCGAGCACTTCAGCCTGGTGTTCAACAACGGCGGCGGAATGAACGGCACGACGAACGAAGACCGCACCACGTATTTCGAAGAGCTGCCGAAAAACCAGTTGGATTTGGGATTGTTTTTGGAAGCGGACCGCATGCGCGCGCTGACTGTGACGCAAGAGAAGCTGGACAATCAGCGCCACGCGGTGCAGGAAGAGCGGCGGCAAGGAATTGACAATCAACCGTACGGACGGGCGCAGCTGGATGTGGACAACCTAGCCTACGACAATTTCGCGTACAAACATTCGACGATCGGGTCCATGGCGGATTTGAACGCGGCAAGCCTCGAGGATGTGAAGGATTTTTTCCGGATTTACTACGCGCCGAATAATGCGGTGCTGACTTTGGTGGGCGATTTCGATCCGGACGAGGCGCTGGCCAAGGTGAAGAAATATTTCGGAGCGATTCCCGCGCAGCCCGCGCCGCCGAAAGTGGACTTGAACGAGGAACCGCATTACGGCGAGCGCCGCGAAGTGATTTACGACCCGCTGGCGCGTTTGCCGGAGATTGACATGGCGTACCACATTCCGGCCGGCAATACGCCAGAGAATTATGCAGCGCAGCAGCTAACGTACGTGCTGGGCCAGGGCGAGAGCTCGCGCTTTTACCAGCGGCTGGTGAAGGAGAAGCAACTGGCTTCGCAGGTGAGCGTACAGGCGGACGCGCGGATTGGCGTGAGCCAGCTTTACATTTCGGCGAATCCGCGGCCGGGCGTGAAGGTGGAAGACCTGGAAAAGGCGATTGATGAGGAAATCGCGGCGGTGGTGAAAAGCGGCATTACGCCGGAGGAGCTGGCGAAGGCGAAATCGCAGTTGCTGCGGCAATTCATCGAGCGGCGGCGGTCGGCTTTGTTCACGGCAATTTTGATCGGTAATTACACGGTTTATTTCAATGATCCGAACCTGATCAATACGATTGTGGACAAAGAACACGCGGTAACTGTGGAAGAAGTGAATGCCGTGGCGAAAAAATATTTGGTGACGGACCAGCGCGCAGTCGTGATCACTTATCCGGCGGCGGATGAGAAGGCGTCGTCGAAGGGGGCGCAATGAGAGAGGGCGCGATGAAGAAGTTCGCCGGGATTATGCAGGTTTCACGAGCAGCGGTCATGACATCAGCAGCGTTGGTAGCTTTCGCCGGAATGTTGTTTCCGGGAGCGGCGTGCGCACAGGGGCAGGACAAGAGCGCGCCGGCCAGCTCGATGCAGAAGCTGGGCAGAGCGCCCGTGAACAAGGAGATTTTGCGCGTGCAGCTGCCGCGGCCGACGGTGGTGAAGCTGAAGAACGGGTTGACGATTGTGCTGGAAGAAGATCACAAGCTGCCGACGGTTGCCTTCACGATGTGGATTCGTCCGGGACAGCTCGCGGATCCGAGCGATCTGCCGGGGCTGGCATCATTTACGGCGGGCATGTTACGCGAAGGTACGGAGAAGCGGACGAGCGAACAGATCGCGCGCGAAGTGGATTCGCTGGGAGCGACGCTGGACGCGAGTTCACGGTTTGGCGTGAGCTATACGTCGGTGAATGCTTCGGGGCTGATTACCGACACCGCGAAAATTCTGGACTTGATGAGTGACGTGGTGCTGCATCCAAATTTTCCGGCAAGCGAGCTGGCCAAATTCAAACAAAGCGAGGGAGCGACCCTGGAGCAGCGGCTTTCGAATCCTCAATTTCTGGCGCAGCAGGGATTCAAGCGGGTGGTCTATGGTGATACGCCGATGGCGCTGGCGTCTGCGACGAAAGAATCGATCGAAAAAGTCAGCGTGGAGGACTTGAAGCGATTTCACGAGAAGCATTACGTGCCGGGGAATGCGATTTTGGGCGTGACCGGAGATTTCACTGCGAGTGAGATGCGCGCCACGATCGAAAAATATTTCGGGGCGTGGACAGGCGCGGCGGAGGCTCCCGAGAAATTTGCGGCGGCGGTGACACCACAGGCGACGAAAATTACGCTGGTGGATCGTCCGGCTTCGGTACAGTCCTTCATTATTGTGGGCGACCGGGCCATTCGCCGGACCGACCCGGAATATTACGCGCTGGACGTGATGAACCAAGTCTTGGGAGGCGGGCCACAAGCGCGGCTGTTTTTGGACCTGCGCGAAGAGCACAGCTTGACTTATGGATCGTACAGCCGATTCAACGCGGAGATTTATCCGGGCGACTGGCTGGCGTTTGCGCCGGTGCGCACGCAGGTGACGGGCGACGCGATGGACCGATTCCTGTATGAGTTCAAGAAAATCAACAACGAGCCGGTGCCGCAGGACGAAATGGACGATGCACACCGGGCGATCATCGCGAGTTTCGCGCTTTCGCTGGAGCAGCCAAGAGAAATTCTGAACGACTGGCTGACCGTGCAGTATTACGGGTTGCCGGCGGACTATTGGGACAAGTACCCCGATCACATTGCAGCGATTGACGCGACTGGGGTGCAGGCATCTGCGAAGAAATTCGTGGACTTGGACCATTTGCAGTGGATTTGCGTGGGAGACCGCAAGGAAATTGAAAGCGTGCTGAAGAAATATGGCACGGTGAGCGTGGTGGACGTCACGGGAAAGGCCGAGAACTAGGGCGGCGCTTGCCGGGGACGCGCGGTGGATGAAAGGGATGTGCGGAAATTTCTGGAGGCGGTGAAGCGCGGGAGTTTGCCGGTGGAGAGCGCCGTCGAACAGCTGCGCCAGTGGCCCTATGAGGATCTGGGGTTCGCGAAGATTGACCACCATCGGGCGTTGCGGCAGGGATTTCCGGAAGTAATTTTCGCGCGGAAGAAAACGGCGAAGCAGGTGGCGGAGATTGCGCGGGGGATGCTGCGCGCGAAGGCCTCGCACAATATTTTGATCACGCACGGGAATCGGAAAGATTTTTGCAGCGGTGAAGAAGGTGGCGCGGGCGGCGCGGTTTCACGAGCTATCGGGCGCGATCACTATTTCGCGGAGCAAGGCGAATCACGGGAAGGGTTTGATTCTGGTGGTGACCGCAGGGACCAGCGATATTCCAGTCGCAGAAGAAGCGCTGGTGACGGCGCAGATCATGGGGAATCACGCGGAAGCGATTTATGACGTGGGCGTCGCGGGTCTGCACCGTTTGCTGGAGCATCGGAAGAAATTGGCGGCGGCGCGGGTGATTATTTGCGTGGCGGGAATGGAAGGGGCGCTGCCTAGCGTGGTGGCGGGATTGGTGGCGGCCCCGGTGATTGCGGTGCCGACGAGTACAGGTTACGGATCGAGTTTTGGGGGGTTGACGGCGCTGCTGGCAATGTTGAACAGCTGCGCTTCGAATGTGAGCGTGGTGAATATTGATAATGGCTTTGGGGCTGGGTGCGTGGCTAGCGTGATTAATCGGCTTTAGTTGGTTGCGGAGCGCGAAAAGATTTAACGCAGAGGACGCAGAGGTCGGAGCGCAGAGGTCGCAGAGACAACCGCGACATGTTTAGGCGAGGACGGTTACTAGGGCGGAGGCGATTTCGTTTTCTTCGTCGGGGTTCACTGTGCGGAGGTCGAGGATTAGGCGATCGTCTTCGATGCGGGCGATGACTGGCGTTGCGGCGAGCGTTGTTGCGCCAGTCTGGGTTGGTGGTTCGCGGCTTGCGCAGACGGTCTTCGATTTGTGCGGCGGAGTGCCGGGGAGTCGAGATGGCGATCAGCGTGGTGGGGAGTTGCTGATCGGGAGTGGAACCGCCGCCGATAACTGAAAAGCCGGGATGGATTTCCAGCTTTACGTCGGCTGGAAGCGCGGGGCGAAATTTTTCGCAGAAATTTTTCGCTCGCTGCGCGATTTCTTCCTGGGTCAATCGGATCATGCGCAGGGTGGGAATTTCGTCGTACGCGCCGCGCAGGTAGGACTGCAGCGTGGCTTCCAGAGCCGCGATGGTTAGCTTGTCCACACGGAGCGCGCGAAAGAGCGGATTGGCGCGGATGCACTCCACGATTTCTTTTTTGCCTGCGATGATTCCCGCCTGGGGACCGCCCAGCAATTTATCTCCACTGAAAGTGATGACTGAGGCGCCGGCTTCGCAACTGGCGCGCGCGACGGGTTCTGCGATTCCGCTGGTGGATAGGTCGGCGATGCAGCCGGAGCCCAGATCCTCGTAAACAGGGAGATGGAAGCGCTCGCCGAGCTCGACTAGCTCCCGGAGCGACGGGCGCTCGGTGAACCCGGTGATGCGGAAATTCGAGGGATGGACGCGGAGGAGCAGGCGAGTGCGGTCGGTGATGGCGCGCTCGTAATCGCGTAGGCGAGTGCGATTGGTGGTGCCTACTTCGCGGAGCAGCGCGCCGCTTTCTGCCATGATGTCTGGAATGCGGAAACCATCGCCGATTTCGATCAGCTCGCCGCGGGAGACGATCACTTCGGCGGATTTCGCGAGTGTGTTGAGCACGAGAAATACGGCGGCGGCGTTGTTGTTGACGACGATGGCCGATTCGGTGCCGACCAATTCCGCGAGCATGCGTCCGGTGTGGACGTCGCGCTTGCCGCGTTCACCACGCGCGACATCATATTCGAGATTTGAGTAGCCGGCTGCGGTTGCGGCGATTTGCGCGACGGCGGCTTGGGAGAGTGGGGAGCGGCCGAGATTGGTATGCAGGACTACCCCGGTGGCGTTGATGACGCGGCGGAGGGACGGGGCTAGGGCGACCTCGACTTTGACGATGACTGCGGCAACGACCTCGGCGACGATGCCCACTTCGAATTTAGCCGAATCGAACGCTTCCCGATTTGGGACCGCGGGTTGCGATGGTTCGCTTTTCAGGCGCGCGCGGAAGTCCGCGAGGACTTGGCGGACGGCTTGGATGACGAGACCGCGACCGGATCTTTCGGCCAGCGCGACGAGGCGCGGTTGGAGGAGCAGTTCGTCCACCGAAGGGATGGCGCGGAGGCGCGCGCCTGAATCCTTCTGCAGTTTGGCGGCGGATTCGGGAACGGGGTTCATCGCTAAGGCATTTGAACACAGTGTGATAACGGCTGGCAATCAAAGGCTTGTGGGGAGGCATTTCCCTTTGCGACATATCGGCAGACGGTCACATTGACGCCGCCGATTGCGCACTCTAGGCTGGAGTCACAGGCGGCTGGGAGCGGGCCGCCGGCACGAGTTGCTGGAAGGCTTGTGCTGCGGCACGTGCGCTGCATAACAGCTCAAAAACTATGGCGACTATTGACGAAGAACTCGGGCAAATCGAGCGGGACATTCGCACGCTGAAAATTGAGTTTGAGCAATATTTCGGCGGCGGGCGTTCGCGGCCCCCTACGGACACGCAGTGGCGGCTGGAGACGAATTTGAAGCGCTACGGCGACCGGTCGGGCGAACTTTCTTCGGGGCAACGATTTCGCTATAGCAACCTGGCTTCGACGTATGCGAAGTACCAGGACATGTGGCGGAAAAAGCTGATCCAGAAGGAATCTGGAACGACGCAACATCATTACGGCGCGGCGGCGAAAGCCATCGAAGGCGAACGACAGCGCAAGGCCGCGGAAGACGCGATGCGGACGCGGATGGCGGCGGAAACCGCGGTGAAGATGGCAGCGGAGGAGGCAGCTGTGGCCGTTTCTTCAGCGACGGCGATTGCGCACGCTGCGGCGGATGCGGCTGCGCGAGCGGCTGAGGTCCGGCACGCTGCTGATTTTGCTTTGGCCCTTTCTGATCCGGAGCACGAGACGGAAAAGGTGGAGAAGCTATATCAGCGGTTAGTGGAGGCGCGCACGGAGACAGGCGAGAAGGCTGGAGTGCCGAGTCTGAAAGATTTCGAGCGCTTCGTGCGGCAGAAGACGAAGGATTTGAAGGAAAAGGGCGGAAAGGAGATCGAGTACACCGTCAGCATTGAGGGCGGACACGTGAAGTTGAAGGCGAGAGTTTCGAGTTAGAGTTTTCCCCTGTAATCCCCAGCGCGGCGAATCCTGCACTAATAATTTCTTTTTTCCGCCCGACTACATTACCTGCCTGGCACGAATCTTTCTCCGTGCAGCGATGCCCTTCCGAATTTTTGCGCAAACGCATACACTGGCGGGGCTTTCTTGACGGGAGGAATTATCGTGGCGGGAGAACGTGGGGCGGAAGGTGGGGTAGCGCGGGCGCTGATCAGTGTGTTCGACAAGACGGGCGTGGTGGAATTCGCGCGAGAGCTGGCGTCGCTGGGAGTGGAGATTGTTTCTACCGGAGGCACGGCGCGATTGTTGCGCGAAGGCGGCGTCGGGGTGCGCGACGTGGCGGAATTGACTGGCTGGCCGGAGATGCTTGGTGGGCGCGTGAAGACGCTACATCCGAAAGTGCATGGCGGGATTTTATTTCAGCGCGGGAAGGCGGAAGATCGCAAGCAGGTAGGCGAGCACGGGATCGTGCCGATTGATCTGGTGGTGGTGAATTTGTATCCGTTTTCGGCGACCGCGGCAAAGCCGGGCGTGACGCCGGAGGAATTGATCGAGAACATTGATATTGGCGGGCCAGCGATGGTGCGTTCAGCGGCGAAAAACTTTCAGAGCGTGGGAGTGGTGACTGATCCGGGCGATTATGCTGCGATCGCAGCGGAACTGCGCGAGAAACGCGAGTTGAGCCTGGGGACGCGGCTGAATCTGGCGCGAAAGGCTTATGCGCGAACGGCTCGTTACGACGGGGAGATTGCGACGGAGCTGGAACGGCTGAGCGTGAACGACGCGGCAGGCGGCGTTGTGATTGGCGCGCTGGAAAAGCTGCCGCAGCGGATGCACATCGCGCTGGAGCGGCGGCAGGCCATGCGTTACGGCGAGAATCCGCACCAGGCCGCGGCGCTGTATATTCCCGCAGGATATCCGGCGGCTGGCCTCGCGGGCGCGAAGCAGCTGCAGGGCAAGGAACTTTCATACAACAATCTGGTGGATCTGGATTCGGCGTGGGCGCTGGCGAAAGAATTTCACCGGCCGGCGGTGGCGATCATCAAGCACAACAATCCGTGCGGGGCGGCAGAGCAAGAATCGTCGAGTGGACG
The DNA here is from genome assembly GCA_963754275.1 of uncultured Acidobacteriota bacterium. Lineage (GTDB taxonomy): Bacteria > Acidobacteriota > Terriglobia > Acidiferrales > UBA7541 > Palsa-295. The sequence continues at coordinate 48,866 of CAVWFO010000020.1, forward strand.
CGTACGTGAAGGCGCTGGCGTGTGATCCGGTGTCGGCGTTTGGCGGGGTGCTGGCGTTCAATCGCGCACTCGATGCCGCGACGGCGGAGGAAGTGGCGAAACTGTTCGTGGAGTGCATCGTGGCGCCCGGATATGCGGCGGCGGCGTTGGAAAAACTGGGCGCGAAGAAGAATCTGCGCTTGCTGGAAATGCAGAGCGGCGAGGCGGTGGAGGAACTCGATCTGAAACGCATTTCGGGCGGTATGCTGGCGCAGGAGCCGGACCGGCACGAATTGGCGGAGCCGGATTTGAAAGTGGTGACGGAGCGCGCGCCGACGCCGGCGGAAACGCGCGCGTTGCTGTTTGGCTGGAAAGTGTGCAAGCACGTGAAATCGAATGCGATTGTGTTTGTGCGCGAGGGGCAGACGGTGGGCGTCGGCGCGGGACAGATGAGCCGTGTGGATTCGGTGAAGATTGCGGTGATCAAGGCGGCGACGAATGGGATGGAGCTAAAGGGCAGCGTGGTGGCGTCGGATGCATTTTTTCCGTTTCCGGATGGTGTGGAGGAAGCGGGACGAGCGGGTGCGACCGCGGTGATACAGCCGGGAGGGTCCATGCGCGACGCGGACGTGATTGCGGCGGCGAACAAGCTGGGAATGGCGATGGTGTTTTCGGGCGTGCGGCATTTCCGCCACTAGACGCACTTGCGGAAATATTCATCAGTGATTGCAGAACTATTTTTTCTTGGCGTGCGCGCCCGCGCTGGAATTGGACGCGACAGCGGCTAGCGGTTGACGATGGTAGGTGATTTCGATGATCTGGGGATCGCCGGTTTCTGGAATTATTTCGGAGCGCGCGATATAGGTGTCCGCGTCAATGCGGATGAAGATGGCGCGCTTGGGCTTGCCATTCGTGGGATTTTCGAAATCAAATCTCTTCGCGTCGGCGGTGGCAAGCTTCAGGAGCGTCCCATCTGATTTTTCCCAGGGCACGAGTTCCGGCGTAAAGTGCCGGAAATAAAAATTGATGCTGCCGGATTTTTCGACGAGGGTGAAAAGCTCAATCACCAATACCTTGTCGTTCTCGATGACGCGAAAATCACCCAGCATCATGCCCGCTTTGGGCGCCATCCAGACCTGCTCGGCGACGCGCGGGCCCCAATCGGCGCGCCAGCGGCCTTCGAGCCAAGCCAGGTCCGAAAGCTTTGGGCTGGGAATCAGTTGCGACGGAATTGGCGCGGTGCCTGCATCGGGCCCAGACGACGAAGCTGATTTGGATTGCGAGCCTGCTGCGGCGGATTGTTGCGCGGAGTTCGCTGGCGGAGTGGCTGCAAACGCGAGCGTCGTGGCGAACACGAGCAGGAAGCCGACACCGGTTCTGATGCGCAACACCCTTAGCCTCCGAGCGATACAGGGTAAGATTTTCCCACAGGATTCGTGCCGGCGTTATCTAGTTTTGTGACGATTCGCGCCATTTTCCTGAAAACTCTACCACGGAGGTATCCTAACGCGGCTAGTTTGCGTCCAAGGAGTGTGCGCTACTGGGAAGAACGGGCGCCGCGTATTTCTTTGACCGATATGGGCCGCTGTACGATAATGGAGTTTTGCGACGGACGCATGAAAACAATAATAGGGATCGCACTCTCGTCAATAATCTGGCTTGTCGCGGCGGCACCATCCGCGCGCGCGCAGAATGCCTCGCCTGCAACGCCCACGCCTAACGCACCTAAAACGGCGGAGTCCAGCAAGAATGCTAGCGCGACGCCAGCGAACCCAGGAGACCAGGGGACGCGCGGTGATGTCTATTACTACTACACGATGGGGCATGTGGACGAGCAGCAGTACGAGCTGACCGGCCGCGCGGAACTGGCCACACAAGCGATTGAAGCTTACAAGAAGGCGCTGGAGCTTGCACCCGGTTCGCCGGTAATCCAGGAACGGCTGGCGGAGATTTACGCCAAATCGCAGCGGATGCGCGAAGCCGTGGAGCAGGCGCAAGCGACGCTGAAGGCCGATCCGAATAATGTGGATGCGCACCGGTTGCTGGCGCGCATTTACGTGCGGGAGCTCGGTGATCTAAGCGCGGGCGATGTGCAGAAAGAAACGTTGGAAAAGGCGATCGCGCAATTCCAGGAAATTTTGAAAATTCAGCCGGACGACGTTTATTCCGGGTTGTGGCTGGCGCGGCTGTATCGGTTTGAAAACAAGCACAGCGAAGCGGAAACCGTGCTGCGCGGATTGCTGGCGCGGGATGCGAGCAACGGTCCGGCGCTAGAGCAATTGAGCCAGCTGCTGATGGACGAAGGCCGTTCGCAGGAAGCGGTGAAGTTGCTGTCGGACGCGGCCGGGGAATCTTCTTCACCGGAAGTTTACGATCTGCTGGGCGATGCGTATTCGCAGGCGAAGGATTATCCGAAAGCCGAGGATGCCTACCGCAAAGCGGTGGAAGAGGATCCGGACGATCCGGGGCATCTGCATGGGCTGGCGCAAGCGTTGATGGCGCAAGATAAGTACGCGGATGCGCTCGAGCAGTTCAAGCGGCTGACGGAAATCGAGCCAAGCACTTCGGAAAATTTTTTGCGGATGGCGCAGCTGTACCGGCGACTGGGGAAATTCGATCAGGCCGAGGCGAGCCTGCTGCGAGCGAAGCAGCTGGCTCCGGGCAGCCTGGAAGTTCTGTATAACGAAGCGCTGCTATACGAGGACCAGGGGCGTTACGACGACGCGGTGAAAGTGCTGAGCGACGCGATCGCCGGGATGAAGAGCCAATCGAGCAGCGCGCGGAATTCGACAGGGGCTGCTGGTGAGGAAAGCGCGGAAAATCCAGCGGGCAGCGAGTCGAGTCCGAACGCGCTGGCGATTCTTTACGAGCAGCTGGGGCACGCGTACCGCGAAGAGGAGGATTACCCGGCGGCGATTCAGACTTATCAGGACATGGGCAAGCTGAGCGCTGATGCGCAAAAGCGCGCGGAAATGCTGCTGATTGATACTTACCGGGAGAGCCGCGACCTGGACCACGCGATCGCTGAGACCAAGAAGGCGCTGGAGGCCGCGCCGAATGATCCGAGCCTGACGGTGACCCTGGCAATGCTGTACGGCGAGAAATCGGACGCGGATGCGGCGACGAAACTGCTGGACGGTTTGCTGAAGGGAAACGACGGCGACCAGGAAATTTATTTGAACCTCGCGCAGGTGCAGGAACGCGGCAGAAAATACGCGGAAGCGGAACAATCCGCGCAGAAGGCCGAGCAGATGGCGCGCGGGAATGATGATAAAGAGACGGCGTGGTTCATGCTGGGCGCGATTTACGAGCGGCAGAAGAAATTCGATCAGGCGGAGCAGGAATTCCGCAAAGCGCTGGAACTGAGCCCGGGCAATGCTTCGGTGCTGAATTATTACGGCTACATGCTGGCGGACCGCGGAGTGCGGCTGGAAGAAGCGACTGCGATGATCAAGCAGGCGGTGACGCAGGAGCCAAACAATGGGGCTTACCTCGACAGCCTGGGTTGGGCGTATTACAAACAGAATAAGTTGACCGAAGCCGAAGAAAGTCTGCGCAAGGCGGCCGACCGGCAGAAGCACGACCCGACGATTCTGGGGCATTTGGGCGATGTGTACGCCAAGCTGGGGCAGAGCGATCAGGCCGCGATTTATTGGGAACGCGCGCTGGCAGAATGGCAGAAGGCCGTGCCGGCGGACTACGAATTAGACAAAGTAAATGAGCTGGACGCACAGCTAAAGAATCTGAAACGGCGCACGGCGCAAAAAACCAATCCGGATTCGGCGAAACCGCAGTAAGCTCCCCCGCATGACTCGCGCGAAAATCAGGAAAAAATCGGTGCGCCTGCCGGCGTTTGCAAAGATCAATTTGTGTTTGCACGTGGTGGGCAGGCGGCCGGACGGTTATCACGAACTGCGCACAATTTTTCAGGCGATCTCGCTGCGTGACACGCTGGAACTTTCTATTACGCCTGGATCATCTGGTTTTCACTTCACTTTGACTTCGAATGATCCGGGGTTGTTAGGTCCCGATAATCTTGTGGCGCGCGCAGTGATTGCGATGCAGCGGGAAATCGGATTTCACGGAATCGTCTCCGCGCATTTAGAGAAAAAGATTCCGGTGGCGCGCGGGATGGGCGGCGGATCGAGCGATGCGGCTGCAGCGATGATCGGGATGCTGCGACTGACCGGCGCGAAGGTGCCGCTGGCACGCTTGATGGAAATTGCGGCGAGCCTGGGCGCGGATGTGCCATTTTTCTTGTTCGGCGGACGGGCGCTCGCGGTGAATCGCGGGGACGAAATCTATCCGCTGCCGAATGCGCCTAAGCAGACGATAGTGGTGGTGTCGCCGCGCGATATTGGGGTGAGCACCAAGGACGCCTTCCAGTGGATTTCTGCGGAATTGACAAAACGGCCGGAACCCCCTAAAATTTGGGGGTTCTGCGCTCTGTGCTGGAGCCGGCAGGGGGCAGGCCTTGCGAATGATTTCGAGGGGCCGGTCTTCAGTCGTCATCCGCGCCTGGAAGAAATTCGGGACGGATTGCTCAAGCGAGGAGCCGCAGATGCCGCGCTGGCGGGTAGCGGGTCGGCGGTGTTCGGAATATTCCGAAACCCAGCGCGTGCGCGCCGAGCCGCTCGTGCGTTCCCGGAAGATTCGGTTTTCGTCGTTGAAACCCTATCCAGGGAAGACTATGGCCGTGCCTTGGGCTGGCGTGCGGATGCGCATGCGCGCTCAAGCGTGAGCCGTTGAGGGAATATTTTTGACCGACGATAAATTCAAGATTTTCTGCGGCACTGCGAATCCCGCGCTGGCAAAAGCGATTTGCAAGTACGTTGGCGTGCCGCTGGGCGAAGCGGAACACGGACAATTCAGCGACGGCGAGACGCGCTATCAGATTTTGGAGAATGTGCGCGGCGCGGATGTGTTCGTGGTGCAGCCGTGCTCCACGCCGGTGAATTTCAATCTGATGCAGTTGCTGCTGATGATTGATGCGTTCAAGCGGGCATCGGCTTGGCGCATTACGGCGGTGGTTCCTTATTACCCGTACGCGCGCCAGGATCGCAAGGACCGGCCGCGAGTGGCGATTTCGGCGAAGCTGGTTGCTGATTTGCTGGAAACCGCCGGGGCGAGCCGGGTGCTGACGCTAGATTTGCACGCGCCTCAGATTCAGGGATATTTCAATATTCCCGTGGATCACCTGTTTGCGTCGCCGGTGCTGGTGGAATATTTTCAGAAGATGAATCTGGGGTCGATCACGGTGGTTTCGCCGGATGCGGGCGGAGTGGAGCGGGCGCGATTTTTCGCGAAGAGGATTGGCGCGCCGCTGGCGATCGTGGACAAGCGGCGCATTGATGTGAACGTCAGCGAAGTGATGCACCTGATTGGCGACGTGGCAGGACGACCGGCGCTGGTGATTGACGATATTATTGACACGGCCGGAACGCTGGTGAAGACGGCAGAAGCACTGCTGCAACATGGCGCGACAAGGGTTTTTGCGGCGTGCACCCATCCGGTGCTTTCTGGGCCGGCGGTGGAGCGGATTGCGAAGTCGAAGATCGAGGCGGTGGTGGTGTCGGATTCAGTTCCGTTAAGCGAAGCGGCGCAGAAACTGGGCAAGATCACGGCGTTAAGCGTGGCGCCTTTGCTGGCGCGCGGGATTCAGTCCATTCACGAAGAGACTTCGATCAGCGAATTGTTCATCTAATTTATTTGTCTTGCAGCAGGGCCGGCTTCGCGTCGGCGGATTTTTTGGGAATTCAAGATTGCCGGCGAGATGCACCAAAGAGGAGCCGGCGCAACGAGGGAGTCATGGAGACATTTACAATCGAAGGTCAGGTACGGGAAGGGCGCGGGAAGGGTCCGGCGCGACGCACGCGGTTGAGCGGGATGGTCCCGGCGATTCTGTACGGCGGGAAGAAGGACTCGATTTCCATTTCCGTGAACGCGAAGCAAGTGGCGCGCATCTTGCGCTCGGAAACGGGACACAACACGATTTTTACGGTGCAAGTAGCTTCCGGCGCGGCCGAAAAGGCGATGGTGAAGGATTGGCAAGTGGATCCAGTCAGCGGCAAATTGCTGCACGTGGATCTGTACCGCATCGCGATGGACGTGCGCATGCGCGTGATGGTGCCGGTGCACACGTTCGGCGAGCCGCAAGGCGTGAAGATGCAGGGCGGCGTGTTCGAGACGGTTACGCGCGAGGTGGAAATCGAATGTTTGCCTGCGGATATTCCGGAAGAATTCAGAGTGGATGTGACGGAGATGCTGATCGGCAAACAGTTGCGCGCTGCTGACCTGCCGTTTGATCCGGCGAAAATCAAGTTGCTGACGGATCCAGTTCGCGTGATTGCGCACGTGGTTGTGCTGAAGAAGGAAGAGGAACCGGCCGCGGATGCGGCGGTGACAGCGGACGCGGCGCCGGCGGAACCGGAAGTGATGAAGAAGGGCAAGAAGGAAGTGGAAGGGGAAGAAGGCGAAGCAGCAGAAGCGCCGGCGGCGAAAGCCGAGAAGTCCGAGAAGAAGAAGTAGGTTTGCCGGTTCAAGGTTAGCGGCGGACGCTCAGGGTAAAAATGAGACTTATCGTCGGCCTCGGAAACCCTGGCCCGGAATACGAGTTCACGCCGCACAACATGGGTTTTCTGGCGGTGGATGCGCTGGGCGGGCGCGCCGGGAATTCGAGTGACGCGGCCTGAAGCGAAATCGTACGTTGGGCTCGGGACCATCGCGGGAAATGAAGTGGTGCTGGCCAAGCCGCAGACGATGATGAATCTGAGCGGAACAGCGGTGCGGATGCTGCTGGAGCGGTACGAGTGCAAGGCCGCTGAAATGATCGTGCTGAGCGACGAGGCGGCTTTGCCGTGGGGCATGCTGCGGATTCGGGAACGAGGCAGCGCCGGCGGGCACAACGGGTTGAAGTCGGTGATTGCGGCGATCGGGTCGAACGAATTTATTCGCGTGCGGCTGGGCGTGAAGCCGGAATATCCGCTGGAGGACATGGCGGAATACGTTCTGGGCACGATGCGGAAGCCGGAGCGCGAGATCGCGGCGCAGATGGTGGTGGATGCTGCTGAAGCCGTGGAATTAATTGTGGCCGAGGGCGCGGGCAAGGCGATGGCGAAATTTAACCGGCGTGTTGAGGCCGACGAAGAAGATTCGGAGTGAAGGGTTTTTAGTTTCAGGGCTCGGAAGTTCGGAACGAGAAGACGAGGAATCGAGGACATATGGAAGAGCGTCAGTACGACCTGATTTTTATTTGCCGGCCGGATACGCCGGAGGCGGACATTGACAAGGTGATTGCGACCCTGGAAAGCACAGCGACGGAGAAGGGCGCGAAGATCGAGTCGGTCGCCAAGTGGGGCCGGAAGCGCATGGCGTACCGCGTGCAGAAACTGCACGAGGGATACTTCGTGTACATGGTCATTAAGACCACGCACGGCGAAGTGGTGAAGGAACTGGAACGCCGGTTGAAGGTGGCGGATCCTGTGATCAAGTATTTGACCGTGCGGCTGGATGAAGAACTGAAGCGGCAGGAGAAATTGAAGCGGCACCGCGAACGTCGTGCGGCGCGCCGTCCGCGCAAGGCGGTGACTGCGCCGGCGGCACCTGTTGCGCCGATTCCGCCACCGAGCGAGCAGTCTGCGCCGACGGCATAGACGTTAAGCGATATTTGATCGTAAGGGCGGGTCTCAGACCCGCCCTTACAACACCTAACGGAATTCGATCGACCGGAAATTAGTCAGGAGACTTGAATGGCAGAAGAAAACGCACCAATGCAGCAATCGCACGGCCCCTCGTCGGGAGGGATGCGGTCTTCGGGACCGGGTGGCGGACCCGGAGGTCCAGGCGGAGGACGGCCTGGCGGACCAGCGAAGCGCGGCAAGCGGAACTTCGTGCGCAAGAAGAAGGTTTGCCGGTTCTGCGTGGACAAGGCCGATTTCATAGACTACAAGAAGGCGGAGATTCTGGCGCCGTTCATTCAGGAGCGGGGGAAGATTCTGCCGCGGCGCATGACCGGGACTTGTTCGCGGCACCAGCGATGGCTGACCGTGGCGATCAAGCGGGCGCAGAATATCGCGCTGCTGCCGTTTGCGGCGGAACTGTAAGCCGGATTGCGAGCGAAGCGCGTGACATCGTAGGGGCGGGTCTGAGACCCGCGCCTACAGCAACACAATAATTGTAGACGCAGTAGGAACGAAACGACGAAAAGGATTCGAGGTCCGCATACAATGCAAATCATTTTGCAGGAAGACGTGGAAAAGCTGGGAAACCGCGGCGAGCTGGTGGAAGTCGCCGAGGGCTATGCGCGCAATTTTTTGCTGCCGCGAAAGCTGGGGCTGGAAGCTACGGCCGGAAATTTGAAGCGGCTGGAGCGGATGCGCGCGCACTTCGCGAAGAAGGAAGCCACCGAGAAGGATGCGGCACAGAGGCAGGGCGAGCAGCTCGCGGCCGTTTCGCTGGAATTTACGCGCAAAGCTGGCGAGAACGACCAGCTGTTCGGGTCGGTGACGTCGCTGGACGTGGCCGAAGCGCTGGCTGGCAAGGGATTTGAGATTGACCGCAAGAAGATTGTGCTGGCCGAACCGATCAAGGTGATGGGCGAGTACGAGGTTCCGGTAAAGCTGCACCGCGAAGTGATTGTGAATGTGAAGGTCGCGGTGAAGAAAGAAGAGTAAGCCGGCCTCGGCTTTGCGCGGCGCGCTGTTGCAGGCGCGTGGATTTTAGGAACTGCGGAAGAATCGGGCGTCTCGAAATTTGGGACGCCTTTTTTGTTTGCAGCGGCGCTTTTCCACTTTTCCGATTTATTGCACAGGGTCGTACGGTTGTCGCGGAGTCGAAGCGGGCGTAAGATTGCAACCGTTACATCCGAGCACAAACACAGACCATGCCAGGCGACGCCACACTCGAACGACCTTTACCTCACAATCTGGAGGCAGAGCGCAGCATTCTGGGCGCGATTCTGCTGGATAACCACGCGCTGAACGCCGCTATCGAGAAAGTGCGCTCGGACGATTTTTTTCTGCCGCAGCACCGGCAGATTTTTGAGCGCATGGTGCAGCTGGGAGAAAAACAGCAGGCGATTGACATCGTCACGCTGATGGAAGACCTCTCGCGGCGCGGCGAACTGGAAGCTGCGGGCGGGATTGCGTATCTTTCGCAATTGGCGGACGGGCTGCCGCGTATCACGAACGTGGAGCATTACGCGCGGATCGTGAAAGAAAAATCGGTGCTGCGCAACCTGATATTTTCCGCATCAGCGATTCAGGAGCAGGCGCTGGCGGCGGGCGACGATGCGGATGTGATTCTGGACCGCGCCGAGTCGGTGATTTTCCAGCTGGCGGAAGACCGGGTGAAGGCCGGGTTGATCGGCGTAAAAGAACTGGTTCGCGACAATTTCGAGCGGCTGGAAAAAATATTCAGCGAAGGGCGGCGGATCACTGGCCTCGCTACGGGCTACGCGAACCTCGACAATGAAACCGCCGGCCTGCAGCCTTCGGAGCTGATTATTCTGGCGGCTCGGCCTTCGATGGGAAAAACGGCGCTGGCGCTAAACATCGCGGAAAATGTGGCGGTGCGGCACCGCGAGCCGGTGGCGATTTTCAGCCTGGAAATGTCGAAGGAATCGCTGCTGCTGCGATTGCTGGCATCCGAAGCACGCGTGGACGCGCACAAATTCCGCACTGGGCACATGAATCGCGACGACTGGGGGAAAGTAACTGGTGCGCTGACGAATCTGGCGGAAGCGCCGCTGTGGATTGATGATTCGGCGTCTTCGACGGTGATGGAGATGGGCGCGAAAGCGCGGCGTCTGAAGCGCGACCGCGGGTTATCGCTGATCATCGTGGATTATTTGCAATTGGTGGTGCCGACGAATATGGGGCGGCAGAGCAACCGGCAGGAAGAAGTTTCGGGAATGTCGCGCGCGTTGAAGGGACTGGCGAAGGAATTGAAGGTACCGATCGTGGTGCTGAGCCAGTTGACGCGCGCGCCGGAACGCGAGGAGCGCAAGCCGCAGTTGGCGGACCTGCGCGAATCGGGCGCGATTGAGCAGGACGCTGACGTGGTACTGTTCATCAACCGGCCGAATTTTTACAAGACGGATTTACCGGATGAAGATCGCGCGAAGGCGGAACTGATCATCGCCAAGCAACGAAATGGCCCGACGGGAAATTTGAATTTTGTGTTTTTGGCGCGGCATACGCGGTTTGAAGAGGCGGCGCCGGATGCGTGGAGTGCCGGAGGCGAACCCGAGGAGTAATGGGCGGCCGGATTGTGCGCGCGAGCCCACGGTCGTGTCGGAATGGCTGCAAAATTTGAGTTTTGATCCTCCTGAAAAGCGGCCATTGGCTCTATTGTCTTCTCCATAACCCCAATTTAATCTGTTGCTTACCATGAATATGGGTGCGTGGCGAACCTGCCGACGCCGATGGCAGGCATACTGCAAGAATCCAATCTGGATGTTTACCTAAACGGCGCGAAGCGAACTGCGAATGGCAAATTCGTTCGCGTGCGCGGCGAGGAGTCTGGCATTCTAAAAGGCGATGACGAAAACAATAAAATTTGCAGGACGCCCGGTGTGGGCGGAAATTTCGCTGCAGGCGATCCTGCATAACCTGCGTGCGATTCGCAAACAGGTAGGCTCACAACGAAAAATTCTGGCGGTGGTGAAGTCAAACGCCTACGGGCTGGGCGCGGTGCCGGTGGCGAAGGCGCTGCAGAAAGCCGGAACGGAGTGGTTCGGGGTAACCTGTGCGAACGAAGGCGTGGAACTGCGCGAGGCGGGGATCCGCAAACGAATTTTGATCTTGACGGGCTTCTGGCCGGGGGAAGAAAAGCGGCTGATCCAGAATAATCTGACGCCGACGGTGACGCGCGTGGACGACCTGCGCCATCTGGAGCGCAGCGCGAAGGCGGCGGGCGGAAAGTCGCGGGTAAGATTTCATTTGAAGATTAATACGGGGATGAACCGGCTGGGGATTGCCGCGAATGAAGTGGACAGCTTCGCGCGAGCGCTGGCTGAGTGCCAGCACATCGAGCTGGAGGGCACATTCACGCACTTCGCATCGGCGGAAGACTTCACGGCGCAGCAGACGGACGACCAGGAGAGAGTTTTTCTGGCGTGCCTTGATCGCTTGCGCGCGCTGGGCGTTTCGCCCGGGATTGTGCACATGGCGAACAGCGGAGCGATTTGCGCGCGGCCGAACACGTGGGCGGATATGGTTCGTCCCGGAGCGATCCTTTACGGGTATTACCAGTCGTTTGATCCGCCGCAGAAAAAGCAGGAAGTGATGGGCCAGGTGGCGCTGCAGCCGTGCCTTTCGCTGCGAGCGCGCATCATTTCGTTGCGGAATGTGCCGGTGGGCGAAGGCGTTGGTTATGCGGCCCGGTTCGTAACTAAGCGGCCATCGCGCATTGCGGTGATCAATGCAGGATACGCCGATGGCGTGGTGCGGGCGCGTACAAACCGCGGATGGGCGCTGGTACGTGGAAAGCGCGTGCCGCTGGTGGGAACGATATCCATGGATCTGACGACGCTGGATTTGACCGACGTGCCGGAAGCCGCGCTGGGCGACGTGGTGACGATTTACGGGAAGGACGGCGACGCGGCGATTGAAGTTTCCGAAGTGGCTCATGAAATTGGGACGGTGACGTCTGACCTATTGTGCGCGCTGGGGAGGCGCGTTCCGAAGTTCTACGTCTGATTCCCCTGGCCTTGAGTCCCGGCCGCTCGAATACTCTCTCGCACCAACCTGTTCGGCTCGTTGACTCCGGATTGCCGCGCGGTGCTATACTGTCGCATTCATAAGGATTTCATAAAGTAGTTCCTATCATCCCGGCGGGGCGCTCCAAATCTAATAGGCCGGAAAACAGCTCGAGACGAACTAACTGGGCGCGATTCGTCTTATTCATATTAATAAGGTGGGAAACATGCAGAGGAACCCTGGTTCTCAGATCCGCCCTCCTGTCGTTGTAGCAGCGCCTGAAAATCCCCTCAAACAGGCATCTCCGCCCCCGCGTAACGGGCACGACCACGTCGGCACGTTCTGGGACATGCTCGGTATCCGAATTGTGTTCATGGCGGTGTGCATCGCGGCGGGCTTTCATTTCCGTCCGTTCAGCGTGACGCCGATTTCGGGAGCGGCGACGGGGTTTTTGTTCGGCATGGCAGTCATTTTATTTGAGTTGAGGCTGCGGCACGCGAGTTTGCGGCGGTTGATTGGCGCGGCGGTAGGGTCGATCCTCGGGCTGCTGGGCGCTTACCTGACGTCGCTGATTTTGACGCATACGACCATGCCAGAGAGTACCCGGTCGTTTTTCAGTCTGGCGGCATTCTTGGTGATGGCTTACATCGGGCTGATTCTGGGCGCGAACAAGGGCGACATGCTCAATCTGCAGGCGCTGGGAGGATTGTTCGGTAGCGAGCGCAGCTTGAAGCACTCGTTCAAGGTGCTGGATACCAGCGTGATCATTGATGGGCGCGTGGCGGACATTGCGGACGCGCAATTTCTGGACGGCACGGTGATTATTCCGCAGTTCGTGTTGCATGAATTGCAACTGGTGGCGGACTCGGCCGATCCGTTGAAGCGGCAGCGGGGGCGGCGCGGGTCTGGAAGTGTTGCAGCGGATCCAGAAAATGCCCCACCTGGAAGTGCAGATCGCCGACGACGATTTTCTGCAGATCCCGGAAGTGGATTTGAAGTTGATCGAGCTAGCGAAGCGCTACGACGCGAAGATCGTGACCAACGATTTCAATTTGAATAAAGTGGCGGCGCTGCAAGGCATCGAAATTTTGAACGTGAATCAGCTGGCGAATGCGCTGAAGCCGGTGGTGCTGCCGGGTGAGACCATGCGCGTATTTATTTTGCGGGAAGGGAAAGAATACAACCAGGGCGTAGCGTATCTGGACGACGGGACCATGGTGGTGGTGGACGGCGCGCGCAAGATGATTAACAAGACGATCGATATTACAGTGACTTCGGTACACCAGACGACCGCGGGGAAAATGATCTTCGGGCGGTATGACGAGCGCGGCGAGCAGCAGATTCCTCGCGTGACGGGGCAGAACGCGCCACATCCTGAACCGCCGTCGGCGCCTCGCGCGAATGAAGGGGCTACACCTGGCGGTGAGCGGCCTGCGCGGCCGCTTTATCCTGAAACCGGCCGGGGTTAGCGGCGGCCGGCTTTAGATTGTCGGCAACCCTCGATGCTCAAACAATGACGGACTGAAATGCGCCGCTCTAATTGCCTCCGTATCGCGTCGTTCTGCTAGTTTTTCCTGCCGTAGCTGAATTCCCCCTGTGAAAACAAGAGTGCCTGTGCTGGGCCGACTTATTGCGATAGACTGTTTTCCCTCTTATGGGCCGAGTCGCTGCCATCATTCCCGCCGCAGGTCTGGGCACCCGCATGGGCGCCGAAATGCCGAAGCAGTTCCTTGAGCTGGACGGAATGCCACTGGTGATTTTCACGCTGCGTCGGCTGGCGGCCTGCAGCGCCATCACTGATTTTTTCCTTTCCACGCGCGCGGACGATGTGGTGTCGCTGCAGGACAAAGTCGCCAAAGCGGCTTTGGGAAGGCCGGCGCGGGTGGTGCACGGCGGAGATACGCGGCAGCAGTCTGTGGCGAACGCGCTGGCGCAGGTGGACCCGGCGACCGAGGTGGTGCTGGTGCACGACGCGGTGCGGCCGTTTGTGACACCAGAACAGCTCGATCGCGTGATCGCGGAAGCGCGGAAGCGAGGCGCGGCGATTCTGGGAATTCCCGGCGATTGATACGGTGAAGGAAGTGAAGCGCGCGACTTTGCCGGAAGATATGGCGCTGATCACGACGACCATTCCGCGCGAACGGATCGTGCTGGCGCAGACGCCGCAGGTATTTTCGTATTCGCTGCTACGCGATGCGTTTCGCAAGGCGCAGACGGACGGGGTGCTGGCGTCGGATGAATCGGCGCTGGTGGAACGATTTGGGCACGAGGTGTTTGTGGTGCTGGGCTCGGAGCGGAATTTCAAGATTACGCGACCGGCGGACATGGATTTGGCGCGATTTTATTTGGAGCAGGAACGTAAAGCAGCGCGTTGATGGATTCTCCCCTGAGAATTTCGAAACTCGGATCTGAGGGAGCTCGATGACACGTTCGGGAATTGGATACGATTTGCACCGGCTCGCCGCGGGGCGAAAACTGATGATCGGCGGGATTGATGTGCCGTTCGATAAAGGCTCGGTGGGACACTCCGACGGCGATGTGCTGGCGCATGCTTTGTGCGACGCGCTGCTGGGGGCGGCAAGCCTGGGGGACATCGGGACGCACTTTCCGGATACCGATCCGAAATGGAAAGGCGCAGCGAGCCTCTTGTTCCTGGAGCACACGCGGAAGCTGCTGGATGAGCGCAAGCTGCGGATCAGTCATCTGGACGCGGTGGTGATTTGCGAGCGGCCGAAATTGGGGCCGCACTTCCCTGCCATGCGGACGGCGCTGGCGAAATCGCTGGGGATTGCGGAAGAGCAGATCAATCTGAAGGCGAAGACGAATGAGGGCACAGGCGAAATCGGGCGCGGCGAAGCGATTGCGGCACACACCATAGCCACCCTGGAAGGTTGAATTCACCGCAGAGACGCAGAGTTCGCAGAGAAAACACAAAACCAGAAATTACTCGGGACGCGTGCGGTAGCGGGCGCAAAATTTCAGATCGGATAGTGATGAACTGGCTTACTGGATTTCATGCGGTGGAGGAGGCGCTGGCGGCGGGGCGGGCGCTGGACCGCATCGTTATCGCGCGCGGTCGCCACGGCGAGCGCGTGGAGGCCGTGGTGCAACTGGCGAAGGCCAAGGGCGTGCCGGTGAGGTTCGAAGATCGCGTGCAGATTGACCGGCTGGTGGGCTCGCGCGAGCATCAGGGAGTGGCGGCGCTGGGTGCGGCGAAACCGGCGATGGGGCTGGAAGATTTGCTTGCGGCCAAGACGCCGCAGGGATTGTTGGTGCTGCTCGATGGCATCGAGGACCCGCATAACCTGGGTGCGATTGTGCGCACCGCGCTGGCAGCTGGAGCGAACGGCGTGGTGATTCCCGAGCGGCGGGCGGCGGGTTTGACTGATACGGTGGAGCGGGCGTCAGCTGGTGCGCTGGCGCATTGCCAATCGCGCGGGTAAAGAATTTGGTGCGCGCGATGGAGGAGATGAAAGAGGCGGGATACTGGCTGGTGGGGCTGGATGAACGCGCCGATAAGAGATATACGGAAGTGGATCTGAAGGGTTCGATTGGAATTGTGTTGGGAAGCGAAGGCGAAGGGTTGCATGAATTGACGCGCAAGCGCTGCGATTTTCTGGTTTCGCTGCCTACGGCGGGCCTGTGCGGTCCCTGAACGTTTCTGTGGCGGCTGGGGTGATGTTATTTGAGGTCGTGCGGCAGCGCGGGCAAAGCAAGTCAAAGGCACGACAGATGAACACAGATGAACGGGGCACAAGAAAGACCTCAGCGAGCCGCGTTTCCTTTGGCCTAGACTGATTTTCCATCGCCAAGCGTTTCCTGTAGGAGAGCGTGGATAGTTCGAAGCGCGCTCGTCGCGTGATCTCCCCAATGATTATAGAAGCCAACGCGCCAATCCCAGATCACTAGGCTCGGCGTGGATGCGCTCTCGCGGATTTCGAGAAGTCCTTTTCTTAAGTCGCGATAAATGTCGGCGATATCGTCGGACAGACTTCCGCAAATAACGTCTTGGTCCTTGGTGGGATCAAAGACGGTCCAATAAACATCTGTGTCGCCGAGTTTTTTCTTCAGACGATGATAGATATCTTGCCATTCCTTATGACTGATGCTCATATCTGGCGCTGCTGGCGATAACTGATCGCCCTGGGCGTGCTCTTTTTCGCGTTCGAAGGGATCAGTATCCGGAAGACGGATTGCTTCGCCGATTAATTCGGGGAGGATGCGATAAATTTGTAACAGTATCTGTTCTTTTTCGAGGCGGGCCGCAGCGTCCACAATTCCGCAATAGCGCTCGGCGACTCGGGCGAATCGCTCGGCATCGTGCGTGTAGTCGTCGAGCACCAAATGAGAATCCTCTGTCGTGGTGGATATTTTATTTGTCATACTTCAGCAGCGAAAACACGTGGACGCCGGGGAGCTTGGCGCGGCCGTTGAGGAACGTTAGTTCGACGGCGAAGGCTGCGCCGGCTACTTTGCCGCCGAGTTGCTCGATCAACCTGACTGTGGCAGCGGCGGTCCCGCCGGTGGCGAGGAGGTCGTCGCAAATCAGGACAGTTTGGCCGGGCTTGATCGCGTCTTGATGCAGTTCGAGCTGGTCGGTGCCGTATTCGAGCTGGTAGGTGACGGAGCTGGTTTTTCCGGGCAGCTTTTTTGGCTTGCGGACCGGAACAAAACCGGCGCCGAGGCGATAGGCCAGCGCAGGAGCGAAAATGAATCCCCGGGCTTCAATGCCGGCGACAATATCCACCTTGGTGCCGTTGTATTGCTCGCAGAGCTGATCAACCAGCGAATGGAAACCGGTCGGGTCTTTCAGCAATGTGGTGAGGTCGTAGAACAGAATACCCGGCTTGGGATAATCGGGAATTTCGCGGATCAGAGCTTTCAGTTCGGTCATTCTTCTCCTTCGTTTGATAGTGTGATATCTGGCTGTCCCAGCACATCATCCGCGCGAAAGTGAGCTTTGTTGATCGCGCGTCAGTACTCGATCGAAAATCCCTTTACGAATTCTGGATTTAGCGGTTCTTCTTCTTCGGCTACGGCTGCGACCGACGCGCCCTGTGGGCCGCGTTCCAGTTCCGTGCGAAATTCGGCAAGTTTCGAGGCGACGCCGGCTGCGTAAACCTCCACGCGGCCATCGGGCAAATTTCTCGCATAGCCGGACAGACCGAGGCGTTGCGCGGCGCGCATAGCGAAATATCTGTAGCCTACCCCCTGCACCATTCCGCTGACGAAATAGCGTCGGGACTCGCGGGTTTGCGGCGTATCTGCCATGGATCGTGCGGAAGCGTAATCCGCAAACGCGTGATTTTAGCAGAGGCGCAGCACGCGCAGGACGTGATTTTAGCGCCGGTTGCGTTGCCGCCGATGCCGCTGCTGTATTTGCCGGGACCGCGATAAAATGCTCGAGGACGACGAGTACGGTAATCGGCGCGGCTCGCGAAGCACCACAGCAGTTAGACGCAGGGCACGCGGTTTGCATCCAAGGATTGATGACGGAACTTCCCAAAACGCGGCGAACTTTTGACCTGCTGGCGCGAGGCCCGGCGAGCGGGTTGGCGCTGATTGGCATAACCGCGCTGCTATTCTCCGCGACGGCCGTTCAGGCGCAGGACGCGGGTCCGCAAGCACCGCCGCCGACGTTCAAAGTGGAGCGGATTCCCGCGGAGCCACATCCCGGTCCGCCGCCCATTCCAGTGGATGAGATCATTCACAGATTCGCGGCGAATGAAGACGTGATGAAGAAGGCGTATGACACCTACGATTTTACCCAGTCCATTCGCCTGGACGAGCTGAGTGATCCGGGCGGCAAGTTCAGCGTCACCGCAGAAACATATGTGAAGCCGGACGGGCTACGATACATGCGGGTGACCAAGCCGGCGGAATCCAGCCTGAAATTGATGCATTTTTCACTGGAGGACGTGCGCGTGATCGCCAGCATGCCCGAATTTCCGCTCACGGCCGAGGAAATCGAGAACTACAACTTTAAATATGCGGGGCAGGAGAAGCTGGACCAGTTGAACACGTATATTTTTCAGGTGAAGCCGAAGATTTTGAGTCGCAAGAAACGGTATTTCGAAGGCGTGATCTGGATTGACGATCATGATTTCGCGATCGTGAAGAGCTACGGGAAATTTGTGAGTGAGCTCGAGGGCAACGGCACGGCGCTGCCATTCACGATGTTTGAAACCTACCGCGAAAATTTTCAGAGCAAGTACTGGCTGCCGACTTACACACGGTCCGATGATTATTTCAAAAGCGAGGGGAACGAAGACATGCCTTTGCGGCTGGTCGTTCATTCGACTGATTTCAAGGTGCGCGCGGCGGCGGTCGGGCCCGGCGGAGCTGCTGCGGCGCTGCCTGCGGCAGATGCAGGCTCGTCGTCCAGCGTTCCGCTCGTTTCTCCTCAACGATAACGTCTGCGCCATCAAGCACACACAATCTGACGGGGCGCTGCACACCGGAGCACCGGGTGGCTTTACGACATGGTGCGCAAATACTGAGGGAGTTCCTGGACCGAATTCAGCAGGACTTCGGGTTTGGCGGCGCGCAGGCGGGCAGCAGTCGGAAATGGACCGAGCACACCGATGGCGCGCACGCCCGCGCGGCGGGCCATCTCGATGTCTTCAGCTGTATCGCCAACGTACACGCAATGCTCGGGAGCGCGACGGAGCCGTTTGAGCGCCAGTTGCAGCGGTGCGGGATGCGGTTTGCGCTGCGAGGCGTCTTCGCTGCAAACACATGCGGAAAAATAGTTGACGAGCTGGAATTCGCGGAGCTGGCGGCGAACGCGCGGGCGGTTTCCGCTGGTAACGATGCCGAGGTTAAATTTTCGGGCCAGGACCCGAACGATGTGGCGCGCGCCGGCGAGCAGCGGGGGTTTTTCAAGTTTGTAGGCGCGGGTCCAAAGGCGATCGGCTTCGATCCATTTGGAGCGCGGAAGCTCAGCGGCGCGGTAAACACGCAGCCAATTCGGGGAATAGTGCAGCGCCAGTTCGCGCTCGGTCCAGTTGATGCCGAGAGCGTGAAACATCGAGAGATAAGCGCGGAGGTCGGCTTCGTAGGAATTCAGGAGCGTGCCGTCCCAATCGAAGAGCACCGCGCGGATGGGAAACTGTGCGTTTTTCACAGCGAGTGAATCGTATCAGACCTGCGTGAACAGGAAAAATGATGAAGCATGATTCAGACCGGGGGTGATGCGCGAGAAATTTGCGCCGGCTCGCGCGAAAGTAGATTGCATCCTCGACGGGCGCTGGAAAGACGTGAATTCTTTACGCGGTGTTAGTGGCTGCGATAGCGCAGCGGGACGATGTCGTCGCGGCGCAGCGCAAAATCGTCGAAGGTGGCGGCGTAACCGCGCCAGCCGGGCATATCTACTTCTTCGGCGCGCACGATGTGGGCCGCGGTGCACATTTGCACGCTGCCCTGGCCGAGCGGCCGCTCGATGAGCGCGACTTCAAGCTCGATAGCTGTGCCCGGCTCAAAATCGCGCGGAGCGAGGAAATAAACGCCGCTTGAGCTGATATTGCGGGTTACGAGTGTGACGGGTATGGGTTCGAGATGATCGCCGACGCGCGTGAGGCGGAGCGGCAGCGAGAGCGATGCGCGCGGATTGTTGCGGCGTTCGCGCGCGACGCCGATGGCGTGTGTGGGAACTCGCGCAAAACGCTGTGGCCCAGGCTTCCCTGCAGGAGATGCAACGCTTACTGTGTGGCTTTCAACTTTACGCAGCGGCGACACAACCGACCGCGGCCCCATCCAATCCGGAGCAGCCCCCATGTACTATCCCCCAAGAACAGCCTAAACTTCCCCCAAGCAAGTATAGCGAATATGCGCGGAGTCTGGAACCGCGTCAAGAGAAGTGATGGGGACGTGCCGTAAGATGCAATACCCCTGGGGGCACAGAACCCTATGATATTGCGGGAGTTGCGGCAGCGGGCGACAGGTAAGGCTAGGATTTCGGGTTTGTTGTTTGTTCGCTGAGCGCGAAGGACAAACGAAAGCGAAAGGACGTTCGCCTTCGGCACGCTAGGGATTGTGGAGACAGATGTAAAAAATTTCGCTCTCAATTTCGCGCGAGAGAAACGGATAGCAGCATCGTTTGGGTTTCGCTAGTTTGGAGGTGCGAGCGAGGCTCACACGATGATTGAACTGATGACGAGAACATCTAATTCGAATTTCAGCGCGCTGCATGCGATGCGGCCCAACGAGAAGCTGTGGAAGGCGGTGCAGATGCGCGATCGCAGCGCGGACGGCGCGTTTGTGTACGCAGTGCGGTCCACGGGAATTTATTGCCGGCCGTCTTGCCCATCACGCAAACCGAAGCGCGAGCAAGTGGAATTTTTTTCGCTGCCGGATGCAGCTGAGCAGCGAGGATTCCGCGCTTGTATGAGGTGCCGGCCACGATTGGCGCGTTTGCGCGACCCGCGGGCCGCGATGGTGGCGAGAGTGTGCCGGGAAATCGAAGCGCAGATTGACGCGGATGGCGGAAAGGTTGCGGACAGCGATGGGCGCGAGATACGAATGACGCTCGGCACGCTAAGTTCGGCTGCGGGAATTAGCGCGCACCAACTGGAGCGCGCTTTTCGCAGCGTGATGGGAATCTCCCCGCGGCAGTACGCCGACGCGCGGCGGATGCTGCGGCTAAAATCCAGCTTGAAAAAAGGAGACGACGTGACTACCGCACTTTACGATGCTGGATTTGGATCGAGCAGCCGATTGTACGAACGCGCTCCGGCGCAATTGGGAATGACGCCCGCTACCTACAGGCGAGGCGGAGCGGGAATGAAGATTCATTACACGATCGTGAGATCGCCGCTCGGACGATTGCTCGTTGCCGCGACGGATCGCGGGATTAGTGCCCTCTACTTGGGGAAAGATGATGGGCCTCTGGAGAGCTCGCTGCGGAAGGAATATCCACGCGCGGAAATCCAGCGCGATAGAAATGGTCTGGCAGGATGGGTGGGAAAAATACTGGAGCACCTGCGTGGGCGCGAGCCGAATCTGGATCTGCCGACCGACGTGCAGGCAACTGCGTTTCAACGACGAGTGTGGGAAGAATTGCGTAAGATTCCGTACGGCGCGACGCGGACGTACAGCCAAGTGGCGCGGGCAATCGGGAAACCAAAGGCGATTCGAGCGGTGGCACGAGCGTGCGCCACAAATCCAGTCTCCGTGGTGGTGCCATGCCATCGTGTGGTGCGCGAAGACGGCAATCTGGCCGGCTATCGCTGGGGACTGGAGCGTAAGCTCGCGCTGCTGCAACATGAGTCAGCCGCGGAAGGCGAAAAGAATCAGCGGAAAGCAGTAAAATAGGAGCTAGCCCTGAGGTTTGACCTTTTCGGTCCCTTTAGGCCAGTGTGGTTTAAAGTGCGCGTCGCCGAGATCGGGATTACGGACGATTTTGGAATAGCGGATGACGAAGTAGTCCCCGGAGCCGGTCTCATTGAATTGCTGTTGCACCGGAAGCCACGAAGACTCATCGAACCAGATTTGAATTTTGGAGATTTGATTGCGGGCTTCCTGAGACTTGGGAGTTAGTTCCAGCTCGACCGTCTTTTTATCGTCCAACGTAGGTTCACCGAGCAGCGTCACCAGGTACGACTTCTGCAGTTCCTTCCCTTGCGTTCCGAAACCCAGTAGCAAATATTGATCCACCTGGGCGCGATGCTGCGCGAGATTGTATTCCTCAACGCGCTTCAGGCCGGGGTTGTAAATGTAGAGGTTGTCGCCGGTGCGCAGAATTGTGCGCGCATCGGGCGGCTTCATTTCCAGAAGCATTTTATCGTCGTGAACCAGGATGGTGCCGGTTTCGGTGGAGCGATCGTTAACCACGACGGTGACCTTGGTGCGCTCGACATCGGCCGAGAGGCTGTGAAAACCCTTCGCGGAGCGATCGAGTTCTCTGAGAGTGCTGTCCAGTGTCACCGGGCTGTGGTTTTGACCAGGAGCAGGAAACGCCCTGAGGCACGCGGCGAAAACGAGAGCGCTAAGCGCAAATGCCAATACGAAACGTTTTACGATCAAATCATTTCCCCCGCTGAGTGGCCGGTGCGTTAACGCGGCGTTCATAATACTACATGTGATTAGACGTGGCGGAGCTTGGCAGGTTCCAGGCCGGTGGCGGGGCCGGGAGAAAATGTTACATCAGTGGGGATGGGTGTACGGTCACATCGTAGTACAAGATCGAACCGTCCTGGGCGGGCACAGGTTCGATATGCACGACCTGGAAAGTTTGGTCTTTTAGCTCGTCAACGGTGCGGGCGAGGATATCGTGAGTTTCGCGCTCGAGTTCAGGAGTGGCGTGAGCTGCGCGCTTTTCCGGCGCAAGGGCGGTGGCGTCCAGGCGATAGGTATGGGTTTGACTAGCGGGATCCTCCGATTGAAGCTGCACTTTGGAAGCAAACGCGGCGGTAGATTGTGGCTGGTCATGGAACCAGCGCGTAGGAGTGACCAGCACGAAAAGGACGATGAGAATTACGGCGAGATCGTAGGGCCAGCTGCCGCGGTCATAGGACCAGAAAATGGTGCGGGCAATGCCTCGCCATAAAGTGCGCATGTCAGTGAACCGAGGAGCCGTCCACAACCTCGCCGTCGCGCATGTGCAGGACGCGATGTCCGTAGGCGGCGGCTTCGGGATTGTGCGTGATCATCACGATCGTTTGGCCGAGGTCTTGATTAAGCTGGCGGAGAAGACCGAGAACGGCCTCGGAGTTTTTGGTATCGAGATTGCCGGTGGGTTCATCAGCCAAGACGATTTTCGGTTCGCTGACGATGGCGCGAGCGAGCGCTACGCGCTGTTGTTCGCCGCCGGAAAGTTCCGAAGGCTTGTGTTTCAGACGGTCGCTCAAGCCGAGTAGGTCGGCAACCACCTGGAAGCGGTGTGGATCGAATCCATTTCCGTGAATGTGTTGCGCCAGAGTGATGTTGTGGTACGCGTCGAGAGTGGGGAGTAGATTAAATCGTTGAAAGACGAAGCCGACTTTGTGGCGGCGAAGCAGAGTGCGCGCGGAATCGCTCATAGTGGTGAGGTCGTTGCCATCGAGGAGCACGCGCCCGGATGTCGCCTGCGCGAGGCCGCCAATCACGTGCAGCATGGTTGATTTACCGCATCCCGAAGGACCCATGATGGAGACGAATTCGCCGGGAAAGATATCAATGCTGACGCCACGCAGGGCGGGAACTTCCACTTTGCCCTGGCGATAGACCTTCCACAAATTTTCCGTCTGAAGTATGGGCTCCAACAGCCGCTCCCCTGCAAGCGTTGGCGAATTCGAGGACGGAAATATTCTAGTCGGCTTTAGCATTTCTGCCTAGCGCGGACAGGCGGGCGCAGATTGCCCTGGACGCCCGAGTCACAGCGGAAGAGTGAGATTAGGTTACTCGTAAGCCAGAGCCTCGACGGGATCTTTGCGGCTGGCCATCCACGCGGGGTAGGCGGCACCCAACAGCCCTCCGACGATGGCAATGAGCCCCGCGCGCAGAATCCAGAGCGGTGTAATCAGGATCGTGAGCGTCGGGAAAAGCTTGATAAAGATTGCGCTCATAAGGTAGCTGAGCCCGACTCCGGCCACAGCGCCGCCGATGCAGAGCAACGTCGTCTCGCTGAGAACGATGCGAACGATGTAGCCCTTGGACGCGCCCAGGGCTTTCAAGACGCCGATTTCGCGAGTGCGCTCGATGATGGTGGTGTACATGGAGAGAAAAATCACCAGGAAGCCGATGACCACGGCGATTCCGATCATGACATTGATGAACGCGGCGAGACCTGGGAGGTTCGAGGAGGTCATCAGCGACATGAGATCTCTCAGCGGACGAACCTCATAGCGAGGCAGAAGATCCTTGATTTCATCGGTCACTGCGGGAGTGTGATCGGTGCGATCACACTTAATGAAAAAGACAGAAGCCTTATCGTGTGATCCTCCGATTTCCTGTAGCGTGGAGAGGAAGACGAAGAGGCGCGCGCCTTTGCCATGCTCGACGATACCGACTACGTGAAAATCGTGATCGAAAAGACGCACGTCCTGGCCGAGCTTTATTTTCTTTGATTTGGCGTAGACGTCGTCCACCAGGATGTCGTTCGGCCCTTGCAAATCATGGCCTTCGTGAAAAACGAACCCGCCGGTAACAGCGTGAAAACTCTCCTGGTCAATGCCATAAACGATTTCGATGCCGCTGGTATTGAACTGCGTCAGCACCGGGGCCACCGCCTGTACGTATTCGAGCTGCGCCAGCTTTGTTCCGATCGCCATGGGCATGGGTGCGCCGCTAAAGGCCATCAGGTAAGAAGCCTGCGGCGGCTGAACCATAATGTCCGCGCCGACGCCTTCGATGCGTTTGGCCGATTCCGAGAGCAGGCCGCTGGTAAGGCCCACGACGATAATGACGAGCGTAACCTCAACGGCTACGGCCAGCACGGTGATGAACGTGCGCAGCGGCCGGTGCAGGACGTTTTGCGTGATCATGTAACGAATCATAAATTTTAGGTGCGCTCAGGAAATTGTAAACGCACTAGTGTTGCGGCTCCTTGGTGCTTTGCCCGGAGTCTTTGCGAATATCTGCCCCAGGATTTTCGCCGAGATTGACCAAATCCGTGCCGGGCGGCTGCGGCAGGGAGAAGCGGTCGGCAGCAATCGGCTCGTTCACAGTAAGCTTCTTGATTGTAATCTGCAATTGATAGTCATCGCTCGGCCGAGTGACGTCGATCTGCCACGGATAGCTGGTGGCACCCGTGGTTTGCCAGTTTGCGTACGTCACGTCCGAAGCCACCTTACCACCGGAACCAAAATTCTCAATCCTTGAGACGCGCAGATTCGCGCGATCGAACCATATCTTCCGCGCGATTTCCCAGTCGGCCGCCGAATCCCCAGGACCGACCGTCGATTGCGGCGCTGCCGACACCACTACCGTTAAAATGTAGAAACGCGACGTCCCTTCGTTCGCTTCCTCGAATAAAACTGGCGTCTGATCTGCGATGACCGGCCAGAAGAGCGCGTCCACCAGATGTTGCGGCCGGAGATTTTCGATTGGCTTCTCCGCGCGCCGCTCCAGATTAGCCGGGCCGACGATAAATCTATTCTTCGACGGTATGTAAATGCTGAAAGTCGAGCCGTCGCTGACCATGTCAAAAATATTCTTGTTAACTACCGGCGCCTGGCCGATTACACGAATGTCGGCGGGTCTGGCCGCCAGGATAAAACCGTTCACTTCGTGATATTGCTCGATGACGCCGGAATACGCGGAGCCCGCGGTGAGCTTCATGGTCACGCCGGCATTTAGAGACTGGATTGCTTGCGCTTGGCGATTGTAGGCGTCGAGCAGCTGCTCTTTCGTCGCAGCCAATTGCGGAACGGAGGCTTGCGGCGGCTTCACGACGGTCTTGTGGCTGACGGCGCAACCGACGGCAGATGTAAGCATCACTGCCAGGGAAGCCATCCAGACAACGCGTCGAACAATTATGCCGGCAATTATATTGGGCTGGCCTATGAGCACAAAGTATGCAATCTAACAGCGGCTCACATGGGTGTCAACGAAGCAGGGCTGGGCCTCAGACATGCTCGAACTTGCTCCGGCGTGCTCTGGGGTGCGGGTACAGGCAGGCGAGCGGCCAAGATGCTAGAATCCCGGTTTTGCGTGGAGCACTGTAATGTTCAAGAAAGTCCTGATTGCGAATCGCGGAGAGATTGCGGTACGCATCGCGCGCGCGTGCCGGGAGATGGGTGTATGCACCGTCGCGGTGTATAGCGATGTGGATCGGGGATCACTTCACGTACGGCTGGCGGACGAGGCGTACCCGATTGGACCGGCGCCCTCACGCGAGAGTTATTTGGTGATTGAGAAGATTCTCGGCGTTGCGCGCTATGCCGGTTGCGACGCGATTCATCCCGGCTACGGTTTTCTGGCGGAAAATCCGGCGCTCGCCCGTGCTTGCGCGGACGCGGGCGTCACTTTCATTGGCCCGTCGGCTTCTGCGATGGAGCAGCTGGGCTCAAAAACCGCTGCCCGGCATATCGCGCGGGATGTGGGCGCGCCCACCGTGCCCGGCACCCTGGACCCGATCAATGATGCAGACGAGGCGGCGAAAATTGCCCGGGGGATTGGTTTTCCCGTGATTTTGAAAGCGGTGGCGGGCGGCGGAGGCAAGGGGATGCGCAGCGTGGCGAGCGAGGACGAACTCGCCTCGGCGTGGCGCGACGCGGCGTCCGAAGCGCAGAATGCGTTCGGCGACCCGCGGCTGTACATGGAAAAATATTTAGAACGCCCGCGCCACATCGAGATTCAAGTGCTGGCGGATCATCATGGGCATTTTGTCTATTTGGGTGAGCGCGAATGCTCTGTGCAGCGACGGCACCAGAAAGTGATTGAAGAGGCGCCGTCGCCGTTCATGACGCCAGAATTGCGAAAAGCAATGGGTGAAACGGCGGTGAAACTGGCGCGCGCCGGGGATTACACGAATGCGGGCACGGTGGAATTCCTGGTTGACGCACAGCGGAATTTTTATTTTCTGGAAATGAACACGCGGCTGCAAGTAGAGCATCCTGTGACGGAGATGGTGACATCGCTCGATCTGGTGAAGCTGCAAATGCGCATTGCCGCCGGCGAGCCGTTGCCGTTTCGCCAGGAAGAAATTGCATTGCGCGGGCATGCCATCGAATGCCGCATTTACGCCGAAGATCCGGACAACAATTTTTTCCCGTCGCCCGGAAAAATCGTGGATTGCGGAGTTCCCACGGGCCCTGGGATTCGACTGGACGAGGGGATTTATGCCGGCTGGACCGTGCCGAACGAGTACGACCCTATGTTGGGCAAGTTGATTGCCTGGGGCGGCGATCGCGAGGAAGCGCTGGCGAGAATGAGCCGGGCTCTGCAGGAATATTATGCGAGCGGGATAAAAACCAACGTCTCGCTTTTTCGCCGCATCCTGTGCAGCAGTGATTTTCGGACAGGCGCGATTTACACGCGCTGGCTGGACGATTTTCTCAGCGCCGAGCCCTCCGCTAAGAATGGCGACAGCGGCCGGGGGGAAATTCAGGCCGAGCAAGCTGCAGCGATAGCCGCATTTCTGTGGCACACCTCGCATACGGATGGCGCGAAGACTTCCGAGTCGCCGGCGATTACAGAATCCCAGTGGAAAACAGAGACTCGGCGGGAGCAAGTGAATCGCGAGCCACAGCTCTGACAGCGTCGCGAGAGTCTAAGCGGAGCCATCGTGAAATTGCAGATTGAGATTGACGGAAAAAAACGCCGCGTGGAGATGACGCAAGCGGGCGAGCGTCCCGTTTGGACGATTGACGGCCAACGTCTGGAAGTTGATGCGGCGGAGGTGTCGCCTGGCATCTATTCGATTCTGATAAACGGAAGATCGTTAGAAGTGCGCATGGAACGCTTAGGTGCCGAACTGCGAGCGATCACTGGCACCCGGCAATTTAAAGTCGTCGTTCAGGACGAACGCGAATGGCGACGCGATCGTGGCAGCGCTGCGGAAGCGGAGGGGCGCCAAAAAATCCTGGCTCCGATGCCGGGCAAAATCGTGCGCGTGCTGGTGAAAACGGGCGATGCGGTTCGGGCTGGACAAGGGTTGCTGGTGGTGGAAGCGATGAAGATGCAGAACGAGATTCGCGCACCGAAAACCGGAACCGTTGACCGGTTGGCGGTGATAGAAGGTCAGACCGTGAATGCGGGAGAGGTGGTGGCGATCGTCAGCTGAGCGACGATTTGAGATTCGTTACTAGTAACCCTTAAGTTCGCTTTTGTTTTTCGCGCCTTTGTCCGCCCGCTTGCTGCTGTGAGAATGGTTGCAATCCGGGCAGGGGTCCCGAATCTAGAAACACGGGCAAACTTGGGGGATTCGGAATGTCTTCACACGTGCATTTTGCTACGGCCGCCGCGTGGCTGTTATTTGGGATCGTCGGGCTGGTATGGACGATGGTATGCGCGCTGACGGCGGCGAAGATGGAGAAGGAAGGGTTCGCGTTCTGGAAAGGATTCGTTGCGGTCCTGCTGCTGAGCCCCTTGGCAGGACTGATCGCAATTTTCATCGGCCGGATGGTTCGTCCCGGGCGGCCTCTTGCGCCCACCGTTAGCCGCGGATAGACCTCAGCGAACGCCGCACAGCCTGAATCGCGCATTCGTGGATTTTCGTTACGATTTACGGCTTATTTTGAGGCGGGAAGCTTTCCTGCAGATTCCAGAATTTGCCGAGCCAGATAGTTGGTGACGTGCGAATCGTCTCGCGCTTCGATCATGTACGCCGAGCGCAAGAGCTGCTCTTTGCGATTACGCAGCATGTCGCGGATGGATTGTTGCACTTGCGGATCGGAAAGCTCGCGCTGACCGGCGGGCTCTTTGGCGATTAGCTTGAGGATGCGGTATCCCCCGTTTTTCACTCCGATTGGTTGGGTGACGTCGCCCGGCCTCATCGCCAGGACCGTTTTCTTCAGAAGCGGGTCCGATTGATTCAACGCTGATTCCGGCACAAAGCCCAGATCGCCGCCCGTCGCTGCCGTGGAATCCTCGGAATAATCCATTGCGAGCTGGGAAAAATCAGCGCCGCTTGCAAGTTTTTGCTCGATGAGGCTTATTTTTCGCTTGGCTTCAGGCTCGCTGGTAGCTTTGTCGTTCTTGCGATTGTGCACCGTAGGGTCCGGGTGCGGCGTGACGACAATCTGCGCGATGTGAAACTGCAGCTCCGCTACATTGAATTGCGCGCGATTCTTGTTGTAGAAGTCGAGCACATCCTGGTCGGTGATCGAAATCTTCGCGACCACTTCTCTGTTCAGGAGCTTCTGCACGGAGAGCTGGCGCCGGATATCTCCCTTTAAATCGTCCACCGTCAGCTCAGAATCTTTCAGTTTTTTCTGGAATTCTTCCTCGGTATAAGGACTTTTGGACTCGGTGAATTTGTCTTCGACTTCGGCATCGCTGGCGACCAGGTTCAATTTGTTGGCGCGTTCGAGCAGGATTTCGTTGTTCACAAGTTCATCGAGGATATTCAACTTCAGCGAGAGCGCTTCTTCCTGAGATGGAGCCGGGCCTTCCGCGTTGACGCGCGTGCGGAAATATTTCTCTACCTCGGCGCGCTGGATCTCTTTGCCGTTCACCACGGCCCAGACGTCTGGACCTGGCGCGGTTTCCTTCTTGCAACCGACCACGGACACACTCGCGGCGACTAGTGCGAGTGCCAAGATTCGTCGTGACAAGCGGGACTCCTTCCGGGGGAGGGCCGACTTCACGCGGCCTTTTGAACGCGGCCAGAACGGATGCAGGAGGTGCAGACGCGGATGTGTTTGCGAGCGCCTTTAACCACGGCCTTGACGCGCCGCAGATTAGGATTCCAGCGGCGCCGCGTAACGTTGTGGGCGTGGCTGATCGCGTTGCCGTATCGCGGCTTCTTGCCGCACATTTCACATGCTAGTGCCATTGTTGCATCGCTCCAGACAGATTCAATTGTCGAGTTACTTGCGCATCTATGTTAGCAGAGTCTGTTCATAGCGGGAAGAAGTTTGGCCCGCAACCGATGTGAACAATAGCCTCTGAAATGGACCGATTCATTCATATCGTCGGGTGACTTCAGCGCTCCGTGGTCCCCGGGAAAAGCGCGGGAACGCTGGTACTTTCGTAACATTGACCGCACACAATTCGAACGGCTAATTTGACGTGGAAGATTAAGAAAGGCTCCAGACAGGTCAGGGGGAGGGGTGTGTACCGTTTAGACACACGCCCTGCGAATTTCCCTCTTGACGGCAACTAAACACTTATAGACTCCGCCGCGTAGTATCCCTACTCGGAGGGGTCAATGAGTAAGTGGTTAGTTGCTACGGTTTTGGCCATGATGATTTTGGCCAGCGCCGTCGGTCTGAAGGGCATTACAGTCGCGAGTACTTCGGCTCCTGTGCCGCCCGCACCCTGGGCAAGCACTTCGGCTCCTGTGCCGCCCGCTCCTTGGGCAAGCACTTCGGCCCCGGTGCCGCCCGCTCCTTGGGCAAGCACATCAGCTCCGGTGCCTCCCGCACCCTGGAACTAACGTCAGGGGGCTCCCGCTAATCGGGAGCTGAGTGGTCAGGCATCGGAATTGAAAAAAGAATGCTTGGACCACTCGATTACATGGTTTGGATGCTAGGTTTCCTCGCGGAAATCGCCGTGGTGGTGTATTTAATCTCCCGCAGACAGCTCTTCCGGTATTACCCCATTGTTTTCTACATCGTATGCGACGCGTTGGTGACCTGCGGGTTGTTCTACTGCGTCCGCCGTTTTGGTTTTCAGTCAGCCATCTATAGCTATTTCTACTACTACACCGACAGTGTGCTGAACGTCCTAATGTTCTGCGTGATTACGAAGTTTTACCAGGAGACGTTCGCCGAGATGGGTGTAGGCCGCCACATTCGCGCGGCTGCGGTTACCTTAATCGTTCTCACGGGCGTGTTCTCGTACGCCGTAGTGCACCAGAATCGGACGCACCTCACGACGCATTTCGTCGTGGAGATGAGCCAAAACGTTTACTTCGTGGGCGTGGTGCTGACGTACTTGCTCTGGGGAGCCATCTTGAAGTTGCACGAAACCCGAACGCGGCTGATCCAGTTGGTGCTGGCGTTGGGGATTTACTTTAGCGCCGACGCCGGGTCGTACGCGCTGCGTAACCTTTTCCCGGGCCTGGAAGCCAATGTTTTGCGCTGGATTCCGCCGATGATGGGTGTGTGGTTGCCCGCCGCCTGGGCCTACACCTTTGCGAAGGTCTCCGAGGACGCCCGCTTAGAGCCGGCGCGGTTGTTGGTGAGGGCGCGATGATCGCGGCACTCATCTGCGTCATCTCGATTGCGGCGTTCCTGCAATTTTTTGTATCGTATTGCCGCTCGATCCTAGCTTCCAGCAAGAATATCGTGCTTTCGGATCGTGTGCGCGAAGTGACCGGCATCGCCGATCAGGAAGTAGGCGCCG
Source organism: uncultured Acidobacteriota bacterium (assembly GCA_963754275.1). Classification (GTDB taxonomy): domain Bacteria; phylum Acidobacteriota; class Terriglobia; order Acidiferrales; family UBA7541; genus Palsa-295. The sequence continues at coordinate 79,474 of CAVWFO010000020.1, forward strand.
ATGATTTCAATCGCCTGCTGCAATTGGTGCGATTGTGTCCGGAGCGGGGCGACGACCAGTCCGAGATCCGCGCCGTGGGAACTTATTACGGCTTGCTGGCGGTGCTGAACCGCGTCTCGCGCCCGGTGGCTCCGCGATTTTCCAGCTGGCTCGAGCAAGAGCGTCAGAATTGTTCTTATTTTGCTGCCGTGGCGCTTGACCGACGCATTTCTTACAGTCGAGATTTATTCACACAGCAGATCACCGACCGTCTGTAGTTGTGCGGCGTCCGCGCGCGGGATTCTCTCCTTCTCGCAGTCGCCTCGCCCTCGACCCTGACCAATCCCGCTGTTACCATGGCCATATCCTGATGCGCAGGGCGCGAGGGAACCGGCCAATGCGAGTCCCGCTGGAACAATCCGTGCTTGCAAACATTCAGACGTCGCGAATGTTGACCGCGGGGAATCGTGTGGGCGTCGCCGTTTCGGGCGGCGCCGATTCCGTGGCGCTATTGCGGCTGCTCGATCGTTTGCGCGACGCACTGGGCATCACGCTGCTGGTTGTGCATTTCAACCACGCGCTGCGCGGAGCTGAATCCGAGGCAGACGCCTCCTTCGTCGCGGAGCTTGCCAGTGCTCGACAATTGGAATTCGTGAGTGCGCGCGAGGATGTGGGAGCGGAAGCTGCGCATCACGGATGGAACGTGGAAGACGCGGCGCGACGGCTACGCTACGGGTTTTTCAACCGGGTGATCAATGAGGGGAAGGCCACACAGATCGCGGTGGCGCATACGGCGGACGATCAGGCGGAGACGCTGCTGGCGCATCTGATGCGCGGAACCGGCCCCACAGGCCTGGCAGGAATTTATCCAGTGGCGGGGGCGATCGTGCGCCCATTGCTCGGCACACGCCGGAAAAGCCTGCGTGAATATCTGAACGCGAACGGCCAGACATGGCGAGAGGATTCGACGAATCGAGATATCCGTCGGACGCGCGCGCACATTCGCGAAGGGTTACTGCCGGTAATCGAGCGGGATTTCTCCCCAGCGATTGTCGGCCACCTCGGCGAGCTGGCACGATTGGCGCGCGAAGAAGGAGACTTCTGGGACGTGCTGGTCGAGGATCGTTTCCAAGTTCTCGCACGCAAGGACGGCAATGAAGTACGCATCGCAGTGCGCGACGTGATGGCGCCGCTGGAGCTGAAAAGCGGCAAGGACCAAAATCGCACGTCGCAGAAGTTCAATAAATACGCGCCGTTGCGAGTGCTTACGGAACGATTGATTCGCCGTCTTTATGAAGAGGCGCGGGGTGACCGGCGGGAATTGGGCGCAAACCACGTCGAACGAGTAATGCACCTCGCCAGCGAATCCAGTAGTGGGCACCATGTCGAACTCCCCGGCGCAATTATGGTACGACGAGGCTTCAGCGAACTCATTTTCTCCAGCGGAGAAGCTGGCCGACAACGCACGGGCGATGGAACCGCAAGGCAAGAGATCGCGTATGAGTATGAGTACGTTGTGAGCCTGCCGTTGCGCGGGACGGCGACTGTTTCCATTGCGGAACTAGGAAAGTGCTTCCGGCTGAAAGTGATTGACTGGCCTGTGACGGAGAGCGACACTAAGAGGGACGCCAACGCCCTCGATGCAGACCTCCTGCGCTCTCCTTTGATCCTGCGGAATTGGAGGCCTGGCGACGCCTATCGGCCACACGGCCGGCGCCACGAACGAAAGCTGAAGAGCATGTTCCTGGCGGGACGCGTTCCGAGCGGCGAGCGTGCTGCGTGGCCCGTGCTGGAAAGCGACGGGCAAGTGATTTGGGCTCAGGGGATGCCGGCTGCCGAAGACTTCCGCGCGAGAGAGAACACGCGGATGGGATTTGTGATCGAGGAAGAAGCAGGCCCCTAGAGCGGCCGAGTAAATTGCATACCTCTTGTGGGTCTAAGCATCTAAGATAGTGAAGGTGCGGTGAGAACTTTTTTTGCAGCAATTTTAGTTAGGTTGCAACAGGTGAGGTAATAAGGTGAATTCCACAGTCCGAACAATTTTATTCTGGCTCCTAATGATTTTGCTGGCGGTAGTGCTGTGGAGGATGGCCTCGACCGGGGGCCAGTCCGCGCACGACGACGAACCCAATTACACAAATTTTCTGGCGAAGGTGCAGAACAACAGCGTCAAGGACGTCACGATTTACCTTTCGCCGAATAGCGCCGAATTGCAGGGCGAGTACCGTGAAGGCGGAAAATTCCGCGGCGTGACAGTTGCCAATACGGCCATTCCGGACATTACCAAAGCGCTGCAGGATCACAACGTACTTTATAACTACAAAGAAGTGAAGAACGCGGACTGGCTGACATTTTTGGTGAATTTCGGCCCGCTACTGCTCTTGGTTCTGTTCTGGGTTTTCATGATGAAGCAGATGCAGGCGGGCGGGAACAAGGCGCTCAGCTTTGGGAAGTCCCGGGCGCGTTTGCTGACGGCGCAGCAAAAAAAGGCAACGTTCAAGGACGTGGCGGGAATTGACGAACCGAAGGAAGAGCTTTACGAAATTATTGATTTCTTGAAGGACCCGCAGAAATTCCAGAAGCTTGGCGGACGCATTCCGAAGGGCGTGCTGCTGGTTGGACCTCCGGGAACGGGCAAGACTTTGCTGGCGCGCGCAATCGCGGGCGAAGCGAATGTGCCGTTCTTCTCGATTTCCGGTTCAGACTTCGTCGAGATGTTTGTGGGCGTTGGCGCGAGCCGGGTGCGCGATCTGTTCGAGCAGGGCAAGAAGAACGCGCCCTGCATCATTTTCATAGATGAAATTGACGCGGTTGGACGGCATCGCGGCGCGGGACTCGGCGGCGGTCACGATGAACGCGAACAGACTTTGAACGCGTTGCTGGTGGAAATGGACGGATTTGAATCGAACGAAGGCGTCATCTTGATTGCTGCGACGAACCGTCCCGACGTCCTGGATCCGGCGTTGCTGCGTCCCGGCCGTTTCGACCGGCGCGTAGTAGTGCCGCGTCCTGACGTGAAGGGCCGCGAGGAAATTCTTCGCGTGCACACGCGCAAAGTGCCCCTGTCCGAGGACGTGGATCTTTCGGTAATTGCGCGCGGGACGCCAGGATTTTCCGGCGCTGATCTGGCGAACCTGGTGAACGAGTCCGCGCTGTGGGCGGCGCGGCAGAACCGCAAATTTGTCGCGATGGTGGATTTCGAGATGTCCAAGGACAAAGTCCTGATGGGCGTCGAGCGAAGATCCATGATTTTGTCGGACGAGGAAAAGCGCAACACGGCATATCACGAGGCTGGGCACGCGCTCGTGGCGGCGATGACGCCGGGCGCCGATCCACTGCACAAAGTGACGATTATTCCACGTGGTATGGCGCTGGGCGTCACCATGCAGTTGCCGATTGACGACAAGCACACTTACACCAAGGAATTCCTCGAAGCGCAACTCGCCGTATTGATGGGCGGGCGCGCGGCCGAAGAAATTTTCCTGCATCACATCACTACCGGCGCGGGAAACGATATCGAACGCGCCACCGAAATCGCGCGGCAGATGGTCTGCGAATGGGGCATGAGCGTTCTGGGGCCGCTTACTTTCGGCAAGAAGGAAGAAGCGATTTTCCTGGGACGCGAGATCGCGCAGCACCGTGATTATTCGGAAGACACGGCGATCAAGATTGATGGAGAAGTTCGTAGCATTGTGACGAACGGATACAGCAAGGCGCGCAATATTCTGGAGACGCAACGCGATAAGCTCGAGCGCATTGCTCAGGCTCTGCTGGACCGCGAGGTTCTGGATGCCGTGGAACTGAAACTCTTGATGGAAGGCAAGCCGCTGCCGGACAAGATACCGCCGCCTCCCCCGGCCGCGCCGCCCGTGCCCACGAAGGAACCGCAGCTTTCGCTGCGGCCCGAACCGCGGCCGATACCGGGCCTGGCCAAGGGCGAAAAACCAGCTCCGGCCTAGATTCATTTCAACAACGATGCATTTTAGGGGACCTCGTCTCGAAAGGGACGAGGTTCTTTTTTTTGCGCTAAGCGAGATCGCGGGAGTGCGCGGGGAAATCGCGACTACGACGTGCGCACGAAGGAAGCCACGTTGAAACGCGCGCTATAGACCGAGCAGAGCGCTGGCGGCGCCGCAACCAGATGGATGGCGCTGCGAACGCGCTCGGGCCTGCAGGGAATGGTCATGCAAACCACGGCGCCGATTTGATGGCTGGTGGCGTAATCCGACGGCAAAGCGGAACTGGTGAGCAAAATCACGGGAATGTGCTGTAAGCGCGGGCAAGTTTTCACAATCGCGCACAGGTCCTTGCCGGAGATCTCCTGGCCCTGGCACTCGGCCTCAGCGAGAATCACGTCGGGAGCCTCGCTGCTCAAGATATCGAGGGCCTCTCTCGCCGTGGAGACTGCCACCACGTGGTAGCCATCTTTTTCCAGTATGGCGCAAAGCGCGCGCGATGCGGAGGAATCCGATTCAACGCAAAGCACGCGCACCTGATTAGGGTAGGGCGAAGGCGAATCATTCCAGGAACTCTCCTCGCAAATTCCGGGCATAAATTGCAGGGCCAGAGCGTAGCTGTAGTTTGGCAGAAGGACGTTGCGGACTACTTGCGCATTGCGCGGCACATTAATCGCAGTGGGTGCACACCAGTAAGGGCAAGATACATGCAGCTTTTGACCGACTGAATACCCACCGCGCGCCGTGGACAACAGCAGTCCATCGCGCGAGACGTCAAGGCTGGTGACGAGATCCTCGAAGACTTCAAGTGTTCCAACTCCGCCGCGAATCTGTACCGGAACGGAAAACATGCCGCGCTTGCGCCTGCGGCGATCCGGCCCGGATTTGATGGGTTCTGTTAGAGACACTTGAAGCGTCGGAACGACCTCGATTTGAGCACTCAATGTGGGTTCACCCGCCAATTGCTGGATAGAGTCTAAGAAATTAAGGACCAAAAAGACGCCGTGCAAATGCTTCCGTGCCATTTGCGAAAGCACGCTCGTGAACTGGCGCCCCGTTTAATGCACAACAGGTTACGCAGTTCACCACCTGCACGTAATCCAGTCATCGGCTGATATACAGAAACCTTTAGCGCGGAGGAGGCCGTGAGCGCAGGGTGAGAGCTTCACCGGGGATGCCCGATGCGCCAAAATGGGCGTAAAATGCGCTTATGACTCAGAAGCCATTGGACACGTTTACGGTTAGTTGCCCGTGCTGCCAGGCGAAGCTCACGGTGGATCGCGAGATCGGCGTGGTACTGTCGCACGTTCCTCCGCCGAAGCCGCCGCCATCAGTGGACCTGGACGACACGGCGGCGCTGCTGCGCCAGCAGGTTGACGCAGTGGAAGCGAAATTTCGCGCGTCCGTGGAAGCGGAGAAATCGAAGGAAGACGTGCTGGCACGAAAATTCGCCGAAGGTTTGAAGAAGGCGAAAGACGGCCCGATCGAAAAACCTTTGCGCGATTTCGACCTCGACTAGACGCACGATGCGAGTGCGCGGGATCTTCCACGAACGTCGCATGCATCGGCCGATTCATCTGTTTGCGGTGCGCGGCGTCGCTTTGGCATTGGCGCTACTGCCTTCTCTGATCGTCCTTCCACGCCTTTCCCCGCAGGCTCAGCAAAAAACAAAATTGCCGCGGCCGCGACGCCTTGACGAGGACGTTAACTGGAAACGCGACCCAGTAACCGGTGAATTAAAGGCGATTCCGGCAGGCAACTTGACGAACGGAGCTGGCGGAAATGGTGCGGCGAGCGGCGCAACCTCCGCTGATTCGCACGCGATCTCGGTGGTCACGCAGATCGTTCCGGTGACGTGCAGTGTGATTGGCGCGGATGGCGTTGCGGTGCGCGGACTGCAGATCACGGATTTCCGCGTGTTCGACGACGGCGTGCAACAGCCGCTCACGTATTTCGACGCTTCCACGGAATCAGCCAGCGTCGCAATCGTGATTGATGCGAGCCCCAGCGTTCTGCGCGAGTCTGACGAAATGCGAAATGCGGCGCGCGCACTGGTGGATGCGCTCTCGCCTTCGGATCGAACTGCGATCGTGGATTTTTCAGCGCACACGTACCTGCAGCTTCCATTTTCCGGTGATTGGGGACTGATCCGCAAAGCGGTTGCGCGCGTGGACGCGCGCTCGTTGCTGCAAGATACCGGGGGCTCGAATATTTACCAGGCAGTGTTTCTCACCGCGCGCGAGCTATTCGCAGGGCGCACTGGACGCAAAGCGATTGTATTACTGACCGATGGGCAGGACAGCGGGTTGGGCCTCACGCTCGATCCTAAAACTGCGGGGCCACGCCCAGGATGGCCCGCCGACCAGCTAACGTTTGACGACGTAACGCGAACGCTGGCTGCGGAAAATATTGAAGTGTTCGCCGTTTCCACCGAAAGCCGTCCGAAGATCATGACGCCGGCGTGGGTGCAATTGCATGCGAGCCAAACGCTGGTGACTTACTCAGCGGAAGCATCGGGCATTCCTGCGTACACGCTGTACCTTGCGGAATTGGCGCGGCGCTCCGGCGGCCAGCTGTACTTCCTGCGCGAGGCGGAAACACTTGCGGACACATTTCGGCAGATCGCGCTGAAAATTCGCGCGGAATACACGCTCGGGATTCGCTCCTGCGAACAATGCAAGCACGCCCCCTCATTCCGGCTGGCACCAGCTGCGCGTGGAAGTGATTGATCATGGAGATCCCGACCGTGGTCAATCGGTCTTCCTATTACGTAGCTGCGACGCCGTAGCATTGCCCTTCGCTGTGGCCCCTTATTTCAGAACTGCACTGATGCACGTGCTTGCGCTTAGGCTTTTGCGAAAACCGTGATTCAATAGCGAACGATGTTTCATCGCCAACAATTTCGGTTGCGCTTGCCCGAACGAACGCTGGCACTGGGCAAGCGCACGCTGGTGATGGGTGTGCTAAATGTGACGCCCGACAGTTTTTCCGACGGCGGATTATTTCTGAACGTTGACGCAGCGGTGGCGCACGCCGTGGCGATGGAGGCCGCCGGCGCGGACATCATTGACGTAGGCGGCGAATCCACGCGACCTGGATCACTGGGCGTTTCCGCGGAAACCGAATTGCAGCGCATACTACCGGTGATTGAACAGCTGCGCGGCAAAATTCGAATTCCCATTTCGGTGGATACCAGCAAATCAGAAGTCGCGGAAGCGGCGGCGGGCGCGGGCGCCGAGATTGTGAATGATGTGACGGCGCTGCGCCACGATCCACGGATCGCGGCCGTGGCGCGAAGCCGGAAGCTGGCGCTCATCCTGATGCACATGCGCGGAACGCCGCGCACCATGCAGAAAACTCCGTTCGCGCGCGATGTGCTGCGCGACGTTGCGAAGGGGCTAAAACATGCGGTGACGCTGGCGCGTCGAGCGGGACTGGCGAAATCGCAAATCGTGCTGGACCCGGGAATTGGCTTCGGCAAAAGCTTCGCGCAGAATTGCGAGCTGCTGGCGCGTTTGCCGGAACTGGCGCGTCTGGGCTATCCGCTGCTGGTCGGCACATCGCGAAAGAGTTTCATAGGCAAGGCGCTTGAGCAGAGCGAATTGCGCCCTGGCACAAGAAGGGACCGAATCTGGGGCACGGCAGCGACGGTTGCGGCGAGCATTCTTCAGGGCGCGCACATTGTTCGGGTGCACGATGTGGCGGAAATGGCGCAGGTAGCACGAGTTTCCGACGCGCTCGCGTCTCCACGCTCGCTGCGGCGTCCCTGAGCGCGCAAGATTGCCGGTGCGACGAGAACACGATTGACCTGGTGCCAGGGAGCAAACCATCGAGTTTCTAGGCCATTTCCGCCGCCTGACCGCAGTGCAGCGCAACACTTTCATCGCCTGTTTTCTCGGCTGGTCTCTGGATGCTTTCGATTTTTTCATTCTGACTTTTTGCGTCAGCGCCATCGCCACGGAATTTCATGCGCAGGTCTCCGCCGTTTTCGAGGCAGTTTTCCTGACGCTCGCCATGCGGCCTGTGGGCGCATTCTTATTCGGTACGATCGCTGATCGCTACGGCCGCCGGCCGGCGCTGATGATAGATATCGTCGCGTTTTCAGTGTTCGAGCTGGCTTCCGCGTTCGCGCCGTCGCTGCATATTTTTCTGATTATGCGCGCGCTATTCGGCATTGCGATGGGCGGGGAATGGGGTGTCGGCGCCGCACTGGCGTTCGAAACCCTTCCTGCGGAAAATCGCGGATTTTTTTCCGGCGTGCTGCAGGAAGGATACGTGGTGGGCTACCTGCTGGCGGCGCTGCTATACGGCACGCTATTTCACTTCATCGGTTGGCGCGGGATGTTCGTGATCGGCGCGCTGCCGGCTTTTCTGGTGATTTACATTCGCACCAAGGTGGAAGAATCGCCCGCATGGCAGCAGGGCCGCGGAGCGACCGTCGGCGTGCAGCGAAACCTGGGGAAAGATATTGTGAAATACCTGGGCACCTTTATTTTCCTGATGGTGCTGATGTTTGCATTCAACCTCTACAGTCACGGCACGCAGGATGTTTATCCCACGTTTCTGCAGAGGAATCGCGGCTTCTCGCCGGCGACCGTGGGACTGGTCGCGATTGTGTACAACCTCGGCGCGTTGCTGGGCGGGATTTGTTTCGGCTCGTGGTCGGAGCGGCTGGGGAGGCGGAAGACGATCGTAATCGCCGCAGTGCTAACCATTCCGATGATCCCGCTGTGGGTTTACCCGCACACCGCGCCGATGCTCGCGTTCGGCAGCTTCCTGATGCAATTCATGGTGCAAGGCGCGTGGGGAGTGATTCCGGCGCACCTGAATGAACTTTCACCGCCAGCTGTGCGTGGCACGTTTCCTGGACTTGCGTACCAACTCGGCAATCTGCTTGCTTCGCGAAATTCCGTGGTGCAGTCCAAGCTCGCGGAACATTACTTCGGTGGGAATTTCGCGCCGGTGCTGGCGTGGACAGCGGTTCTGGTGTCGGCACTGGTGGTGATCGTGACAATCAGCGGGCGCGAAGCGAAAGGCGCGAACCTTTCGGACACGAGTTAGCGAATTTCCTACGCCGGGCGATTTTCGAATCGGCGCTACGACTTCGCCAGTTCCTGCGTTTGGAACGGGAGTCGCCTCAGGCGCTTGCCCGTCGCAGCAAAAATCGCGTTGGCGACTGCGGGAGCGGTAGAAGGCACGCCGGGCTCGCCAATTCCTCCGGGCGATTCATGGCTGGGCACCAGGTGGACTTCGACCTTCGGCATGTCCGCAATCCGCAGCATCGGATAATTATCGAAATTGGTTTGCTGCACCTGGCCGTTCTGGATGGTGATTTCGTCGTAGAGCGCTGAAGTGAGGCCGAACACCACGCCACCTTCGATTTGCGCAGCCACCAAATCCGGATTGATGACCTGGCCGCAATCCACCGCGACGACGACCCGGTCCACGTGCAAGGTTCCGTCTTTTGCGACTGTCACTTCCGCGACGTGCGCCACATAGCTGCCGAATCCATAGAGGCCAGCAATGCCGCGGCCGCGCCCTGCCGGTAACGGCTTCCCCCATTCTGATTTTTCCGCGACAAGATTCAGGACGCCGAGCAGCCGCTCAACATTGACGGGCGCATCTCCTTCGTTGTCGGTCTGGCCAGCAGGTTTCTGCTTGGTCGCAATCAATTGCCGCCGCAATGCGAGCGGATCTTTTCCCGTGGCCGCGGCAATTTCGTCAATGAAGCACTGCACCGCGAAGTGATTCCAATTCATGTCCACGGCGCGCCAGTAGCCGCGCGGCACAGCGGTGTGCAGGAAGCTTTGCTGCAGCGAATAATTCGGCACGGTGCCATTGGGAAGACCGGTGCCGGCAATTTCGGTGCCGCCGGTATCGGGAACTTCGCCGCCAAGGAAGGTGCTATCTGTGGAGGGAGCGGCGATGTGGTGCAGCCAGGAAGTAATTTGGCCCTGCGCATCCAAACCGGCGCGAAGGCGATGGTGAGAGATCGGACGATAGTAATCGTGGCGAATATCGTCGTCGCGGGTCCAGATCACTTTCACTGGCGCGCCGGCCGACCGCGAAACCAGCGCTGCTTCGACGCCGTAATCAATACACAAGCGGCGTCCGAAACCGCCGCCGATCAGAGTGATGTGAATGGTCAGAGCCGATTGCGGAAGATTCAGCACGCTGGCTAATGCGGTGGCCATGCCGTTGGGATTCTGCGTCGGTGCCCACACTTCGCATTTGCCGTCGTGAACGGAAGCGGTGCAATTCACCGGCTCCATGGTCATGTGCGCGAGAAAGGGAGTTTCGTAATCAGCTTCGACAATTTTCGCGGCGGAGGCAATTGCTGAATCCGGCTCGCCGATTTTCTTCAGCTCCTTGCCGGGAGTTTTCAGCAGTTCCGTAAGCGCCGCGTGCTGTTTCTCGGTGGATTCTTCCGCGCCGGGACCGTTATCCCAGTCAATCGCGAGCGCGCGACGGCCGGCAATGGCTTGCCAGGTAGAATCAGCGACGACGGCTACACCACCCCACAAATAATGTTGGTGGCCGGAATCGGGCTTGCGGTCTTCACCAAATAGCGGCGGCATTTCCACAGCAGGAACTTCGAAAACTTTCCGCACACCCGGAACGGCCCGCGCGCGCGTGGCATCGAATTTCTTAACTTTGCCGCCGAACACCGGAGGGCGCGCGACGACGGCGTAGAGCATGCCGGGAACTTTAGTATCAATGCCGTAGTGCGCTTCACCGATTACGATATGCTGGCCATCCACCCGGGCGCGCTTGGTGCCGACGATGCGATAGTCCTTGGGTTCTTTCAAAGGAACGTCTTTGGGAACCGGCACGGAAGCGGCTTTGATCGCGAGTTGGCCATAGGTAATTTTTCGACCGCTCTTTTTGTGTTCGATCACGCTGCCGCCGGGGGCGCTACATTCGTCTTTCGGCACGCTCCAAGTCTCAGCAGCGGCGGTGAGCAGCATGTCGCGCGCGGCAGCGCCGGCTTTGCGCAGCGGATCCCAGGTGCTGCGGATGCTCATGCTGCCGCCGGTGGTCATATCGCCGTATTGCGGGTCGCAATCGCCCTGTTCGATTTTCACGCGCGACCAATCCGCGTCGAGCTCTTCGGCGAGGATCATGGCAAGCGCGGTGCGCACGCCCTGGCCCATCTCCGAGCGGGTGACGACCAGGCGGACGTCTCCTCGCGGATCGATGAAGATATAGGCGTTGGGATTGAAGATCTGCTCGGATGCAGTTGTCGCGGAAGCGACGGCGGGCAAATAAAACGCGAGCAGCAGGCCGGCGCTGCCTGCGGCACTGGATTTCAGGAATTCACGGCGCGATGCGTTGGTCGGTGTGCGCATTGTGCTCACCGGGCGCCTCCTGTTGCGGCAGCTGCTGGCGCCGCAGTTTCCGAGGAGGGATGTTTCGCCGCCGCTTGATGAACTGCATGGCGGATGCGTTGATAGGTGCCGCAGCGGCAAATGTGGCCACCGAGGGCTTCATCAATGTCCGCGTCAGTAGGCGAGGGATTTTTTGCGAGCAGCGCCGCTGTTGTCATGATCATGCCGACCTGGCAATAGCCACACTGCGGGACTTGGTCCGCAAGCCATGCCTGCTGCGCGGGATGCTGCCCGTCCGGAGAAAGCCCTTCGATGGTGGTGATGCTGTGTCCGGCGACAGTGGAAATGCGCGCAGTGCAGGAGCGCGTGGCTTCGCCATCCACGTGGACAGTGCAGGCGCCGCATAGCGCCTGGCCGCAGCCGAATTTTGTGCCGGTGAGTCCTAAAGTGTCGCGCAGAACCCACAGCAACGGCGTGTCCGGCGAAACTTCCACGGAATGTTGCCGGCCATTCACAGTGATCGAAATCGTGTTCATGCGGTTCTCCATGGCGTGCGCGGCGTGAAACGAAACTCTACGTTTAGAGCGGGCGAAATGCAAATCGCGTGCGCCGATTGAGCGAGCGCGGGCATCAAAAATTACAGTTTCGTCAGAGGCAGGCGAAAAGGGTAAAATCAATTGGAATTATGAAGGGTTAAAGGAGCTGTCATGAGTGCGCCTTCTTCCGCAGGACCTTCTGCTGCCACTGTAAGCGCGGTAAAAGAAAAAGCCAAGCTGCTGAGCATCTATTCGATGATGGCCACAACGGCTGCGGGCTCGGGACACCCTACGTCCTGCATGTCTGCCGCCGAGTTGGTGGCCAGCGTCTTTTTCCACGCTATGAAGTTCGATCCCAAGAATGCGAATTCGAACGACGATGATCGCTTCGTGCTTTCCAAGGGCCATGCCGCGCCGGTGCTCTACGCTGCGCTGGCGGAAGCCGGAGTGTTCCCCGTTTCGCGCCTGATGACGCTGCGGCAGTTTTCCAGCGAGCTCGAAGGCCACCCCACGCCGCGGATCCATGGTGTGGATGCCGCCACCGGATCACTCGGACAAGGCCTTTCGGTAGGCGCGGGCCTGGCGATTGGTGCGCGCATGGATAAGAGTCCCACACGCGTTTACGTGCTGACCGGCGACGGCGAATTGGCGGAAGGGCAGATTTGGGAGGCGGCGGCGTTCGCGGCGCACTACAACCTCGATAATCTCACGGTGATCGCAGATATCAACCGCCTCGGCCAGAGCGAACCGACCATGTACCAGCACGACATGGAACGCTACCGGCTGAAATTCGAGTCGGAAGGTTTTGATACGCAAGTCGTGGACGGACATAACGTGGCCGAGGTGCTCGCGGCTCTGGATCGCGCGAAGACCGTGAAGGGAAAGCCTCAAGCGATCGTCGCGCGGACGATTAAGGGTCACGGATTCAGCTTGGTTGCCGACAAACTCAACTGGCACGGCAAGCCGTTTTCGAAGGAACAGCTTGCGGCGGCGATTCAGGAGATGGGCGGCGGACCGACGGTTCCACCGGACCCCGGAAAATCTTACGAGCGCACTCCTCTGCCGACGCCGCCGGATTTCCCCGCGCCGCCACCTCCCGACTACGCGGCGGACGCCAAGATTGCGACGCGCGAAGCGTATGGATTCGCGTTGAAACGGCTGGGTGCCGTGAATCCGCACGTGGTGGCGTTATCAGGCGACGTGAAAAACTCGACGTTTTCGGAAATATTCGACGACGCGTATCCGGATCATTTCTGGCAGGGCTACATCGCGGAGCAAAATCTGGTGAGCGTCGCGGTGGGACTGCAGGCGCGCGGCAAGGTTCCTTTTGCCGACACGTTTGCGTGCTTCCTTTCGCGCGCGTACGACAACGTGCGCATGGCGGCTATCAGCCGCGCGAACATCAATTTGTGCGGTTCGCACTGCGGAGTATCCATTGGCGAAGATGGCCCGTCGCAGATGGCGCTCGAAGACATCGCGATGTTCCGCGCGATCCACGGTTCGGCGGTGTTCTATCCAAGCGACGCGGTCTCGACCGAACGGCTGACGGAGACCATGGCGCGGCGGCCCGGAATTAACTACCTCCGTACTTCACGGCCCAAGATGCCGATTCTGTACTCGAAGGACGAGAAATTCCCCGTTCCGGGTTTCAAGGTGCTGCGGAAGAGCGCGGACGATAAGGTGACCGTGATTGGAGCGGGCGTGACGCTGCATGAAGCGCTGAAAGCGGCGGATCAGTTGAAGGCCGCGGGAACGGCGATCCGCGTGATTGATCTGTATTGCGTGAAGCCTCTGGACGGCAAGGCGCTGGCTGCGGAGGTCGCTGCGACCGGTGGACGTCTGGTAACTGCGGAGGATCACTGGCCGGAAGGCGGGCTCGGCGAGGGTGTGCTGCACGCTCTGGCCGCTGCGGGCGCGCCGCCTGCAAAGTTCAAGCTGGTCGCGGTGAATGGGATGCCTCATTCGGGCAAGCCGGAAGAGCTGGTGGATGCGTTTGGAATTTCAGCGCGCGATATCATTGAAGCCATCAAGGGCGTGCTGTAAGCGCTATGTTCCACGGGAAACTGAATCGAGGGTAAATTGACGGAGAAGCGCGTTCTAGTTGGAGTGTTGCCGGAAGTGGTAGTGCTCGATCAGGGCGACCAGGCGGAGTGGATCTCGAATGCGGGAAACATCAAGATCGAATTTGACTCGCAGCGCTGCCCGTTCTCGTCGAATGTGTTTCAGGCGCCGCCTGGAGTGCGGTTGGTGAGTGGGCCGTTACGCCCGGGTCTGAACCCTGGCTCGTACAAGTATCGCCTGTCGTTGAACGACGTAGTTTTGGCGCAAGGAGAAGTGCTGGTCCGCGAGAAATAGAGCTGCTTCCCGCAATGATCTAGGAATTTTGGCGTTCTAGTCGCCCGCCGCTGCTGAAACTGCCCGCTCGCGCTCTTGAGAGACCGAATCCGCGAGGACGCGACGAACCGGCGCAAGCACCGACGCGGGTACCGGCCGCTCGCGCGCCACACTCATTTCCGCGACTTTACGGGGGAATTCGCGGCGACGATCCAGCCACAAGCCGGACTCCTGCAACAAGATCGCCGGCCAGATTCGGGTCGTCGGTGCGCTCCACACCCCAAAACCGCAGGCGTTCTTCACTCTTCTGCAAAAGCTGCAGCGATTCTTCGAGCTTCTTCATCGCTGCATTAAAGGACGACGCTAAGAAATAGACCGACAAGGCCCAGCCGCCGCGTTCGAATTGCACCCGGATGCGGATGTTGTACTTCCCGTTCTGATTTCTCTCCATGGCACAGTGATACACGTTTCCAGACATACTGCTCCTCGTGGATATCATGCTCTTCAACTTCCCGTTCCCACCGGATCCGGCAAACGCGGCTGATCCTGCCGGATGACGTCCGCGCTTTGATTCCAAAGCCGCCACTGCCGACCTGCCTGCCCTCGAATTTCGTTGCGCCATAGAGATGCTCCTTAGATACGGCTTTTTGTTGAACACCAGGCGACATTGGGCTGGAAGGCATCTGCCCAGGATCCCCGAGTGATCAGGGAAGAGAACCCCGCTGGCTACGGGGCAGGCTCTGCGGATAGAAATAGTCTAGCTAAGAGGGTAGCGGACGGCAAGGGAAGAGTGGATTTTATTTAAACTTCTTATTATCAGTCATTTACGAAGATGTTGAGCCTGTTAGCCGCTTCATTGCGTCGGCGTTGATTACCAGCTTTCCTTCCTTTTTCAGCCGATCCTCAAGCGCCAAGCGGAACGCATCGAAGGCCGCGTTCTGCTTGGATTGGAGCAATTGCTGGCGAATTTGATCGGCTTGGAGCACCACGGCGGCGTCATTGACCGGTTCATGAGCGGCAACTCGGTACACGAGCCAGGAACCAGCGACGTCTTTGGGATCGCTGACTTGGCCAACAGGCATCGAGAACGCGGCTTCGATCAACTGACCGGAACCGACGTCTGGAATCGAACCGGTTCGCGAGAGGGATTCCGAGGTCTTAGCATCAAGATTGAGGGATTTAGCCGCCTTGTCGAAAGCTTCGCCGCTTTTGGCCTGTTTCGCGAGATCTTCGGCCTTGGATTTGGCGAGCTCTACCGATTTTTCCTGCCGATAGTCGGCAAGAACGCGGTCACGGACTTCCGCGAAGGTGCCCTGATGGCCGGCTTGGACGTCTTTCGGCGTAACAATCACGATGCCCTGCGGAGTCTGGATGGGCTGGCTCAATTCACCAGGCCGGAGTTCGAATATAGCCGTGCGCACATCCTGGGAGTTCGCAAAAGCCGTCGGCGGATCTGTAACGGAAGCGAGAGGCAGTTCGACGACAGTCAGATTGAACTTTTTCGCCAGGTCGTCGAGCGGCTGGTGATTGGACTGGCGGATAGCCGCGGCAATCTTTTCGGCGACATCGTTGGCCTTAGCGCTGACCGCTTCGTCGAGCACGGTCGGCTCGATAGTGCTGCGAACTTCTTCGAACGATTTCGTATGCGCTTGCTCGTGATCCAACACTTTGATGATGTGAAAACCGTATTGCGTCTTCACCAGATCCGAGATGGATCCCTTTGGCAGCGTGAACGCGACTTGCTGAAATTCCGGTACCGTCTGGCCTTCAACGATCCAGCCCAGATCGCCACCCTTGGGTTTGGTGCCATCATCCTCGGAATACTTCTTGGCGAGGTCTTCAAAATTGGCGCCGCTCTTCGCTTGTTTCAGGACGCTTTCGGCCTTCTGCCGTATTTCCGCGATTTCGGCGTCAGTCTTACCCACGGTTTTAAAGAGGATGTGCTCCACGTGAACGCGATTCTCAACCTTGTATTCGTCAATATGGGCATTGTAGTAAGCGCGCAAAGCATCGTCACTAACCGTCGTTGTGGCGCGCAGCTTCGCCAGATCCAGCAGCGCGTAGCGCGCCGAGCGCTTCTCCGGCACCTGATACAGGCCCACGTGCTTGGTGTAATAGGCCGACAATTCCGCATCCGTCGGCTGAATCGTAGCAACAAGGTCCGCCGGCTTTACCAGCACATATTCGATTTGCACCTTCTCATTGCGACGCCGGTATTCAGCCTGCACTTCAGCCGGGCTAACAGTGATCCCGTCCGTAACCAGCTGCCGAAATTTTTCCTGCAGCATTTGATCGCGCAGAAAATCTTCAAATTCCGGAATGGACATGCCGGTACGAGTCTGAACCTCGGTCGTGTACCGGTCTTTCAGCCAAGTGTCGCCGTTCCACGCAGCCGGCAGAATCTGCTTAATACGATCCGAAAGCTCCTGATCAGTGACGCGAATTCCGAGCCGCTGCGCTTCCAGCGTGAGCGCTTGCTTCAGAATCATCTGATCCAAAACCTGCTTGGCGTAGAGGCCCTTCAGCACATCCGGGACCGACTGCCCATGCAGCGCGGTATTCAGCTGGCGTTGCACGTCCGTGGCAGTGATGCTCTGCCCACCCACAGTCGCGACGGAATCGGGAGCATTGGTAAATGCGGCGCTGCCCATCCCAGGGATCAAATAGGTCAGCATGCTCAAGCAGATGACCCCCAGCAGGACGCTCATCCCAATCTTGACCCAGCGGTTTCGTTCCAGGTCCCGTTGCTGAATGCTTTTCAACATAACTGTCTGTGGCTCCCTCTACCTTGGCAAATCATGCAATTATAATGGAGTTCGCCATCGCCGCTCAACGACATTCCAACGCCATCGCCCGGAATGCTCCAGCGTCATGGTTGAATCTGGCGTAGCGCGTGCGCGCGATACTCCAGACGTCGGAATTTGGAGGTAAGCTATGACCGAAAAGATCCATTCCACAGCAGGCTATTTCCTCGCAGGACTCGCTATCGGCTCGCTCGTCGCTATCGTCTTCGCGCCGAAATCCGGTGAAGGCACGCGCGATTTCCTTGCGAAGAAGCTCAAAGAAGGCAGCAAGCACGCGCGCAAGAAAGCCCGCGAACTCAAGCACCGCGCTGACGACTTGGCCGATCGCGGCAAGGAGCTGGTCAACCAGACCATAGAACAAATTGCCACCGCATCGGACGAGCCCGATAAACCCTCTCCCCCCGAGAAGTCGAAAGCCAAAGCCGTCTAGCACTGGAATGGTGGCACAGGCAATCTTGCCTGTGCGCCTTTGACTCTCGTAGCGCCGGCGTCCCGCCGGCTCTTGTGGTTTTGAATTTGTAGCGGCGGTCTTTAGACCGCCAGCCTTTGACGTCGTCGTTGAATCTGAACTTGTCGTTGACCTTGTGAATCGCGCTGCAGCGCGATTCATCCTCAGAACCGGCAGTGCCGGTTCGAAGGGTGGCACAGGCCTGCCCGCCGCAGGCAGGCCTGCCTCACCCCTTCCCCAGCATCCCCTTCACTTTCCCCAACAATTCCGCCCCACTATACGGCTTCGGAAACGCCTCAAACCCTTCCAGCTCCAACCGGTATTCCAGCCGCTCATCATCTATAATCCCAGCCACCATCAACACCGGCAGTCCATGCACCTTCGTCCGCAGAAATTTCGCCGTCTCGTATCCAGACATATCCTCAATATACGGTCCAATCACCAATAGGTCCGGCGTGGCTTCGCCGATCCTTTTCACCGCCGTCCCCAAATCTCCCGCCGCCATCACCGTATAACCGCCGTGCTCCAGCGTTTCCCCAATCACCGCACGCGCCACTGAATCCGAAATCAGCAGCAGTATCAACGCGTTTGTCGTCATAGCAATCGCTCACATTCTGAAAATCGCGCCCGCATCCGTCGAACATATCACGTTCCCATCCACATCGCGGAATGCGAGCGCCGGGAGCGGTATCGCCGCACCCTCCAAGAAACGGAAGCGTGCGCCACCTGCCAAGTGTTATCGTTTTGATGCAGGTCTTTTCGCCCTCGCGTCGACAATGTAAAGTTCCGGGACCTTCCTTCCAGATTTCTGTTCCTTAGCACGCATTTGCTGGACACTTTTGATCGACAGATCGGAGTCGGCCACTCTCAGAATCAGGTAGCATGCGTGTTCGGTAGCCTCAGCTTCCTGGTATGCAGCTAGCTGTGTCTCGAATCCATGTATAAGCCGTGGGTTGGACGAGAGTTTAACCTCGACAAGCACCCGACCGCGGTAGCCGACGCTGAGTTTGAAATCAACCGGACCGTTACCCGCGTTTGGTTCCGCGCTTATATCGACGTTGTTTGCCTTGCAATACGAATCAGCGATTGCGTAAAAAAGTCTTTGACTAAATCGCTCGCTACGCGGTTTGCCATCGACATACAGCACATCGTAGAGTTTATTGTCTTCGATGCTGTGTTGAAATTGCCGAATTATCGTAGCCAAGAGAACTTTGAGCTCTTCGACGGACTTCGGATTTCTGGGCTCAAGCCGTAACGGGTACTCTTTTGCGACGCCTTCCGCAATTTCGTCCCAGTCAAACAGTCCCTTAGCATCTTTGACAAAGTCGTAACCGACTGCTCTGGAGTTCTTGTAAACCTCGATTAAGTCTCTGATGTTCTTGTCACGATTCAGGAGCATGTGGCGGATCTCTGATTTCGTCGGCATTCTTTTGGCTTTTAGCGCCGATTTGAACACTTTGCTCCACTCGCGACGCACTTCGTCATTGACCCGGGCGACTTCGTCAATTTCGGACCAGTCCAGTGCCACGGGCAGGTCATTCAGAAGTTCTGTAGGCACGAGGATGACTGGAGTCTTTCCGTCCGGATAGAGCGGGAGACGCCATCGGCTGTCACGAATGCCGAACTCCTGTAGCTGCCGAACACCTAATTCACCCGCCAACCTCTGCGTATAAGAAAGAAATCGCTCACGCAGTATGGCGACGGCCATGTCGCTCAGGCGGTCGGCGCCAAAATCGTCTTCAAATAGCGGAATAAGCTCGAATATCACCGGGTCGTCGACGCCTAAGGCGATTATTTCCGCAGCTCGATTGCACAATCTGGAAGCGAGTTCCGGTCCGATGGCACTCCCGCGGCCGCCTGCTGCCGCATAACCCAAGGCCGCGCCGCGCTCTTCCGCAAACGTCAGCCTGTTACGCGCTTCTCTCCACGCGGCGTCGCCCGGAGCCTTAGAAGCCTTGAGGAGTCGGATGACCAACTCGAAATACGAGTTCAGCCGCGCCCGCGAGTCGACAAATTCGGGCGTTCGCGCAGCTTTGAGCAGGCTAGGGTCGATAAACAACGAATTATCCATTCCGATAAGGGCGTTAAATACTCCTCGTTTCCGCAAATCCAAAGCTGAAATCCCAAAATGCCTGCTAAGCTTGGTTGCCATGTGCGTTACGGTACTCTTTGACTTGATGCAGCGTCAATGACAACGCCGGGTTGCAAACACCTTAACAGTCGCGACTGCGCCTCCTCTTGTCGCTGATAGCCGGTTGAGATACAAGTGTCTTATCCTGACGTCAAACGGGTGTTCCTAACATGCTGATTGATATGGTGGTCAAGAATTACCGCTGTTTCGCGGACTCGGATCCTCTCAGATTTCAAATTAGGAAAGGATTCACTGGGCTACTCGGGACAAATAATTCGGGAAAATCAACAATCCTGAAATTCTTTTACGAGTTCAGAAACCTGTTCGCCATTCTCGCGAACGCGGAACATCAATTTGTTAACATTTTCAACGGCGGAGTAACGAATTTCGCGATTCCGTCGGATGTATTCGATCTTCAAGCGTTGTTCTGGAATGGGAACCTCCGGGATATCGAAATCCAATTTCGGTTCTTGCCAGAACCAATCGACGATGACCAGCGAGAATACACGGTCCAGGTCGTGGTTAAGCGGGCCACGAACACTTTTCAGCTCGAGCTTTTTCAACAGAACCATTCGCTCAAACATCTATCGTACGACATAACTAGCAAGCGAATCTTTCGCGGCGGAATAGTGAACACGATCGCCGTCATTGACTTCGTTTTTGATCTATTCGCGATGCTTTCGAACACGATGTACGTAGGGCCCTTCCGGAATGCCGTCAACATCGGTAGCGGCTCCAACTATTTTGATACTGCGATCGGCCAATCGTTCATCTCGAACTGGCGGACCAATAAGACCGGGACTAGGAAAAGCTCACATGAATCGATATTGCGGTTGACTGAAGACATCCGGAATATTTTCGGTTTTAGATCACTTGAGATAAATGCGTCTGACGATAATCAAGCCATGCACTTGTTCATCAATGGCAAAAGCTATTCACTTTCGGAACTAGGGTCTGGTATCAGCCAGTTTATTTTGGTGCTAGCCGCTGCGGCGCTCCGGAGACCATCCTATATTTTAATAGACGAGCCTGAGATGGGCCTCCATCCATCCCTTCAGATGGATTTCCTTACGACTCTCGGCAACTATGCGACGGAAGGCTTGATTTTCAGCACCCACTCGATAGGCTTGGCCAAAGCTTCTGCCGAGCGAGTGTATTCGTTGCGGAAGGCTCACGACGGGAGCAGTGAGGCAAGGCAGATCGAACTGACTTCGCGGTTATCGGAGCTGTCGGGCGAGCTAAGTTATTCCGGTTATCAAGAACTCGGATTCGAATCAATTCTGCTCGTGGAGGGAGTAACAGAGGTGAAAGTCTTTCAACAGTTTCTCCAAAAGTATGGCCTCAATCATAAGGTAGTGGTCATGCCTCTCGGCGGGCGACAATTAATTAACGGCAACCGGGAGCTTGAGCTGGAGGAACTAAAGCGTATTTCTACAAAACTCTTTGCCGTTATTGATAGTGAACGCGCCGCAGAGGGCGACGGACTAAATGCCGAACGGCAAGGATTTGTAGAAACTTGCAAGAATGTGAAAATCAACTGCCTCGTGCTTAAGCTTCGAGCTACCGAGAATTATCTAACGCAGCGGGCCTTAACGGTATTTAAAGGGGATAAGTTTATAGCGCTGGGCCCTTACCAACGCCTCGCAGACGTCTCGCCTTCGTGGGGCAAAGAGGAGAATTGGAGGATCGCACGCGAAATGACCAAGGATGAGATAGACAGCACCGATCTCGGCGAGTTCCTCCGAGCATTGTGATAGGAGGGAGGAGGCGCGCCCTTTCACTTCATTCAATCGAACGCCGCTGAATTTCCGGGTGCCGCATCCCTTCGGTTTTTGAAGGATGCGGATTTAGACGCTCCGCCAGCGACCAGGCGGGTGGCGCGCCCTTCCACACCACTCAAACGAACGTCGTTGAATTTCCTGGTGCCGCACTCTTCGTTTTTCGAAGAGTGCGGATTTACACGAGTCCACACCAAAGAGTCTAGTCTCGCCGGTTAGGGACTACGATTTAGGTCTCGTCCGCAACAACCAAGTCCACATGATGATGACGGCCGACGCCGCCACGATCAACTCCGCCCAAATAAACGTAACGTAGTCAACCAGCGCTCCCACGGGCGGAATCCCCGGCTGAATATTGCGCAGTGCCGGCAATCCGAAAATCAATGTAATCGAAACAGAGAGAGGTAATAGGTCCGTCTTCTCGGCTGTCCTTGCTCTTATGGCCATCGCCAGCAGGCTCAAGGACAAGGCTGTCATCATTAACATCACGAAAAATGAGAGAGCGATCACATTTGTCGCTCGCGTCAGATGCAGCACAATCCCCGTAGGCTCTTGCCTGCTGCCCCGCGATACGTTCCCTTCGAATCGGATGCCCGGTACCGAAGCAGATAAGGAGATCGAAACCGCCACCGGCGCATTCCGCAGCAGCGCGGTGGGGCTCACCGCCAATTCATCGGTTGGGTGCGTATGTTGGATAATGCTTGCAGGTATCTTCGGCACTTCCGCCGGCGCATTTCGCGCGGGCGTGGTCATTAGCAGCCGCACCGTCGTGTCATATCTGTCCAGCGGGTATTTATTCAAATCGCCGTTAATCGGAAACACCGCCTCGATCCGGTTCATTCGCTTGTCCTTCGCGAAATCGAACTCCTGCTCTCCACGGAAATTGTTCAGCAGCAGGTGCAGATCCACGGCCGGAGTAACCTCGTCTTTGGCTATGTTTCCAGAAAGACGAAAGCTGACCTGCGCGGTTAGTTCGTGAGTTGCCGGGTTGGCGTTAGTGACCACGATGGAAATAGACACGCGGTCCGCTGCGTCCGTCTCATCTCGCAGCAGTAGCGAGCGCCGCGTGCTCTCGGTTAATCCGCGGAACACCACGGCTGAATAGAATGCCAATACCAGCAGGAATATCAGGATCCAAAACCGTTTGCCCCTGTTCGGCATGGGATGTCACCGCGTCCCTTTTTCCGATAAGCCCACTCGAACCACCAGCTAAACCCGCACACATCTCTCTCAAGCCGTCATCGTAAGAACTTACGCCTAACCGGTGAAAAATGTATAGGGCCCGGATGGGCGGCTGGCGCACCCTTCCAAAACACCTCGACGCACGCCTTTGAATTTCCGGGTGCCCCATCCTTCGCGCCTGTGTTTCATGCGAAGGGTGGGGATTTAGACGCGGGCCGGTGGGTCGCCGCCGCTTTTCATTCGCATCGCGGCCCCGCTATGCTTTACGTTCATTCATCGAGGCAATCAAACTGTTGGTGAGAACGTGCATCACGCGAACCTCGTTGGCTGTTTGCTTCGATAATTCCAATAATTTCTGAATTGCGGCTTCATGGCCATGCACCATCTCCCGCCAGATAAGCGCGCCATCTGGTAGCACTTCGAACAAGTCGTAGTCCCGCTCCATGCGCCTCCTTTTCGGGTGGGTAACATACCATGCCACCAAAGTTTCACCGCTGGCTGTCTAACATCGAACAGCAACGGGATCGGCGGGCAGGTAGGTGCGCACTCTTCCGGACCACCTAAGCGCACGCCGTTGAATTTCCGGGTGGCGGGCCGCACTTGAGGGCGCAAGACTCATTCCTTGTAGGTCGGAGCTCAGCTCCGACCTAAAATTAATGCCGCGAAGCGGCATTCTTGTCCTGAGGGCCTGCCAGCGGCAGGCTGCGCAAACTCCAAAGACCTTCAGCTTCACGACGTGCGGCCGCGCAGCCAACGGGGAGGCGAAGTGGAAGAAAATCCAATCACGCATTGCAGCGTATGGACCGGCAAATTCACGCCCGCGCCGATAGTACCGCGCAGTTCGAGCGACGCGAAGAATACCCCCGGTCAACTAACCCCCGTATTGCCAGGGCGAACCGGTCACCGTTAGCGGTTCGATGTCTCTGCGCAATACGGCGTTCAGGACTTCGAAGACCACGATGGCGTGGTCGCCGGGCGTTTCGTGGATTTCCAGAGCCTTGCATTCCAAGTAGGCGCCCAGGTTTTCCAGTACCGGCGCGCCTAGGCTCCCTTCCGCGTAGGGCTCGCCGTTCAACAATCCCTGGGATTCCTCTGTCGCGGCGAAAATTTTCTGCGCGATGCCCAGCAGCCCGCTATCCAGCGGGAGGGCATCGGGAGTATTGTCGAAAATGGCGTTGCCCTAGGCCGGCGATTTAGTATGTCAACATACTCAAGCTGATGACACCGAGCAGGACGCTTATGCCTATCTTGACCCAGCGGTTTCGTTCCAGGTGCCGTGGCTGAATAGTTTTCAACATGACCGTTTGTGGCTCCCTCTACCTTAACAAATCATGTAGTTGTAATGGAGTTCGACTTCGCCGCTCAACGAGATTCCAACGGAATCGACCGGAATGCGCGAGAGTCCGGGCGTCGTCGCGGATGTTACCGTTGCAAGAGTCGTCGTCCGATCTCGTCCCTTTAGATGATTTCGCGCGACCGGAATAGCCGCCGCCATTGATTCTATGGACGATAAGACAGTTCGTTTTGCAATTTTCGTTTTTCGGATGCACTCAGCGAGTCCTCTCGCAAAGACGGATTATTCGAAGCATCTGCCAATCGTCGGTCGACGTGGGAAGGCGAGCCGATTCTAGATTTACACATACCGCAGCATTTGGAGCAACCGTTGCTACGCAATCGGCGCAACATTTGCTTCGGTATGAGATGGAACTCGCTCGGTTCAGCAGTCGGTCGACGCCGAGCTACTCTGCGTGAGCAACAGAGCGCGCGCAGCCAATTTCACTCGCCGGATATATCCAGCTTGATGGGCGGCACGACCGGCTGGCCCAGACGCATTCGCTGATGCCTTTCGAGTTGTGTCAAGGTCCGGTCGAACGCGCGGTCGATGTTCGCTTCGTATCGAGGGAAACGATTTAGGATATTTGAGTCGTTCGAGGGCAACTTCATTGGGAAGTCAGTCGCCGCAAGTTCGGCTCTCTCCGCGATGAGCAGCCGACGGTGACGCCAGGTCAGAACTGCGAGTCTTTCCACGAGAATTTCCTCGAGCGTTCCTTCAGGTTTGTGATATTCGCTCAGCCCACTCACGAGCGACTCGTAATCCGAACGTGACTCGGACGTGAGCAATATCACACTCGAGAATATGCCGTGCTTGAGTGCGTTCTTACTCGCGATCGCCTTCCCGTTCTCTGTTCGCGGGCCTGTACTCGTTTTGGCGGGTAAGAGCGATTTCGATTCATTCGTTACCACGTCGATGGAATTATTATCTTCAGCTGGCTCTGGTCCAAGATTTATTTCATACATTACCGCCTCCCATAGAAAGTTCGTCAGCTGCTAATCGCGGTTTTGCCGGGGCCTTTCGTCCGTCGCGCTAACAAACGGTCATGTTCTACCGAAATGTCCCTGCGAGCACCACGATCGCAGATCTAAATTACCGTAGCCATTGGGCAATGAACAGGCAACAAGACTGCGTTTGGGACGTTATTTTGTTTCCAGGTTGTCAAGGAGCTAATGAACGAGGGAGTTTATGTTATTGCGCCAGTTAGGATTGTTCTTCCTGAAGGTCGCCAGGTTCTTGCGTATGTGTTCTTCAGTTACGGGCTCTGTGAGGAGATTCCCGTCCGCTTCGTATCCCGCATTCACCAAATTCGCCAGGGTTCGGTCTGTTACAGACCGCCCCAACGCTGACTCAAGAAATGAATGACACTCGTCCAGAATTGAATGCGCGCGATCTCGGCCGTGTCGCTTGGTCGCATATGCTGTATTAGAGCACGCGAGTTGTCTGGAAAACTCAGCCTGAAGTTCAACAAGATGCCCAGCCTCTTCTGAATCGGCTTGATTCACGGAAAGATCAATAGCCGCCTTAATCCCCGGAATTGCAATTTCCAAATCATCCTTATGTCCGGCCCCCCGAAGCTTACGTTGAGCATATAACCAGATGGTGACGTCCTTATCGACATAGCTCCTGATTTTCGTTGCGCACAGTTGCGACAGCAGCGGATCGCTCAAAATAGCGGAGATCGTAGCGTCTACCGTCCTGTAGTCCCTTCTGAGTATCTCTATGAACGTGCCATTCCATTTTGTTTGGTTTTCCTTGTCGGAAATCCAGCTCGGCTCTGGGGCGCTCCTCACCGCTCGAGTTCGTCTTCCAGCCTTGATCATTGATTCCTCCAACGGACTTCCAAGTTAAACTACCTCGACATGCAGAAGGAATTTCAGCTACTTCAAACTGCTCGATGCCCAGTCCAGAAGTTGAAAACCGGGCCAAACGTTGGGGTGACGGCACAGTCAGAGCGGTGTCTAAATGGGGGTGCTTGGATACATCGCTGAACGTGAGTCCTTCCGGTTTCGACTTCTACGAATTCTCCGGCCCGGCAATTATCTGCTATCCAGCCGTATCTCCATCGTTTTTCTCTTTCGACCTTCTAACCCTTTCCCACCGGGCGATCACAGCTTTACGCGCAATAGTGCTACGCTGCTCAGCCGTTAGTTTTGCGGCGCGAATTGTCCCCCCTTTGGAACCACCCAACTTTCCTAGAGCGACAGCGTGCGGGTTCTTTTTCTTGCTCATCTCTACTACAAGGTATTCCGTCGGACGCGAGCAAATCAACACAAATTAGCTATTGACCTATACTTAGGCGCTTATGTACAATTGAAATTGTTCTTAGGCGCTAAAGTATTAACAGGGGGGACGATGAAGCGAAAATCTAGCGTTTCAGAATCTGAGATTGAGACCGCCCGAAAACTTTGGGGAAACCTGCCGCAGGTAGGGATCGATTCCTTGATTGGTTTGGTCAAACGATTTGGTATTTCGGTTTCGCGGGGTGACGTTCAGTACATCGATGGGCGGTGGTACATAACGCATTCTGGGCTGCTGCAAATCGCTCAACGCCGGAGGTGTTCAGGACTTAGGACGAACCTCCTGACTAAATTTTGCGATTCCGCGTCTAGCCGCTGGGTCTTTCGAGCGATAGTTTTCAAATCTCCCCGTTCAAAAGGCTTCGTCGGATACGGCGACGCCGATCCGTCCAACACGTCTTCCCTAGTCCGAGGCGCCGAAATGCGTGTTGCCGAAACGCGAGCCGTTAACCGGGCCCTCCGAAAAGCTTACGGAATCGGGCTCTGCAGTGTCGAAGAGCTCGGATCGCTCTCGGCACCGCAAAAGCCCTTCGTCTCGGTTCCGCACTCGAACGGCAACCCCGGTTCGAACGGTTCAAGCAACGGCCAGCCCAGACTGCGCGACAAGCTCTGCCTCCTGATTCGAA
Source organism: uncultured Acidobacteriota bacterium (assembly GCA_963754275.1). GTDB lineage: Bacteria > Acidobacteriota > Terriglobia > Acidiferrales > UBA7541 > Palsa-295. Next base: position 106,209 of record CAVWFO010000020.1, read on the forward strand.
AGTATGAACTCGATCCCAACCTGGTGAAACGCTATGCGGCTGATTTCTGCGGAACGGAAGAACTGCGCGATGCCGGTCGTGACCTCATCGAGGCTTTCGTTTCGACGGTTGCCGAGGAAGCCTCAAAAGATCGTGCAGCGCTCGTTTGCAAGCTGAATAGCTATAGCCAGCCTGAGGAGGTGAAGTCATGAAACGGCATTTCCCGGGTTTACACGTTGAGCCGGCGCAGTCGAACGAATTCCTGGAAGGCATCTTCCTGGTGCGAGTGGACCGAGCCTACTATCGCTGGCACCCGCAGAAGCCCTTCTTCATTCTCAGCTTCACAGTCACGGAACCTCAGGAGTTTGCTTCGCGCAAGATTGCGGGACGCCTCTATTGCACCCAGAAGTCCCTCTGGAAATTGAACTGGTTCCTGCGGGATTTCGGCTATGACCCCGACCTGCTCGGTCGTGACGAAGTAGATGAGAAGGCCCTGCTCGGGCTCACGGGCATTCTGCGGACCACACGTAAGTCATCCGCCGGTCGTACGTTCCTCAACCTCGAAGCATTTGCCCCGTCGAGTGAATGGGAATTCATCTCCAAGGACGCTCGCGAAGGTGTCGTGGCAGGAGGTTCCAATGACATACAGCTTCACGCAGATTAGCCAGTACCTGCGCTGTCCGCGGCAATATCGGTACCGATATCTTGATGGCTGGCGCGAGAAAGAAGACAAGGCCGCCATGATGTTCGGCCGCTGCTTCGAGAACTCTTTGGCGGCTTATTTCGGTGGGGAAGACTCGACTGCTTCGTTCTTCCAGGAATGGCGCAAATACCAGGATGCCCCTCTGGCCTATGCGAAGAACGACTCCTGGGACCGGCTCTATCACCAGGGGATTCACTTGCTTGAACGGTTTGTCCAGGATGATCAAGTTCAGATCCGACGTCCAAAAGAGAATCTTCAAGTGAAGCTGACGCGCTCCCTCCCCTCCGGTAGCCAATTCCTTTCTTACATCGATGCGATCGGCGAGCTGGACGGGACGAAGTGCATCATCGACTGGAAAACGACTACGGCTCGCTATGCCGAACAGCCTCAGGGTCTATTGGCTCTGGATCCACAACTGATCTGTTACTCCTGGATGACTGGGATCTCCGATGTTGCTCTGGTCGTCTTCGTGCGCAAGAGCGCGCCCGAGATTCAATATCTGAAGACATCGATTGATGACCAACAGCGCCGGGAATTTGGCCAGCTGGTGGAGACCACCGCCAATCAGATTGAAGCGGGCCGATTCCTTCCGCACAGCGGAATTCGTTTCCCCCAGAACGGCTGCGTGAGCTGCTCCCATCTGGGGATTTGCTTGGGAGATCAGCAGCTGCTGGATTCGAAACTCATTCGCCGACCGGGAGCGAGCGACCTTGATTGGATTGACCAATTTGAGGAATAGCGGTCCGCCACCAATGGCACCCAAGCTGAATCACCGTCGCGCCTTGTTCGTGCTGGAGAAGATCGACGAGATTCTGCACTGGGAACGGACGACGAAGCGGGAGCGGGATACGCGCTTTGTGGAGCTGGGCCGTTACTTGTGCGAAGTGCGGGCAGGCCAATACTGGCGAGTCGACAATCTGAAGTCCTTTGATGAGTTTCTAGAGAAGAAATTTCCCGAATCCAGGAGAAAGGCATATTACCTGATGGCGATACACGAGCAGTTGCCGCGGTAAACCCATCGCGACCTCAAAGAGATGGGATGGGCCAAGGCAGCGGAATTAGCCAAGGTCGCACGGCGGGAAGGGCAAGAATTCGATTGTGCAACCTGGTTGCACAAAGCGCAGGAGCTGCCGAAGGAGGAGTTCAAGCGCGAGGTGGAGCGACACCTGACGGGCAAGGAAACCGAGCCCTGGGAGATGCTCTACTTCAAGGTCTACAAGAGTCAACTGGGGGTCATCGAGCAGGCGTTGGAAACCGCTTCGTTGATGCTTGATCAAAAGACGCGGGGTTATTGTCTGGAGATGATCTGCGCGGATTTTCTGGCCGGCGCAAACTTGGACGACTCCGGCAGCTCCGACTCTCTACTCTTGGCCCTCAGTCGGATTTTCCTGCTTCTGCCGAATTCCCAGCGCCAGGAGTTTTTGTCGCGGGTACCGAAGGCGTCGTGACTTTGCCCATGCCCCGACAACCCAGACTTCGCTTGGATCGGGACACTTATCGAATGCTCTGCCAGCAAGTGCTCCAGCGCGATGGTTGGCGATGCCAACGATGCGGATGCTCCAAAGATCTGCAGGTTCATCATATGCAGCCCCGCAGCCAACTGGGACGGGATGTGGCAGAAAATCTCATCACGCTTTGCAGCGTATGCCATCGGAACGTCCATGTCCAAGCCGAACCTCCCGCGCTGTTTCAGCCTGGCGAAGAATAGCCATTTCACGCTAAGCGTAGTAACGAGCGCTTTGAGCCCAAAGGATTGTGCTCTGGCAGGAGGGCATTTTCCATCGACACACCCGTCGGATTATCTGTTTTCGAGAGAATTGGTTCGTATCCGATAGCGATCCGGTAGCTGGTGGACAACGTCGGAGGTACGCCGCTACAAGACGTCTCGGGGGACGGCGACGTCTGTGCAACGAATGCAGAAAGCGCTGACGCAGATGAACATTCAGTTAGCGAATGTGATCAGCGATCTGTGCGGAGTGAGCGGACAGCTCATCGTGCGGGCCATCGTCGGCCGGAACGCCACCCTGCGGAAACTCGCGGAACTCAGTCCTCCCCGGATTCAGGCCAGCCGCGGAGAAATAGCCAAGCGTCTGGAAGGCAACTGGCGCCAGCAGCCGATCTTCGTGCTGCAACAAGAAATCGAGCTGTATGACACCTACCAGCGACGAGTTGCTAAATTCGACTAAGAATTGCAGAAGCACCTGAGCGCTTTTGCCGATACTGTCTCGCCGCCAGTGAAGGAAGAACTACTCCCGAAAAAAAAGAAGAAACAAAACAAGAAAAATCCGCGCATCCATCTCGCTGATAAACTGCAGCGCGTCAGCGGAGTGGATCTGACGCGCATCGACGGCGTCGATGTGATGGTCGTGCAAACGGTCATCAGTGAAGTCGGACTGGACATGAGCCGATGGAAAACCGAGGCACCCTTCGCTTCGTGGCTGGGTCTCTGCCCAGACAATCGAATCAGCGAAGACAAAGCGCTCAGCCCTCCGGCCGGAACCGATCTGCAGGGATACCGAGAGTGTGCAAAATTGAACAGAAACACGGTCTTTGGTTATTGCAGTCTAATCGAACTCCGGGTAGACACCGGTCGCACGTCTGAGATACAGTTTTCATGAGGTTGATATAAGTCTGTGTCGTTGATTTATGGTTTGCGAGGACAGCAGGCTTAATTCTTTAGGAGATCCGAATGGCAACTTCGGCACCGGCACCCGAGCTCTCTTTAATTCCTATCTTTATTGCTAGATTGGACCAGCTTAAGGCAATTGCTTCAGGGCTCCATGAGTTACCCCAACCACGTTTGGACGAACTACAGTTGCTACTGGAGCGGGCTCAAAAATTGGTCGAAGAAAAAACAGGACGACCGATCGCGTCTGAATCCGAATCTGCACCTCAGCCGTAACCATTTTTGGCGCCGGCAGTGGCTGGCGCTGACGGTTGTGCGTGTTACCACCGCGGGTATTGTGTTCAACTAGCATGTGGGAGACCCTGCGCAATACGCTTCCACAACAGGATCGCCACACCGACTCCAAGCAGCATGAGTACGCCCGTGGCTGGCTTAGGCGTCTGCGCGGTGAGGACGACGTCGCCTCCGCATTCGAATGAGCCTCCGTATTCGTAGCCGTTATTCGCTGCCGACAGTTCTCGCGCTCTCAGCTAAGTGATTCAGAGGAAGACGCGAGACAGATCGCTTGAATCGTTCGACCAAGAACAACGTTCGTAGTTGAGTCGGCGCTAGCTCGCTCCGCCCCAGCTAACCCCCATATTGCCAGGGGGAGCCCGTGACCGTTAGCGGCACGACATCTCTCCGCAGCACCGCGTTCAGGACTTCGAAGACCACGATGGCGTGGTCGCCGTGCTTTTCGAGAATTTCCAGCGCCTTGCATTCCAAATAGGCGCCCAGGTGTTCCAGTACTGGCGCGCCTAGGGTTCCTTCCGCGTATGGCTCGCCGTTCAACAATCCTTGGGATTCCTCGGTCGCCGCGAAAAATTTCTGCGCGATGCCCTGTTGGCTGCTGTCCAGCACGTGCAGCACAGCAGCGCGACTTTCGACGACGCACTGAAACGCGCTTCCGTCTTTCCGTAACGCGACCATTAACAATGGCGGCTTGAACGATGCCTGCGATACCCAGGTGATGGTTGCGGCCCCAAAGCGTTTGGCGCTGCGGGATGTGAGGATATACATGCCGTTGGTCAGCAGCCGCAGAACCTTCTGCTTAATTTTGGGATCCATGATGGCGGGCGCATTTTACTTCAGTGGACGAGCCTGGAGGCTCACTATTTGACGCGCTCCAGTTTTCCGAGCGTGCTACTGAGCGAGGATTTTCTTGATTTCGCCGGCCTGGCTGTAATTCGGGCTGATTTGCAGAGTGTACTGCAGCTGTTTCTTGGCCATGTCCAGATTGTTGGACTTCAGATAGGCCATGCCGAGGTGATAGTGGTAGGTCGCATTGTCTGGGCTACCCTTAATCTCTCCCTGGGACTTAATGGCTTCTTGGAACAGATCAATAGCGGCGTTATAGACACCCTGCTGGTAGTAGGCCCAACCAAGAGTGTCGGCGGAGTTCGGCGAATCCGGCATTCCTTTGCGGCCGATTTGCGCCAAGGAAAGCGCGACGTTGATATTGCCGCCGTGTTCCAGCATCAGATAAGCCAAATTGTTAGCCGCCAGAGCATAATCTGGCTGAATCTCCAGCGCCTTTTTATACAGATCCTCGGCCTCTTGCCATTGATTGCGCGTTTCGAGCAGGCTGCCTAACGCGACGTAGATGCGAATGTCGCGCGGATTGGATTGCAGAGCGCTGCGGTACCCGGCGATGGCTTGGTCCACCGAGCCACGGGAAATCTGCACGCTGGAAAGCATCAGGAATGCGTTGACGTTGTTCTTGTCGAGGTCCACAGCTTTCTGGAAGGCCTGCTCGGCTTTGGCGGAATCCTGATTGCGAAGCTCGACTTGACCAAGCAGGACATAGAGGGCGCTATTATCAGGAACTTTCGCAACCTGATCCTGCACAATGTGCAACGCAACCGCCGGCTGTTTTTGTTCGATAGCAACGTTTACCAGACCCGTCAGCGCATCAATCGCGGACGGATTTCGCTGCAACGCTTCGGAATAATATTTCTGAGCTTCGTCGAATTTTTTTTGAGCCGCGCGCAAATCGCCCATCCGCGCATAGCCGACGGCATTGTCCGGGGCGACGCTGATCGCTCGCTTCAGATCCGCTTCCGCGCCCGCCTGATCCTTTTTCATCAATAGCGCGTGACCGTGCAGGACATAGCCTTCCGGAGAGCGAGGTTCCAGCATCATAAGCTTTCCGCCAGTTTCTTCGAGCAACGACTCGTCGCCACGGCGCATGGCAAGAGCCGCAAGGGCGCGGAGTGGTTCCACCATCCCGGGCTGGAGTTTGGACGCCTGCCGCCATTCGGATTCGGCTTGGCCCATATTTTGTGTGGCGGCATATGCCATTCCCAATTGAAAGTGAGCAGCGGCGTTGTCCGGAGAATTTTTCACGACTTGTTCCAGGACGTGAACGGCAGTCGGTAGCTTTTCCCTGACGAATCAAAAGCTGTCCCTGCAGCGTCAATGCACCGGGATCGGAGGGTGAGTTTTTCAGTAGCGCGTCCGTAACTTTGGACGCGTCGTCCAAGCGATTTTGCTGGAGTAGGAGCTCGGCATACATCTTGGCGACGATCGGATCTTTGGGATGCTCGGAGTAAAGAGAGGCAAGTTCCGCAAGCGCTTTGTCCCATTGCTTCTGACCCAAATACAATTCCGCGAGCATCCGGTATCCCGTGGGATTGTCCGCGAGAGCGCTTTTGGCGTCCTGCAAAGATTTCTCTGCAGCATCCGGCTTTCCTTCATTTAGATATAGCCCAGCCAAGGACGCGCGCGGTGATGCGCTTTTCGGGTCCAAAGCGATCGCGGCTTGAAACTGCTTTTCTGCATCCGACCAGCGCTTTTGGCGCTGGTAGAAAGTTCCCAGAGAGAGCAGGGCGGGCAAGGATTGCGGGTTCAGCGAGACGGCTTTCAGATAGCTTTGTTCCGCGTCTTTCACGTCCTTTGGATTTTTCCTGGATGACCGCGAGATTCAGAAAGGTCTCCGAACGAGCCGGATCCATCTGGACCGCCGCTTGCGCTTCCGTTACGGCTTTGCGAGATCCCCTTGCGCGGCGTCCGCACGCGAAATGATGGTTTGTGCTTGTGCGTTTTGCGGTTCACTCTGCAATACGATCTCGGCGTGATTGCGAGCGTCTGGAATCTTGCCCGCTGCCAGCAACAAATCAGCGAGATCGAGCTGAGCTTTGAGATTGTTGGGATTAATTTCGACAGTCTTCATCAATTCTTGATACGCGTGCAGCCAGTCAGCCTCTTTCAAATATGTCTGCGCGAGTTCGTAATGTGCTTCAGCGTATTTGGGATCGATCTGGATCGCATTCTGAAACTCGATGGCGGCTTCGCGGTATCGGGCGTGTTGAAAATAGGATTCACCCCTCGCGAAATGTTTCTGTTTTAGGACGTTGGGGTCACGGGTACATCCGACGAGAATCGCCGCCGCGACCAGTGCGGTAAACAGAATTGAACGGTTTTTGGTCAGGTTCATCGAACGCTCGCTCGGTGGAAAACGCCTTCAACAACCCGCAAATCGTACACCTTTGAGTAGGAGCAATCCAGAGCCCTGAGGCTTGTTGGTATTGCTCGATATGGAACGACCTTAAATCGTTACAAGAGGACATCTTAGCGCTTTCTCGCGAAAAGCTAACCGGTTCGCTCACGTTGCAAACTCCGATCTGCGGGGCATTCGGGAGTCTGAATCAGGGCGCGCGGATTGAGGTTTCCTATTAAAGCGTGTATTATGAATACTTTATGAGACTTTCGGCTACGGATCGATCGATTCTTCTGACGGGGAGAGAGAATGCTTCGTACAACGGAACAAAGGGAAAGTATTTTGCTCATTCGTGGAATATTGATGGGATTTCTACAACAGAGAAGCTGAAAAACGAGGGGAGCTACATCGATGAGAGTCCGGTTATTTGCTGAAAATAAAACACTTAATGAATTGACCGGCAAACCCGATGGCCGCCATGCCGGGTGGCAACCGCATTGCAGTCCTAGCTAAAGCATCCGGGAGTACTATCGGCCCGGGCGACAAACTAGCGAAAGATGGCTATTAATCGATGACTACCAACGGGACTGCTGGCGTACTGGCAAGCGAGGATTGGGGATTCGTCACAGGCATGTGCCCGGCGATGCAAACGTTGGAAAGCGTCGTCGCTGAGATTGCCCCTACTAACATCCCGGTTCTCTTCCTGGGCGAAAGTGGTACTGGGAAAGCGATGTTTGCGCAAAGGCTTCACCGTCTTTCCGCGCGCTGCGATGAACCAGTGGTTACGGTCTCATGCGCAGCAATGGATTCAGCACAACTTTCTGCCGAACTGCGCATGGGCGCCGACCGCAGCAAAAATTCAAGTTTGGGAACAGCGGGCAGCGTGATCTTCGACGAAATCAGCGAATTGGACTCCACTTGCCAACGCAACCTTTTGTACGCGCTGCCAGATGGACATGCCGATTCGCAACACGGAGTGCTCGGCGCGCGCGTGATCTCCACCACCCGCCGGAACCTGGATGACGAAATGCGCGCGGGACGTTTTCGCACCGAGCTCTACTATCGCATCAATGGAGTCTGTTTGCGCCTTCCGGCGTTGCGCGAGCGCCGCGAAGATATTCCCATACTCGTCGAATCCTTCCTGAGCAAGCATGCGGCGCAGTTTGGACGCCCGCGCCCCTCTTTAAGCCCGCGGACGCTGCGAATGTTGCTGGACCATGATTGGCCAGGGAATATTCGCGAACTTGAAAATGTAGTGAAAAAGATTGTTGCTCTCGGCGATGAACAACTTGCAATCGCGGAACTGGCCACGGCTCCGGAGCCACCGGCGCTGGAAGTTCCTGAACAACGAGGTTATTCGCTGAAGGCCGCAGCCAGAGCCGCTTCCCGCGAAGCGGAACGCGAGCTGATTCTAAAGGCTCTCGGACACACCCGCTGGAATCGCAAGCGAGCGGCGCAGGAATTGCAGATTAGCTACAAGTCGTTGCTTTATAAACTGAAGCAGATCGGCGTGCAGGATTCCGAAGCCGATTAGCTACGCAGGAGACGAGATGTTCAAAGGAAGGCAATTTTACCTGGCAGTTTTTCTGATGCTGGCGGTCTTGCCAGCGAAAGCTCAGGAGCCATCCGGTTCCCATCAGACGACGCAATCAGCCGTTCCGGCCATGCCCGACGACACCGTCAGAAAATCCGCAACGGCCGACCCTAATTACGTGATCGGCGCGCAAGACGTGCTGGACATCAACGTATGGAAAGAACCGGACGTTTCAAGAATCGTGCCGGTGCGGCCGGACGGAAAGATTTCGCTGCCGCTGCTGAATGATGTGCAAGCCGCAGGTCTTACACCGGCGCAACTGGCCACACAAGTGACGGAGAGCTTGAAGAAGTATGTGACCAATCCGCAGGTGACGGTAATCGTAACGACGATCAATAGCCAGCGAGTGTACATCTTGGGCGAAGTTACGCGTCCCGGAGCTTTCCCGCTGATCCCTGGCATGTCGGTGCTGCAAGCCCTATCGAGCGCTGGTGGATTCACGCAGTTCGCGAAGGTGAAGAGCATTTTTGTGCGCCGGCTCGAAAACGGGAAGGAAACCAAATTCCCGTTTAATTACAAGGACGTGATCAGCGGCAAGAAACCCGAGCAAGATATTTTGCTGAAAGCCGGCGACACGATCGTGGTGCCGTAAAAAAACACATGAGTACCTTGAAACACATTTCGATTGGCGGGATTTGGCTCGTGCTGCTGAGTTGCGCTCCGGCACGTGCGCAGCAGACCGGAGATACTCCGCAGAATCAGCAGGAAGGGCAGCAGCCGAGCCAGCCGATACCGGCAATTCGTTCTCCGCTAGCTTCTGGAGCGGATAACGGAGACGAGGACGAAGCGCCCAATCCACAGCTGGTGCAACCCGACACGCGATCGCTCACAGGAGTGGAAGATTTATCGCTCGGAACGATGGCGCTCGAGCATAGCTACTGGCAGCCGCGTTTAGCTTTGTCAGAAACTGTTGATTCCAACCCCGGATCGACCTCTGCGGGAAACGGCTCTTGGGGTACGTGGACCTCTCTCTTGGGAGGAGTGGACATTCATAGAATCTCAGGGCAATCCGAGCTGCTGCTCAGTTACACCGGCGGGGGCATGTTCTCCACTGGCAATAGCGATGCAACAAATGGGGTTGTCCAGGAGCTCAGCTTCAAAGATAAGTACTCGTTCCGCCGCTCAACCCTGTCCGTATTTGACCAACTGAGTTACTTGCCGGAGTCATCCTTCGGGTTCGCTGGCACGGCTGGGGCTGGATTGCCGGGCGTTGGTACCGGCGGCGGTGTAGGATCGGGCTTCACACCGGGGCAATCGATTCTCACGCCCGAGGGCCAGAATCTCGCAAACGCCTCCGCTGTCGAATTGGATACCAGACTCACATCCAGGACTTCACTGACGTTTGTGGGCGGGTATTCCCTGCTGCACTATTTCGATAACAACCTTTTGAATTACGGTGACGCGTCTTTTCAGGCGGGTTACAACTATCAAATCAGCCGGAAGAACACCGTCGCAGTCTCCTACAACTTCAGCGCGTTTCGGTATAGCAATGTCGATCAATCGTTGAATCTGAATACGATCCAGGGCTCCTACGCGCGGCGGGTTACAGGCAAACTGGCTTTTCAGATCTCTGCAGGCCCTCAATTCGCGTCATCTACCTTCCCCATTACCAGCTCGACGAGTTCGACGGCCACAGGAACGGCCTCGACATCGCAGCTATATTGGACGCTGAATACTGCGCTCCAATACCAGTTGAGGCGAGCCGCGATTAGCGCCAGCTACAATCACGGTGTGTCGGGAGGTTCGGGCGTTCTCGCAGGAGCCGAAACCGACATCGCGACAGGCAGTATCAATGATCGGGTCGCGCGAACATTTAACGTGGGTTTCACTGCGGGATATTCGCGCAATAAAGGGATTGCCGTCAGCTCGGGCTCGTCGGAAGCCCAAAGTTATTCTTACTGGTTTGCGGGCGTGAACGTAGCGCACACCATCGGACGCTCGCTCGATATCTTTGCCAACTATCAGCTGCAATATCAGAATGGCAACACCACTGGATGCGTTGGCAGCACGTGTTCAACGAATATAACTCGCAATCAGATCATGTTTGGTTTGAATTTGCATAAGCAACCGATCCCGTTTTGAGAAATGGTAATCGCGCCGAAACTCGGCGAAAGAGGCTGGAATGGCTACGCGTGAATTGACCCCTGCAGACTACATCGCGATGCTGCGGCGCCGCTGGGTTCTGATTGTGGTGCTGGCCGTGGTGGGAGGGCCACTAGCTTATGGAGTATCGCGATTCCTTCCCAATAAGTTCAAATCGCAGACGCTGGTGATCATCGAACAGCCGACCGTTCCGCAAAAGATCGTGGAATCGCTGGATACCTCGGACATCAATCAGCGGCTTTCCAGCATGCAACAGCAGATCCTGAGCCGTTCACGCCTGGAGCCGATCATCCGGCAATTCAGTTTGTATCCGGAAGACGTCAACCGGATGTCCATGGACGATCTGGTGGTACGCCTGCAGAAAACGATCGACATAACACCGATCGCGCCGATGACGGAGACGCGCGCCGGGCAACTGCCCGGATTTTACGTTGCCGTCACGCTCGACGATCCGCGCCACGCGCAGGAAGTTTGCACCGCGATCACTTCGATGTTCATCGAGCAGAATCTCCGCCTGCGACAAGAACACTCCGAAACGACGACGCAATTCTTAGCGACGGAGCTGACCAGCGCCAAGGCCAGTCTGGACGAGCAGGACGCCAAGCTTGCCGCGTTTAAGAGCCGGCACATCGGCGAACTGCCTGACGACGAACAGACGAACCTGAACTTGCTTACCGGGCTAACGTCACAGCTGGACGCCTCGACCCAGGCGCTCGCGCGCGCGCAACAGGACAAGACATTTAACGAATCGCTGCTCTCCCAGCAAATGGCGTCTTGGCAGGCGTCACAGACCGGACGCAATCCAGAGACGCTCGAGCAACAATTAATCGCACTGCAGGCACATTTGACCACATTGCAATCCAGCTACACCGATGACTACCCCGATGTGATCAAAGCCAAGAACGACATTGCGGTTCTAGAGAAAAAAATCGCCGACAGCGAGGGTCCGAACAAAGCAAGCGCCCCCAACAAGGGAGCAAAGACATCAGCGGAGCCGGCCCAGATCCAACAGCTCCGCGCCCAGCTTCATAACGACGACCTGATGATTGCCGCGAAGACAAAAGAGCAGGAACAAATCCGGAAACAGATCGATCTGTATCAGGCGCGCGTGCAATCAAGCCCGGCAGTCGAGCAGCAGTACAAGGAACTGACGCGCGGCTACCAGACGGCGCTGGACTCATACAACGACCTGCAGAAAAAACTCACCGACTCGCAGCAGGCGGTGAACCTGGAACGCAAGCAGGAAGGTGAACAATTTGTCGTGCTAGATCCGGCAAACCTGCCAGACAAGCCGACGTTCCCCAATCGCCCCATGTTTGCTTTAGGAGGATTGGCTGGCGGCTTAGGTCTCGGCCTGGGGATTGCGTTTCTGCTGGAAATGAAAGATTCCTCATTCAAGACCGAGCGCGATGTGGAATTTGCGTTACATCTGCCGGTACTTGCGATGGTGCCGGAGATCACACCGGCTTCTGAAAAAAAGCAAAAGATGACCGCGAATCGAAATTCAGCGGATTCGGAATTGGAAGTCGGGGCGAGGGCCTAAGGAAACATGTACCAGAAATTTTTTGGACTACGGGAAAGCCCGTTCAACGTCAATCCGGACCCGCGCTATCTATTCCTGACCAAGCAAATTCAGGAAGCGCTGGCGGGCCTGACGTACGGCATTCAAAATCGCAAAGGGTTCATTTTGCTGACGGGCGAAGTCGGCACCGGGAAGACGACGCTTTTGAATCGGCTGCTGGACTGGCTGCACGGGCAACGCGTCAAAACGGCGTTTGTCTTCAATTCCCAGGTGAACGTGAGCCAGCTGTTCGACTTCATGATGGCGGATTTTGAAATTCCAGTCGAATCGCGGCACAAAAGCCAAGTGTTGTTGAAGCTGAATCACTGGCTGCTGGAGCGATATCGCGCGGGGGAGACGGCGGTCCTCATCGTTGACGAGGCTCAAAATCTATCGCTGCAAGTGCTGGAGGAAATACGTCTTCTCACCAACCTCGAGACATCCACGGAAAAGCTGCTGCAGATCGTGCTGACCGGCCAGCCGGAGCTGGAAGAAAAACTCAAGCTTCCGCAACTGCGCCAGCTGCGGCAGCGAATCACGCTGCGATGCCGTACCTCTCCGCTAACCCTCGAGGAAACGTTCGGATACATCGCCGAAAGGTTGCGAATCGCGGGGGCCAACGGCGAGCCCATTTTCTCCAAGGAAGCGATTGAGACCGTCAATTTATATTCACGCGGCATACCCCGTGTAGTGAACTTGCTGTGCGAGCATGCGTTGATCAACGCGTACGTGGATCATTTGCGCCCCGTTCCGGCTCATCTGGTTGAGGAAGTGGCGCGCGAATTCCAGCTCGACGAAATCGAACCAATTTTGGCGGCGCACGGCGCCAATGGGACCAGCCAAACTCTGGACGCACAAGCGTTGCTCCAGAATCTGGATGAATTGCTCGGTCGTCTGCGCGAGGCCAACATCGTGCCGTCTGCTACCACGCGCGAAAGGAAATCATGAGTCGAATTCACGAAGCTTTAAAAAAAGCTGAACAGGAAAGGGCCACGGTGCAAGCGGCCTCGGGCGGTGTGTTGACCGCAGCACCGACCGCGAGCCCAACGATGCCAACTGTCGCCAGGCCGGAGAGCGAAGGACAGCATCCGCTTCCAACCGAAGAATTGATTGCACATTCTGCCGGCTATCTGCGATTCGATGACCTACGAAAACATTGCGCGCACCCGCAGTGGCACTTGGATCCCAGCGTGAATGTTTTCATCAATTCCGCGCTGACGGCGCACGGCTCAGAACAATTTCGAACCTTGCGTTCGCGCCTATACCAGATGCGCGCTTCTCAGTCGTTGCGCACTCTGCTGGTCACCAGTTCCGTTCCGTCCGAGGGCAAAACGTTCGTGACCAATAATCTTGCACAGGCGATCGTGCGCCAACCCGACCGCCGCGCGCTAATCATTGACGCAGACCTGCGCTGCTCACGATTGCACGTGCCCTTGGGGGCTCCGGCATCCCCGGGCCTGACCGACTATTTGCGAGGCGAAGTTGACGAGATGGCCGTTATTCAGCACGGCCTGGAAGGGAACCTTTGCTTCATCCCTGGCGGAAATCAAGTGACGAATCCTAGTGAGCTACTCTCGAATGGACGCTTAAGGACACTGCTCGATCGGGTTTCGCCTGTGTTCGACTGGGTAATCCTCGATTCCGCGCCATTGTTGCCCGTTGCAGACTCCAGTCTCTTGGCGGATCTCGTTGATGGCGTTCTGCTTGTAGTAAGAGCGGGCCAGACCCCCGCGGAAACGGCGCAGAGAGCATGCCAGGAGCTCCAGGGGCGAAACGTCGTCGGGGTGGTGCTGAATGCCGTCGGGCCGCAGCACGCTTATGGGGCTTATTATTCTTCGACTTACGGATATGGATACGGCTACGGGCATAACGTAGAGACCGAAGACCGTTCCGTCCTGATTCGACACGGTGAAGGACCGAGCTGGAGATGATGGCTCCCAGAGGTGGCCGAAACAAACGAAATCGCGAACAGCTAGCTTAATGCTCTTGTTTTGAGTGCCTTACGGCTAGGAAAACAATTGCAACTCTGGGATAGCAATGTACATAACAAGGAGACTCCGTACGGCGGCGTCTTGCAAGTTCCCAGGAAATGCCATAAGTAAGGCATTTCGGTTCATAGATTTAGCAATTACCCAAGACTTCGGCGCAGTGGCAACAGTCGTGCAAAACTCAAATAGAAACGTGGGAGCCAGAATGTGACTCTCATGGCGGTAGCGCATCTTGACGATGAACAAAATACTCCAATCCGAGCCCCAGTGTTCCAGTTCTAACAGCGAACTGTCGAGCAAGTTCCCTTGGTTCGCGCTGCAAGTGCGCACCAGGAACGAAGCCGGAGTCGCCGAGCAACTCGGCGGACAGGGATATGAGCGATTTCTGCCGATGTACAAAGTGCGAAAACGGTGGTCCGATCGAATCAAGGAAGTTGACGCGCCATTGTTCCCTGGTTACCTGTTCTGCCGCTTTAATCCGCAGGATCGCCTTCCGATCTTGAAGACGCCGGGCGTGATGCAGATTGTGGGCTTCAAGAATGGTCCGGTCGCCGTTGATGAATCTGAAATCCAGGCGCTACAAACTATCGCCGCAGCGGGCGCGCCGCAACAGCCTTGGCCGTTTTTGACGGCTGGCGATCGCGTAAGAATTGAATCCGGTCCTTTGCTTGGGCTGGAAGGCATTTTGACGGAAGTGCGGCGCAGCCATCGTCTGGTTCTGTCGGTCACGCTCCTGCAGCGCTCTGTGGCAGTAGAAATCGATTCGGCCCTGGTCACCGCCATTACCTTGCCGAAGGCGCGAAAGTCACAAACGGCGAATTCGCTAGAACCACGCGTGCCCGTTTCTGCTTGAGTTGATATTAAAGACAACGCACGAAACGAGCCGTCGTAGAAATTGCCGGCCAAAGAGGAACTCTCGTGAGTGATGCATCAAGCGTAAAATCCAGAGCGGAATCGGAAGGGAAGAAACAAGCTGTGACGTTTGAAAACAGCTCGAATGCGCTCGTAGGTTTCCTTTCCGAAGCGCATTTTCGCAAGACTCTGAGCCGGGAACGCAAGCGTTCAGAGCGGTCGCGCAAGCATCTGGTGCTGATGCTCATTGACAGCAAGAGCATGAAAAGCAAGAAGACGGACGCTCTGCTGGAGCAGATTGCCGTGGTGCTGGGAGCGAGCGTTCGCGAGACGGACGTGGCTGGATGGTTCGAAGACAATGCCGTACTTGGCGTGATCTTTACCGAGTTTGGCGATTGCGCAGTCAGCACCGCTGTAAAAATCATTGAAGCGAAGATTACTGCGGAGTTGCAACGGGCGTTTCGAGCGAGCCAGTTGAGCAGCTTCCAAATATCATTTTTCGCGTTTCCAGACGGCTGGGATGGCAATGGCCATGCGAAGCCGGTTGACACCGAACTGTACCCGGATCTGTTCGAGGTGGATAAGCGAAAGAAGCTATCGCTGCTGATAAAGCGCGGGATGGACCTCGCAGGTGCGTCCTGTGCGCTGCTTATTTTGTCACCGGTGTTCGTGCTGCTAGCCATTCTGGTGAAGCTCACATCCAAAGGCCCTATATTTTTCCGCCAGGAACGCGTCGGCCGGTACGGCGTACCGTTCCAGTTTCTAAAATTCCGTTCGATGTACGCCTCGACGGACGCAGCAATTCACAAGGAATACGTGAAGAAGTTTATCGCCGGTAAGGCCACGCCGGCCGGAAGCAATCGCGAAACGAAAGTGACCTACAAGCTTACCAACGATCCACGCGTCACCTGGATCGGGAAGATCATGCGGCGCACGAGTTTGGATGAGATTCCGCAATTCTGGAACGTTCTGGAAGGCAAAATGTCTTTGGTCGGGCCGCGGCCGCCCATTCCTTATGAGCTGGAGACTTACGACGTGTGGCACCGGCGCCGCCTGCTGGAGTCGCGGCCTGGGATCACCGGATTGTGGCAAGTGCACGGGCGAAGCAAGACGACGTTTGATGAGATGGTCCGGCTGGATTTGAAGTATTCCAGAATATGGTCCCCGATGCTCGATGTGAAGATCCTGCTGCAAACGCCTCGCGCGGTTTTTTCTGGCGATGGCGCCTACTAGAGCAGTCAAGCCGCAAGCGCCCTGCCAAGAGTCGCGACACGTTGCAACACGAACCTGCCGGCAAGTGGGCTCTTGCGAGTGCTAGCCCGCGGGCTTGACTGTCTTCCTTCGGCAACATTATTGCGTTCCTCTCAATCATTAACTCTTAAGGTGGAGAAAAATGGCGATTAGTTTAAGCGACGAGTCTGTGACGAAGAGTCCGAGCCAGCATAAATCCTCTGAGAGCGTGCTGAAAATCGGTGTGATCGGGTACGGCTACTGGGGCCCGAACATCGTGCGGAACTTTCATGGACAGGAACGTTCGCGCGTCGTGGCGGTGTGCGACAAGAGTCCGAAGTCTCTGCAACGGGTGCGGATGGCATTTCCCGACATGCCCACCACCAGTGACTTTAGCGAATTGCTGACTTCGCCTGACATCGATGCGATCGCTGTCGTCACGCCGGTGTGGACACACTTCGAGTTGGCCAAGACGGCTTTGGAAAATGGCAAGCATGTGTTCGTCGAGAAGCCATTCACCTGCACCACGGCGCAAGCCGAAGAACTGATCGAGCTGGCCGACCGCAAACACTTGAAAATCATGGTGGACCATACGTTCTTGTTCACCGGTGCTGTGAAGCGCATGAAGGAACTGATCGACGATGGAACGCTTGGCGAACTGTACTACTACGATTCGACGCGCGTTAACCTGGGGCTGTTCCAGCACGACGTGAATGTGCTGTGGGACCTGGCGCCGCACGACCTTTCCATCATGGATTATTTGATTAAGGAAAAACCGGAAGCGGTGGTGGCTACCGGCGAGCGCCATCTGAACGGCGTCGCGGACATTGCCTTCATGACGCTGTATTACCCGAACAACATCATTGGGCACATCAACGTCAACTGGCTTTCACCCGTGAAAGTGCGCACCACCTTGATCGGCGGCGAGAAGAAAATGATGGTCTGGAACGATCTGGAAGCCGACGAGAAATTGAAGGTCTACGACAAAGGTGTGCAAATGAGCGGCGACGGCGTGTACCAACTGCTAGTCAGCTACCGCTCAGGCGACATGTGGGCGCCTCGCGTGGAGCAAGTCGAAGCGCTGAAGATGGAAGCGGCTTATTTCGTGGATTGCATCATGAACGACAAAACACCGTTCAATGACGGTGTGGCCGGTTTGCATGTCGTGCGAATGCTCGAAGCCGCTGACCAGTCGCTCCAACAGAAGGGGAAAATCATCCAGCTATGAACGAATTCGTGTCAATTGCTCCAGACGTCAAGCTTGGGAAGAACGTCAAGCTGTCGAAGTTCATCAATCTGTACGGATGCACGGTTGGCGACGACACCAAGATCGGCGCGTTCGTGGAGATTCAGAAAAATGCCACGGTAGGGAACAACTGCAAGGTTTCCAGTCACACGTTCATCTGTGAGGGCGTGACTATCGAAGACGGTGTGTTTCTGGGCCACAGCGTGACTTTCATCAATGATTCCTATCCGCGGGCGACGGCTGCCGATGGCCAATTGCAGACCGAAGCGGACTGGCAAGTCGAAAAGACCACTGTAAAGAAGGGCGCTTCCATCGGATCCGGTTCAACGATCCTGGCAAACGTCACGATCGGCGAGAACGCGATCGTCGGCGCCGGAAGCGTAGTGACCAAGGATGTGCCGGCGAACGCAATCGTCGCAGGAAATCCCGCAAAGCTGTTGCGGTACGTTACCGAAAAGTCGAGGATCGCATAATGTCTCTTACCGAGAAGATTCCTTTTCTAGATCTAATCACCCCGCACCAGCAGCTGGAGCCGGAACTCACGGCCGTTTTCCATAAAGTTCTGCAGACCGCGGGGTTCGTCGGCGGCCCGATGGTGGAGAATTTCGAAAATGAATTTGCGGCTTTTTGCGACGCGAAGTACTGCGTCGGCGTAGCCAACGGCACGGACGCGGTGCGATTTGCTTTGATGGCGGCCGGCGTACAAGCGGGCGACATCGTCGTGACGGTTCCGCACACCTTCATCGCCACCACCGAAGCGATCAGCCAGGCGGGCGCGAGGCCTGATTTCGTTGACATCGACGAGCAGACTTATTCGATGGACGTCGCGATGCTGCGCGAATATCTCGAGCGAGAGTGCTATCTGGACCGCGAGACAGGCAAGCCCTATCACAGAAAGTATCGCGCGCCCGTCACCGCTGTTGTGCCGGTGCACATCTACGGGCAGTGCGCGGATATGGATCCCATCCTGGAATTGGCTCGGCGTTACAACTTGATTGTGGTGGAGGATGCCTGCCAAGCACACGGCGCCGAGTATTTCTCGCAGAAGGAAAACCGCTGGAAGAAAGCGGGATCGATGGGACACGCGGCCGCTTTCAGTTTTTACCCCGGTAAGAACCTTGGGGCGTGCGGCGAAGCCGGCGCTGTCACCACGAATAGCGAAGAGATAGCGCGCCAAATCCGGATGCTGCGCGAACACGGCCAGACCAAGAAGTACTACCACAAAATCGAAGGGTACAACGGCCGGCTGGATTCCCTGCAAGCGGGCTTGCTCAGCGTGAAGCTCCGCCACCTGGCCGCGTGGAATCGACAGCGCCAGGATGCGGCAGCGCGATACAACGAGATGTTGTCATCGGCGGATCGTGTAATCACGCCGCACTGTCCGTCCTGGTCGCGTCCAGTCCATCACCTGTACGTGGTGCGAGTGGCAGACCGCGAAGGATTGCAGAAGCACCTCGCGGAAGCCAAAATCGACACTGGCATCCACTATCCGATCCCTCTCCATTTGCAAGAGGCCTACAAAGCATTCGGATTCAAGAACGGCGACTTCCCAGTCACCGAAAAAATTGCCTTGGAGATTCTCTCACTCCCCATGTATCCCCAGCTTCAGGCCGAAGCGCAGTCGCGCGTCGTTCAGAAGATCCAGGAATTTGCCGCCGTCGGCGCCCTTCGCTAGAGATGTTTTTCCAAATCTAAGCGGTGTTTATCGATTCCTGGGCTTCGCCGAAGCGAGGTCAAGGGCACGAGCCCACTTAGAGCGTGCCGGTACCATTACTGTGTTCACCGTTCGAGTAGATGGGCCTCCAGCGAATTATTTCTCAATCGCGCCCTAGCGCGGGTTCCGCTTCGACCGTTGCCGGGGGGTGCGGGATGCGCTCACATCCCGCTCGTCTGCTCCGTTTAACAACCCATCCCGTTGTAAACTTGCACCTGCCCGCGCGAGTCGAGGCCACCAGTTTGAGCGTCACTTCAAGGAGGGCAGTCAGTGAAGGAACAAAATAACGTGATCGTCGTCGGGCTCGGAGAGGTCGGTAAGCCCCTCCTCCAGCTACTTTCCAAGCATTACAAGACGATCGGCGTGGATATTGTGCCGCCCGACGGGCCAGTCGGAAAAGTGGACGTCCTGCATGTTTGCTACCCGTTCGAGATCAAGGATTTTATTGGCGAAACTGCCCGCTACATCGAACTTTTTAAGCCCCGGCTGACGGTAATTAATAGCACCGTCGCCGTTGGAACCACGCGAGCGGTGGCCCAGCGAAGCGGTGCCGCGCTGGCACACAGCCCCGTTCGCGGTAAGCACGTCCGGATGCTGGAGGAGCTGCAAAGCTACGTCAAATTTATCGGCCCGACGGATGCAGATAGCGGCAAGTTCGCCGCCGAACATTTCGAGGGTGCGGGTTTAAGAACAAGGGTCCTGTCTGCTCCGGAAGCAACCGAGATCGCGAAATTGAGCGAGACTACCTATTTCGGCCTGCTGATCGCGTGGGCGCAGGAGGTTGAGAGATATTGTGACCAAGCGGGCCAGTCCTTTGAAGAAGCCTGCGCGTTCTACGAGGAAATTCCTTTTTTTCCAAAGACGAAATACTTTCCGGGAGTCATTGGCGGCCATTGTGTGATGCCGAATATTGCAATCTTGCGAAAGTTTGATGACTCCGCACTTTTGCAGGCCATCCAGGCCTCCAATCGTGCGAAAATTGATCGTGAAGCTCGTAAGAAGCAGGGCGATTCGAAAGTAGAAGCGACCCGATCCAGAGGATGAGCTCGCTGCTTCGAAATTTGATTCTTTCAATCCCGCTGTGCGCGGTCCTGGATACGCACCGATAATGACTAGTTCACTGACAGCCCAACCGGTCGACTCGGTTTCAAGAGGCCCGTCTGCGATGAACACCGGCAGCAAGCGGCTCGTGGGGCGGCGCGTCGCGATGGTGACTTTTTCACCTTACCCGTTCGATCCGCGGCCGCGTCGCTGTGTGGATGCATTGGTAGGCGAAGGCGCCACCGTAGATCTGATTTGCCTTGCCCACGGCAATGATGCCAGCCGTGAAACTCTCAACGGCGTAAACGTGCTTCGAATTCCGCTGACACATCCTCGTCGCGGAAAGCTTGAGTATGGACTGCGCTATGGCGCCTTCATCTTAGCCACATCTCTGATCTTCGCAGTGCGCTCGCTGGGTCGCCGCTATGATTTAGTCTACGTGCACAATATGCCCGACATACTTGTGCTGAGCGCATTGATACCTAGGGTGCTGGGAGCGAAAGTAGTTCTCGATTTGCACGATCCGATGCCCGAACTCATGATGACGATTTTTGGCGTCCCCGAAGCGAATCGCAGCGTTCAACTGCTGAAAAGTATTGAGAAGTGGAGCATCGCGCGGACGGATTTGGCGGTTACGGTGAATATCGCGTGCAAACGAATATTTTCGTCGCGTAGCTGTCCGGCGGAGAAGATTGCGGTAGTCATGAACGCACCGGATCACGAGATTTTCCCGTTCCACGTGCCACAGCCTGGCAGCCAGGCGAAACAAGCCGCTGATAGACCCTTCGTGATCATGTACCACGGATCCTTGGTCGAGCGGAATGGGCTGGACGTGGCTGTCGATGCGCTCGCGAGAGTAAGGAAGACGATCCCCGGGGCGGAACTCCGAATTTTCGGGACATCCAATCCGTACCTGGAGCGCGTGATGGAGAAGGCCCGGACCGCCGGCTTGCAGGACGCGATTCATTATCTGGGGCGAAAGCAACTCGAGGACCTGATTCCGGAAATCGAGAAGTGCGATGTGGGTGTGATACCGAACTACCGAAACGCTTTCACGGAAATTAATACGCCCACTCGCGTGTTTGAGTATCTGGCCTTGGGAAAACCGGTGATCGCACCGTCCACACAGGGCATACGCGATTATTTCAGCAAGGATTCCCTATTGTTTTTCGAGCCCGGAAACGCCTACGACCTGGCCCAGCAGATCGAGTATGCATTCTTCCATCCCCGCGAGATTATGGAGATCGTGCTGCAAGGTCAAAAAGTCTTTCTTGAGCATACTTGGGAGAGAGAGAAAGCGACGTTGCTTGGCCGCGTGAGTGGAATCCTCAACGAGGCATAGACTCTGCGCGAATCCGCGCCGACGCCGCCGAGTGCGAGCGCGACGCCTCCCGCACCTAATCTGGCCGCCGCACCACCGCAAGTTCAGGATTTGACGAATCCAATGACAAAGACAGCAGTGGTAACAGGAGCAGAGGGATTTATCGGCTCCCACATGGCCCGATTTCTGCAGGCCAAGGGCTGGCAGGTAATCGGATTACATCTGCAGGACGCCCCTGCTTCGCTTCCGAAGCTGCCGAATCTAAGATTTGCGCAATGTGATCTGCGGAACGGCCAGCGCGTTTCGCAAGTCGTGGAAGAGTATCAGCCGACCCACATATTTCACCTGGGGGCGCAGAGCCTGCCCACGTTGTCATGGTCGAATCCGGTCCAGACTTTTGAATCGAACATCATGGGCTCGCTGTACCTGTTCGAGGCCGTGCGCCATTTGAAGCGGCATCCGGTAGTGGTGTCGGCGTGCTCGAGCGCCGAATATGGCCACGTGCCGGCGTCGGCGATTCCAGTCACGGAAGACCAGCCGCTTCACCCATTGCATCCGTACGGGATCAGTAAGGTGTGCCTGGATCTGCTGGCGCGCGAATATTTCCTGGATTACGGAATCCCGGCGGTGAATTTGCGGCTTTTCAACACCACGGGTCCGGGGAAGACCAGCGACGCGCCTTCGGATTTCGTGCGCCAACTGATTCGAATCAAGAAGGGCCAGCAGCAACCGGTGATCGAAGTAGGAAACCTGAAACCACGGCGTGCGTTTCTGGACGTCAATGACACGGTGCGCGGCTTTTACCTCGCGGCCATGAAAGGAAAGCCCGGCGAGGCCTATAACCTGTGCGCAACCGCCACGCATGAAATCGGTGACCTGCTGCGCACCGCAATCCGGCTGTCTGGCGTGAAAGCGGAGATCCGGCCCGTGCGGCGCTTGATGCGTCCCTCTGACGAAAGAATTATCTTCGGCAGCACGCGAAAGATTCGCAAGGACACGGGCTGGAAACCGGTGAATTCGATCGAGCAGACGCTGAAGTCCATGTTGCAATATTGGGACGCAGCCCTTTGATGTCAAAAGCGGGCGACGTGATTTTCGCGGAATCCAAAGTGAATTGCGAAGCAAACGTGATGGCTGAAACGAATACTTCCGAGCGATTGGAAACGGCGCAACAAGACACGCCGGCCTTTCTGCTTGTGGGCGGATTGGGAACGCGCTTGCAATCGGTGCTGTCGTCAACACCCAAACCGCTGGCGCGTGTTGGAAAGATGCCGTTTCTTGAGCTGCTCGTTCTGCAGCTGCGCTCTCAGGGTATACGGCGCATCGTGATGTGTACCGGACACCTTGCCAGCCAGATCGAGCAGGAATTCGGCGACGGCAAAAAATGGGGCGTTGCTATTGATTATTCGCAGGAATCGCAACCGCTGGGAACAGCAGGAGCGGTGAAACTGGCGGAACGTTATCTGAGTCAGGCTTCCGACTTCCTGGTGATGAACGGCGACTCATTTCTGGAACTAGATTTGCGCCAGTTCATTCAATTTCATCGGGAGCATGGCGGAGTGGTTAGTTTGGCGGTACGCAAAGTTCCCGATGCGGCGCGATACGGAACCGTTCATATGGACGCCAAGCATCGCGTCGTGGGCTTCAGCGAGAAGACTGGATCCGCCGCTCCCGGCGTCATAAATGGCGGCGTGTATGTATTCAACCGCGCTGTGCTCAACCAGGTGCCACAGGGCCCAGCGAGCTTTGAAAAGGATGTGTTTCCGCGGGTGCTCGAACAGGGCGTGTACGCGCTCGAGCAGCACGGCATGTTCATTGATATTGGCACTCCCGAGGATTACGCCCGGGCCCAGACGATGTGCCAGAGTCTTTATGAGGCGGCTTCGCCTAATTCGTGATCGGACCTGACATCGGTCGAAGAGGTGTGGCGCGTTGAGCAAAGCGGTTTTCTTGGATCGTGACGGGGTCATCAATCAAAGCCCCCCAGAGGGCGACTACATAACCCGCTGGGAAGATTTTCATATTCTTCCCGGAGTCGCCGAAGGCATCGCGCTTCTAAACCGCGCAGGGTTTTCGGCAATCGTCGTCACCAACCAGCGAGGCGTCGCTAAGGGGCTGATGAGCGAGGTTGACCTCCAGAAGATGCATGAGCGAATGACCGACGACCTGGCGCGGGCCGGAGCAAACATTGATGCAACGTTTTACTGTCCGCACGACATCGAGCCTCGCTGCGATTGCCGAAAACCCGCACCAGGCATGCTGCTCAGCGCTGCGCGCTTGCACGGGATCGACCTTCGCACATCGTGGATGATCGGCGATTCCGATAACGATGTGGAGGCCGGTCTTAACGCTGGATGCAAGACGGCTCGAGTGATC
Organism: uncultured Acidobacteriota bacterium; assembly: GCA_963754275.1. Taxonomy (GTDB): domain Bacteria; phylum Acidobacteriota; class Terriglobia; order Acidiferrales; family UBA7541; genus Palsa-295. The sequence continues at coordinate 130,021 of CAVWFO010000020.1, forward strand.
GCGACAGATAAGACTGTCGAGTGAGAGAGCACGCATTTCTGAAGCGCCGATTACTGCCGACATCAATGCGTCATCGCTTCTTGATGCGATTCGCCAGATATTGAAGCGGGAAGGGGTCGCCATCGACTCCTTTTCGACAGCCCTGCGGCCAGTTACGTCCGCCGCGCGGGCCCCGATCGTCCATCAGAAAAAGAGGAAACGAAGCACATGATAACTACCCGCACTCCGCTCCGCATATCGTTTTTTGGTGGCGGCACCGACTACCCGATTTGGTACCGTGAGTTTGGCGGTGCCGTACTATCTACCGCAATCGACAAGTGCTGCTACATCACTTGCCGTCGGCTGCCGCCATTTTTCGAATACCACAGCCGCGTCTCATATTCGCGGATTGAAAATGTCACCCAAAACGATGCGTTCGAGCATCCATCCGTTCGGGCGTGCCTGAAGTATCTGGGAGTGGATGAAGGCGTCGAGATTCACCACGTCGCCGACTTGCCCGCGCGAACTGGTTTGGGAACGAGCTCGGCGTTTACGGTAGGGCTCTTGTTGGCGCTCTACGCCCTTAAAGATCAGATGCGCAACAAGCACGCGCTCGCGGCCGACGCCATCCAGGTAGAGCAGGAAGTGATTCAAGAGGCGGTAGGCTCACAAGACCAGATTAGCGCCGCCTATGGAGGCTTCAATCGCATCAACTTCAATGTGGACGGCAGTTTCGAAGTCAAGCCGGTTCTGACGTCGCCGGACCGATTGGCGGCGCTGCAGCAACATTGCGCGCTCTACTTCACGGGATTTTCCCGGATGGCCTCGGAGATTGCGCAAGAGCAGATCAGAACGACACCGCAGCGCAAGCGCGAACTGGACCTGATGTATCAGATGGTAGGCGAAGCCGAGGCCATCGTCACAAACCCGAACCGCTCGCTGCATGAATTTGGGCATTTGCTGCACGAAAGCTGGCAGCTGAAGCGAACTCTAACGCAAAAAATTACCAACACCAATCTCGACGAGATCTATGAAGCAGGACGCAGCGCCGGCGCGCTGGGAGGCAAGCTGCTCGGAGCGGGTGGCGGCGGTTTCATGCTTTTCTTCGTGCCGCCGGAACGCCGTAACGAATTGCGGATGCGGCTGAAGAACCTGCTCTGCGTACCGATGAAGTTTTCGAATCGCGGCAGCCACGTCGTCGTGTACGAGCCGGAAGAGGTATACGACGAGTCGCTGACCGCGGAGCGGTCAGAAGTGTACGCGCAACAGCCACGCAGGGGTTAACCAGCACGCGGACAAATTCAAAGCGCAGACCGTACTGTGCTTCCTCAGGGATAAACTAGGTTAGCGGCAGACGCGCCGATTGACTGCGCCGATCTCCGCGGCGCGGCGGTTGCAATTATGAGTGAGGATAAAATGGATCAACGGGTTTCCCTCCCGCCTTATGTTCTGGTTACCCCTGCTCGAAACGAAGAAGCATTCATCGCGAAGACGATCGAGTCGGTAATTCGTCAGACCGTCCTGCCGGTGAAATGGGTGATCGTGAACGACGGTTCCACGGACGCGACCGGGAGCATTGCAGAGAAGTATGCCGCCAGCCACAGTTGGATTGAGGTCGTGAATCGTCCGGTACGCAAAGAGCGGAATTTTGCCGCGAAAGTTCATGCATTCAATGCCGGGCAGGAAAAGCTGAAGGGCGTACAATACGAAATCATCGGCAACTTGGATTCAGATGTCGGGCTGGATGAGGATCATTTTGAGTTTCTCTTGAATAGGTTCAAAGAAGATCCTCGTTTGGGCGTCGCCGGGACAATTTTCAGAGAGGAAGGCGGTTACAGTTCGGAAACCAGCAGTTTTGAAGGACAAAACCACGTTTCCGGCCAGTGCCAGGTGTTCCGGCGCCAATGCTTCGAGGAAATTGGCGGATATTTTGCGAATAAAGCCGGCGGCATTGATTGGATTGCGGTCGCCACAGCCCGTATGATGGGTTGGACGACACGATCCTATCGCGAAAAGTCATTTTTCCATTACAGGCATTTGGGCACCGCCGAGCGCGGCATACTGGCCTCGTCTTTTTCGTACGGAGAGAAGGATTACTACTTGGGCGGTCATCCGCTCTGGGAGTTATTTCGGGTCACTTACCGCCTGTCCAAACCTCCTTATATTGTGGACGGACTGGCTCTCGGGTTGGGTTACGGGTGGGCGATGCTGCGCCGGGTGAACAGACCCGTTTCCAAGCAGCTCATTGCGTTTCATCGTAAGGAACAAATGCAAAAGCTCTCCGTCATTCTGAAATCTCTTCTTACGTTTAAGCCGATTGATAAGTTCAAAGTTCTTCCGGAATAGGTATTTCTTTGCTCGTTGAACACGCCAGCTTCGTGAACGAAACTCAAATTGCGCAAGTGCAGGCAGACGTTCTCCGCTTTACGAAGTGGCTCGATCGCTTCGGCGAGACTTCCTATGATCACCAGAGTTTTTTCGCGAGTGATTTAGCGCGCGCTGCCAAGTCCTTGTATTACAAGAAGCCGCTTTTGGGAACGATTGCGGTTTCTCCCATGATCTTCTCTGAGGCTTTTTTACCATCGGCGCGCAAACTCTTCTGGAAACGGCAGAGATTCCCCATTGCCGACGCGCACTACGCGATGGGTTTTGCGTTCCTTTCTCGCGCGTTTGGACAGCGGCAGTACTACGAGCGAGCGGTCCATTTTCTGGAAGTTCTCAAGGAAACCCGGTCGGCCGGCTTTGAGCACTACTGCTGGGGATATCCTTTCAATTGGGAAACTAAACGCGGAACGATGTGGCAGGCGACTCCGCTAATAACCACGGTGCCTTACGCGTATGAAGCCTTTCGCGAGGTCCATCAGATTGATACAGACCCGCAGTGGCTGGAAATAATGCGATCGATCGCGCAGCACGCAGTTCTGGACTACAACGAGGTTGAAACTTCTGCGCATGCTTCTTCCGTTTACTACAAGCCTGGATCCGAAAATTCCAGTGGCGTCATAAACGCGAGCGCATACCGCGCATTTCTGCTGACGGCGGCCTCCGTTGACTTCTCGGACGAAAGCTACCGCAAGATCGCGGACAGGAATCTCGCGTTTGTTCTAGAAGCTCAAAATTCGGACGGGTCGTGGCCTTACTCGACGGACGAAGATCGCCTTTTTATCGACCACTTCCATACCTGCTTTGTTCTAAAAGCTCTTGCAAAGATCGAAGCCATTACCGGAAATCCGCACTGTACCAAGGCGATCGAACGCGGCGTCGATTACTACGTCAAAAATCTGTTTGATGAGCAAGGATTACCCAAGCCCTTCTCGCGCCGGCCCCGAATGACCGTGTACAAGCGGGAACTGTATGATTATGCGGAGTGCATCAACGTAGGAGTTCTGTTGGAAGGCCGGTTTCCCGCTCTCGACAAGATTATGTCGAAGGTCATAAATCTGGAAGGATGGCACAAGGCCGACGGCTCCTTTCGCAGCCGGCAGCTCCTTCTCGGTTGGGACGATGTACCGATGCATCGCTGGGCGCAGTCGCAATTGTTTCGCAGCCTTTGCTTCCTGCTGTATCGGAACGCTCAAAACTCCGAATCTAAGTCTGTAGGACGGAATTAGCCAAATTTATGTGCGGGATTTGCGGACAATTTAACTTTGGAAGCCGGGCTCCGGTGCTCCGCCAGGATTTAGAGCGGATGACTAGGAGCATCAGCCATCGTGGGCCAGACGACGAAGGTTACTACCTCGCGGGGCCCCTTGGGTTTGGCTTTCGCAGACTTTCAATCATCGATCTTGCAGGCGGACATCAGCCCATGTCCGATCGGGAAGAATCCGTTTGGGTGATCTTCAACGGCGAGATCTACAACTTTCCGGAGCTGAAGCGCGAGCTGGAAGAGTCTGGGGCACGTATTCCGAACCAAATCCGACACGGAAGTCATTATCCACGGGTACAAGCAGTGGGGCGACGACGTACTTAACCACCTCAATGGGATGTTCGGACTGGCGATTTGGGATGTGAACAAACAGCGGATGGTTGTGGCCCGGGATCCGTTCGGAATCAAGCTAATCTATTACAAGATTGATAGAGACCGTGTCTCCTTCGGCTCGGAAATTCGTGCTGTAGTCGCGGCGACGAACGAAAAAGCTGAAGTCGATCCGGTTTCGTTGAATCTTTTCCTGCGGTATCGCTACACGCCGTCGCCTTTCACGATTTTCAATGGCGTTCGAAAACTTGCCGCCGGGAACCATGCTGGTCTTCGAAAACGGCAGCTACAGTCTGCGCCGCTGGTATCAGTATGAGCCCAAGCCGTTTTCACCATTGAAGTCGGTGGACGAAGCCAGGGAAGAGCTGCTCGAACTCTACAAGCAATCTGTGAAACGACAACTGCTCAGCGACGTGCCGCTCGGGCTCTTGCTCAGCGGCGGCGTTGATTCTGGCTTGCTGCTCGCCCTCATGAATCTTTACGGGAAATCCTGGCACACCTATACGGTTGGCTACGGTTCGAGCTACACGGACGACGAGTTGAAAGATGCGGCCGAAACCGCAGCAATTTTTGGCTCAAAACATACGGCGGTAATACTGGACAGAGAGACCTTTGAGGACGCCCTCCCGCATATAGTCGCGAGCTTGGAAGAGCCCATTGCGTCTTCCTCCATTGTCCCGATGTATTTTGTCTGTAAGCGGGCACGGGAGGACGTCAAGGTCGCGTTGGTTGGCCAGGGCCCCGACGAATTATTCGGCGGTTACCGCCGCCACATCGGAGTGCGGTACGGCGCGTTGTGGGGAGGATTGCCGGGACCGGTGCGCTCCGCCGTTGGCTCCGTCATATCCGCGCTGCCGCGCAATGAAATGCTGAAAAGAGGTCTACATTCGCTGGACGTTCCGGACCGGATGAAGAGGTATCAGAACGTATTATCGCTCCTGCCGGAGAACGAAATCGACGGACTGTTTCAGGACGGAATCCTTCCTCCTGCGCCGGGCGACAAAATTCTCGCTGCCTGGGAAGATCTGGCGCCGCTCATGAATCAGACGGATGAACTCGGAGGCTTTCAGTTCTTGGAACTGCGATCGACACTTCCCGATGAGCTTCTCATGTACGCGGACAAGCTTTCCATGGCTCACAGTCTCGAAGTACGCGTGCCATTTCTGGATAAAGAGATCGTGGAATATGCCGAACGACTGCCATCGAATTTGAAAGTCCGCAATGGCTCAGGAAAGTGGCTACATCGCCAGGTTTGCCAGGCGTTTCTTCCGGCTACAATCCTGAAGAGGAAAAAAAGAGGATTCGGCGTGAACGTGGTGGATGATTGGTTTCGCGGTACGGCGCGAAAGAAGATGGAAGAGATTCTGTTGGATGGAGACAGCCAGATATATCGT
>CAVWFO010000021.1:0-279467 GCA_963754275.1 uncultured Acidobacteriota bacterium
GCTAATCTACCACGAGTTGCACCGTAGTTGAATGCTGGAAGTTTCCCGCCACTCCTTGATCGTGATTTCGTATGTCTGCGGCATAGGGCCGCTTCCTCCGCCGCCACCACCTCCGCAAGCCGCCATTAGGCCCAGCACTACAACAACCGATGCCCAGACAAAAGTCGTTCGCGCGCGCGGCATTTTTCTCGATGCAGCGAACAAAATGAAGATCGCGAGTATCGCAGCGAAGGTGAACTGCACAGGTCCAATCTTCAGCGTCCGCGGAAGCGTATATCGTGCGACGGGCAAGCTCGCAGCAGCCGGAATCGAAATCGTCAGCGCCACGTTGCTCACAGTCGCTGCAGTGGTCACCGGATTCGGTGCAAAATTGCAAGTGAAGCCGGCCGGCGCTTTGCTGCAGGAAAGCTGTACGCTACTGCCCGCGTTCCCGACAGCATTCAAAGCCAACTGGTAGCTCGCCGTGCCGCCGGCGCTGACGGTTTCGCTCGCCGGAACCGTCGCGCCAAAAGAAAAATCACAAGCAGCGCCAACCAAACTGAACGCAAGCGTATTCGTCGAGCCTTGCGTTGGATCGGAGATCGTCACCGGCACGCCCCCGCCGCAGTTCAACGCGCTCGCGGGCGCCGTCGCCGTCAAACTTGTCGAACTGACGAAAGCAGTGGGCAGCGCGGCTCCATTGAAATCGATCACGGATTGCGCTGTGAACCCATCGCCGGTGGCCGTTAGCTGAAACGACCCCGAACCCACGTTGGCCGACACCGGGCTCAGCTCCGTCAACGCGTAGCCCGGGAGATTTGGCAGCAGCAGACTCCACAAACCGCGCCCGTGCGTCCCCGCCACCAGCGTTCGCGACGTATTGCGTAAACGCAACGCCAGCACTTGTGAATTCGGCAAGCCCGTTTGCAGCACGCTCCAGACGGTTGCGCCTCCTGCGGTACCATTCGCGCTCGCGTAAACCCCAGAATCCGTGGCGACGTAAATCGTGTTGTCCGTCGCGTCACTGGGATCTATCACAATGTCGTTCACCGGAACGTCCGGCAGGTTGCCATCTACCCGCAGCCAGGAAGCCCCGGAATTATTAGTATAAAAAACGTGCCCCAGCCCGTCGCATCCATTTACGCCAGGACAAGAAAAACCGGAGTACGCTGCGAACGCCGCCTTCGGATTAGCCGAATCCACTACGATGGCCGTGACGCTGCGCCCCGGCTGATTGCTCTGGTTCACCATGTGAAGATCCGTCGCGCCACCGAGCGCCTGCGCCGACTGCCAGATCCGCCCATCCGAGGTTCCGACGTAAATCGTATTCGAATTGCTCGGCGCCACGGTAATTGTAGTGACGAAGTTCTGGCTGCCATCGCTGGTCAGGTCTGAACTAATCGCGGTCCAGCTCGTCCCGCCATTCACCGTCTGATACAAGCGAAACGTGCCAAAATATAAATTCTGGCTGCTCTTCATATCCAGCACTAGCGGCGGAATAAAATCCGCATTGTCCGAAAAATTAATTCCGCTGTTGTCAATCGCCGCCCAATTGATGCCATCCATGCCCGGAACACCATTCAGAATATTTTTGGTCAGCGTGCCGGGTCCGGCCAGATAACTGCACGCCGCATAAATCGTGCTCGGCGTCTGTGGATCAATCGCGGTATAGCCTCCATCGTAAGGACAGTCTTCGGTTTCGCTCGCCACTAGCGAGCCGCTGAATTGCTGCACGTCGTTCCCGGACGTTCCTCCGTAAATAATCTGGTCGGTCGCCGGATGAATCGAAATCCCCGGATAAAATTGTGTCAGATTCAGCGACGAATCGGCGCTGCCAGTACTCGTATTCAAATCGGCCCAGACCTGAGCGCCGGGGACCGTCGCTGCACTAAACACGTCCTTAGACGCCCACACCCCGCCATCGTTCCCCGCAAACATCGCCAGCGCCTGTCCCCCCGATCCGACCGCGAAATGCAGCGCGTGAACATCCACGTGGATCGAAGTCCCGTTTCCACTTCCATCCGCGCTCACATCGCCCCAGGTATTTCCACCGTCGAGTGAGCGATACAGGGAAGAATGCCCGATTACGACTTGGCCGTTGAACGGTTGCGCCGAACCTCCGGCAAATATCGTCTGCCCGGCGGTGCCCGGAGCCACCGCAAGTTTCATATCGTAAAAGCACCGCGGCGCGCAGAAATCCGGCAAATTCGAAGCGTTAGGGAAGATCGTGCTGAATGCCGGACCGGTTCCGTTAGGCTGAATTCCCGTGCCGGAAAGCACGCCGAGAAGATTATCGGAGTTGGTGCTGGCGTCGGCGATCGCTACATACAAGATCGAAGTCGCGGGAGAGCTTCCAGGAGCAATTGCCAGTGAAATAGTGCCGTACCGCGACGGTGCAGAAGCGCTGTCGAGGCCCGCCGCCCGGTTCCACGTGACTCCCGCATCGTGCGAAACGTACACGCCATTGCAAGGCGCGCTCGCGCACGCTGCTTGCGCGTCGCTGTCGCCGTTCGGATCGCCCAGCGCTGCATAAGCCGTCAATCCCGAAGGATCTCCAGGATCAAAACGCACGTCGGTCGCCGGATTAAATGGCGGCCCGCTCGCGCCGCCGCCCGGTTGCACGCGGCTCCATGTATTTCCGCCATCCGTTGATCGCCACACTCCCGACGGCAGCGGTCCGCCCGCCGAGAAATCCGTTCCCTGCACCGCCGCCAGCACCACGGGATTCGTCTGATGCGGCTGCACGGCGAGCGCCGCAATGTAAGGACCGCTCGCGCCCAGACCCTGCGACGCGCTGCGCGTAAAGGTGGAATCCTGCGTCCAGGTCTGCCCGCCATTGGATGAGCGCAGCACCCCCGCGCCATACAAACTGTCGTGCGCGTAATTCGATTCGCCCGTGCCCACCAAAATCAGATTGCTCTGCGCGTGGCCATTAAACATTTGGCACGTCTTCGAGGCTAGCGCCAACGCGCCGGTGGAAAGCGACGGCTCATTATCCGTAAGCGGATGCCAGGTAACCGGATTGCCGCTGAGTGCGTTGAAACTGACCCACACGCCGCCGTCCGCTCCTCCGGCGTAGACCGTGTTTCCCGTCGCGTCGCAGGGATCCACGGCCAGCGCGGTCACGCGACCGGATACATTTCCGTACAATGGCGTGTTCGCGGTGGGCTGCGGGCCCAGCGGCGTCCAGAGTGTCAGTGAAGGCGAAAGGCCTGACTTAGGCGCGGCGAAACGCTCAACGAAAGTCCCGCCGCTGCTTTCCATTTCCTCGCTTCGCGCGAAGGCCTGCAACAAGAGACCGTTCGGAATATGCCCGTTCGCGGAAGCGCGCTGCCGAAAAAACCACTCGGCGCGTTGGCGCACCGGTTCAGCGGGACCGAGCTCACCCACAGCGCGCGGCCTGGGCGATGAAATCTGCTGCCCGAGCAGCGGCACCAGGGCCGAGCTAAACACCACGGCGAACATCACACCCGCCAGACCGCGGCGCCGCCCTCGGCTTACTTCGGCAAATTTTGAGGAAGCTCCGCCTGCTCCACACGCGCTACCGACCCGGTCCGACAAGAATCACCACCCCGCAGCGAGCGCTATTGTAGCTAAAAACCCGTGGGTCGGGGATTTGTTTACTGACTTTTTAAAGAGGTGACAACGCACGCCGCACGAGAGTTTGCAGCGCGTCATTGCCGCAGGCGAACGAACAGAGTCCGGCGCGCCGCAGGAGTCATACTCAACGCACCCATAGAATCGAACTGGCCGCAGTGTTATTGTATGCGGCGGCGAGCATCTGCGCGTGGCCGGCCCCGGACGTCGGAACCACGCGTCGGCTTTGCCGTGATCATTACCCGCACAAGGAGCTCGTTCATGAAGCGAAAATTCGGACTTTCATTTTTGCTGCTCGCGGCTTCGCTGCTGTTCATTCTGTCCGCCCCAGTTCTGCCGCGGAGCCATACTGCTGCGGCGCAATCCGCGTCCAAAGCGCCCGCCGCCGGCAGCCTGGTGGATTTGAATTCAGCCAGCAAAGAGCAACTCGACGCCCTCCCGGGAATCGGCGAGGCCTACGCCCAGAAAATCATTGACGGCCGCCCGTACCACGCCAAGACCGACCTGCTGCGTAAGAAGATCGTCCCCAAAGCCACCTACGACAAGATCAGCAGTCTGGTGATCGCAAAGCAACCGGCGGCCAAGTAGTCCCGTGCGCAAGCGCTGGATGCCATCGAGCTGAGCAGAATCCACCGCGCGGCAAATATTGCGCTGTACGCCGCGCGGCGTGCTTCTCCAATCCATGATCCTGGCGTCTCTATCCCCGCGAATACCGACCGGCACCGAGCTGGCCGCGATCCTGGTAGTCGTCAGCTTTTCCGCCGGCCTCAACGTGTACGCCACCGTCGGAATGCTCGGCCTGCTCGCGCGCTTCAACGTACTAGCGCTGCCGACCGCGTTGCACCTGCTGCAAGATTGGAAAATCATCGCGGTTTGCGCTGTGCTGTTCGTGCTGGAATTCGTAGGGGATAAAATTCCGGTTTTCGATCTGCTGTGGAATGCAGCGCATACGTTCGTGCGCGTTCCGGTCGCGGCCTATCTGGCTTACGCCGCAACGTCGCAATTGCCACAGTGGGAACAAATCGCCGCCACCTTTGCGGGCGGATTGATTGCCCTCGCGGCGCATGGTGGGAAGACGGCCGCGCGCGCAGCCATCATACATTCGCCCGAGCCCTTCTCGAATTTCGCGTTAAGTACAGCCGAAGACGCGCTGGTGGTAGTTCTGATGTGGATCGTCACGCGGCATCCATACATGGCCTCCGCGATTGTCCTGCTAGCGTTGTGCGCAATTGCGATCCTGATCCGATTCGTACTGTGCGCGCTGCGAACTTTGCTTAGCGACGCCGAAGCCACGTTGTCGGGAACCAGTTCGGGAAATTCGCTGCACTAAGCCACCGCTGTGAGACGCCGCACTCCGCCTCGCACCGTTCTCAAAAACTGCAGGCGGCAAAAAAAACCGCTACTGTGGTTTCTTTTTTCCCAGCAGCCCGCCAGCCAATCCCGTCGCGATATTCGCCTTGCTCGCTGGGTTTCCTCCAACCACGCCATTCGTGATCGCATTCTTGGCCACGCCGCTCATGTCCGGGATTACCTGTGGATTCGACGTCGTGCCCGTCACGGTGAACGGAATACCGTTGCCCCCGCTCTTGCCCCCTCCCCCGCCGGTCAATGAGGTAAGCCCACCGGTAATTCCGCCGCCGGCCGCACCTGCCACGCTGGTGAGCGCGCCCGCGGCGCCTGCCAGATTCGCAACCAATTTAAAATTGAGCTGTCCCGCCGAGCTAACCGTGCCATTTCCCGTGATCGTCCCCAGCGACGGCATCACCAGATTCAAATTATCGATCTTGGTTCCCGATGGATCGTTGCGCACGTTCGCGCTCAACGTCTGAATATCCGTGTCCGATCCACCACCGCCGCTGCCTCCGCCGCCAAGCCCGGGAATAGACCCCAGCGGCCCCAGTTTCGATTTCACGCTGAATCCTGCCAGCTTGCCATTCGACAAATTGACTGGCCCGGAAATCACCAACTTGTCCGTCGGCCCGCTTACGTTCAGATTCATGGTAAGCGATCCGCCCTGCAGCTTCGATCCCGGCGGCACCACCACTCCCACCGCCGGAAGAAATCCTTCCAAGTCACTTACCGGCATGGATTGGCCGTTCAATCGCATATCCAATTTGGCCGGTTCCGGGGCGACATTGTATGCTCCGTTCAAACGCGCCAGCGCGCTGCCGATGTGAATGTCGCCCTGATTCAGATTACCCGAACGGCTTTTCAGATCGTACGTCGTCGCGTAATCAATATTCAGCGGAACAGAAGAAGGCGCGCCCGTCGCGGACAATTTCAGCTTGTTCGCTTTCACCGTGCCTTTCGCATTCATCTGCTTGCCGTCGGAACTCAACGTTCCCTTGAAGTCCATCACGCCCGCAATTCCAGAAGACGCATCGGTAAAGCCGGTGTTCGCCAGGTCCAGGTGCTCCACTTCCACCGCTGCGTCCAGCGGCGTCAGCGACGCATCCGCCGCATCGATCGGCCCCGCTTTGCCTTCCACTTTTATCGCAGCGTTTCCGGGGCCGGTGGCCGTCAACTTGAATGGGAATTGCGAGGTGTAGGAGAGATCAGACGCTTCCAGGTTAACGTTTTGGTAGATGCTCGGCTTCGCGCTGGATCCCGCCCCACTAACGATGATCTTTCCGTTCTCGATGCTGATTTTCCCAACGCTCAACGACCCGGCACCGCCCGAGCTCGGCTCCGAACTCTTCGGCGAATTTTTCGCAGTGCTCGCGCTTCCGCCCAGACTCGAATAATTCCACGTCCCATTCGCCGCGTGAATCAGATTCACTTCCGGATCCTTCACCGTGAGCGAACGCACTTCAAGCTTCTTCGAAAAAATCAGCGGCAGTAGCTCGACTCCGACACTCACAGATTTCGCCGTCAAGAACGGCGACTTGCTGAACGCCGGATCGTCTCCGATGGAAACATCCGAAACCGTCACGCCTCCCGAGAGAATCGAAAGGCTGATATCGCCGATCCCCACGGAACGCCCCAGCGCGCCACCCAGTTCGGTTTGCAGCGTCGGCTTGAATTGGTTTGCGTTGATGAAAAGCGGTAACGCGAGAAGGATCAAGAACAACACCACTACGATGCTGCCGACAATCATGAGGGGCCTTTTCTTCATGGCAAACCTCCAAAAAGTGCGTTCTGAAAAAAACTAGGGCCGAGGGTTGGACCTGGGACGGCCCGACGGCCGGCTCAATACTAGGTTAGGGTTCGCACATCATACTCCCCGTCCGCCCGGTGCAACAATCGGATGTTGATTTCGCCCGCCGGGACTCGTCGCGCATCAAACCTTCGAAGCAAGTGCGCGGCACAGTGCAACACCGTACGAAGCTTTAGCGCGCCGACAGCCAATCCGCGCTCTACGAATTCGTTAGGGTGCAGCGCCAAACCATGCTATGTTTGTGCTGCGTTTGTTGCTCTTGTAACACCTTTAGATTCGATTGAAGGGGCTGCAAGTTCACACTTGCAGCCTCTTTCGCTTTACGGCTGGAGGCGGTCGAGAAGCAAACAAATAGCTTAAAAAGAAGGAAGTAAATCAGTGAGAGAACAAGGAACAGTAAAGTGGTTCAATGCCAGCAAGGGCTTCGGATTCATCCAGCGCCAGTCCGGCGAGGACGTTTTCGTCCACTTTTCGGCCATTCAGGCGGAAGGTTATAAGTCGCTGAACGAAGGGCAAGCGGTTGAGTTCGAAGTTACCCGTGGACCGAAGGGTCTGCAGGCAGCGAACGTCACCAGCCTCTAGTCGAAGAGGGGCGAGCCGGCTTTAGCCGGTTCGCCCTTTTTTTTCGCACACGCACCATCGGTCTTAGGAGCCTCGTTGAAAGCACTTCCCGAAGGGCAGTACATCAAGCATTTCCAATACGGCCTTGGCGTAATCACCGAATCCGATAACGACCGCACTTCGATTGACTTCGACCTGCACGGCATGAAGAAGTTCGTCACCAGCATCATGGTGGTCGAAATTGCCGAAGGCACGCCGCCCAAGCGCAAGCGCGCCAAGCGAGTCAAGAAAGTTTTGGCCCCGTTGGCCGTTGCGGCTGCCGGAAAATGAGCAACAACAATAACAGCGTCATCGTGCAGTTCGTCGGTTTCGAAGCCAAGCCTCAGGGCCGTGAATATACTTTCACCGTTCGCGAGACCGCGACCGAACCGCGCGAATTTACGCTGACCATTCCCAACGAAGCGTTCGACACGCGCCGCGTCCGTTTCCAGGATGCGCCGGACATCTGCTCGCACCGCCTGCACCTGGAACTAGCCGCGACAGAAAATCACCCGGCGAAGACGCACTTCAATTTGACAGACGCCGAACTCGACGCCTACCGCACTTCCCACATGCAGAAACCCCCGAAATATCCCTACGCACCAAAGAAAGACGACCAAGAAGCGTAGTTTTCACGGAATGCAATAACCGAAAATTGAAGATGCGCCTTGCGGTTTGCGCAAAGCAGTTCTGGCGGCGCGCTTCAGTGCGCCTTCGGTGTTACGGCATGGAAAGGTAATGCGTTACGGATTGCTGGCGGTCTAAAGACCTCCGCTACGCGACCTTCGTAACCACCCGACGCGCCGCCAGCGAAATCATCAATCGGGTCACGCCGCTGAAGAAAATGCTGATCCCCACTAAAGTGCCCAGCACCCATTCCGTGCTCGAAGGCCACGTCGCCCAAATCATTCCGCCCAGCACCAGCGTCACGATGCCATCCACCAGGAACCAGCCCGAGCCAGCCGCGGGACGGTGCTGAAAGAACAGCACAATCTCAAAAACTCCCTCGATCAACAGATAAAACGCCAATGCCAGCGTCAAAGTGGCTAGCCCGCGCGCCGGATGGTCCAGCAGATAAATCGCCACGCACAAATACAAAATCCCCAGCAAGACTTTCAGCAGAACGCTTCCGGTGCGCCGCGTGTACCAGGCAAAAACAAAATGCGCCACCGCCGCGAATATCAGCATCCAGGCGACGAAGATATTTGCGGCGAGACCAGCCTCATACGGCATGACGATCGCCAGAATTCCCACCACAATCATCAGCACGCTCACAAAAATAGACCAGCCCACCGCTTTCTTCGCAATGTCCGATATATTCGGATCGCTCATCGCTACCCTCCTACGCGTCGTAGTCTCGAGTTGCCCGTTGTCGCGCCGCTCCGGCATCCTTATATCACTACTCGCCGCGCTGCGGCGACAAAGCTGTTGCGCGCCCAACGAACCGATCGTGGCGACGCTATCCCCCAGCAACGCAGCCGTCGCGTTCGCCGCGATGCGCCGTCTCACTCAACTCGTCTCATGATATGTTTGCAGCGATGCAGCGCAGACCTTCGCACTCGCCGAGGCGCTTTTCTTGACGCAGCACAACCGTGCGAACCCGTCCAACCTCGCTGATGACGTAATCGTGGAAAGCGTTCCCCAGACCGAGCCGCCCGCACCCGTCCTCGCGCAGTCCGTCGCGTTCGTGCGCCAACACGTCTGGCGTTTTCTGCTGATTTCCGCCGCAGTTCTCGCGCCCGTTTTCTGGCACCGCACCATCGCCGCAGGTGATCTGGGCAGCCACCTCTACAATGCATGGCTCGCGCAACTGATCCGGCACGGTTACGCGCCCGGCCTGTGGCTCGCGCCGCGCTGGAACAACGCGCTCTTCGATTTCCTCCTCGGCGGCCTTGGCCATTACTTCTCCTTGCAGATCGCCGAAAAAATTGCCGTGTCACTCGCTGTGCTGATTTTCTTCTGGGGCACATTCACCTTCGTTTGCGCCGCCGCCAGACGGGCGCCCTGGCTGCTCTGCCCCGTGATCGCCATGTTCAGCTACGGCTATTCATTCGAAATGGGCTTCTTGAATTTCTATATTTCGCTGGGCCTCGCGTTTTTCGGCATCGCGATCTTCTGGCGGGGCCGCGGATGGGAACGCTGGATCGCCCTTGCACTCGCGCCCTTTGCGATGCTCGCCCATCCTCTAGGCTTCGCGTGGTTGGTCGCCGCGTCTGCGTATGTTGCGATCGCCGAAGCGATTCCCCGGCGCTATCAGATTTTGCCGGTGGTCGCGGCCGGCCTGGTGCTCTGGGCTGCGCGCTATTATTTCTGGCATCACGATATTGTGCAGGCGCGCGGTGATCCCTTCTATTTTTTCAACGGCTCGGACCAGCTGCTGCTCTTCGGTCCGCGCTACGCAGTCCCTGAATTCGCGCTGCTGGTTTTTATTTTCTGCGCGCTGGCCGTGAATTTCTTTCGCCGCCGCTGGGGGCAGATTCGCTGGCCTGATTTTGCGTTGCCGGTGCAACTTTACGTCATCGTCTGCCTGGCAGTGATCCTGCTGCCCGACGGCATTCGCTTTCCATATCAACCGTCCGCCCTTGCGCTCCTGACCGAACGACTCACCTCCGTTTCCGCCGCGCTACTCTGCTGCTTACTGGGCGCGCTGCGGCCACGCCGCTGGCATTTGCTTGCAAGCAGCGTCATTGCGGCAGTCTTTTTCACGTTTTTGTACCAGGACATCGCCACGATCAATCGCATGGAGGCGCAGGTCGAGCAACTCGTGCGCACCGTGCCGCGGAATTCGCGCATCCTCGCCACCATCAAACCACCCTTCCCTAACTCGCGCATCCTGGTGCAACACATCGCCGATCGTGCCTGCATCGGCCACTGCTTCAGCTATGGCAATTACGAACCCGCGTCCGCGCAATTCCGTGTCCGTGCAAACCCCGGCAACCGCTACGCAATGTACAGCTTCGATTCCGCAATAAACATGGAAGACGGTTACTACGAAGTTCAACCCGAAGATCTACCCGCCTATCAGGTGTATCAATGTAGCGCCGACGGAAAGCGATTGTGCATCCGCCGTCTCGCAGCCGGAGAAATGAACGACGAACCTGGCGTCCATCCCGACGAAGAATAGTTGACAGCGTGTCGCGACGCGCCAACCCCACCGCGCAGATTCACATTTCGCCAGAATTGCGAGCCAAGCTCCGCTGCGGTGTCCTGCTACGCGTATTGCAATGCAGGGACCGTAGCCCCCGAGGAGAAACGATGCGGATTTCGCGTAGTGGAATTTCCTGCGCCTACTTTATAGGACTGGTGGCCCTGCTGATGAGCGCATCTCTCTTTGCAGCTTCGAGCATTTACGAATTCACGCTTCCTTCGATTGACGGCAAGCCTCTGCCGCTCGCGAATTTCAAAGGCAAAGTGGTGCTGGTCGTAAACGTCGCCAGCCGCTGCGGCTTCACTCCACAATACAGCGCCCTCGAATCCACGTACGATAGATACAAGGATCAGGGCTTCGTGATCCTCGGGTTCCCGGCAAATAATTTCGGCAGACAGGAACCGGGCACCAATCAGGAAATCAAAACTTTCTGCCAGACGAAGTACAGCGTCACGTTCCCGATGTACGCGAAAGTCTCCGCGAAGGGTGACGACGAGACTCCGCTCTACAGCTATCTCACCACGCAGGCCAATCCCGCCGTCGCCGGCGAAATCAAATGGAATTTCACAAAGTTTCTGGTGGATCGCAACGGAAACGTCGTGAAGCGCTTCGAGCCAGACGTCACTCCAGACTCGCCCGAAGTAATCGCCGCAATTGAGAAGGCCTTAAAGCAGTAGAGGGTTTAGTGCCTGAGAACTGGTTGGGTGGAAGGGCGGGGCTTTAGCTCCACCGCTAGGCTCGACACGAGTGGGGCTTTAGCCGCTGAAGCCGCGCATTTCTAGGTGTCGGACTACGGCAGCAATCCGAACACCGCGACGCTGTTCGGCGTCCCCACATAAACTTTTCCGTTCGCAATCATCGGCGTAATAAATTTATTGTCCGCGAAATGATCCCGGCTATTCGCGGCCTGATTGCTGTTGTACAACTCCGTCGCCAGGTTCGTCGCGTCGTAAGCGTGCAACGTGCCTCCGCTGCCGTTGTTCTCCACCGCCCACACAATTCCCGCCGACGACCCGTTCGCCGAAATGCTCGGCGTCGTTCCCGGATATCCGAAGCTGGTCGCACTCAACGAACTCGCCGGCGTCGTCAGCTTCGCGTTCGCAATCGAAAACGCCCGCAGGTGGTCGCCTACCGCGCCGTAATACACTACGTTATTGAAATAAGCCGGCGTGGCAAATACGCCGCCACTCAATCCGTTCGTATCAATCTCTTGATGAATCGCGCTGTCGTTGCTGGTATTGAATTTGCCCATCAGATCGCGATTCACCACGTAGATGTGCCCATCCTTGCCCGCGCCAAGCGCCAGATGCCAGGTATTCTGCTGCGCATCCTGAACGTCCGGCAGCAGCATTTCTCCGCCAGACCCCAAGTCTTCGTCCGAATCCGATTCCGCATCGGTATTGAACATCGTGAAATAGTCCGCCACGCTCAAGTTATTGCCCGCCGTTGAAACTTTGACGAACGCATTGCCATAATCGCCGTGCTCGGGAAATCCGTTGCTGTTCAGCGTGTCGTCAAATGTTCCGTTGGCATCAAGAAAGTAAATGTTGCCGGAAGAATCCGCTGCAGGACCGTCGCCCGCCATCCATATTGCGCCGTCGCCACCATTGGGGATCACGTCCAGCACGCTGGATTGCTGCAAAGTCGTTTCGTTGTAGCCCATGATCCAACCGGTGTACGGTCCAGCGTCGCAATGTGACGCCCAAGTGGTATAAATCACGCCATTCAACAGCAACAGTGCGGCGCGTTCCTTATATTGCTTGGGATCGAATGTCGTCGTGCCACTCGTCGTCGGAAAAGTCGCCTGAATGGTCGTTGGGCTGCCGCTGGTTTCCGCGCCGGTGGTAA
This sequence comes from uncultured Acidobacteriota bacterium, assembly GCA_963754275.1. Taxonomy (GTDB): domain Bacteria; phylum Acidobacteriota; class Terriglobia; order Acidiferrales; family UBA7541; genus Palsa-295. The sequence goes on from CAVWFO010000021.1 coordinate 12,330, forward strand.
GGTCCAGCGCGTGCAGCCGCTGGTGATAGTTCCCGCTGTTATCCAGTGACATCGCCACCAGGAAAATCTCGCCGTGCGTGCCGGCGTTGAGGTCAATCACCGGCGTCGAAGTAATCCCGATGATCGGCGAAACCTGCCCGCATCCGCGATTGTCGCTCGCGGTTTCGTTCGCGCCCAACACAGAGACGTGCCACAACTGCGCGAACGTATCTGCATCAAACGCGTAAACGGAATCGTTTTCGGTGACAACATAAGCGACGTTGTGCACGCCGCCGACCACTGAGAGATTCGACACGTACAACGGTTCTGCATCCACCCCTCCATCCACCGACAAATTCCCCACCAGCCCGAAATTCGCAGACTTCACATTCGCCGTCGTCAAGGTGCTCTCGTTCAGATTCTGCCCCGTGCGCGCCACATCGTTGTGATACGTCAGTACGTTCACAGTGCTGGTCTGCACCGCATTCACAGTCAGCGTCACGGTCTGGCTGGTCACGGTGTTCACCGCGTTGGTGACCGTCACATAAATCTGCGCACCGGTTTGCGCCAGCGTGGTTTGCGAAATCGAGTAGGTGTTTGAATTCGTTCCCGCCGCGGATCCGTTCAAGAACCACTGATAGGCCAACGGCGCTGTGCCCGTCGCCGTCACCGTGAACGTCGCCGGTTGTCCCGCCGTCACGGTCGCATTCGCAGGCTGCTGGGTGATCGACGGGGCCGTTGGCGCAGGCGGATTCACCATCAGCGTCACGGTGTTGCTCGCGGCGCTGCCAGCTGTGTTGGTTACCTTCACGTAAATCTGCGCGCCGCTCTGCGCCGTAGTCGTCTGCGCGATCGAGAAAGTGTTCGAATTCGTTCCGGCTGCCGTGCCATTCATGAACCATTGATAAGTCAATGGCGCGGTTCCCATCGCCGTCACCGAAAATGCCGCCGGCTGTCCTGCCGTAACCGTAACACTCGCAGGCTGCTGCGTGATTGTTGGCATAGTCGCGGCCGCATCGACAGTCAAAGTCACGGTCGCACTCGTCGCCGACCCCACCGCGTCCGTCACCGTGACATAAATTTGTGCACCAGTCTGACCGGCCGTGGCCGCTGCGATCGTGAAGCTGCTAGAATTGGATCCTGCCGCCGCGGAATTCACGTACCACTGATAATTCAGGGGTGCAGTTCCAGTCGCCGCCACTGAAAACGTCGCCGATTGCCCTGCGGTAACCGTAACGCTCGCGGGCTGCCGCGTGATCGTCGGCGCATTGCCACTGGGAGGAGGGTGGTAACCTGGAGGAGTGCCGGCATATCCGCAGGCGAACAGGAAAGTGCTCATCGCGATCAGCAACCCGCACAGAGGTAAACTCTTGGCATTTCTCAAGTAGCAGACCTCGATGATTCTCCGCAAGTTTCGTGCATGAAAGCGACCTGAACCGCACCGCAGGTACCAAACTGCCGTCGAACAGGCGACTCGCCGCATTCTTTACCTCAGAAAACCGCTTGCACGAATGTTACCGCGCCCACCCAACCGAAACACCTGACCTACAGTGCAGTTTCGGAACACTGGCCCCGCTGGCCGGCCACTTCCACGCATCCAGTCCCGGCCCAATTCAGCGCACTGTGTGGTGACGAGTTTCCGGACCGTTCGTCATCCTTCCAGGCAAGCACCGCATTTTCATGGCTTTATCCGGCCGCAAGTATGGGTTGGGGGCAAAGCTCGAACAATCCGTGCTTCCCTGTATAAAAGGAGGGCATGAATATCAGAAAAAGGCTTCCGAGCCGAATTGACCTGTCAACTGGCTACCGACGGCTCACTTTTAGGCCGTTTCGGCTGTCGAAAGCTCGGGTCGAACGCCGCCGGCGCCAGTCTTCTGCCCGCGCCCATAAATCCACATTCCCAACCGATACGCGAGCAGAATTCCCACGATCATCGCGTACAGCAATGGCTTGCGGACATCCGACTTCACCAGCCAGTAATAATGAATCACGCCCAGAACCGCGCTCACATAAATCGCGCGATGCAACATTTGCCAGCGCCTTCCGCCCAGCCTCCGGATCATCCCCGCCGTCGAAGTCACCGCCAGCGGAATCATCAGCACGAACGCGGCAAATCCCACGGTAATGAACCGCCGCTTCTGCACGTCCTTCCACATCTCCGACCACGCGAAAAATTTATCGAGTCCGATCCAAGTGCCGAAATGCAAGCAGCCATAAAAAAACGCGAAAAGTCCCAGCATCCGCCGGAAACGAATCAACTGCGGCTGCCGCAGAATTTTGCGCAGCGGCGTAATCGCCAACGTGATCACCAGAAAGCGCAGCGTCCAATCTCCCGTCGCGTGCGTGATGAATTCGATGGGGTTCGCGCCGAAATCCATGTTGTCTGGAAATCCCGCCAGGCCATTGTGAAACGCGCGCCACAGCAACTGCCCGAGAGGAATCAGGCACACGAGAAACACCACGACCTTGGTCCATTTACTAGTAAGGATGTAATTCACCAGAAGTTCACGCTCAATAGTATTTCTTCAGGTCCATGCCGGCGTACATGCTCGCAACCTGATCGCCGTAACCATTGAACATCAGCGTAGGCCGCCGCCGGAACTCTCCCAAGCGGCGCTCGGTAGCTTGCGACCAGCGCGGATGATCCACGCTGGGATTCACATTCGAGTAAAAACCATACTCGTGCGCATTCGAAATATTCCAGGTGGTCGGCGGCTGATCTTTTACGAAGCGAATCCGGACCAGCGACTTAATGCTCTTGAAACCGTATTTCCAGGGAATCACCAGGCGCACCGGCGCGCCGTCCTGGTTCGGCAAAGTCTCGTCGTACATTCCCACGGTGAGGAGCGTCAAGGGATTCATCGCTTCATCCAAGCGCAATCCTTCCACATAAGGCAGCTCAATTCCTGCAGATCCGCCTTCGGGCATTTGTTTCGGGTCGTAATAGCTTTCAAACGCCACAAATTTCGCCTTGGACGTCGGCTCCGCCAATTTCACGAGCGCGTTGAGAGAATACCCGATCCAAGGAACTACGATGGACCACCCTTCCACGCAGCGGTGCCGGTAAATCCGTTCCTCCAGCGGCGCAAGTCTCATAATTTCGTCCATCGAATACTTGCGCTTATTCTTCACTTCCCCTTCGACGGAAATACTCCACGGCGTGGTCACAAAATTTCGAGCATTCGCGGCGGGATCCGTCTTGCTCGTTCCGAATTCGTAAAAGTTATTGTAGTGCGTCACATCTTCCAGCGATGTTTCCTTCTCCGTGGTGCTGCCAGGCCATTTCGTCACGCCCGTCAGCTTCACCGGCATTGAACCGGTCGCCGGACCCTCCAACAATCGCGTCAATTTCTTGTAGCCCACCACCGCGCCATAGGCCGCGGCCACGCCAAATAGAAAATTGCGCCGTCCCATGTAGAGGCTCTTGGGCGTCACATCCTTATATGTGAGATCCGGCGCTTTCTTGACCAGCATAGTGTTCCCCGCGTATGCACTTCCCTACACATATGGTACGCGTCTGACAAGGTATTGGATGCCGGAAACTGTGGAAGGGCTTGCGATGTAAGTCGCGCGCGGGCTATGCGATGAGGTGCAAAGCGCAAATCATTAGCGCTTGCTGGAAGCGTGCACGGCATCCAGCCCAAGAGTCTGCTGGCGCAGCAACGTCACAAATGCCGCCGCTGCTCGCGGCAAAGTCCGGTCGCGCCGGTAAACCAGCCCCAGTTCTCGAGTGAGTTGCACGTCCGTGATGGGAACGAGTTTCGCTTCGCCCGACCGCACTTCGTCCTTGGCAAAACTTTCGCTAATGATCGAAACTCCCAGCCCCGCAGCCACAAAGCGCTTGATCATCCCCACGCTCGCCAGCTCCATGGTGATCCGCAATTTCGGGCGATACGGGCGGAAAAGTTTGTCGAAAAGTTGCCGCGTGTAGCCCGTCTTTGGCAGAATCTGCGGTTGGTCCGCAATTTCGCTCAGCGTCACTCCTTTCGCGCGCGCCAGCGGATTGCTCGCGCTTACCATCAGCATCAGCCTGTCACGGAAGATCGAATGGATTTTCAGGCTCGGCGATTTCACCGGCAGCGTGACGATCCCCACGTCCACGCTGCCATCTTCGATTTTCTCAATCACCTTGCGGCTGAAATTCCGGTAAATGCTGATCTGCACTCCGGGGAATTGCCGGTGATACGCGGCAAATATATCCGGCAGCACGTACAGGCACGTCGCTTCATTCGCGCCCACCTGCAGAGTGCCGCGCGGTGAACTCGACAGATCGGACACAGCGCGCAGCGATTCTTCCTTCAAATTCAGCAGCCGGTTCGCGTACACAATCAGCGCTTCGCCCGCCGCCGTCAATTTCACCGTCTTGCCGACGCGATCGAACAGCTTTTGCCCGTACTCCTGTTCAAGCTGCCGGATCTGCGCGCTCACCGCCGGCTGTGAACGGAACAGTTTCTGCCCCGCGCGCGAAAAGCTGCCCAGCTTGGAAATCTCCAGAAAGGTTGTCAGGTGGTCGAAATCCATAATGTGAGTAAGGAATTATAGCAGACCCACCCTTTGCACGCATTTCAAAGGGCTAATCGGGGCCAGAGCGTGCCAGCGGAGCATCCAATCGCGGCACCCGCAAAATGTTCGGCGCCTCTTCCGCTTTTCTCTGCGCCTCTGCGTCTCCGCGGCAAAAGCCGTTGCCGTTCGCTTTTGCTTTTGACTCTTGACTTTCAACGATCAACTGTTGAATGCATCTTTCTCAGATTTTTCTCGGTGCCCTCTGTGTTAAATCTCTAGCGTTTGTACCACTCGGCTCGCGGCGCGAGCTGCGCACGGATCGTCGTGAAACGCCGCGTCGGCATAGCCTCGCGCCCTGTCCCCACAAAAATCGGATTCGAAAGAATCCACGGCACATCAGGGCGCAACAAAGGGTGCCCTACCAAAAACACCTCCACGCGATAGACTCCAGCCGCAGCGTCTTCCAAATCCAAATGATCCCCCACGATCTCGCGCACCGCCACCCCATCCTTCTTCAAAACGACGCGCACCGCCCAACTCATCATCTGCACGGCAACATGCAAGCTGGAATTCACCGGTGCGTCGCCACCGCTCGGAAAATCCTGCAATCCATGATGTGCCGAAAACTCAAATCGCTCCGGCTCGCCCGCGCCGCGTATGCAATTGAAAAAATCTCCTCTGCGCACCGCAGCTTCCGGATCCGCCTCGTACCGCCTCGAAATACCCATCCCCACAAACGAGAAAGTATCCGCGTAAGACGGCACCTTCATCGCCAGCCACGACCCAACGCGAAAACCGCCGTGCGCGTCCGAAGCCTCGAATCCCCATATCTTGCCTCGCTGCAGAAAATCATCCCAATGCGACAGCGACTCCGCCGGGATCGCGATGCTTTTCAAAAAATAGTAATGCGAAAATGGATAGTACATCCCCAGGCGCAACCGCCCGCCCCAAGACGTACCGCGCAAACTCGTAAATAAATTCAGCACTTCGATCCCGCCCGGCCGCAAACTGTTATCCCAGTAACGCCATCCAAAATCCGGATCGTCCGGATAAGCCAGCACCGGAAACGCGCCCCACCCTCGCGCGTCGTCCATCGCCTCTGGCGGAAACGACGACAAACGAAATCCCGGCGCCTCCTTCGCGCCAAAGAAAGTCAGGTGTCCATCCGGCAAACTCGCTTCCGACCCACCCACAATCGTGACGCCAGCAATAACTTTTCGAAAGTTTGACGACGCCAAGTTCGGCCGGCCGTGGTCCGTAAGAAGAACCAGAGCGGTCCCCGTCGCTCGCGCCTGCTCCGCGATTTCTTCCGGCGATTGCAACCCGTCCGACATCGTCGAATGAACGTGATAAACACCCCATATATAACGATCCGACCGCTGCGGCGCGTATGACGCGTAACGCAATCCCGTCGCCAGATATGCGCTCATCGCCACCAAAGCAATCACGCCCACCCAAGCTCTAGATTTCTTCATTCGCCGTTGCTCATAGTCGCTCGGCCTCTTCGCCGCTAGCATAACCTCCGCCCAGGTTTTTCATCGCGCATTTCCGCCCGCCGTTCCACGAAGAACAGTCCGCTGCATGCCTCTCCCTCAAGTGGAGTTTTCCCCTCTCCGGTGCTACCTTGTTTATTCTCAATTTCCCGCGCAATAATCCTCTGCGAGGTGAATACCAATGACCTGGGGCCAGCGCCGTGCCATCATCATCATCGTTCTAGCGGTCTTTCTCGTCGTGCTGTTTTTTGCGGCGATGAAGCCTAGCAAGCTGATCTTGCCCTCAAACGCCGTCCTGGTGATTGACGCCGCGGGCCAAATCGAAGAACAGCGCACTCCGGATATTTTCAGCGCCTTCAACGGCACCACGGTTCCGGTGCTGCACGATTACGTGGACGCCATCGACGCCGCAGCCAAAGATTCGCACATCACCGGCCTCGTCGTGCGCATCGCGCCGCTGGAGACTGGCTGGGGTAAGCTCGATGAAATTCGCAGCCACCTGCTCGCCTTTCGCAAAAGCGGCAAGCCCAGCATCTGCTATCTCGGTTACGACGGAATCGGCAACCCCGAATATTATCTCGCCTCCGCCTGCCAGCAAATCTGGCTGGTTCCCACCGCGCCCGTTAGCATTCGCGGCATGATGGCTGAAGCGCTCTTCTTCCGTGGCACGCTCGACAAATTGAAAATCGTCCCGGAGTTCTATCACATCGCCGAATATAAAACCGCCGGCAACACTTTCACCGAAAAACAGTTTACGCCCGCGCACAAGGAAGAGGTCGAAGGCCTGCTGCACAGCATCTACGAGCAATATTTGGACGGCGCTTCGAAAGCCCGCGAAATGGATCGCGCACAATTTGAAGCGCTGCTAAATCGCGGCCCGTTTTCTTCCAGCGACGCCGTCACCAACAAAATTGTCGACCGCCTGGGCTACTGGGACCAACTCCAAGGTTACTTCAAGGATGGCCACCGCGGGTGGAATCCCATTTCGCTGAATCGTTATCGCTCTTCGATCTCGAATGAAGGCGGTTCCAAGATTGCCGTCGTGCACGCGACCGGCCTGATCGTCTCCGGAGATTCCAGCAGCACGCCCGGAGGCGGTTCGGTGATGGGCGGCGATTCCGTGGCAGCGGACATTCGCGCAGCGCGCACCGATTACAGCATCAAAGCCATCGTGCTGCGCGTGGATTCCGGCGGCGGCTCGGTGGTTGGCAGCGAGGTGATTCGCCGCGAAGTGGAACTCGCCAATCAAGTGAAACCCGTCGTCGTTTCCATGTCAGACGTCGCAGCTTCCGGCGGGTATTGGATCGCCTCTCCTGCCCGCAAAATCGTCGCTGATCCCGGCACCATCACTGGCTCCATCGGCGTGATCATCGGAAAATTCAACGTATCCGGACTCTACGCTCTGCTCGGCATGAGCACCGATTACGTAGCAACCAGCGACAACGCCACGATGTTTTCCGCGCAGCAGAATTTCACCCCCGCGCAACGCGCCTACATTCAAAGATCGCTCAACGACACCTATGCCGATTTCACGAAGGGCGTCGCGCAAGGCCGGAAAATGTCCGTCGAAGCCGTGGACAAAATCGGCAAAGGTCGCGTGTGGTCCGGCGCGCAAGCGAAAGAACTCGGCCTGGTGGACGAGCTCGGCGGCCTCGACCGCGCCATCGAAATCGCCAAGCAGCTCTCCAATATTCCCGCCGGCGAAAGCGTGCACATCGTCCGCTACCCCGAAGAGAAATCATTCTTCCAGCAATTTTTCGAGCGCGAGAAAGACAACAACATGAGCGAATCGCAATCCCTGCAATCCATGATCAATCACATCCTCAGCCAGATGGACCCGATTCAAGCCCGCATGCCCTACGAGCTGCACATTCGTTAACAATTCACGGGGAATTTGCAGTACCTGGGAACGTCGCCTTTAGTAGCGCCGGCGTCCCGCCGGCTCTTTGGCCGGTGCCCTTACTTGCTTTCGCCCTTGCCGTGGTAGCGGCCGCCTGCTTTTGCTTTTTAGGCGGCCCTATCTCACCTGACTTTTAGATTTGTAACGGCGGACTTCAGTCCGCCATTCGCAAAACGGCAACCCCGGATCGCAGTTGAATCTCAGCGTCAGAAGGTCTTAAACTCACGCCCGCAGGTTCCCGGCTGAAAGTGCGGCACGGTTTCGATATACTGTCAGTCTGAGGCGCGGTACCCAAGTGGTAAGGGAGAGGTCTGCAAAACCTTTATACGTGGGTTCGATTCCCACCCGCGCCTCCAGTAGCTCCTCACCGCAGCCTTATCCGCATCGCTCCGAGAATTCCGGCATCCAATCATTGTGGCGCTTTAATGCCCGTTTCAATTCCGTGCGGGGCAATCGAGGAATCTATGCCAGATCGTTCGCGTCTCACCGATACTCCGGTTTCCATTTTGGATTTGGCGCACTTACGACAACGTGGGACGGCTGAGGAAGCGTTTCACAACGCGCGGGCGCTTGCCCAACGTGCAGAATCCCTGGGCTACAAGCGATTCTGGTTGGCGGAACACCACAATATTCGCGGAGTCGCATGCTCAGCGACGTCGGTCTTGATCAGCTACATTGCAAACGCGACTTCGACAATCCGTGTGGGTTCCGGTGGCGTTATGCTGCCGAATCACGCGCCACTGGCGATCGCAGAACAATTTGGCACGCTCGAATCGCTCTTTCCCGGCCGGATTGACTTGGGCCTCGGTCGCGCCCCCGGCGGTGATTCGGAAGCGGCGCGAGCTCTGCGCGGTTCCGTGAACGCCACGGGCGATAATTTCCCTCAGCTTCTCGAAGAGTTGCGCCGGTACCTTGCCGAGCCACAACCGTCGCAGCGCGTGCATGCCTATCCGGGTGAAGGCACCAACGTTCCCATCTGGCTGCTCGGCTCCAGTGACTTCAGCGCCCGGCTGGCCGGAAAGCTCGGCTTGCCGTTTGCGTTCGCCGCTCATTTTCAGCCGGGACCTTTGCTGCCGGCGCTGCACATCTATCGTTCATCGTTTCGTCCTTCCGCTGTCCTCGACCGGCCCTACGTGATGGTCGGAATCCCGATCCTGGTGGCAGACTCAGACGAGCAAGCTCAGTTTCTAGCTACCACGCCAATCCAAATGTTTCTGAATTTGATCCGTGGTGTTCCCGGGCCGCTGCCACCGCCCGTTAGGACCCTGGAGTGGACAGCGGAAGAGCGACAGATGGTGGCCGCAAAATTTGGAGCAGCGATTTTTGGCGCGCCTGAACAGGTCGCCGCGCAACTGAACGCGTTTCTCGAGCAGACGCAGGCGGACGAGTTGATCGTGGTAACGAACACTTACGATTTCCAGGCACGGCTTCGCTCCTACGAGCTTCTCGCCAGTCTCGCGAAGCACGGACGAGAAGCGTCACAAATCGCAAGCAAGGTGTAGGCGCAAGGAACTGAGGCCAATCCGAATCGCGGATTAAGGAATCGAATGACACTAAAAAAATTGATTAGATTCATTGCAGTGGTTCAGTCTCTTCTGTTTCTGATACATATTTTTCTCTATAAGACGTGGACATTTTCGCCTACGGGCATCGCTATGCCTGGAGCGTTCTGGATCAAGCTAGGTCTAGGCGTTTTGTCGGTGAGCTTTGTAGCCGCCTCGCTGCTCGCATATCGCTATACCAATGCTCCTCTGCGCGCGTTTTACCGCGCAGCGGCGGTCTGGATGGGGATGCTGACCTTCCTCTTTTTTGCCGCCGTTTTCTCGTGGATTATTTTTGGAGCTGCGCGCTTACTGGGGCAAGACGTGAACTTCCATCGCACGGTGGAATTCCTGTTCGCTGGCGCGGCCGTGGCAGGAGTCTCCGGCGTGATCAACGCCAGCTGGACGCGAATCACGCGCGCCACGGTGCGGCTCGCTAACCTGCCCGTAGCTTGGCGCGGCAGAACAGCGGCGCTCATCAGTGACGTGCACCTTGGACATGTTCGCAACGGCAATTTCTTGCGGCGGATGATCAGGAAGATTTTACGGGAACAGCCGGATGCGATTTTCATCGCCGGAGATTTATACGACGGCACCGCCATCGATGCGCATCGAGCGGCAGAGCCGTTAAGCGCGCTCGCGGCGCCACAGGGGGTGTATTTCGTAGCGGGAAATCATGAACAATTTCGCGACGATAGTAAATATCTGAACGCAATTACGGCAGCGGGAGTCCGCGTCCTCAGCAACGAGAAGGTGGAAGCAGACGGTTTGCAGATTGCCGGCGTGTCCTACCTGAGCGCTACGCACGGTGCCCACTTTGCGTCAGTGCTGCGCGATATCCGCTTGGATCACGATCGCGCCAGCATTCTGTTGACGCATGCTCCCGACCATCCAGAGGTCGCCGAAGCCGCCGGCGTATCCCTGCAGCTATCCGGACATACGCACCTGGGGCAGTTCGTGCCTTGGAGCTGGATGGCGCGCCGGGTTTACCGGCAGTTTGTATATGGCTTAAGCCGAATCGGCAATATGCAGGTTTTCACTTCGAGCGGCGCTGGAACCTGGGGGCCGCCGCTGCGGCTAGGGTCGAATCCCGAGATTGTAGTGCTCCAGTTCGAGTAAGGCGAGCCGCGCGTTATGCTCCAATCGCATTCACGCGGTCGTGAATTCGTGCGGAGACACCGGTGCACTCACCTCGAATCACATAACGCGCAGCGAGACCTATACCGCGCATAAAATCTACGAATCAGCTCGCAGGCTTTTCCTGCTTTTCAACCCAGCCATGACGATCGCTGCTAAACCAACCAGCAGCAACGGCAACGTTGAAGGCTCCGGCATCGGCGAAGTCGTCGAATTCCCCACTGTCACCGACGCCGCTGCCTCAACATAGTTCCCAGTCGAAATCAAATCCGCTATCGAATCGAAGTTCGACGCGCCGGGATCAACACTGTACAGGTCGTAGCTCAGCACGACATCCCCAGACACAGATCCCGTCGCGCCCGGATTAATTAGAAAGCTCCCGACGCCCATCATTGAGGCGTCATCGAACGCTTCTGGACCCGGATTCTCCATCGAGCCCTCGCCCACCACCACAAATTGGTTTCCGATAAAATCCGTGTAGGTGCCCAGCGAGTTTGAGCACGGAGAAGTAATCGGTCCAACGCAGAAATCCGATCCGGTAATCACTGCGAAGTCCGGGCTGGTGCTGGTCAACGTAAAACCCCAGCCCACCGTCGAGCCTGCCGGGCCGGTCAACGCGCCGTCCGTTGGATCCAGCGTCAGCACTGGGGGGTTGCTGTCGGCTTTGGCCCGCGTGCCGATAGCCAGCATGCAAAAGATCGCGATAAAGATGATACGAAGCATTTTCATGTTTTTGTTCTCCTGTTTCACTACTCCACCTCTTTACTGAAACTGATTGCTGCGCACCACGGTTCCGGTCACCGTTCCATTCGTAGCCGTAAAGGTAAAAGTTGCCGTGAACCTCGCCGCAGTGGCGCATCCAGTGAAATCAATGGTCACGTTGGCCGATCCAGTCTGCCCCGCGCCCAAAGTCCCCACCACCAGCGGAAACGGCGTGGAAATAATCGGAGTGCACGCCGCCCCGGCCACCTGCACCAGAGTAAGCATGCGGATCGTGGCTGCGAGCGACCCCGCCGGCCCGTTGTCCGTAAGAGACAGAGTCCAGACTCGCGCGTTCGCCGGTCCCGTCTTCGCGGTAATATTCCCCGCCATGGTCGTGGTGAAATTTGTAAAGTTCGCAGTGATGGTTTTCGCTGCGTCGCTGATCACCGTGGTCGAAGCATTTCCCGGATCTGTGACGGGCCCACTCCATCCCAAAAACGTATTGCCGGGCGTGGGGATCGCTTGCACGAACAGCACCTGATCAGGAGTCGCTCCAAACGTTCCCGGCGCTGGATTGGTGGTGCCGCCTGTGGAAGGCGACGCGAGAATCGTGATCGGCACGGTAACAGGTGGTCCCGAGATGATCTCCGGGCTGAAGCACGGCGGCACGAATGCGTTGCGGAAAATGCAAAGTTCAAAGGCGCCGATGTCGAACCCAGTGCCTTGCGGGCGATACGTCCCGCGCTGATCTTCCGCAAGCGAACTGTCGGCGTCCCCGGCATTCACCGCCGGACTGCTCAGCGGGATGGCCAGCGTCGGCGTCAACCCGCCATTATTTTGCAGGGGCCCGACCTGCGGATCGCCAGTCGCCACCATTCCCGGGCAACCGAAATTGTTCACAATCAAATTGCCCGCGCCGTTCGCGTTCACGCCCGGCGCATAAAAACATTCCCGTGCGCTGGGATTGGAGATGATGGTGTTGTCCAAGGTAAACGAAGTTGTATTTCCCGGCTCCTGGTCCACCACGATTCCCGCGCCTTCACCCGTGCTTATGTTCCCCGCAATCGTGGAATCCTGCACGATCAATTCGCCGTTCACCGCAAAAATTGCTCCGCCCTCGTCTTGTCCGTTGTCCGCAAAATAAACGCAATCTTCCGGATAATCGGTGCAGTGCAAGCCAATCGCTCCCGCGGAACCCCGCGTGACGACGTTCTGCGTGAACGTGCTGTTTTGAATTACCACGGTTCCGGAATGACTGAAGATGGCCCCGCCCAACGCTGCGCCGCCGCCTCCGCCTGCGTAGGTGCCACCTCGTCCTGCGTAGCGTCCTGCGACGCCGCCAACGTTGGTGTGTGATGGATCCTGCAAGTCATTGCCTAAGCCTTCTCCTCCTCCCCCTCCATAACCTCCCGCGCCGCCTTGTTCTCCGCTTCCTCCTCCTCCACCAAATCCGCCACTGCCCCCATTCCCGGGACCAGACGCTTCATCGGAAGCCCAGCCTGCGCCTCCTCCGCCTCCTCCGTAATTCCCATTCCCGCCATTGCCACCCGGATTAAATCCGTATGGGCTGCCTTCTCCTCCGCCTCCTCCGCCACCGCCTGGGCACGTTCCATCCTGTCCGTTCTTTTCAAATCCACCGCCGTAGCCTCCGCAAAAGATGCCGCCGAGGCCACCCTCATTTCCGTGCGCTCCAATCACGCCTGGGAAAAGCGTGCCGCCTCCACCGCCGCCACCGAAGTCCGGGCCATCCACGGCCTGCCCGTTACCTCCTTCGCCTATCGAACCGCCGCCACCCGCACCCGCGGCTGCGCCTGCGACGCTGTCTCCGCTGTCGCCGGAAAGTCCGCCTCCGCCTCCCACGTCGCTGTTCGCGACCGAAAAACCTAGCCCCCCGTTTCCTCCGGTGACGTGGTTTCCGGAAAAGGTGCAGCGAATTATGGTAAGCGACGCGCCGCCGTTGCTTCCCTCGACGTAAATCACGCCGCCCGCTCCCATTCCACCGCCGCCGCCGTACTTGCCCAGGCCTCCTTGCACGTAGAAATTTGTAAACCACATGTCTTCGATGGTCAGGCTGCCACCTTCCGCCACGTTGAACGCTCGTCCCGCGTCGGTTCCGCCGTACGAGGCGAGCTGCGATCCGTTACCCTCGATCGTGATATTCGAGGTGATCGTCGGAAAAATAGCGCGCCCATACGGACTCGCAATCACGGCATTGGTTCCCAGCGTGTACAGTTGAGCGTTCGCCGGCAACACAATCGTGTCCGCACCGTTCCCCGGCACGCAATCCGTTGCTATGTAGGCCGGGCTGCCATCGGCATTGAAGTGATCTATGGCGTAGTTACTGTCGAAGTTCGCGGCATAGATCGCCTCGGTCAAAGAACACTCGCCATCCACATGGAACGGCGTCACGTTTGTTACATAAATGATTCCGGCGCGCGACGTTTCCGCCAGCGCGAGCCATGCGACCAACAAAACAATCGTCAGGGCCACGGACCGCCCAGCTCTCAAGCCGTTTTCCCGCGCGCCCCAACCAGCACCGCGCGCTTCGCGCCAGCCAACGCTACCGCTCATCTGTTTCCTCCCTGTCGCAGCCGAAAGCGCGACCGGATACCCACTGCAAAATCTTGTGCACACATTCGCCTACTCAAACTGGTTGGTGCGCACCACAGAACCCGCAACCGTTCCGTTGTTCGCTGAGTAAGTGAATGTTGCCGTGAATCGATTCGCCGCGGCGCAGGAGCTGAAATCGATCAGAACGTTGGCCGTTCCGGTGATTCCGGCGTTGATGGTGCCGACCGCAAGCGGAAACGCCGTGTTCACAACGGGCGTACACGCCGCGCCGGCGGTTTGTACGAGCGTGAACGACGGGATCACCGCATTTCCAGCTCCCGCAGGACCATTGTCGTAAAGCGAGAGAGTCCAAACGCGCGCGTTCGCGGGTCCGGATTTTGCAGCGATATTGCCCGCGATGGTGGTAGTCAGTGCGGTGAACTGCGCAGTCACAGTTTGCGACTGGTTCATGATGACTGTCGTGGTCGGGTTACTCGGATCGGCCACTGGCCCGGTCCATCCCAGAAACGAATTACCCGGTGTGGGTGTCGCCGTGAGCACCACCACGTTATCCAGAATGATGCCGTGCGACCCCGGCGCCGGATCGGTCGTGCCACCCGTCGCTGGAACGGCCTGAATGTTTAGCGTCACTTCGGGCGGCGGCTGTTGTTGCGGCCCAGACTGGCAGGGCAACTCGAGGTGATTGACCGGCACGCACGCTTCATATGCGCCAATATCGAAACCGCCCGCTTGCGGACGAAAGATGTTGCGCTGATCGTACTCAAGCGCAACCGACGGATCAGCCGCGTTAAATGCGGGACTAGTTTTCGTGATCGCCATTGTAGGTGTCAGGTCGCCGTCATTCGCCAGTGGCTGGAGTTGAGGATCGCTCGCGCTTACAACGCCGCCGCAATTATTGTTGTCCACAATCAAATTGCCCGCAGCATTCGTTGCGATAGAGGCGCCATCCACCGTGCACTCATCGGGCGCATCAAGATTGCCGCCATTGTTCGCGATGATGGTGTTGTAGAGGTTGAAAGTAGTTGGCTGCGGATTGTTCGGGTCCTGGTAGATGTAAACGCCGCCGAGGGGCCCCGTGCTCTCGTTTCCGCTGATGGTTACGTGCTGAAGCGTCGTCGTTCCGTTGTAGGAGAAAATCGCTGCCCCGGCATCCGCGCCATTGTCCGCCGATCCTGGGTCTCCAGCGGTTCCGTCGTTGCCGCCGTTGCCGCGCGTAACGAAATTTCCGTTAAACGTGCTGTTCTGGATAAGCATCGCGCCGCTGTCATTGAAAATCGCGCCACCTAGTGCACCGCCGCCACCACCATAAGTGGAATTCGCGTCGCCTCCGAATTTCCCGCCAGTTCCCGGATGCCCGGAACCAGTCACTGTTCCATTCGCAGCCGAGCCGCCCCCGCCTCCAAATCCGCCGCTGCCGCCCCGGGTGCCACCGAAATCGCCTGTCGCTCCCGAGCCGCCGCCCCCGCCAAATCCGCCGTTTGCGCCATTTCCGCCTCCATCAGCGCCACCTCCGCCGCCCCCGCCGTATTTGCCGCTGCCCCCATTTCCGCTGCCGAAGAATCCCCAACTTCCTCCTCCGCCTCCTCCTCCATCGCAGGTGGCGTCTTGCCCAGGCGTCCCAGCTGACGCCTTTCCACCCGCCGCGCCCCCTGCCCCGCCGCACAAGCTTTCATAATTGGCGAAAAGAACCAGGCCACCTCCGGAGCCTCCGTCGCCTTGATTATCAGGGGATATCCCGACCGTGAAGGCGCCGCCACCGCCGCCGCCTGAGCCGCCGCAATTCGGGAGGCAATAATCTCCAGCCCCTCCACTACCGTACATCCCGCCGCCGCCTCCTCCTCCTGCGTAATGGCTAGGGTCTATCAGGCTGCTGCCATCTCCACCGACGGCACTGTTCTCTTCGAACGTGCAATTCTGTACGGTTAGCCTTCCGCCCCGAACGTAGATGGCTCCGCCCGCTCCCAGACCACCTCCTGCCCCGCCTGCACGGTCGCTCCCCTGGGCAGCTGTCCCGCCGGCGTCTCCGCCACGGGTCGCAAATCCCCTCACCGTCAGATCCAGCAGAGTAAGATTTCCTGTCGAGGTCACGGTTACGAGACGGTCGTTGTTCGAGGGATAGGCGCACGGATTGCCGAATCCATTCAACTCGCCGTTGCAATTGGAACCTTCAAGGGTTGCCCCGTTTCCTTCTATGATTATGTTCGAGGTGATCGCAGGCAATACAGACGGGCCAGCCACATTGTTCAGATCGTTGGCGTACGTGTCCAGGACCAGAACAACTGGGTTCGTACCGGTTGGTAACACGATGATGTCGTTCCCGCTTCCCGGGACGCATTGCGTTGTTACGTACTGCGCATTGCCCTGCGCATCAAACCCGGCCACAGCTACGTTGTCGTCGAGGTTGGCGGAGTAGATCGCCTCCTTCAGAGTGCACCCCTTGCCCGCTCCCACCGTGTCGTCCAATGAAGTCACGTAAATAATGGATTGCGCCTGCACAAGCCCAGCGAACGCCGTAAAAAGCACCACTAACAAGACCGGCACAGCTACTTTCAATCTGAGAGCTTTGAAGTTCGTCATCCTTAATCTCCATCTCGTCCAGACGCGCAAACGTAGCCCGGCGCAATATTCCGCGCGGACAGGCGAATGCACCTGCCGTCCGCATCAACTCTTGACACTCCGGTCACCAGGAATCCGGGCGCCTGCGGCAAACCTGCAAACCACAAATCAGGCCCGGGGGAGTGGGGCCATTCGCAATGCGTGGTGTATCTCAAAATTCCTGAAATGGGTCAATTGAGGTTGGGTCAAGGATGGATGCAATTTGGGTAGACGTCTAAGGCACTCAGAACAGGAAATTTACAGCACAGAAATCCGGACTTGTGGTAAGAATAGGCTCAGGTTCCAAGGCTTATTCATGCCCCCGCCCTTCACGAGTCTTTACTTCGGCTTCTTCGAACTGCGCACCACTACCCGCGAACTCTACAAGCGTGGAATAAGGCTCAAGCTTCGCCCACAGGCCTACCAGGTTCTGCTTTTGCTGACCGAACGTTCCGGTGAAGTCGTATCCCGCGATCAACTACGCGAAAGACTCTGGGCGCAAGAGACTTACGTGGATTTCGAGCACGGCCTGAACACCGCCGTGATGGAACTCCGCGCCGTCCTCAGCGATTCCGCCGCCGAACCTAAGTTCATCCAAACCCTGCCGCGCCTCGGCTACCGTTTCATGGTCCCGGTCAGCTCAGAGCAGCCGACGACTGTCCCAGAACGGGAATCCGCTCCCCTTGTCGATATCCCCGCGATCCAGGAAAAGGAGTCAAAGCCGGAGGGAGCAGTCGCGCGCGGAAGAGAATCTGCAACTGCACTGGGATCTGTGCAATCAGCCGCGAATTCCCGGCGCAGCTGGCGCACTTTGTGGTGGGTCCCCGCAGCGGTCGTATTGGCACTGGCTGCAGTCACGCTTCTCGGCTGGCAGAATTGGTTTCGCAAAGCCAATCCGCCGGCGCAGCATGAAGTACGGCAGATGATCGCGGTGCTTCCGTTTGAAAACCTCACCGGCGATCCTGCACAGGAATATTTCAGCGATGGACTCACCGAGGAGATGATTGACCAGCTGGGACGGCTCGACCCTGCTCACCTCGGCGTGATCGGCCGAAATTCCGTGATGCGCTACAAGACAATTCATGAAGCCACCGCAGCGATCGGCCGCGAACTGGGCGTTTCCTACCTTCTCGAAGGCAGCGTGCGCCGCGATTCCGATGAAGTGCGAATTTCCGCGCAGCTGATTCAGGTACAAGATCAGGCCAGCGTCTGGTCGCGACAGTACGATCGCCAATTGAGAGACGTGCTCGCGCTGCAATCCGAAATCGCGCGTGAAATCGCCGGAGGAATACATCTCACGCTCGACGATGCCGCGCGCAACGCCGGGGCAACGGCCCAACCGCAGACTGCCGCCGCCAACGACGCTTACGACCTCTATCTTCGCGGCCTTTATTTCTGGAACAAGCGCGGTGCCGACAACATCAAACGCGCCACCGATTATTTCCAGCAATCCATCCGGAGAGATCCGAACTCGGCACGTGCCTATTCCGGGCTGGCCGAGTCCTACGCATTGGTGAGCGGCTACGCGGGTGTTCCTCCCAAGGATTTCCTGCAGAAAGCCGACGCCGCCGCCCGCCGCGCGGTCGCGCTCGACCCCAATCTCGCCGAAGCCCACGTCGCGATGGCTGTTGTCGCCCAGGATTGCGATTGGGACTGGGCCACTGCCGAGCGCGAATATCGCCGCGCCATCGAGCTCAATCCCAACTACGCCACCGCGCATCACTGGTATGGCGAATACCTCGCCCTGATGGGCCGTTTCGATGAATCCCGCGCCCAAATGGAGCACGCCCGCCAACTCGATCCTCTCTCGCTCATCATTACCGCGGACACCGCCATCGCGCTGTACTACGCGCGTGATTACCCAGCCGCCATTCAGCAGTTCCGCGCCGTGATTGATCTCGAGCCTACGTTTCCACGCACCGCTCAGCTTTCTTTTGCGTATTTGCAAACGGGCAGGGACGCGGATTCCGTGGCCTGGACCGAAAAATTGAAACAGCCGAGCGATACGGGGCCTTGGTACTGGGCCACCGCTGCCTACGTGGACGCGCATATCGGAAAGATGAACGATGCGCGCGTCGCCCTGCACAACTTAATTCGCATGAACGATCGTCAACAAATCGATCCGCTCTACATCTCCATCGCTTATGTTGGCCTGGATGAAAAAGACCAGTCCATCGCGTGGCTGCAAAAAGCCGAAGCCGCGCATTCCGTTTCGTTAAACTCTCTAAAGGTCGAGCCCCTCTTCGATCCTCTTCGCACCGACCCTCGCTTCCAGCACATTCTCCGGCAGATGAACTTTCCGCAGTAGGCCTCGACTGGAACAACCCACACTGCGCTTGCAACTTGGCGTTAGTCACTATAATGTTAGGGCGACTAACACAATACAGATTCCGCACCCCGCGCCGGTGCGCCTTGCAGGAGGAACAGCACCATGCCCCGCGCCAAAATTTCCGCCAGGCAGCCGTCCTCGCCCCAACCCGCAAACGACGGCCATAGCGACGCTCACGCCGACAGAAAACACGGTCGCTCGGCTTCCAGAACAGAGCCGCTCGCCGGCCTTCGCGAACGCAAGAAAGCGCGCCTCCGCGAGCAAATCGTCGAAACGGCCCTGCATCTTTTTCGCCAGCGCGGCTACGAAAAGACGCGCATTGACGACATCGTGCAAACGCTCGAAATCAGCCAGCCCACTTTCTTCCGCTATTTCCCCAGCAAAGAAGCTGTGTTGCGCGAAGTCGGCCGCCGCGCTTTTGCCCGCCAAGCCGAAAGCCTCAAATCTGAACTCTCCACCCAGGCCACCACCGAGCAGCGCCTCCGCCGCTTTTACGAAACTCTTGGAAATGTCACCGAAGTCGGCCGCCCGCTGTGGCAAGCCGTAATTCTCGCCGGCGCCATGGATCCAGTGCGCTCACCCGAACTGCGCGGCGCCGAAGCGGCAACTGTAAACCTACTGCGCGAAATTATCGCCGAAGGCCAAAAAAACGGCGAAGTCACGCGCGACTTTCCGGTCGTGCACCTCGCCGAATTCATGGAAGGACTTTTCAATACCGTCGTCCGCCAGTGGGCCGTGGACCTGACCGGTCCGCACAAACTCACCGAGCGGGTTCGCAATGCCGTTGAATTTTTCTTGCGGGGCGCCCGGCCGTAATCGCAAATCATTTCCAATCCCTGCGCCGCTCGCGGCAGCTCGCGCCTCTTCCGCGCAAGCCTGCGTCACAATCACAAGCTCGCTGAGGTGCAAGTAATGAAGGCAGCAGTTCTGCGTGAATTCAAAACCCTGCTGAGCATCGAAGATGTCCCTCAACCCCAGCTCAGCGCGCACGAAATCTTGATCGCCGTCGAAGCCTGTGGCGTCTGCCACTCCGATTTGCACTTGGCCGATGCCGATTGGCCCCAACTCGCGCGCATCATTAAAAAACCGCTCATCCTCGGCCACGAAATCGCAGGCCGCGTCGTGGAAAAGGGAGCCGCGGTTGACAATCTCCAAGTCGGCGAGCGCGTCGGCGTCCCCTGGCTGCACTGGAGTTGCGGCGAATGTGAATTCTGCCGCGACGGCAACGAAAATCTCTGCATCAAGCAGCAAATCACCGGCGTCACCGTGGATGGAGGCTTCGCCGAATTCGTCAAAGCACCTGCCAGCCACGCGCTGAAAATTCCTGAACAGCTTTCCGCGACCGATGCCGCGCCTCTGTTCTGTGCCGGTGTCACGGTGTATCGCGCCCTTCAGCACGCCAAAATCCAACGAGGCCAGCGTTTGGCGGTCTTCGGTGTCGGCGGCCTGGGCCAGATCGCTGTGCAAATCGGCGTCGGGCTGGGCGCAGCCGTCACCGCAATTGATATCTCCGATGAAAAACTCGCGCGTGCGAAAAGTTTTGGCGCGTCCGCCACTCTGAACGCCGCCACCGCAAATGTCGTCAAGGAATTGCGCCGCGTGGGCGGCGTGCATGCCGCAATCGTAACTTCCGCCGCGAGAGCCGCCTACGACGACGCCTTTCTCTGCGTCCGGCCCACCGGAATTCTCCTGGTCGTCGGCCTGCCGGCTGAATCAATCTGCTTCCGACCCATTTCGATGGCCGCGTCGGAAATCCGCGTCCAAGCATCCTCCGTAGGCACTCGCCAGGATCTCCGCGCAGTTCTCGCCATGGCCGCCGCCGGAAAAATCCATTCGCAAGTAACCACGCGCCCCCTCACTCAAGTCAACGAAGCCATGGCCGATTTGCGCAGCGGTTCTGTCTCCGGCCGAATCGTGCTGACTCCGCGCTAGATTTTTCCACCCGCCCGGCCGGCGGTCTTTGCAATCGCTGTCCCAGAAGCAGGCACGGCCCTTCCCCAGTCCGCCAATCCTCCATCAATAATTCTGATTTATCGCATCCGCTTTCTTATTGACGTTAGTAACTATGATGTGATACCTACACTCACAATTCTTGGGACATGGGTCGGACGTGGGGGTCGTGTGTCTTCGAAATCGTACCCAACATTCCGCAATAATTTCTCTGGCGAGAGCGCGCCGCACCCTCGCTGCAACGATCGCGGCCGCAAATTACCCCCGTCCCAATTTTCAGCCGGACCCGGCCCAAACCCGCAGCTGTCCCACACATTAGGAGGAGCCATGAGAGTTCTGATCTCGTTTACCTGCGCCATCGTGCTCGCGGCCTGTCTGCTGCTGGCCGATCCAATCGCGCACGCCCAGGGTGTGGGCGCTTCAGGAAGTGTCAGCGGAACGGTTACAGATCCCAGCGGCGCCGTCGTCCCCAAGGGCTCGATCACCGCACAAGACGTTTCCAGGGGCATTCGCCTAACCGCCGACGTGGACTCCAATGGACAGTATCGCTTTTCCAACCTGTCCCCCGGCACCTACGACCTCACTGCGCAGATCGCCGGATTCCAATCACAAATTCAAAAAGGGGTCGTGATCACCGTCGGACAAGCGGCCACTCTCGATTTCCATCTACAGGTCGCGACTACCTCCTCGGTCGTGGAAGTCTCCGCCGCCCCTCCCGTCGTCGAGACCGAACGCGGCAGCCAATCCAACACCATCACTCAACAATATATTGATGATCTCCCGATTGACCGCCGCGATTACCTGAACTTCACCTTGCTCCTCCCCGGCGTCACCGATTCCACTCGCCTCACCGACGATCAGGATTTTCGCGTCAAGCAAACTCCGCAAAGCGGTCTTTCCTTCTACGGCAGCAATGGCCGCGGCAATAGCGTCACCGTTGACGGCGGCGAAACAGGCGACGATGCCGGCGGCGTGCGCCTCACCGTGAGCCAGGACGCGGTCCAAGAATTCCAGGTCAATCGCAGCAATTACGCCGCGGACTTGGGCGGCGCCACCGGCGCGTCCGTCAACATCGTCACAAAATCAGGAACCAACGACGTCCACGGAAGCGTGTACAGCTATTTCCGCAACAGCGCCCTGGACGCGCGCGATCCTTTCGCTTACACCCAAGCGCTTGCGCCCGGCGAAATCTTCGATCCGACCACTAATTCCGTCGGCTTACCCATCAAGAATTCTCTCTCGCGCTATCAATTCGGCGGAGCTGTCGGCGCCCCCATCCAGAAGGACAAGACCTTCTTGTTTCTATCCTTCGAAGGCTTGCGCCAAGATTCGGAACAAGCCGTTCCTCTGCTCACCAACACGAATGAGTTTCTTCCTACGCCCGCTCAGGATAGCGTTATCGCCGGGCTCTTCGCTCAGGGCACCACCCCCGTGCCCTGCATCAACCAGCCCAGCGGCACTGTGCTGACGCTGCCTGCGAATCAATGCGCGGGCGCACTTCAGTTAGGATTGACCACCAGCCAGCTCACCGGCCTGCCGGGAACCGGGCAAGCCGCGCTCAACACTTACTGGATTAATCAACTGGAATCCAACGGCGGCCTATTCCCCTACACCACTCGCCAGTACCTGTTCTCCGCTCGTCTGGACCACCACATCAGCGCGGCAGATTCCATATCTCTCGCTTACCGCTACGGCCACGACTTGGAGGAAAACCCGGACGTACAATCCCTCACCGGCTTCTCCGCCGGAAGTGACATTCACAACTACGACAACAATCTTCAGGCTGCCTGGTATCACATTTTCAGTCCCCTCACCCAGAACGAGTTCCGCTTCCAATGGGATTACGACAGTTTCAACGTCATTCCCAATGAGCCGGCACAGGTCGGCGTGCAAATCGCTGGGTTCGCCAACAACTTAGGCACCAATATATTCCTGCCCAACTTGACGATCCTTCGCCGTTACGAATTTGCGGACAATGTCACCCTCGTCCGTGGCACGCACACCATCAAATTCGGCGGCGTCGAGCTGCTCCGCGGCAATCATTCCGAGTCTCACACTTTCCTGCCGGGCCGCTTCGTCTTCGGCCCGCTTCCCGGCGCGCTTCTTAGTCCACAGCTCGCCAATGTCGAACTAAATTCTTTGCAGGGCGCTTCTCTCGGCCTGCCGCAGGTTTATCAGCAGGGCTTCGGCAACCCTGATTATCCCGCCTACACTCGTCCGCTAACCGAATTCTATTTGCAGGACTCCTGGAAGATCGCTCCCAATTTCACTCTGAACTACGGCCTGCGCTACGGAATCGACTCGCAATATAACCCGTTGAATACCTACTACGGCGATGTCGCCCCGCGTGTCTCGTTCGCCTGGGATCCATTCAAAGATCACAAGACGGTAGTCCGCGGCGGATTCGGGATGTTCTACGGGCCAATTGATGCTCCAGATCCCCCAAGTGGACTTGAGCCTCGGCGTCCTGAACGCCAATCGGAGCACCGTTGAGAATCAGCACAATACATCGCAAGTTCCCGATCAGGTCCTGAACGCCCAGAACACCTGCGGAATTGGCGTCACCGCACTCGGTCCCGGAGGCACTATATTTCCGGGTACCCGGCTCCAGCCCTTGTAACCGCTATATATCCATTTATGCAGATCCTCTCGGTGGCACGGGGCTTCCATTTCTACAAAACTCAGCCACCATCTTTCAGACGCTTTTCGCCAATGGCCTCGTTCAATGCACCACTCCAGCGCCCGGCCAAAACGCTTGCATCACTCCGCAGTCCCTTCTCCCAACTACGCGGGCGGACTTTTCCCGCAAACGTTCGGCTCGGGAATTTTCGTTCAGAACAGCGGCCAGCTTTCGCCGTTGACGGTACTCTTCAGCAACCCTCCCAACTACAGGCCGCCTTACTCGGAGCAAGCTTCGCTCGGCATCGAACGTGAAATCACGCCCGGCTTCTCCGTGTCCGTCAGCTTTATTTATTCTCACACCCTGCACCTCCCCGTCGCTATTGATACCAACCTGTTCGCCTCGACGCCCATGAGCACCGTAACCTTGGCGAACGGAAAGTCCGTCTCCTACCGCAACTGGAACACCAGCGCTGCCACCGACCCGGCCGCTGGGTTGGAAACTTCAGGCCCAGGCGCAGGCGGCGTTTATCCTTGCGCCGTTACGCTCAACGGTTTCGGTCAGCCGGTTTCGCCCTGCTTTGTGAATGTGCTGGTCACACAGAACAACCAATACACTTCTGCGTCGTCCGGCCTCTACGAGGGCGGCATTATCGAAGTCCACAAGCGCTTCAGCAACAATTTCTCGTTCTTCGGAAGTTACACCTACAGCAAGGCCTTTGACACCGGAACCGATTTCAACACTGACTTCGGTCCGCAAGATCCCACGGACTTGGCTGCGGAACGCGCTCTCTCTGAATTTGACGAACGCAACAAAGTGGTCCTCGCCGGGGTCTTCAACAGCCCGTGGAAAAATGCCTTCCTCTCGGGCTTTCAATTTTCGCCAGTTTTCCAGTACCACAGTGGCCATCCCTTCAACTTGCTCGCCGGCGGCGAGGTCAACGGGGACAACCACACAACAAACGAACGCCCCATCGGTGCTCCGCGCGACACCGGTCTCGGCCCCAGCTACGTTGACTTCGACGCGCGCTTGACCTGGCAGCACAAACTCGGCGAGCGCGTCAATCTACTGCTAACCGCGGAAGGCTTCAACATCGCCAACCATACCAATTACGCCAGCGTGAACAACGAGGTCAACCCGCTCTTCGGGTTCCAGCCCGGGTTCACTACCTTCAATGTGCACGGAAGCGCCGCCCTCTCCCCCAGCACGCCTCTGGGCTACACTTCGGATTTCGCGAAACGGGAGATCCAGTTCGGCTGTAGATTTAATTTCTGATTGCGCGGCAAAAAATCGCCGGCGCCTCCCGCGGCAGCCGCCGGCGCACCGCCTGCAGCCAGTACCGTTAGCTTGTAACATATGATATAAACACACGCCATTGTGGAAAAAATGGATTTGACCGAGTGCCATCTCCGCGACTTTTCTTGCTTTCTCGGCGTCCGATTTTGTCACCGGTCACACCTTGGTAGTTGATGGAGGTCAATCCGCCTGATTCAGGCAAAATAAGCCATGAACATTCCACTCACTCCACTGCGTTTCCTGCGCTACGCGGCACAACAATATCCGCGCCGCACCGCCGTCGTCTGCAATGACGAGCGCTTCACCTACGCGCAAATGAGCGAAAGGGTCAGCCGTCTCGCCGGTGCTCTACGCAAAGCTGGCATTCGACCAGGCGGTCGCGTAGCTTTTCTCAGCAGCAATTGCCATCGCCTGCTCGAAGCCTATTACGGCGTGCTCGAAGCCGGCGCCGTTCTGCTACCACTCAATATCCGCCTCACGCCAGCAGAACTCGGCTATATCCTCAACGATTCCGGTGCCACTGCCCTCTTCATCGAAAAACAATTCCTTCCCGTCGCCGAAGCCTTTCGCAAAGATATCCCCAGCGTAAAATTCCTCTGCCAACTCGATGGCGCTCCCGAAGCATCCTGGCTCTCACCCAAAAATTACGACGCTCTCTTGGCTGCATCCACGCCGTATCAAGCGGACATATCTGCCGTTGACGAAACATCCCTCGCCGAACTTTTCTACACCAGCGGCACCAGCGCCAATCCCAAAGGTGTAATGCTCACCCACCGCAACGTCTATCTTCACGCACTGCACGTCTGCCTGGGATTGCAGATCGAAAAAGCCGCCGTCGAGCTTCACACCATCCCTCTTTTCCACGCCAACGGCTGGGGCGTCGCGCATTTCCTCACACTGCTCGGCGGCCGTCACGTAATGATCCAGCGCTTCGACCCCAAGGAAATTTTCCGCCTCATCGAAAAGGAAGGCGTCCACTCTCTGAGCCTCGTACCCATCATGGCCACGGCCCTGGTGAATTGTCCCGAACGCCCTAATTACAATTTGACGACTCTTCGCCGCATCACCATCGGCGGTGCGGCTTCTTCCCCCACGCTAATTCGCGAAGTCGAAGAAAAACTTGCCTGCGAATGTTTTTCCGGCTACGGCCTCACCGAGACTTCTCCCACGCTTTCCGTTTCTCCCATGAAATCCGGCATGGATTGGCAAGGCGAGCAGCGCTTCATCGGCCAAGCCATGACCGGCTACGCAATTCCCGGCGTGGACCTACGCGTAGTGGATCCGAACGACAACGACGTCCCGCACGACGGCCAATCCATCGGCGAAATCATCGTCCGCGGTGACGGCGTCATGGAAGGCTACTGGCGCCAGCCCGAAGCTTCCGCCGAAGCTCTCCGAGGCGGTTGGTTTCACACCGGAGACATGGCCACGCTCAACGGAGATGGCTACGCGCTGATCGTTGACCGCAAGAAAGACATAATCGTAAGCGGTGGCGAAAATATTTCTTCCCTCGAACTGGAAAAAGCGATTCTCGCGCATCCCGCCGTTCTGGAAGTCGGCGTAATTCCGGTCCCCGACGCCAAATGGGGCGAAGTCCCCAAGGCTCTCGTAGTGCTGAAACCCAATGCTGCCGCCACCGAAGCCGAACTCATCGAATTTTGCCGTTCGCGCCTGGCGCATTACAAATGTCCGCGCTCATTTGAATTCGTGGACAATCTGCCCAAAACCGGCACCGGCAAAATCCTGAAAAAAGACATCAGGAAGAAATATTGGCAAGGTCAAGACACCTTGCGTCAAGGCTTCACCGTGCCACCGGCGCCGAAAGCAAAATCCGGCGCTTGAAATAGATTGGCGACGCGCATGTCGCGGAGATGTTTTCGCAGTCAACCTGAAGGAGTCTGATTGATGGATCTAAACCTGACCCCCGACGAACTACAGTTTCGCGACGAACTTCGCTCCTGGCTCGCGATCAATGTTCCAAAAGACTGGAACGAGTGGCGCGAAAAACCCATCGAAGAATCCTTCCCCTATCTCCGGGCCTGGCAGCGCAAACTGCAGGAAGGCCGCTGGGCCGCCGTCTCGTGGCCCAAGGAATACGCAGGCCGCAGCGCCACGCTGATGCAGCAAGCGATTTTCTGGGAAGAAATGGCACGCGCTGAAGCCCCTCCCATGGCCAATTCTCTCGGCCTCGGCCTCATCGGCCCAACCATCATCGCCTACGGCACCGAAGCGCAAAAACAACGCTTCATCCCGAAAATCTTGAGCGCTGAAGAAATCTGGTGCCAGGGTTTTTCCGAGCCAAACGCCGGCTCCGATCTCGCCGGCCTGCAAACCCAAGCTGTCCTCCATGGCGATCACTATGTCGTCAACGGCCAAAAAGTTTGGACCAGCTACGGCTGGGTCGGCGACTGGTGCGAACTCGTCGTGCGCACTGACCCCACCGCCGCGAAACATAAAGGTCTCACCGTCCTCCTGATAGACATGAAATCGCCCGGCGTCGAGGTTCGTCCGCTGCGCCAAATGACTGGCGAATCCGAATTCAACGAGGTTTTTTTTCGCGACGTCCGCGTCCCCGCCGAGAACGTCCTCGGCAAAGTGAACGACGGCTGGAACGTCGCGATGAGCACTCTGATGTACGAACGCGGCTCCTACGGCGCGCGCCTCCATCTCATTTTCAAACGCTACATTACGCGCCTGATCGAACTCGCACGCAACATCCAGCGCGACGGCCGGCCGGCTGCTCAAGACCCCATCATTCGCCAGAAACTCGCGCAGTGCAGCGCCGAAATTGAAATCATGCGCTTCAATCAGATGCGCGCCTTCAG
Organism: uncultured Acidobacteriota bacterium; assembly: GCA_963754275.1. Lineage (GTDB taxonomy): Bacteria > Acidobacteriota > Terriglobia > Acidiferrales > UBA7541 > Palsa-295. The sequence goes on from CAVWFO010000021.1 coordinate 39,771, forward strand.
CCGCGTCACCACCACCGGCGTGCCCGGCCCCGAAGGCAGCATCCAGAAAATTTTCTGGAGCGAGCTCAACCAGCGCCTCCAGCAAATCGCTCAGGAAATTCTCGGCCCATACGGCCAGCTACTCGCCGGCGATCCGCGCGCCGTCGACAACGGCATGTGGTCCTACGCTTACCTGCGCACGCGCGGCAATACCATCGAAGCCGGCACTTCCGAAGTGCAGCGCAACATCATCGGACATTTTGTTCTCGGCCTGCCCAGAAGCTACTAGGCCAAGAAACTCAGAAGGGGAATCTCCATGCAATTCGGCTTAAGTGAAAGTCAGGAATTTCTGAAAGACAGCGCGCGCAAATTCTTCGCCGGCGAATGTCCCAGCGCGGAAATGCGCCGTCTGATGGAAACCGATACAGCCTACGACGCCGCGCTCTGGTCCAAACTCACCGACCAGGGCTACACGGGCATCATTTTTCCGGAAGTCTGCGGCGGGGTCGGCCTGGGCAAAGTCGAGCTGATGCTGCTAATGGAAGAGGCCGGCCGCGCGCTCTTGCCCGGCCCGTTTTTTTCCACCGTAGTACTGGCCGGTTCCGTGCTCGACGCCGTCGCCTCCCCTGCGAACAAACAAAAATATCTCGCGCCCATCTGCCGAGGCGAAGATCGCTCCACCGTCGCCATCCTCGAAGCCAACGCCAGCTGGAATCCTCGCGACATCCAACTCACGGCGAACAACGGCAAGCTCACAGGCGAAAAATATTTCGTCTCCGATGCCGCCGTCGCCGATTTCATCCTCGTAGTAGCGCGCAACGGCGTCTTCGTCGTCAACGCCAATGCCCCTGGCCTGAAAATCTCTCCCATGACCGCCATGGACCTCACTCGCAAACTCTACGTCGTCGAATTCCACAACACCCCAGCCGAAGAAATCGGCGCCACCACCAATCTCGAACGCGCCTTCGATGTCGCCACCGCAGCTCTCTCGGCAGAATTAGTCGGCGGCATGCAACGCACCCTCGAGATTACCGTTGAATACGCCAAAACGCGCAAACAGTTCGGCAAGCCTATAGGCACATTTCAGGCCGTCCAACACCAATGCGCGGACATGTATTTGGAAACCGAAAGTTCCCGCTCCGCGGTGTACTATGCCGGATGGGCCCTGGAAGAAAATTCCCCCGACGCATCAACCGCTGTCTCCATCGCCAAAATGTACGCCAGTGATGCCGCCCGCACCGTTGGCAATCGCGGCATCCAGATTCACGGCGGCATGGGGTTCACCTGGGAAAATGATGTGCACCTTTACTATCGCCGCGCCAAAGGCTCTGAAACTGCATTCGGCGACGCCACGTTTCATCGCGAGCGTATCGCTACAAAAGTGATCGACTCCGCCGCGCTAGACGCCGGCACCCTCTCCGCGAGAACGGCGTAAATTCGCAACACAAGGATTTTTTCCATGACCGACCTCATCCAACTCACAAAAGAAAACGACATCGCCGTAATCACCATAAATAATCCCCCGGTCAACGCGCTCAGCCCCGGCGTCCCCGAGGGCATTTCCGACGCCCTCGATCAAATTGCGCAAGATGCCGCCGTCAAAGCCATCGTCCTCATCGGCGGCGGCCGCACCTTCATTGCCGGCGCCGATATCAAAGAATTCGGCAAAATGACTTCCGGAAAACCGCGCGGCGCAGGCCTGCTCCCATTTCTTCTGAAAATCGAAGACAGCAACAAGCCAGTCATCGTCGCCATTCACGGCACAGCTTTCGGGGGCGGCCTCGAAGTCGCGATGGCCTGCCACTATCGCGTCGCCGTTTCCAGCGCCCAAGTCGGCCAACCGGAAGTGAAACTCGGAATAATTCCCGGCGCGGCCGGCACGCAACGTCTTCCTCGTCTAGCTGGCGTCGCCAAAGCAGTCGAAATGTGTACAACCGGAAATCCGATAAAAGCCGCGGAAGCTCTACAGTTCGGCATCGTTGATCGCATCATCGAAGGCGATCTTCTGCCCGGCGCAATCGCATTCGCACGCGAAGTCGCCGCCAAGCCCGCTCCCAAAACGCGCGAGCGCAACGAAAAACTCGGCACCCCCGCCGACAATGCTCCCATTTTTTCTGCCGCGCGCGAGACGGTCGCCAAGAAACAGCGCGGTCTACTCGCGCCCGTCGCCGCGATCACCGCCATCGAAGCCGCCACGACCCTGCCCTTCGCCGAGGGCTGCCAGCTCGAACAAAAACTCTTCATCGAGTGCCTCTTCTCCGATCAATCCAAAGCCCTGATCCACGTTTTCTTCAGCGAACGCGAAGTCAGCAAAATTCCCGACATCCCCAAGGAAACTCCGCTCATTCCTATAAAATCCGCCGCAGTCGTCGGCGCCGGCACCATGGGCGGCGGCATCGCCACGGCCCTCGCCAACGCCGGAATTCCCGTGCTCCTCAAAGAAGCCGATCAAGCCGCGCTCGATCGCGGCCTCGCGACCATCCAATCGAATTACGCAAATTCCGTCAAGCGCGGCCGCTTCTCGCAACAAGACGCTGATGAGCGTTTCAAACGCATCACTCCCACGCTTTCCTACGACGATTTCAGCAAAGTTGATTTGGTCATCGAAGCTGTCTTCGAAGGCATGGCCCTCAAGAAAGAAGTCTTCAAAGAACTCGATCGCGTCTGCAAACCCGGCGCCATTCTCGCCAGCAATACTTCCACGCTCGATATTGACGAAATTGCTTCCGCCACTTCGCGACCTGCCTCAGTCATCGGCACGCATTTCTTCAGCCCTGCGAACGTGATGCGTCTGCTCGAAATTGTCCGCGGCAAAGCCACCTCCAAAGAAGTGATCGCCACCTGCATGCAACTTTCAAGAACCCTCGGCAAAGTCGGCGTGCTCGTCGGCAATTGCCGCGGCTTTGTCGGCAATCGTATGTTCGGCCCGTATCGCCGCGAGGCCCAATTTCTCGTCGAAGAAGGCGCCAGCGTCGCCGCCGTGGATAAGGCTCTCTCCGATTTCGGCATGGCCATGGGACCGCTCGCCACCGGCGATCTCGCCGGCCTCGATGTCGGCTGGCGCATCCGCAAGGAATATCGCCATCTGGAAAAGCCCGGCATCCGTCAGCCGCTCGTCGAAGACAATCTGTGCGAGCTCGGCCGTTTCGGTCAAAAGGTAAAAGCTGGCTGGTACAAATACGATGACGTACGTCACGCCACGCACGATCCGGCGGTTGACGAACTAATCCGCAAATGGGTAGCAGAAGCACAAATCCCGCAGCGAGAAATTTCCCCCGCGGAAATCGTGGATCGCTGCATCTACGCGCTCGCCAACGAAGGCGCGCGCATTCTCGAAGAAGGCTACGCGTTGCGCGCTTGCGACATAGACGTTATTTATCTCAATGGCTACGGCTTCCCCGCATATCGCGGCGGCCCCATGTGGTATGCAGATACGGTCGGCCTCAAACAAGTTCTCGCGCGCATCTCCGAATTCCATCGTCAGCACGGTGAAATCTGGCAACCCGCTCCGCTGCTAATGCGCCTCGCAGATCAAGGCAAAACATTCGCCCAGTTCGGCAAAGAAGAAGGCGCCGCCGGTTGATTTGCGCGCGCGAATTCGACACTCACGATGCGTACAATCCGAGTCTGGACCCGAGCGCATTTCGCCGTCACAATATCGCCGGCGACCCAAGTTTGAATCAACAACCAACTTGACCATGGGTATTCTCTATCTCGTACGCCACGCGCAAGCATCCTTCCTTCAGCCGAACTACGACAAACTGTCCCCGCTCGGTGAAACGCAATCGAGCCTCCTCGGCGAACACTGGGCACAACGCAAAATCACATTCGACCGTGTCGGCGTCGGCCCCTGCGCCCGCCAAAGAGACACTGCAAAACTCGTATGCGCCGCCTACCAAAAAGCCGGTCTGAATTTCCCAGAGCCTCAAACGCTCCCGGAATTCGACGAATATCGTGCGGAAGAGGTGCTCCGTGCCACTCTCCCCGCATTGGTGGAAAAGGACCACAGAATCCGTGAACTCCATGCCGCGTTCCAGCGCGCCTCCAACAACGCCGAGCAACGCAAGACTTTTCAATACCTATTCGCAGCGGTCATCGGCGATTGGGTCCGCGGTGTAATTCAGGCAGAAGGGGTGGAAACCTGGCCGCAATTCTGCGCTCGCGTAAATTCCGGCCTCGACGGATTCCTAGCCTCCAAAACACGCGGTGAGCGCGTAGCGATATTCACCTCTGGCGGTCCCATCGCCGTAGCCGCCCAGCGCGCCCTGCACCTCTCGCCCGAACGCACCCTGCAAGTGACCTGGATGTCGCGCAACTCCTCCTGGAGCGAATTTCTGTACAACGCCGACCGATTCACGCTGAGCAGTTTCAATATCCACGAACACATCGCCGATCCCGCCATGCGCACCTATCGCTAGGGAGATTTTTCGATGAGCGATTTTCTCGATCAACCAACAAGCATTCGCTCGGGCGAAGAACTGAACGTAGCCGCGCTCGAACCCTACCTGCGCAATCACTTTCCCAACGAATCCGGCGCCCTCGCAATTCATCAATTCCCTGCCGGCCACTCCAATCTCACATATTCGCTCCGCCTCGGCCCAAAAGAATTGGTCCTCCGCCGCCCGCCATTCGGCAGCAAAGTGAAATCCGCCCACGATATGTCTCGCGAATTTCGCGTTCTTTCCAAGCTCCACTCCGTTTACGCTCCGGCCCCCGAAGTCTTGCTCTATTGCGACGACGACTCCATCATCGGCGCCCCGTTCTACGTGATGCAACCGGTCCACGGCATCATCTTGCGCCGAACTCTCCCGCGCGGTTTGGATTTTCCCGCAGAAAAAGCGCGCCGTCTCAGCGGATCCTTCATTGATAATCTCTTGCGCCTGCACAATGTGGATTATGCCGCCGCTGGCCTGGCCGATCTCGGCAAGCCAGATGGATATCTCGAACGCCAAGTCCGCGGCTGGACCGACCGCTACCAAGGCTCAAGAACACACGACTATCCCGAAGTAGAAAAAATCACCGCATGGATGCAGCACCTGCCCACGACCACCGCCGTGTCGCTAATCCACAACGACTACAAATACGACAACGTTGTCCTCGACGGGAACGACATCACCAAAATCGTCGGCGTCCTCGACTGGGAAATGTGCACCGTCGGCGATTCACTCACAGACCTCGGCACCGCGCTAGCCTACTGGGTGGACAAAAACGATCCGGAAGAAGTGCAAAAAAATCGTTGGGGTCCCACAACTGAGGAAGGAAGCTTCACGCGCGCAGAAATCGTGCAGCACTACGCGCAAAAGACACACAGCGATGTTTCTCACATCGCCTTCTATCTCGCCTTCGCGCGTTTCAAACTGGCCGTAATCGTTCAGCAGATTTATTACCGCTATCACCAGGGCCTGACCAAAGACCCCCGCTTCGCCGCCATGCCCGCAACAATCCAAATGCTACTGCGCGCCTCCCTGCACACCGCCCAGTCTGGCCGCATCTAAAAATAAGCTGTCGTCCCGAACCCGCGATCGCGGGTGAGGGATCTGTTTTTTGCGCAATCACCACGCACTCAAACGTAATACCGAACGATCCACTCCGCCACGCAGCCTGGTTTTTCCGCCCCTTCAATCTCCACCGCAACGCTGTAAATCGCTTCCACCGAATCCCCAATTTCCTTAAACGCCAGCAATCCCACGCGCGCTCGAATCCGCGAGTCTACTAGCACAGCCGAAGGAAACCTCACCTTGTTCAATCCATAGTTCACAGCCAATCGCACGCCGCCTTCAATCTGCATCACCTCGTGCACGAACTGGCTGATCAATGAAAGAGTCAGGAACCCATGCCCGATCGTTGTTCCATAAGGCGATTCGCGACCAGCCCGCTCCGCGTCCAAATGAATCCACTGCCGGTCCTCGGTCACCTCCGCGAAATGCGTGATCCGCTCTTGGGTAATGCGAAACCATTCCGTCACGCCAATTTCGCGGCCCACAAATTCCTTCAGCGCCTGCGGATTTTTCAAAACAAGAGGCATCGAAGCTCTTCCGATCAGAGTCGCGCGCCCTAGCAGCGCGATCAACTGTCCTCACCCAAAATCTAACCGCCGGCCGAACTCCCCGCCGGCTTACCACCCTTCGCCAACTCCCACCTTGCCACCGATTCGATGTGCACCTCATCCGGCCCATCTGCCAATCGCAAAGTCCGCACCATCGCCCACGCTCCAGCCAAAAAAGTATCCTGCGAAACTCCCGCCCCTCCGTGCGCCTGTATCGCGCGATCCAGCACGCGCAACGCTACATTCGGCGCCACGACTTTGATCATCGCAATCTCCGCGCGTGCCGCCTTATTTCCCATCGTATCCATCATATAAGCCGCTTTCAATGTCAGCAGTCGCGCCTGCTCGATCTCCATCCGCGATTCTGCGATTCCCGCGCGAATCGTTCCCTGCTCCGCCAGCGCTTTTCCAAACGCCACCCTCGCCTGCACGCGCTTGCACATCGCTTCCAGAGCCCGCTCCGCGATTCCAATGCAGCGCATGCAGTGATGAATTCGCCCGGGCCCCAGCCGACCCTGCGCAATTTCAAATCCGCGGCCTTCACCCAACAGCATGTTCGCCACCGGCACGCGCACATTTTCGAAATGAATTTCGGCGTGACCGTGCGGCGCGTGGTCGTAGCCAAAAACTTTCAGCATCCGCACAATCTTCACGCCCGGCGCATCCAACGGAATCAAAATCATGGACTGTTGTTTGTGCGCCGCGGCCGCCGGATCGCTCTTTCCCATGAAAATCGCGATTTTACAGCGCGGATCGCCCGCCCCCGACGACCACCACTTCCTCCCATTAATCACATACTCATTTCCATCCCGCACGATGCTGGCCGCAATGTTCGTCGCATCGGAAGACGCCACATCCGGCTCCGTCATCGCAAAACACGAGCGAATTTCCCCCGCCAGCAGCGGCTTTAGCCATTTTTCCTTCTGCTCCGCCGTGCCATAACGCGCCAGCACCTCCATATTCCCCGTGTCCGGCGCTGAACAATTAAAAACCTCCGCCGCCATATGGCTGCGGCCCATGATTTCGCATAGCGGTGCGTACTCCAGATTGCTCAGGCCCGCCCCGCCCGGATCCTCCGGCAAAAACAAATTCCACAACCGCTCGCCGCGCGCCTTCACCTTCAGCTCTTCCACGATCTGCGTCGGCTTCCACGGCTCGAGCGCCGTTTCCTTTTCGAATCGCTTCTCGTTCGGATACACGTGCGCGTCCATGAACTTCTGCAACCGCTGCTGCAGCTCCTTCGCCTTCGCGCTCGCCTCAAAATTCATGGGTCTCGACTATTTTCCAGTGAAAACCGGCGCGCGCTTCTCCACAAAATGCGCCACGCCCTCTTTGAAATCCTCACACTGCAAACTCGCCAGCATTTCTCGCTCGGCGATTTCGAATGCCTCTCCGAGCGGCTGGAAGATCGCGTCGTACACTTGCCGCTTGATCACCCGCAACGAACGCGGGCTCACATTCGCAGCCAGCTCCGTCGCGTAATCCCGCACTTTTGACTGGAACACGTCCTGCGGGAACACCTGATTCGCCAACCCCATGCGAAAGGCCTCCGCCGCGTCAATCAATCGCGCCGAAAGCAATAAATCCAGCGCGTTTGCATGTCCCACCAACCGCGGCAGCATCCACGCCATCCCATATTCGGCAATCAATCCACGCCGCGCAAACGCCGTGCTGAATCGCGCCGCGTCCGAAGCGAAACGCAAATCGCAATACAGCGCGATCACGAGTCCTAGTCCGACCGCCGGACCGCTGATCGCCGCAATCACCGGCTTGCTCATCGCCGGAAAATACGAATACTTCTTCTGAAAGTCCGCCCGCACGCTGCCATTGCCCGAGCCAGTGCCGGGACCTGCCCCACCCTGCACCGCCTGCGCCCGCTGCGCCGCATCCAAACCCTTCGTCGCCACCGTGCTGAGCAGAGACATGTCTGCCCCCGCGCAAAATCCGCGACCCGCGCCCGTCAGCACAATCACGCGCACATTTTCGTCGCGCTCTGCCTCCGCCATAGCAGCCCGCACTTCCTGCTCCATCACCGCGGTCCAGGCGTTCAACTTGTCGGGACGATTCAGCGTAATCGTGGCCACCCGCTGCGCCACCTCGTACAGCGTTTCTTGGTTTGGCATGGTGAGCCGGATTATATACAATGGCGCCCGTGTTAGTAACATTCATCTGTTTGTGACTATCTCATTCCATGCCGCGTGCTAATCGCCGCACCCCAGCCATCTCGCTCCACACGAGGCCCCATGCCCTTCACTGAAAATCAAGGCGTCAAAATCTATTGGGATGAACAGGGTTCAGGCGAACCTCTGCTGCTCATCATGGGCCTCAGCTATCCCTCCTACATGTGGCATCGCACCCGCCCGTTTCTCGCGCAAAATTTTCGCACCATCGCTTTCGATAACCGCGGCATCGGCCAGAGTGATGTGCCAGAGGGCGTCTATCCCATTGCGCAAATGGCTTCCGACGCAGCCGCAGTTCTCGATGCCGCAAGCGTCCCGAGCGCACACGTCTTCGGCGTATCCATGGGCGGCATGATCGCTCAGGAGTTCGCGCTGCAATATCCCCAGCGCGTCCGCTCCCTAATCTTGGGTTGCACCAATGCCGGTGGGCCCCATGTAGTGAACGCCGCCCCTGAGGTCCTGCAAATTCTCATGCGCCAGGGCATGACGCCAGAAGAAGCGAAAGAAGCCATCATCCCGTTCATCTACGACGCGGGCACCCCACGCGCGCGCATTGACGAAGACATGGTCATCCGCATGAAGTGGTATCCCACTCCACAAGGCTACTTCGGCCAACTGCAAGGCATTCTCGCGTGGGAAGCCTACAGCCGCATCGCGCAGATCAAATCTCCCACGCTAATCATCCACGGCGAAACTGATCAGCTGGTTCCAGTCGCGAATGCCCAACTGATCGCCGAACGCATTCCCCACGCGAAGCTCGTCCTGATCCCTCACGCCAGCCACGTTTTCGAAACCGACCAACCCGGAGTAGCAAATCGCGCCATCATGGAATTTCTATCCGCGCAGTAAAATCCCGCGCACCAATCCCAGCGAAGCTCATGAATATGTATGGTTCGACTCTGTGAATCGCGCTGACGCGCGATGCATCCAGAGATTCCGCAGTGTGGGTTCGAAGCTTAGCGCCCGCCTGCCTTTTAAGCAGGCGTAGGTGCATTTACTGTGGCAGTTGAACTCGCCTTTGAAGGTGTCCTACGTAGGTACCTCAGAATCCATAGGGGCACGGCATGCCGTGCCCGTCCTTCCTCTTGGCTAGGCGTGCCGTGAGTCTTTACCTCTCGCCGAACAATCGCAGAATCATCACGGGCGCTGCCCATTCACTTTCCCAGCTCCCGCATTATTAATCGCCGTGCAATTCGACGAAGGCACCACATGCGCCGCAGCCGCCGGCGTCGAACATGTGTTCGTCTTGCTCGCCGCGCGAATCACGATAGCCGCTACCGTCACCGCCACAGCCGCGCCGACCCCAACCGCCGTCGCCCCCGCAACTCCCAATCCGCCGGCGGCTCCGCCAGCCCCACCCACGCTGGTCGTGGTGGTCATATCAGTCACCGTCACCGGAGTCGCCGGCACCGGTGGCGTAGGAGCCGCATCAAATTGCACGCTCGACGTCTCGCCTGCGCCCACTATCACGCACGGCCCCAACATCCGCCGGTTCTTTTCGTTCTGCTGATCTCCCCCACTCACGCCAGGCGCCCCAGCCTCAGCGCCGCCCTGCGCGCCTTCCTGCTCTTCTTTCTTCTTCGATTTATACGCGCAGAAATTTACTTTCCCCTCGTACACCACGATCCGCGTCGTATCCCCCTCGGAATCCAGCGCGAAATCGGTTCCGACCACGCCCGCAACTCCTGTCGGCGTGCGAATTTGAAAACTGGCGTTGGGCTTCACCTGCTTCACGGCCTTCGCGCGCACCCGCCCGTAATTCAGATCCAGTTCCGTCTGCTGCGCTCCTCCGTCATGTTTCGTTACCGTCAGATTCGAATCCGAACCCACGCTCAGAACGGAGCCATCGTCCAACGCGACGCGCGCTCGCGCCAGATGTCCCGTATTAATCACATCGCCCCAATAAATCGCTTCCGCCGTTGACGCAGGCGTCTGCTGCGGGCCGCGAATCACATTCACCACCGGCAACACCGCGGTCAATTTCCCGGCATGTTGCGGTTCCGTCGCTTGCGCCGCTTGTGCCGTCACGTCCGCAGGAATCGCCAGCAGCACGCAGATCAGCAGCGCAGTCAGACACATTAGTGGATGGCGGACCTTCATCTTAAGCTTACCTCCCCGGGCATTCTGCTGGCTTTGCATCTCAGGTCAGAACTTCCCGGTGCATTGAAATCCTCGGGGAACACACCAATCGCGGGGGTCGGGCAGGAAATTACCATAACTCCGCCGCGCCTCATAGCAATTTTCTGCGCGGCGACCAGAACCTCACGCTTGCGCCATTCCCTACGCGGCACTCACGCTCCGTTAACAAAAACCGCGCTGTATCAGGGCTTGCGCTCACGTGCCGCAATGGAAGCCATCATCGTGCGCATCGCTTCTGTGCTACCCGGCGCGTTCTTCTCGCGCCAAGCCTCCAGTCGCTTCACATGTTCCTCGAGCCGCGCAAACGCGTGCGGGTTCTTGAACATCTCTCGCCATCCCGCGACCACCGGCTTCAGCCGTTCCCACACGATCCATTGCTCGCCCGTACTCTCAAAGAAAAATTCTTCATCAATCAGCCCGCGGTTCACGATGTTCGCCGCCGTATCCCAATAGCTGAGCACCATGCGCATGAACGCGTTCTCCTGCGAATTCGGCGGCGCCACATTCATCACGTCTTCGAGCGATGTCGGCTTGAAGTTCCTCACGTACCAATCTCGCGCCTCACGCAACCGCGGCTCGCGTCGTATGTCGTAGAGTCGCAACATCAGATTCACCTGCTCGTGCGTCACCTCTCCCATCGCATTCTCCTCCGTTGTTGGTCGAAGCAATTCGAGTGCGACATTTAGATCGAAGTTCTTCCTTTGAAATTGAAGTTGTTCGGTTGCAGCCACTTGTCCGGCGAGAACCGCGCGACACTACCCTTCGTTCTGCAGCGCTTCGCCCTGCAGAATCACTTGATGTGTATGACTCAGCGGAATTTTCGCCTGCTCGAATCCCAGCTTGATCCGGCGCCGCAATTCGCGCGCCACATCCTCCTTGCGATTCAATATCGTCCGCGCTTGCAGCCGAATCACCGTGCCATCCAATGAGAGTGCTTCGATCCCCAGCACCCGCGGCCCATCAATCAACGCCGCAGACCAATCCGCATCATTTCGAAAATCCCCCGCGATTCTCTCCAGCGTCGCCAGCGCCCGTCCCACCAACTCCGCCGCCGGCACTGTCACGTCCACGAACGCCTGCGACCAATCGCGGCTCAGATTAGCCACCTGTCCCACCAGGCTGTTCGGCACCGTCACCATCGCGCCCGCCGGATTTCGTATCACCGTGCGCCGCAAAGTCAGGTGCTCCACCCGCCCAGTCTCGCCATTCACCTGAATCAAATCCCCCACCACATACTGATCCTCAAACACGATAAAAAATCCGTTGATGAAATCCTTCAGCAGGCTCTGCGCGCCGAATGCGATCGCAATGCTCGCCACTCCCGCCGTCGCCATCGCCGGAGCGATATCGAACCCCAGCACCTCGAACGCCATCAGCACCGCGATCAACCCGATGATCGCCGCGCCAATGCTGTACAGCAGCCCCGCCAGCGTGCGCGTCTGCTGTTCGCGCATCTGACCCGCGCGCGACGACGATTTCGCCAAATGCACCAGCCGCGCCGTCACCGCCTTCAGCATCCGCGTCAGCAGGATCGCGAACACCAGGATGACCGCCAGCCGCAAGCCGGTCTTCCCTGCAATTTCCATCCACCGTGAGAACGAATCAGTCATAAGATAGAGGGAGCGGAATTATAGCACCCGGCCAGCCACCCTATGCCTTGCGGCCAGCCGCAGCCCCAAGCACATTCCGCGAACGGGAGCACGCATTATGGACCCGAAAAAGCGTAATTTCATCACTCAACTATTTTCCTGGGCCTTCGCTGCCCCATTCGCGCTGCTGGTCATTCGCGCCGGCTTCGCGCAGCAGAATCCCAGCCCCAGGCTGCCTGCGGGCAATACGCCGGTGTACGACGGCCGCAACGATCCCTTCGGCGATTCCGCCGCGAAGCCGGACCCGAAACAGGTCCTGAAACAAAATAAAGAACAGATCCACGATGACGTCGAAAAACTCTACGTCCTAGCCACTGAGCTCAAAGACGAAGTCGAGAAAACCGATTCCGCCAACGTTCTGTCGCTGGCGATGATCAATAAGGCCGAACAAGTTGAGAAACTAGCCAAGCAGATAAAAAACCTGTCTCGCGGCTAGCTCACTGTTCGTCACGGCCTCACCCAGCGTGGACGTCATTCATGGCGCGGCCACTGAACCCGAACGGCCGTGCGGATACTCCACGCGAACCGAAACAATTTCGTACGGATGCACCGGAACCGTGATTTTCCCGTCCCGCGAAACCGTCAACGGCGCCCCCTCCGGCTGCTCCATCAAATTGGTCAAAGTCGCAGATGTCGCCCCCGCCGGAACGCTCAACTGCACCTGAGAATTTTTTCCGGCCCACTCATAAAATCGAAAAAGCAACGCGTCGCCATCCTCCGTCTTCTTCACCGCCGTCAGCACCACGTTGTCCTGATCCACGCCCACAAAGGAATGTTCAGCTCCCCGCGCTCCCGTATGCGAGCTCACCGGCAAGGCTCTCAACCGCTCATTGAATTCGTACCCGCGCCGCACCGTCAGCGCCTGCTTCCAATCTCCCGCATGCGGATACAACGCGTACGCAAAATGTTGCGGCCCGCGATCCGCATCCGCGTCCGGCCAGGTCGGCGAACGCAGCAATGAAATCCGCAGCACGTTGCCCTTCGCGTCGTAGCCGTACTTCGAATCATTAATCAGGCTGAATCCGTGCCCCGCGTCGCCCAGATCCGCCCAACGCAGCGCCGGCACCTCAAATTTCGCCGCTTCCCACGAATTCTTCCGCGTCGTCGGCCGCTCGATTGACCCGTACGGGATCTCGTACGTCGCATGCTCGCTCGATGCCGCCAGCGGAAACGCAGCCTTCAGCAACACGTGCGTCTCGTGCCAGTCAAAATCATTCACCACGTCCACGCGATCCAACCCTGCGTAAAGCGTGATGTCCTGCACGAATTTCGAATGCTGCCACGTCCGCGTCACGCGAATTGTCGCGCGCAGCGGCCCATGCTCTACCAGCTGCACCGACTCCACCATGTCCAACCGCGTAAACGATTTCTCGAAATTCGCATCAATATTCCACGCGTCGTAATCCTTCGGCTTATCTTCAAACGCGATCAATTCGTTCCCGCACGCGCCTTGTGCGAGCGTTTCGAAACCCGCGCGCTTGTCATACAGGCTCGTGATGCAGCCGTTACTCGGATCCACCACCACCCGCAGCAGCGAATTCTCCAGCGTCAAATCGTGCGCCGACAGATCAGTGGTCGCATCCCGCTGCCCTGGCTCGATGCGCAACAGCGCATAGCCCAGCGCCGGAACCGCTCGCGGCTCCACCAGCAGATGCACGGTGTTCGTCGCCGTATCCGACGAAATCACCTGCATCGGCAGCGAGTGATTTTCCGCATCCGTTACCGCAACGCCGGCCTTCACGTTCTCCGGCATCTGCACCGAAAATTCCACAACGTCCTTCCGCTCCCAAGCCAGAGGATTGAAAATCAGCATCGGCCGCGAACCCGCAGGTGAACGTGTATCCACCCGCGAGGCAATCTCCGCCAGCGCAGCGGATGAAGCCTCGCCAGTAGCAAACCGCACCATGTCGTAATCTCGCTGCGCCTCCTGATAAATCACCGCAATCCCCGATCCCGCCGCCAAATCGTGAAATTGATTGAACAAAACTTTCTTCCACGCTTCGTTCAGCGCGTCAGTCGGATATGTCGAGCCTGTCAGCCACGCCAGTGACGAATATTTCTCCGCGTCCAGCATCCACTCTTCACTCTCGCGCATATTCCGCTTGTGCGCCGCCTGCGAAGTGAAAACTCCGCGGTGATATTCGAAATATAATTCGTCGTTCCAGGTAGGTAGGCTCACCATCCCAGCCGGCGGCGCTGGCAACTCCGTCGAGCCGCCCGCGATCGTCTTGTAATTCCACACCGGCGAATGTGCCGAATCCAGCTTCCCTTCCACATCCGAGAAAAATCCCTGCGCATTCCCAAAAAACGTCTTGGGGTACACCATCTTCGGATCGGTCCACCTCACTCCCGCGTCCAGCATCGCCCGCGTCGGCCCGCCGCCGTGATCGCCCACGCCAAACAGATGCATCATCTCCGGCAATCCCGGATTCAGTTGCCGCGCCCGCGCCACGTCCTCCGCTAGCGGCTCCGGCTCGATGCCCCGTGCATAATCGTGCGGAAAATACGCCAGAACCTTGCTGCCGTCCGGCGATTCCCACCAGAAAAGTTTGAATGGCAGCGGGTTGGTGTCGTTCCACGCCATCTTCTGCGTCACAAAATAATCCACGCCGGATTTTTTGTAGATCTGCGGCAATTGCCAGTTGTAGCCGAACGAATCCGGATTCCACCCGATGCGTACATCCACTCCAAATTTGTCGCGGAAATATCGTTTGCCGATCAGCAGCTGCCGCACCAGGGATTCGCCATCCGGCATATTCAGATCCGGTTCCACCCACATCCCGCCGACTAGCTCCCAGCGCCCCTGCTTTACCCGCTCCTGAATCTCCTGGCAGATCGCCGGATATTTCTGGCACATCCATTCGCTGTAAGCTGCCGCCGACTGCGTAAACGTGTATTGCGGATATTCATCCATCAGCTGCAGCGCCGTCGAAAAAGTGTTGTGCACCACCTGCACCGTTTCCGTCCAAGGCCACAGCCACGCCGCATCAATGTGCGAATTTCCCGTCAGTCGAATGGAAGTCTGCTGCAAGTCGCCCTTGATTTTTTCCAGCTCCGCCTGCGCCCTCACCAATGACGCATCGAAAGCCTGCTGCTGCGCCTGCTCGAGCGCCTGCAAATCCACGGCGGCGCTCGCCGCTTCGATGCCCTCACGAACAGCAGCAGAGGACGGTCCCAGCGAGGGAAGTAGCGCGTTCGCGGAAAGTATTTCCTGCAGCAGGTCATTCGGGTTTGGCCGCGCCGCACTGAATTCGATGGACACCACAGCCCGCGCAAAAGTTTTCCGGTCCACCGTGTGCAACAATTTCACCGCCACCAGTACCCGCTCGCCCGGCTGCGCTTGATCAAACAACACGATCGGCTCCAGGTCATCGCCCATGGCCACGCGCCGCCCATTAAAATAAATAATTTCTGGCATCGGCCCATTCGCATAAGCCGCGAACTGGAACCAGATTCGCGCCCCGCTCAAATCGTAACCATTCAGCGTCTTCGGCACCTCAATCCACCGCCGATACCACACCGCGTCCGTGGGCTCGTGCGATTTCTCAGTGACCGTCTGCCATCCGGAATCATCCAAACCCGGTGCCTCGCCGTGCGCCACATCCCCCACGTGAAATTTCCAGTCAGCCGCCGCAATCGAGTTCAGCGAACTCAGCTGCGAAACAGTGCGATGCGTCCCCGGCGAAAGCGTGCTCAAAGAATCGCTAGCCGGAGCTCGCTTCTGCGCCCGTGCAGAACCGACCCCCAACAAAACCGCGCAAGCCAGCACAAAGAGCGCGACGCCCCGCCGCAAATCACTCCGTGAACCGCACACCCCACGAAAGCAATCAGTCACAGGCATTCTCCTCGATCGCAGCGGATTATAAAGCAACTGCGGCAGCGCCAAGCGAGAAGTTCGGCGGTGCCATACATCCTCGCGACTTGGTGTATCATTTCCAGTTTCACAAATGCACGCCGCAGCGCCTGCAGCCTCGGGATTTTCTCCAACTCCCTTCGCCGCAGAATTTCCTGCGACAGCATCGCGATCCATGCGTCCCCGGAGGAAGTTTCATGATCGTCGGCGTCCCGCGCGAAAGCTACCCAGGTGAACGCCGCGTAGCCCTCGTCCCGTCGGTAATCCCCGCCCTGGCAAAAGGCGGCCTCGAAGTAATCGTCGAAGCCAACGCCGGTTTGGAAGCTGGCTACCCCGACTCCACCTACATCGCCAAAGGCGCAAAAATCATACGCGACCGCGCCGAACTATTTCGCACGGCCGACATAATCGCCCAAGTCCTCTGTTACGGCTCGAACGACAAAACCGGCGATGCCGACCTCCCGCTCCTTCACAAAGATCAAGTCCTCATGGGTTTTCTCCGCCCTCTCGGCGGCCTCACCACCATCCAACAAATCGCCGCCCGCAACGTCACCGCTTTTTCCGTCGAGCTGATGCCCCGCACCACGCGCGCCCAAAGCATGGACGTCCTCTCGAGCATGGCCACCATCTGCGGATACAAAGCCCTGGTCATCGCCGCAGACACGCTTCCCAGAATTTTCCCCATGCTCACCACCGCCGCCGGAACCATCACCCCAGCCCGCGTTTTCGTAATCGGCGCAGGAGTAGCCGGCCTCCAAGCCGTAGCCACCGCCCGCCGTCTAGGCGCAGTAGCTTCAGCCTACGACATGCGCCCCGCCGCCAAAGAACAAGTCCAAAGCCTGGGTGGCCGCTTCGTCGAACTACCCATCGAAGCTAAGGACGCGGAAGACGCCCGCGGCTACGCGCGCGCCCAAGACGAAGACTTCTACCGCCGCCAGCGCGAACTTCTCGGCAAGGTGGTCGCCGAAAGCGACGTCGTCATTACCGCCGCCGTGGTTCCCGGAACAAAATCGCCGCTGCTCGTCACAGCGGACATGGTCAAGAGCATGTCGCCAGGTTCCGTAATAGTTGACCTCGCCTCCGAACGTGGCGGAAATTGCGAGCTCACTCAACCCGGCGAAAAAATCGTAGCCCACGGCGTCACCATCATCGGCTGGTACAATCTCGCCAGCACCGTCCCCTATCACGCCAGCCAGATGTACGCGCGCAACGTCTCCGCTTTCCTCCTCCACATCGTAAAAGATGGCAAACTCCGCCTCGATCTCGCTCAAGAAGCCACCACCGATGAAATCATCAGAGACACGCTACTAACCACCGGCGGGGAAATCGTCAACTCGCGCCTGCGTGATTTTTACAAACTGCCGCCGCTGGTCACCGCTTCTCAGGAGAAAAAATAATAATGAAAATGGATCTGCTCACCAGCCTCTACGTTTTCATGCTGGCAGCTTTCATAGGTTTTGAAGTCATCCGCCAGATCACTCCGCTCCTGCACACCCCGCTCATGTCTCTCACCAACGCCCTCGACGCCATCGCCGTCGTCGGCGCCATCATCCTCACCGGCGAACATCGCAGCACGCTCTCCACCATCCTCGGCGCGCTCGCCATCGTCGCCGCCACCAGCAACGTAGTCGGCGGCTTCCTCATCACCGATCGCATGCTCAAAATGTTCAAGGCCAGCGGCCCGAAAAAACAATGATCGCCTGGCTCGGAACAGACACCTTCATCGAAATCATCTACCTGATCGCCACCGCGCTCTTCATCCTCGCTCTAGTGTGGATGCGCACGCCCGCCACCGCTCGACGCGGCGTTCGAGCTGGCGAACTCGGCATGTTCCTGGCAATCGCCGGCACGCTGCTCAATCACCAGATCATCGAATACAAATGGATCGCCATCGCCCTGGTCCTCGGTTCCATCATCGGCGTGCCCCTCGGAATGGTGCACATGACCGCCGTCCCGCAACGAACCGCGCTCAGCCACGCTTTCGGCGCATTCTGCGTCACGCTCGTCGGTACCGCGGAGTTTTATCTGCGCGCGCCCAACGTCCCGCCTTTCATGATGTCCGTGCTATCCATGGAAGTAATTCTCGGCGCGCTAACCTTCACCGGCAGCCTGATGGCCGCGGGAAAACTGCAGGAAATCCTGCCGCAGCGTCCCATCACATATAAAGGTCAGAACCTCGTCAATCTATTGTTCCTCGCTGTCGCCATCGCCATCGCCGCATATCTAGTCCACGATCCCAGCCACATTCATCTGTTCCCGCTGATGCTCATCATCCCGCTGATCTTCGGTGTGCTGATGATCATCCCCATCGGCGGCGCCGATATGCCCACCGTAATCTCGCTGCTGAATTCTTACGCCGGACTCTCCGCCGCAGCCATGGGTTTCGTTCTCGATAGCAAACTGCTCATCATCGCAGGCGCGCTCGACGGCGCCTCCGGCTTCATCCTCTCCGTAAATATGTCCAAAGCGATGAATCGCTCCTTCACCAACGTGCTTTTCGGCGCGTTCGGCCAGGATCAAGTCGCGACCGCCACCGCGGAACAAGCTCGCCCCGTGCGCAGCGCCACTCCCGAAGAAGCCGCTGCCATCCTAGCCGCCGCCAACAAAGTAATCATCGTCCCCGGCTACGGCATGGCTGTCGCGCAAGCCCAGCACAAAGTCCGCGAACTTTTCGATGCGCTCACCAAGCGCGGCGTGGACGTCAAGTTCGCGATCCATCCCGTCGCCGGACGCATGCCCGGACACATGAACGTCCTGCTAGCCGAAGCCGATATTCCCTACGACAAACTTCTCGACATGGAAGAAGTGAATGACGAATTTCCGCAAGCCGACGTAGCCCTGGTAATCGGCGCCAACGATGTCACCAATCCCGCCGCGCGCAACGAACCCTCAAGCCCAATCTACGGCATGCCCATCCTCGACGTGGACAAAGCCCGCACCGTAATGGTCATCAAACGCGGCATGAGCCCAGGCTTCGCCGGAATTGATAATCCTCTGTATTACCTCGACAAAACCCTAATGCTCTTCGGCGACGCCAAATCCTTCGTAAACTCCATAGTCCGCGAACTTGCCGGCGGCCACAATTAACACCATAGCCTCACCGCCCGATTTTCCATTTTCTCTTTTCTATTTCCGCCTTTACTTCCAACGCTCCCCATTCCATTGCGACCCACCAACGGAACGTAATACAATCATCCCTACGACGAATTAATTCCCGATTGCGCCCGTAGCTCAGATGGATAGAGCGTGTGCCTCCGAAGCACAAGGTCGACGGTTCGAATCCGCCCGGGCGCGCCACTTTCCTTAGCACTGAACCCACTGCCTTGAGCCTCCGACACCTTTACGAAATCTTTATAACTCCTCTGCGGCCAACCTCCCAACTTACGGATTCATTCCATCCCAAATATGATATCGTCCGCAACCAATGAGGAGAGTCCAAAACCGATGGCGATCATGATGCTCGAAACGCAAGCGCTGGCAGGCCGCAGGTGATCGCACTCCAGCTCAACAAGCAAACACGCCAGCACGGCACAGCCGCAGCGCTCTTCGTCCGCCTCGGCACCAGCCTCGCTCTCGTATCCTTCGCAGTCGCCACAGCCAGCACGCTGCTAGCAAGCTCTGCTGCCGGGCATAGCGCCCAAAATCAAAATCTCGCCTGGTGCACCGGCGACGACATCGGCCGCAAGATCGCCGGCTGTTCCGCGCTGATCGAATCAGGCCACGAGTCACCCGAAATTCTCGCCATCGCCTATCTCAACCGCGGCAACGCCCTCGCCGACAACGGCCAGATTGATATCGCCATTCAGGATTACGACCAGGCCATCAAGAACAATCCACAAAGCGCAGAGGCTCTATATCGTCGCGGTGCCGCCCTGGAAAAGAAAGGCGAGTTCGACCGCGCCATCGCGGATCTCGACGCCTCGCTCAAGCTGGACCCAAAGAACTCCAAAGCTTTCGTCGCCCGCGGTCAGGCCCACAGTCATAAAAAAGAATTCGCCCTTGCCATCACGGACTACACGCAGTCCGTCGCGCTCGATGCCTCCGACGCCGTCACGTTCAGCCTCCGCGCCTACGCCTACGACCAAAATGCCCAGTACGACCTCGCCCTCCAGGATTGCGAACAGGCCCTGAAGCTCGATTCCGACAACGCTCTCGCCTACTACGCCCGCGGATTAGCCAAGCAGAAAAAAGGTGACAAATCAGGCGCCAAGGCCGATATCGCCAAGGCCAAGCAGCTCGACCCCACCGTGGAGCAGCAGTAGGCAATCGAGAGCAAGCGGCAAGATCAGCGAGCGATATTCCTTTTCCCAAACGGATTTGCAGCTAAAATGATGGGCCGAGCGGCGGTGTGCGCACGCCCGCGACTTGTAACCGTTGCGGTCCTGTATCCGTCCCTTGACTGGATTTCCCGGAGCTCCCGAAATGAAGAAATTGCTTTTGCTCGCGCTGACCATCTTCTTCGGTGCCGCAGCCTTTGCCCAAGACGCACCGAAAGTTCAAGTCGCCGTGAATTATTCCTACCTGTACAGTCCGCAAGCCAGTTTCGTCCCCAGTTCCTCTTTCAACGGCGGCAGCGCGTCCCTTTCCTATTTCTTCTTCAAACACGTCGGCCTGAAGGCCGAGTTTGCGGACTACGGCAGCTATGGTCAGGTCGTCACGGTGCCCGCGAATACCCAGGGATGCAACAGCCAGTCCAATTGCAATCTATCTGTTCACGGCAACGTGTACACCTACACCGCTGGCGCCGTCCTGCGCTTCAAATTTAAGCGCGTCTTGCCTTTTGCGGAGGTTATGTTCGGGGGGATGCACAACAATTTTTACGCGGACCTCTACAACAAGTGCACCATCCAGGGCGAATGTATCAACCTTAGCAGAATCCCGAACAACAATGCCTTCGACCTCACCGTCGGCGGCGGTTTCGACATCCCCTTCAGCGAACACATCGCCTTCCGCCCCGTTGATGTTGATTGGGTTCGCACCGGCTTCGGCAATCCCACCGTAATCGGCAACAGCACCCAGAACAATCTCCGCGCCCAAGCCGGAATCGTCATCAAATTCTAGCGCCGTGCTCTTTAGGATTGCGTCGCGAGGATTATGCCGGTAGGGGCGCTGCTTGCTGCGCCCCAGCGTTGCTCTGATGTAACCCACGTCGCCTACTCGTCTTTGCTCACGCCCGCACTTCCGCTTTGTGCTCCACTCGCGCACGGCCGTGCACATTTCCTTCCCTTTCCCCATTCATCTTTTCGCGTTTTTAGTGTACTAGTAGAATTGCACAGACAATCTAAATCGTAGTCGTGGCAGTACGAAATCACCCGGCGCCCGGTCCCGGTATCCGCCAACGCACCCGCAGCCCAGCGGATACACGTGTTCACCGGCCCCACCGGCATCCCAAGGAGCAACAATTCGATGGCGAAAGGCAAGAATATCGGGATCCTAACCGGCGGCGGCGACGTCCCCGGCCTCAATTCCGTGATCAAATCCGTGGTCTATCGCGCCACCGAAATGGGTCACACCGTCACCGGCATCCGCAAAGGCTGGAAAGGCCTCACCAACATGAATCACGCCGACACCGGCGAAAACCGCCTGGATCGCCAGCTCACCCGCGAAAATACCCGCACCATCGACCGCAGCGGCGGTACCTGGCTGCACACGTCCCGCACCAATCCCCGCAAAGTCGCCGCCAACAAAGTTCCAACGCACATTTCCCCCGACCAACTGAAAAAACTCTACTTCGACGGCAAATTTTACGACTTCACTCCCATCGTCATCGATAATCTCCAGCGCCTCGGCGTTGATTGCCTCATCGCCATCGGCGGCGACGACACTCTCAGCTTCGCCTCGGTCCTCTCCAGCAAGGGATTCCCCGTAATTGGCATTCCCAAAACAATGGACAACGACGTCCACGGCACCGAATACTGCATCGGCTTCTCTACCGCCATCACCCGCGCCAAAGACGCTATCAATCGCCAGCGCACCACTCTCGGATCCCACGAACGCATCGGCGTGTTCCGTATTTTCGGCCGCGATGCAGGCTTCACCGCACTCTACACTTCTTACATCACTTCCGCGCGCTGCTTGATTCCCGAATTCCCCTTCGATCTCGATCGTGTCTGCAAACTCCTGGTTGAAGATAAGCGCAAGAATTCCAGCCATTACTCCCTGGTGATCGTCTCCGAAGGCGCCACCTGGAGCAACCGCGTCGTGGACGAGTACGGCGAAGCCGACGCTTACGGCCACAGAAAAAAAGTGGACATCGGTCACGCTTTGGCGGATGAACTGCAGCGTAAAACCGGCGAGGAAACCATCGAAAGCGATCTAACCTACGACCTGCGCAGCGGCGAGCCCGACGCGATTGACCAGATCGTCGCCATCACCTACGCCAACATCGCGCTCGATCTAATCCGCGACGGCGTCACCGGCCGCATGGTCGGCGTGCAAAATGGCTGCTACGCCTCCGCTCCCCTGCCCGCATCTTCCGCCGGCGCCCGCAAAGTAGACGTCGCAACCCTGTACAACACCGAACGCTACCGCCCCAACTACACTGCCAAACTAGGCGCCCCGCTCCTCTTCGGCCACGACTAAAATCGCCAGCAGGCGCGAACAATATTCTCATCAACTGCGCACTCGGAAGGGCGGAGCTTCGGCGGGCAGTCGAGCGCGCCATGCCAAGGGCTTGGCCCATGAATCCGCGCGTTTCGATCGAGGCTGGGTATTCGCGACACAAACCGCCGTGAGGTTCGTGAAATACACCCACCGCGTGTGATCCCGAAGGGAGTCCCGCGCTTTTTCTTTCGCGCCACTCTCTCATTGCAGCGGAACACGATATAGGTTTCGTCTGGTGCTGTTCACCGTGTAAGCGTAGATCGAAGTGCTTACTGCCGAGTCCACCAAATGCGGAATCACTGCCACTGGCTTCATCTGCTTCAGTATTTCTCCATCTAACGCTACTTTCGTCGGCAGCTCCGGCAGTCCGCCCGCTTGCCGCAGCCGCAGAACGTACGTGTTCTGATCCGTCGCGACGAAAAATTGCATGTACATCGATTCGCCCTGCACGTCCCAACCCGGTATGCAGAGATTCAGGCAAAGTCTGACGGGATCCCCGCCCTCCACCGGAAATGCCGTAACGGCCGCCGGATTCTCCTCGCCCCCGCCACCTGCCTGTACCAGCGCCCACTTTCCGTTCGGCGACACGTTGATGAAATCGAAAATGTGCGAAGGGCTTACTTTCTGCCGGCCGCTTCCATCCGCGTGCATGCGCTCCAGAAAGTTCGACTCCCCCTCGATCGCTCGAAACAGCAAATCTCCATCCGGCAGACAATGGACGCTGTCATCAATCGTTGTGGACGAGACCTGGCGCGGCGACGAGCGCCGGTTCAGCGGCAACACCCACAGTTTCGAGTGGCCGTTCTCATCCGCTTTTGAAAATGCCAGCTCTTTTCCGTTCGCGCAGACATCGAAGTCGTGCATTGTATAGCCAGGCAGCGCCCGGTCAGTCGTGCCGCTGGCAATGTCCCGCACCCATAATTCGTAGCCCTGCGTCTGGCCGTTATCCATCATGTAGTACAGTTTTTTCCCATCCGCCGAGAAGCGGGCCCCGTTTGCATCACCTTCCGACGAGACTTGGTGCTCGCCGTTGCCATCGTGGATCCAGACGGTCCCGGTCTCCGCCCCCACCGAAGTAATCAGCGACTTGCCATCCGCCGCCATCGCGATGCCCTCTTCCGCCGTAGGTCCAGACGTCACCTGCTCCGGCTGCCCGCCGGGAAATCGTTGCCGCCAAATGTGAAACTTGCCGTCCACGTATAGCGTCAGATACACCCATCTGCCGTCCGGCGACCACGCTCCCGAAGTACAAATGCTCTTGGGCGGACCCACCTCTTGCGATGGTCCGCCTCCCTCGTAAGGCACCACGTGGCACGGCGTGAAATTCGCCTGCCTGTCCATTTCCACTACCAGCACAGATCTTCCGTCTGGCGAAAGATACGCGTGGTGCGCCATGCTCCGCTCGCCCTGCGGAACGTAGACTTCCCGTTCTTGCCCGCGCCCTAAATCCGAGCTCACCACGATCATGTGAATTCCTTCCTTGATCTCGGAGAACAGCAGCCGCTTCCCGCCGTCAATCCATGTTAACGAGGACGCATTCGGCAGCATCAAATGCGCTTCGCCTCCCAGCACCGGAACTTCCCACGTGTCGAACGGTATGGACGTCCCATACGCGATCACCGATCCATCCGGCGAAAATGCCGGAGCCATCTTCGTCGTCGCATCATGCGTCAACGCTACTGGCGCGCCATCCGGCAGCAGTTTCACGTATACCTGCCCCGGACCAAAAAACGTATCTGCTCCGCGAATGAACGCCAGCATGCGTCCGTCCGGCGACAACGCCGGATACACCGCCGAGTCCGTGAAGAATGTTATCTGCTGCCAGTTCGTGCTTACCGGAGCCGCTTGATGCGCCGTGCGATACCACAAGATTCCTCCGCCAACGGCCGCCATCACCACCGCAATCGCCACGATTGAAATAATCACGGTTTTCCGACTGCGCGATTTATCGGACGCTGACGCTCCCGCCGCTCCCATCATCGGCGCCGTGTTCCCAGACTCCGAATCGCGCTTCAGCCGCCGTAGATCCGTCCGCATCTCCCCCGCCGACTGGTACCGCAGGTCCCGATCCTTCTCCAGCGCCTTGTGAATAATCTCCTCAAATTTCGGCAGCACCTGCGGATTCAGCCGGCTCGGCGTCGCCGGCGCGCGATTCAAAATCGCATCAAAAATTACGCCCGTGGTCTCGCCCGGGAACGGCGCCTTCCCCGTGCTCATCTCGTACAGCAGCGCGCCAAACGAAAATAAATCGCTGCGCGCGTCCAGCTGCTCTCCGCGCACTTGCTCCGGCGACATATACGTTACCGTCCCCGCCACCGAACCCGCCGCGCTCTGCAGCGGTTCCACGCTCCGCGTCTGCAGGCTCTGCGCGTGCTCAACTCCTTCTCCCGCCCCACCGGCAAGCTTCGCCAAACCAAAATCCAGCACCTTCGCTTGCCCCGTGCTCGCCACAAAAATGTTCGCCGGCTTGATGTCGCGGTGAATAATTCCCTTGCCGTGCGCCGCATCCAGCGCGCCCGCTACCTGAATCGCAAAATCTATCAACTCCGCAGACGAAATGCCGCCGCGCGAAATCCGCTCCTTCAGCGTCTGCCCTTCCAGAAACTCCATCGCCAGAAACGGCCGGTCTCCATCCTGCCCAATCTCGTAAATCGTGCAAATGTTCGGATGATTCAAAGCCGATGCCGCCCGCGCCTCGCGCAGCAGCCGTTCAATAGATTGCGAATCGGAAGGAGAATCCTCGGAGAGAAACTTCAAAGCCACAAAACGCCTCAGCTGCGTGTCCTCAGCCTTATAGACCACGCCCATACCGCCGCTGCCCAGCTGCTCCAGGATACGATAGTGCGACACTGTCCGCCCAATCATCGCGGCATTATACGACGTGCACCACGAACCGTCGCGCCCGCTCTCTCTATTTCGCCCGTAGCTGTGCCTTCCTGCGTCTCACCTTTGGGCCGCGGTTTTCGATCCAGCCCCAGTTTTCAAGGAATTGCGTCAGCCTTCGAACTTCGAGGCGTCAGGGAATTCGCGCTGCGCAGCGGCTAAAGTCTGGATACACCCAACCTGCCAAATATGATTTATTCGGAAATACAGATTCGCTGGAATTTGCCAGGTATGCCGCTGCAGCGCACCGTTGCTCGCCAATACTCCTTCAGCGAACGTGACCAGGATCTTCCGCGTGCACCGCGCTCCGTCGCATCCAAATCGCCATCAGCACTAGCCCTACAGCCAGCAAGTGGAGTGTGCCCGGCTCCGGAATTTCCTGCACCCCAAGGTACCGATGGAACGGCTCTGGATCGTAAATCCCGAAACGCCCTCCACGTCCGTCGTCTCGCGTCCCTGTAAAACCGCCCGACACGCCTCGGAAGAAATCGAATCCAGCCGAGTCCCCGCCGATTTTCGCCGACTCACCCAACGGAGGGTAAAAAACATCATCAGTCAATCGTGCCTGGCTCTTCGAGGCACTGAGACTGCTGCCGCGCCACGCAATCGTCCCCGTATCGTCCCCCGGAATTGCGGTTCCCGTCGTCGCATCTAATGTCGCTGAAACCCCGAGAACCTCTCCCGAGCGAGGTATCACCGCTGCGCCGTCGTATGCGATCCTGTCACCGTGCGCAGCCATCGCAAACCCTAAAACCATTAAAATTAAGCCCATGGCCCGCTTCACTGTTTTTCTCCCGTATAACTCCGACCGCTGGCGCCTGCCCACAGCAATCCGATCGCCCGCACAGCGAAGATTAATTGAATACGGGTTAACTGGCGATACATGAAACGCTGTAGGCAACTCAGTAATTTTCCCTTATGTCAGGGCTAAGCCTGCTGCTGCAAGGCGAGCGCGCCGCCAGCGTGGCTCCGCTGGTCCGCAGCCGCGAATCAATTCCTGTGCGCTACCACAAACCCGCTTCGCCTGAAACCTCAGTCATTCAAGCCGCTCTCTCGCACGACGCCCTGGCCTCGGGTACAGCTTGTAATAGAACGAACGGTCGTGCTATTATTATCACATCGAAATGGACACACGCTCACATCGTCCGGCGCCTGCACGAAGCCGCGCCGCCACCACCACAAATCGTCCACCGCGCCCCCCTCGCGGCCTCAAGACCCGCCGTGCCATCCTCCGCAAAGCCGTCAACATCGCTTCCCTAGAAGGTCTCGAGGGCCTCACTATCGGCAAGCTCGCCTCCACCATGCGCATCAGTAAGAGTGGCCTCTTCGCCCACTTCGGCTCCAAAGAAGACTTGCAGTGCGCCGTCGTGGACGAAGCGCGCGACATCTTCGTCGAAAAAGTCGTGCGCCCCGCCGCGCAACTCCGCGGCCTCCGCCACCTGCGCGGTCTCTGCGAAAATTGGCTTTCCTACGGCGAAAAGAAGACC
This sequence comes from uncultured Acidobacteriota bacterium, assembly GCA_963754275.1. Taxonomy (GTDB): domain Bacteria; phylum Acidobacteriota; class Terriglobia; order Acidiferrales; family UBA7541; genus Palsa-295. Next base: position 66,590 of record CAVWFO010000021.1, read on the forward strand.
TTCCCCGGAGGCTGCTTTTTCTCCGCCGCTTCGCTCGAATTCGACGATCGCCCCGGCCCCGTCCGCGATCGCATCATCATCCTCATGAAAAAATGGCTGGGAAATCTGGAACACGCCGCCCGCGACGCGCAATCCGCCGGCGAAATCCGAAAAGATGTGGACGTCCACCAGCTCGCCTTCGAAATTCAAGCCCTGGCCATGGGCGGAAATTGGAGTTCGCGTCTCTTCCGCGATCAATCCGCTTTTCGCTCGGCCAAAGCTGCGATTCTCCGGCGCATTGATCAAGTCACAGTACCCGCACCATCGAGGAAGTGATGCGAATCGCACCCGGTTTGCTCCCTGCCGCACTCACGAGCTTGCTGCTTTCGCTTTCGTTCGCCGCGCAACCGCCGGGCGTCAGCGCGCAGACCGCGCCAAACGCGAACCCAAACGCCAGCACTACCGAAATCCCCCTGCAACGCTGCGATCGCCTCCCCGTAGTAATCCTCCAAGTAAACAGCTCCGACAAACGCTTCCTGATAGACACTGCCGCCACTTCCATGCTCAACGAAAAATCTTTCACCTCCAGTCACTCCAAAGAACTCCGCGTGCAATCCTGGAATCAGACCACGTCGCTAAACGCCCGCGTCGTCTCCATCGCCGAACTCAAGCTGGCCAATCACATCCTGCGCAACGTTACGCTCCCCGCCATTGACCTCAGCGCTCTCGCCAAAGCCTGCGGCGCCCCGCTCGATGGAGTCCTCGGCGTTGACCTCCTCGAGCAACTCGGGGTCACCATTGACCTGCAACGCAGCGTCGCGCGCCTCGGCATCGCCGGTCCCAGTTCGACCGAAGTTTCCATAATCACGGAAATGGAACAAGCCATGCACTCCTGCGCGGAGGCGTTTAACAACGCCGACGCCGCCGATCTCGCCACCTGCTTCGACCCGGATTTCGTTCTCAGTTCTCCCAGCGGAGAACTGCGCGGACGCGACCAAGCCACCAATTATTTCCAGCAAATGTATTTCGGCCTCCACCCGCGCGTCCATTTTTCCATGTCCATGAATGATCAACGCGCCGTCGGCAACGTGGTTTGGAGCCTCTACGACTACACCATCGAATCCGCAAATATTCACACCACCGGCCGCGGCATGATGCTTTGCCGCAAATCCGAAAATCACTGGTACATCCTCAGCATGCATGAATCCCCGCTGGATTCCGCCGCGAATCGCGCGCAATAAGCTAAGAATGGCATGCAAGAAAGGGGGAACATTCCGGCGCAAACAAGGCCAGGCGATTCGGGGAGTAGTCCTCGTTGATGCTCGCGCGCGCCGCGCGGCTCGCGTTCTCTGTCGTTTTCCGAGTCTTTCGCAACAATTCCACCGGCGAAAAGGTTCGCGAGTATTATCGAGGCGCTGCTGGGCTCGCGCGTTCGCCTCGAACGCTGTATTCCCAGCGCCGCTTCCTGATCCTGAGGGAAGATGGGAGGAGAAATGAACACCGAAGAATTCAAAGCATCGCTCGCGGGCGGAGCGCCGCCCAAAGCGCTCCCCGGCCCGCTCGCTGCGCTCTGGTGGGATGCCAAAGGCGATTGGACCCAAGCTCACTCATTAGTTGACGAGCTGGAAACGACCGATGGCATGGCGGTTCACGCCTACCTGCACCGAAAAGAAGGTTCAACCTCGAACGCCGATTACTGGTACCACCGCGCCGGCCGCAACTTTCATCGCCCCACCCTCGACGCCGAATGGTCCGCGCTAGTCGAGGGCCTGCTTTCCGGCGCAGAAAATGCTTGAGCGCCATCATGCCGCCCCGCGATAGCGCGCGTGCCCATGACCTGACTCTTCTTCCAATCACTCGGAGCGGGTGCGCCACCTTTCGCTTTTTGAAGGGAGGGTTTTCGTCCCCACGTTTTTGAATTTGTTGAGGCCGGTTCATGTTCATCGAACCGGGGAGTTGTTGATGCTGGTCTTGAGCTTGACATCGCTGATGAATTTGTGATCGCGCCGCAGCGCTAGATCGTGGAAGCCGCACAATTCCGCCGACCGAATCGCGTATCAGTACGCACCAATCTCGAATCACGACGTTTGCGCGTCCGACGAACCAATGCGAAACTAGGTCCATGCGAAAACTATCTAACATTGCATCAGGCGTATTGGCAGTAACAATTATCTTCGCAGGTTCTGCCGCAGCCCAGCAGACCCCAGCGACCAGCCCATCCACGACTCCGGCTGCGACGGACAGTTCGACACCAGCCGCAAAGCCAGCTGCAAAACCTGCCGCGGCTTCGGCCAGCAAAACACAAAATCCTGGTTCCACGCAGACTGCAGGAACCACGAAAACGCAGACCGGCACAGCAGCAAAATCCTCCTCGGGCACGGCAGCGCAGCATCACCCCGCGGCCGCTCCTCTCGTGCTGAAGACCGACAAAGATAAGCAGAGCTACGCCATCGGAATGAACATCGGCAAGAGCATCCACAGAGATGGCGTGGACGTGGATCCCAATATCTTATTGCGCGGAATGAAGGATGCACTTGCCGGCGGTAAGACCGTGCTGACCGACGACGAAGCCAAAGCAGTGATGGCGAACCTGTCGGCGAACTTGCGCAAACAACAGGCCGAAAAAGAGCAGGTGACCGCTGACGCCAACAAGAAAGCAGGCGACGCGTTTCTGGCGGAAAATAAAACGAAAGAAGGCGTGGTCACACTGCCCAGCGGCCTGCAGTATAAAATCCTGACGCAAGGCACCGGTCCCAAACCCACCGCCACCGACACCGTGGTCTGCAATTACAAAGGCAGGCTCCTCGACAACACCGAATTCGACAGCTCGTATGCGCGCAATCAGCCGCTGACGATTCCGGTGGCCGGCGTCATCAAGGGCTGGACCGAAGCGCTGCAATTAATGCCGGTGGGATCGAAGTGGCAATTATTTATTCCGTCCGATTTGGCGTACGGCCCGCAGGCCAAGGGGCCCATCGGCCCGAATTCCACGCTGATATTCGAAGTGGAGTTGCTCTCCATTCAGCCCAAGAACGAGCCAGCGAAATAATTTGGTAACAAATAAGGAGCATTTTCATTCAGAAGGCGCGGTTAGCCGGAGGAATCTGCTTTTTCCTTAGCGCTGGCGAGGTTACGCCGGAACGGTGGCTTCGCGCAGGAAGCGAGCCGCTTCTTCGGGCGGCGTGGGATTGATGTAGAAGCCCGTACCCCATTCGAAGCCGGCAACTTTGGTTAGCTTCGGCATCATTTCGATGTGCCAGTGATAGTGGTCGTTGACTTCTTCGCCGATCGGCGACGTGTGGATGACGTAATTGTAAGAAGGAAACGCCAGCGCGGCATCCAGGCGCCCGAGAAAATCGTGGAGCAAGCGCGCGAGATGCGCGTAGTACGGCGCAGGCATATTTTCAAACGAAGAACTGTGCTGGCGCGGCAGAATCCAGGTCTCGAAAGGAAAGCGCGGAGCGTAAGGCGCGAGCGCGATGAAATGATCGCTCTCGATGATCATGCGCGAACCGGTTTCGATTTCCTGGCGGATCATGTCGCAAAAAATGCAGCGCTCTTTTTGTTCGTAGTAGCGCTTGGAGCTGTCCACTTCCTCGCGCACGCGATTCGGAACGATGGGCAGCGCAATCAGCTGCGAGTGAGTATGTTCGACGGTGGCGCCGGCCGGCTCGCCGTGATTTTTGAAGAGTAAAATGTAGCGAAAGCGGCGATCGTTTTTCAGATCGAGCATGCGGTCGCGGTACGCCCACAGAACTTCTTCCACGCCTTTTTCGTTGAGCATCGCGAGCGTTTTCTCGTGATCCGGCGATTCGATGATCACTTCGTGCGCGCCCACTCCATTCATGCGATCGAAAAGTCCTTCGCCTTCGCGGTCCAATCCGCCTTCGATCCCCAGCGCCGGAAATTTGTTGGGGACCACGCGGACCGTCCAGCCCGGAGTGTCTTTGCCGCTGCCGTTGCGCCCGTAAGCGAGAATTTCCTTCGGCGTCTTCCCTTCGTTGCCTGGACAGAAAGGACAAATAGCCGGGTTGCCCTTGATGTGCACACTTTCGCGAACGAAATCGGTGGGCCGCTTCCCGCGATCGGTGGAAATGATGACCCAGCGTCCGGTGATGGGGTCCTTGCGAAGTTCCGGCAAACTTTCCTCCTGGTTGTCGCGCCTGAGTATTCTACTACGGCCGATGCTGGTGTTGCGTGGCGTTGAATGCGCCTTTGTGCAGGCGTACGACGGGCTTCGCGCCGGGACGGGTTTCGATCGCTAGCACGTCGAAGCGGCACGGAGCGGTCTCGATGTGGCGCGCACGCAGAAATTGCCGGGCCATGCGCGAGATGTTGCGGCGCTTCTCCCAGTTGACGGCTTCTTCGGGCGTTGGCGGCGCGGGCCGCGTCGCCGATTGCGACGCTCGCGCGGATTCGACCACGGTGCGCGTCTTCACTTCTACAAACGCGAGCGTCTGGCCGTCGTAACCAATCATGTCAATTTCGCCTTTGATGCCGGGCGAAGTGAAATTGCGCGCAACGAGAATGTAGCCGTGGCGCCGTAGATACCAGTAGGCGTAAGTTTCGCCGCGAATCCCCGTTTGGCGCGCGCGCTGTTTGGCGGTGGTACCGGCGGCCGCGGGTGCCGATTGTGAGGACGGAGTCGCGCCGAGGCCTTTGCGGGCGGCGAAGTCAATCACTGCGAACATGAAACGCGCTAGCAACGGTGGAAAACCTACTTCACTACTTCGAGTTCCCATTCGACTGTCTTGCCGCGAAGGACGAAGCACAAATAATACTCCCAGAATTTGCGGAACCAGCGGAAATGATTTATCAGGAACTGAAAACCGAGAGCGCGCCAGATGCGCAGCAGGGTGACGTGCACGCGGCGCTCGCGGAATTGCGCGGGGGCGTAGTAATCGTATTCGGCAGGCTTTTCGCTGAAAAACCAGAGCGAAAAACTGGAGAGATGCCAACGGTGCGCGGGGCTGCAGTAGGAAGCGTGATCGGTGTAATGCGGAGTCATGATCACGACTCGGGCGCCGGGCTTCGCGACGCGGTGCGCCTCCGCGAGCACTTTAAAAATGTCGTCCACTTCTTCAATCATGTGAATCAGGCGGACTTCGTCGAATGTGCTGTCGGCGAAAGGGGTGCGCGTCCAATCGCAAAGCACGTCGGCCTGGCCGGCGGCGCTCATATCAATGCCAATCGAACCGGGATATTTTTTCCTGCCGCAGCCGACGTCGAGAATTCGAGGTTTGAGGTTAGTTGGCATAGTCGCGCGCGCCTGTGTGGTTTGTGTGGATTGCGCGCTCATTTCTTGCGGCCTCCGATCCACATCATCGGCGTCCACGGGCCGGCCATGTCGAGCACTTCGAGTCCCACCGATTCACATTCTTGCACGGCTTCGTCGGGGCGGATGGAGCGGCCTTGCCAGGTATCGAGATAACGCAGGCGGACGAACGGGATTTTGAGTTTTGGCGATTTTTTATCGCGATCGCGATAGCGGTCTGGAAATCCCGCTTCCAGCATGAGGCGGCCTAGCGGCAGCGTCCAGAGACCTTTCATGTGCAGGCGAAAAATTCCGCCGGGGTGCAACACGCGAGCGGCTTCCTGAAAATAATTGAAGATGGCGCGCTTGTCCGGGACGTGCTGGAACACAGCGAAGGACCAGACGAAATCCACGCTTTCGCTGGGGACGCCGGCGAGGTCGCCGCCAGAAACAGCTTGAAATTGCGCGCGGGGCAAATTGTAGCTGGAGGCTTTGCGAATCATTTCTGGCGAGACGTCCACGCCGATATATTGCGCGAAATCCTGAGACATCCAGCGCGCGATGCGTCCGATGCCGCAGCCGATTTCGAGGGCGGTTTTTTCGCGGGGATTGAAAGACATCTTTTTGAGGAACGGCGTGACGTAGAGATCGTAGTCCGCCTTGCCGGAGGCGAAAAAGGCGTCCTCTTCGTTCGGGACGTCGGGCCAATTGATGTAGGCGCGGGCATTTTCTCGCGCGCGGGTGTCCCAGTCGCGGCGAATGGCGTCGAGCCAGGATTTTTCGGTATCGGGAGACGCGTTCGTCATGCGGCGTTCCGATATTTTGCCAGTAGGCTCAGCGACGAGATCACTTGATGACCTCGAAGGTGAACTCCATTAATTTTCCGCGGATTACGAAGCTCAGATAATGCTCCCAGAATTGGCGGAAGAAGCGGCTGCGGTTGACCAGGAATTCGAAACCTAGCGCCCGCCAGAGATTCAGGAGGCGCAGCTTGAGCTTCACTTCGCGCATGCGGACTTTCGTGTACCACATATCGCGTCCATGCATTCCGCCGGGATAGAAGTATAAAAACGAATAAGTATTCAGATGCCAGCGATGGGTAGGATCGCGAAACGAACTGTAATCGGTGTAATGCGGCGTGGCGATGAAAATAGTGCCGCCCGGCTTGGTGACGCGGTGAAATTCTTCCATGGTGGCGATGATGTCCGCCACGTGTTCGATGATGTGCTCGGCGCGGAGTTGGTCGAAAGAATTATCGCGGAAGGGCAAACCGCCATGGTCCAAATGACAGAGGACATCGGCGGCGGTTGACGGATTCATATCGAGGCCGATGGAGCCGGGATATTTTGTCGGCCCACAGCCCACGTCGAGAATGCGCGGCAAAGCAGCTCCTTCAGCGGAATTTGCGGTTAATTTTCACTTTCTCACGAACGCGAAAAGGATGCGGGAAACAAAATAGCACAGGCTCGCACACGCGAGCCCGTGCTATTTGCCAAACGGTTGGATGCCTCTACGGCGTCGGGCTTGCCTAGATCGACCGTTCGATTTCCGTGATGCAAGCGTCCACGGTGCGGACTGCGAATTCGGCCTGCTCTTCGTCAATTAGCAACGGAGGGCAGAAGCGCAGCGTGGTATCGCCCGAACCCAAAATGAGCAAGCCCTTGTGGAATGCCATCTGAACCAGGCGATTGCGCAAATCGGGAGCGCGTTCTTTGGTTTGCTGATCGCGCACGATTTCGATGCCGATCATCAGGCCTTTGCCGCGAACTTCGCCGACGATTTTGTGGCGCGTGGTCCAATCGGCGGTTAAGCCGCGGATGAACTCGCCCATTTGCGCTGCGTTCGCGATGTAATTCCGTTCGAGCAGGCCAATCGTTGCAAGCGATGCAGCGATGCAGACCGGATTGCCGCCGAAGGTGGAAGCGTGCGCACCGGGAGTCCAATTCATGACGCTCGAGCGCGCAATGATGGCGCTGAGCGGCATGCCGGAGGCAATTCCCTTCGCGGTGCAGATGATATCCGGTTCGATGCCGGCGTGATCGGAAGCCCACCATTTGCCGGTGCGTCCCATGCCGGACTGCACTTCGTCGCAAACGAGCATGATGCCGTGCTTACGGCAGATGCGTTGCAGGCCCTGCAGAAATTCTGCAGGCGCGGGCAAGTAACCGCCTTCGCCTTGAATCGGCTCGATGAAAATTCCCGCGACCTCTTCGGGATCCACGCGGCGACGGAACAATTCATTTTCGAGATAAGAAAGGCAATCGGCGGAAGCGGTTCCGGGACGAACTCCGTAGGTGCCGCGATAGGTGTCCGGAAAAGGCATGTGAAATACGCCGGAGAGGAGCGTGCCGAATCCCTTGCGCTGGACGGCACGGCTGGCGGTCAAGGAAAGTGCGCCCATGGTGCGGCCGTGGAACGAGCCGTGAAAGGCGATCAGCTTGTCGCGCTTGGTGTGAAATTTTGCGAGCTTGATGGCGGCTTCCACTGCTTCGGCGCCGGAATTGCCGAAATAAACGCGCTTGGCTTCCTTGCCCGGCGCGATCGAAGCCAATTTTTCAGCGAGTTCCACCATGCTGGGATAGTAGAAATCGGTGCCGGACATGTGAATCAGCTCGGCGGCCTGCTTTTGGATGGCGGCGACGACTTCGGGATGGCAGTGGCCGGTGGAAACCACGGCGATACCGGCAGCGAAATCAAGAAAAGTGTTGCCGTCCACGTCTTCGATGGTGGCGCCGCGGCCGAATTTCGCAACCAGCGGATAATCGCGAGTATAGGACGGCGAAACTACGTGATGGTCGCGCTCGACAAGCTTCCTGGCCTTGGGGCCGGGCAATTCGGTAACGAGGTGCGGCAATTTCGAATCAACTTTGGTATCCGTCGCGTGCATAACTTCCTCCAGAAAAGAATTTTGAAATCAGCACACACACCGGTTCCCGCCGGGAGCGAGCTGAAAACGAAGGTAGGAGGGGGCTTACTTAATCAACGCCGTAGAGATTCGGACGCTCGTGAGAAGGCTGGCTATGCAGCGAAAGGTCGTGTTTTGCGGAGATGGTCATTTGTACTTCCAACGGACACTGCCGTCGCGCGTGTCCTCTAGGATGATACCAGAGTTCAGAAGTTCTTGGCGTATTTCATCGGAACGTTTGAAATCGCGGCGTTTTTTAGCGGCGTTGCGTTCCTCGATGAGCTTCTCGATTTTTTCGGGGGTCCAACGCGGAGGGCCGGAGCCGAAGCCGAGTTCGCGAAGTTTTTCGTCGTCATCATCGGCGAGGACGGCAAGGATGGAGTCGAATTTTTCCATGACGGAGAGAACCTCGGGCGCGTCCTGTTGCAGGAATTCGCCGCGGTCCATCGCGGTGTTCACGTCGCGCACCAGATCGAAGATAGCCGCGAGCGAGAACGCGGTGTTCAAGTCGTCGGCGAGGCCAGAATCGAAATCGGCGAGCGCTTTCGCAGCGCGCTTGCTGATTTGGGGATTGGAGCCGGCGGCAAACTGTTCGGCTTTCAGCCGCGTGACGAAATTGCGCAGGCGCTCGACGGAATTCGCGGCCTGCGTGAGGCTATCGGCCGTGAAATTCAGCTGACGGCGGTACGGAACCGACATCAGCAGATAGCGGATGGAGGACGGCTTCGTGCCCTTGGCGAAGAGATCGCGCAGCGTGAAGAAATTGCCGAGCGACTTCGACATCTTCTCGCCGTCAACAATCAAGTGTTCGGCGTGCAGCCAGAGTTTCACGAAGGGCTTGCCGGTGGCGGGTTCGCTTTCCGCGATTTCGTTTTCGTGATGCGGGAAGGCGAGGTCTATGCCGCCGGTGTGAATGTCCAGAGTTTCGCCGAGATATTTCATGGCCATCGCGGCGCATTCGATGTGCCAGCCCGGGCGGCCGGGGCCGATGCTTGTTTCCCAGAAATGTTCGCCGGGTTTGGGAGCTTTCCAGAGAGCGAAATCGCGAGCGTCGTCTTTTTCGTAGCGATCGTTGTCCACGCGCGCGCCCGCTTTCATTCCCCCGATATCTATTTTGGAGAGCTTGCCGTAATCCGGAAATTTGGCGATGCGGTAGTAGATAGAACCCTCGCTGGGATAGGTGAGGCCTTTTTCCTGGAGGCGGGAAATGAGTGTCACCATGTCTTCGATATGGTCAGTGGCGCGGACGGTTTCTTCCGGTTGTTGGAGGTGCAGCGCGTTCATGTCCTGCAGGAAAGCTTCGACGTATTTTTGGGTGTACTCGCGGATGGAAACGCCGGCAGCGGCGGCGTTCTGGATGATGCGATCGTCCACGTCGGTGAGGTTCATTACTTGGAGGACGCGAAGACCGCGGAATAGGAGAAAGCGGCGTAGTACGTCTTGGAAGACGAAGGTACGAAAATTGCCGATATGAGCATAGTCGTAGACCGTGGGGCCGCAGCTGTAGATGCGGACTTCGCCCTGGTGAAGGGGCTGGAGGGGCTCGAGGCGGCCGGAGAGCGTGTTGTGGAGGTGTATGTCGGTCATTTTCATGACATTGGCAAGACGACGATTGTAGCTGAGGCGCGGGTTTGGGGCAAAGGGAGGAATGGAAATGCGATTGCAGGATACGTAAAGAGGTGGGCGGCGAACGGCAAGTTGCGGAAGTGCCAGGCATTGCGATGGCAGACGGGCCGCTGCGAAATCGGAGGCGTGCGCCGGCGAGAGCTTTGTGTCAAGCGGGGCTGAGGGCACATAGTGAGTGTTCGGTACCAACGGTACTTCTGTACTATTTTCAAAAGGATGTGTTCAGTTAGCCTATAGGTGAAGATTACGTGCTCGCGACGGGGAATCCGGCACGAGGTTGCGATGGGGAACATATGAAAAAGACACTTTTGCTGGCGAGTTTCTTGATTCTGACCGGGACAGCTCATGGACAGGCTCTCGGATCTCCAACGGGAATTCTGAATAGCGCGGGATCAATGAACAACTCCGGAGGAAGTCTCGGCAGCGGCGGGGGCCTGAACGGCGCGGGAAGCATCAATGGTGCCTCTGCGGCCCCAGCGGCTGCTAATGCCCCGAGCTCCCCCGGCGCCGCGGCAGACCGCAACGTAAATCAGAGTTCGAAGAACCCGGGGGAATACGTGCCGTCGAGATTTTCGAACTATGGCGATGCGGTGGCTTTGGGAGTGGTGGAATCGGGGATTCGGCCGCTGACGGTGGCGGAAGCGGCGCGGCTGGCGCAAATGCAGAAGAAGAACGCGGAACAGAAGCCCGTGATTGTGCTGGATAAAAATGACGACGGGAAATTGGTAATCACGCCGGGAGCGAAGAAATAGTTCAGCCCGAAACCAATGGTGAACGTGCGCGAGGGGATTTTCATCCGCCGCGGCGTTTGCGCTACGAACAGCAGATCCCTCACAGAATGCCGCGGGTGCGGGGCGACATTGGACGCGGTTCCGCGCGCACGCTGCAGCTCGACATCTGCTGGAAACGCGTTTTCACGGAACGGCTAGGGTAATAATTGGACGCGGCGGCTGGCTATGGTGCAGTCTCCTTCGCCGAAGGAAGTTGCTGTGAGCGGGCGGGATTTCAGCAGGAACATGCCCTCGAGCGGGAGGGCGTAGGTTATATCGAGAACGTAAACTTCCACGGGCTTTCCCATCGGCAGAGTAAAGCTGACTTCCACACCCTTCGCGGGCATCGCGTAAAAATCGTAGGCATACCAGCCGTTTTGATATTGGCGAACTTTTTCAGTTTGCGGCTGCAGCGGCTCGTCCGAGGCCACCGCAGACTCGATGCGCGACTCTGGCGGAAACATGGCCAGCGCTTCGGAGGCGCCGCGCTCGGAGCGAAGCAGAGTGCGGTAGCGGCGTCTTCCCGGAAGCTCGGACGATTCGAGGATGGTGAAAGTCGGCGGAGCGAGTTCGACGTGCGGGGCGGCGGCGAAAAATGCGGGGTCGGGGATCCAGGGGAAAGCGCCGGATTCCTGCGCGCGGAAATTAGTTGCGAGACGAATCGGTTCGGGCAAATGGCCGGAAGCGGGATAGACGACCCATCGCGAATTGCCGGAGTCAGCTTCCTGGACGTATTCCATGTTGACGTGCTCGGGCGCTCTGGCGGAAAACGCGGGGACCACGATGGCGCCGAAGGACGCGAGCAGCATGGTGGCACCCGCGAGCCAGGGCAGCGCGACGAATGAATAACCGCGTGGGCGTTGCAAATCTGCGCAGAGCGGTGCGAGCGGGCTAAGGAGCAAGGCGACCAGCACGGCGATCAAGAATAGCGCGCGACCGCCAAAACCCTGATAAAGCAAAAGTGCGAGCGGAAACCCCACGATAGCGGAAACGGTCAGCGGGATGATCGCAGCGAGCGATGCAGACTTGGGACGGAAAACCAGCAGCAAACCAGCGAGCGCTGCTGCGCAAGTGGCGACGAGGAAAACGTAGCTGAGGCCGGGAATTCGGGCGCCGAGGATGATGGAGAGCAGCGCCCACCAGATCCATCCGCCCGACCACAGGCCAAGAAACCCAGCGCGTGGGGCAAAGCGAAGTGAGGTGAAAGAGAGCACGGCGATCGCGAGTGACCAGAACGCGACTTGGGCTGGATGCGGATGCGCGGTCCACGGAACGGGCATCGCGCCGGCCTTGCGCAGGATGAAGCTTAGAAGAAATCCAAAGATGGCGACGGCGACAATGGAAACGAGCCAGGCGAGAAATCCCCAAAGGAATTCCAGAGCGGCGAGCCGTTTTTTGAAGAAGAGCCACGCGATTTCAAGCAGCAGGAGAGATGCGGCGGACGCGGCGATGGCGAGGGTGCGCGTGGCCGGCCAGCGGACGGTCCAGCTGCCGAGGAGATCGAAATAGACTGCTTCGGCCTTGGGAGGATTGGAAATATCGGCGTTGGCAAAGGCTTGGACGGAACTGAGGGCGTTGTACCCGTGATGTTGCAGCGTGGCGGGATCAGCGTTTTTGAAATCGTCGAGAGGCGTGTGGTAGTGGACAACGTCGCGAATGTTGGCGAAGTTGAGGCCTTGATATCCGGCGGCTTTGAACACGGTGAAGTCGGTGTCGTTGGGGATTTGTTTGTAGGCGGTGTAGAAAACAGAGCTGGTGACTGGATGCGCGGCGTGCTGCGCGAACAGGCCCACCGCCCATTCATTGGCGTCGCCGGTTTCGAACATCAAACTGGGGCCGGAGGTGCCGCGGCTGTCCACGTTGACCACGGCGCGGACATCTTTGGCCCAAGGATGTTGATTGACGAAGACGCGGGCGCCGAGCAGGCCGGCTTCTTCCCCGTCGTCAATGAGGAAGATGATCGAGTGGCGCGGCTGCGGCAGTGATTTGCAGATGCGCGCGATTTCGAGGACGGTGGCGGCGCCGGCGCCGTCGTCGAAAGCGCCCGGGCCGGCGGGCACGGAATCGTAATGCGCGGCCAATAGCACTGCAGGTCCTGCTGGCTCTGTGCCGTCGAGGCGCGCTAGAACATTTTGGACCGTGCCGCAGTCGCCTTGTTCATCGCACGCGAAACCGGTTTGCGCCGTTGGCGAGTAACCGGCGCTGGTGAGTTCGTCGAGGACGCGGCCGCGGACTACATCGTTCTGCGGGCTGCCCGTGGGATGCGGGACGCCGTCGCCGACCAGGCGATTGAGAATTTCCCGTGCGCGCGCGGCGGAAAATTCCGTGGCGGGGACGGTGGCGGGTTTGGGCGCGGGAGGGCGCAAGCCTTCGAAGGAAAGAAAAAAGATAATTGCGAGAATCAGTAGAACGGTGAACGCGTGATTGGAAGTGGGTCCGGGATCCTGAGGCAACGGCGCCTCCTGCTGGGGGATGCTAAGTTGAGGATGGCTGTAAGTCAATGAAGAAGAAAGTGATTAGTGATGGTTGGCGCGTGATTAGAGATCGGTGATGAGTGATCCTTGGTATAGGGCTCGCTGGTTGGCAGAGTGCTCCGGCTGAGCTTGGCGAAAATGACAGTCGTTACGGGTTCATCCTACGACGTGTGACTCACGTCTTGGGACGCCACAGCTCGTGACTAGCAGCTTCCGATTTCGCGGCACTGGGGGCTGGGTATGTTTCGCGATTAGGCACTACAGGATGTGCAGAATCTGGAAAAGTGGGCTTTACACTGCTGGCGGCGCGTGCTACTTTTTGTTCCCGTAACCGCCGTCCCGGAAGCGCCAGGCGGAAGGGCCCTTGATTATTGACCCTCCAGCGTTTGTGTCTCGAAATACCTCCGAACAAAGATTGATCAATTGAAGCTCCTTCGGCCATCAAGGCCAAGGGAGTAAACTGTGCGAGGAAACTGGTGCTGAAACTACGCAAGGTCGAATTATTTGGCTTTAAGTCCTTCTGCGAGAAGACTCCGATCACGTTCAGTGGCACGGGGATCACTTGCATCGTGGGCCCGAACGGGTGCGGGAAGTCGAATGTCGTGGACGCGATCTCCTGGGTGTTGGGCGAGCAAAGCCACCGGATGTTGCGCGCGGAGCGCATGTCTGACTGCATTTTTAATGGGACGGCGAAGCGGCCTCCCATGGGATTGTCTGAGGTGATGCTAACGCTCGTGGACCCGGAGCTGGCTAACGCTGTGGCGGCGGTGATGGATACGCCGGATGCAGAAGCGCCCGTGGCGTTGGAAGCGGCGGGCCCCGTGATTGTGGAGGACCAACCTCAGCCGGAAACGAAAATTGTGGACGGATTTATTGAGATGGCTGACGGGGAGACGCCTGCGCCAGGACAAGTTTCTCTTGAGCCCGCGCCTGCGACGGGTGAGAAGGGCAAGCCTTGGAAGAAGCGCGGCACGGAAAAAGCTGCAATCACGATGAAGGCGGGCGAGATCGTGGTGGGCCGGAGGCTCTATCGTTCCGGGCAGAGCGAATATCTGATTAACGGGCGCGTGGCGCGTTTGCGCGACGTGCAGGAACTTTTCATGGGCATGGGATTGGGCCCGGACAGCTACGCGATAATCGAGCAGGGGCGCATTGGGCAAATTCTGAATTCGAAGCCGATGGACCGGCGAGCGATTATTGAAGAAGCAGCGGGCATCACGATGTACAAAACCAAGCGGCGATTGGCGGAAGCGAAGTTGGAAGCTTCGAAAGTAAATCTCTCGCGAGTACACGACATTTTGGTGGAAGTGGAAAAGCAGCTGGCTTCTTTGAAGCGGCAAGCATCGAAGGCGCGGCGTTATGCGGAATTGCGCGAACAGATGCGCGGGTTACTGCGGAGTGTGCTGGCGAGCAAGGCCGAGCATCTGGATCAGGAAGCGGTGCGGCTGGAAAAATTATTGCGGGAAATGGATACGGCGGAAGAGGGCGAGGCGCGATCGGTACACGAGTTGGAATCCGAGCAGGAGCGGCTGAGCGCGCGGACTTACGAGTTGGACGCGGAGTTGCGGCAGATTCAGAATTTGCTGGGCCAGACGGCGCTGGATCTGGACCGCGCGGAGAACCGGATTACGTTCAATCGCGAACAGACGGTGCAGATTGATGCGCGAGCGGCGCGCCTGGTGATCGAGACGGAAGTGGCAGAGCGGCAAGTGGGTGACATGACCACCCGCATGACGGCACATCGCGAAGCGGTGGCTGCGCTCCGCGAGCAGACGACGAGCGTGGAATCTTCTTTGCGTGAAACGACCGAACAATCTGGCGCCAGCATTCTGGAACAGCGACAGCTGGACGCGCGTATGGAGGAATTGCGACAGCTCGCCGGGCGCCTGGTGGAGGAATCGGCGCGCGAGCAGGCGGAATCGTTGCAGGCGGAAGAGGCGGCAGCGCGACACACCGCGGCGGAAGAGCAGCGGACTGCAGCCATGCGTGCGGTGGAAATCGAATGCGGGATGCTGGCCGGGAAACTTGCGGCGGCGGAAGAGACGTTTGCTTTGGCGGAAGCGAACGCGCTGGAATTGGGCGCAACGGTACGCGAGACGCAGGCGCGATTAGTGGAATTGCGCCGGGGAAAGCAGGAAACCGGGCAGCAACTGGAGCGCATGCGCGAAGGGCTTTCGGCGGAGCGCGCGCGGCACGCATCGATCGAGCAGATTCTGAGCGAGCGGGCGTACACGGCGGATGCGGTGCAGAAACTTTTCAACGTGAGCGGCGAGCGCAGCGCCGATACTCCGGGCGGCGCGTTTCGAGCGGTGGGTTTGCTGGCGGATTACGCCGAAGTGCAGGAAAGGTACGAAGGCGCGATCGAACAATTCTTGCGCGATGAATTGGAGTATGTGGTGGTGGAATCGTTCGACCAGGCGCGCGCGGGAATTTCGCTGTTGCGCGATGAGATGGGCGGACGAGCGACATTTTTTGTGGACTCGTTGAACAAATTGAATCTTGCCGCGCCGGAAGCAGACGCTTCCCTGCCGATGCGGGAAGGCGTGCTGGGACGTTTGGATCGTTTGGTGGAATTCCGCGAGCCGCTCGGGCCTGCGGCAAAATATTTTCTGACGAAGTTGCGTACGGCGTATGTCGTGGAGAGTGCGGCGCTCGCCGAGGAGATGGCGCACGACAATCCGCACAGCTATTTTCTGACTCCTGAGGGAACTTGCTATCACGGGCGGATGGTTTCCGGCGGACGGGCGGGCGAAGCAGGGCCTTTGGCGTTGAAGCGCGAATTACGCCAGCACGAAGCGGAAGCAATCCGGCTGGATCGCGCTGTGAACGAGCAGCAGGCGGAGATGACAAGGATCGAGATGGCCATCGCTAGCGGTGAGGAGCAGGTGGCGTCTGTAATTGCGCGGCAGATGGAAGCGGAAAAATCCTTGGTGGCGGCGACGCACCAGCGGGATCAGGCGCGCGCTGAATTGCGGCGGATTGAGCAGCAATTCGCGACGGAGCGCGCGGAAATTGCGCGGCTGCATGCCGATGCGGAGGCGGCGCGGCAGCGTGCAGCGGATGCGCGGCGCGAACATTTAGCGGCTGTGCAATCGCGCGAAGCGGCGGAAGCGGAAAACGCGCAAGTTTCCGGGCGGCTGGCCGTGTTGCGGCAGGATTTCCAGGCGTTGCAGGAGCAGGTAGTAGCGCGGCGCGAAGAATTGGCGGCGATGTCTGAGCGCCTTTCGAGCGCCGAGTCAGCCGAGCAGCACTTGATCGCGGAATTGACTGCGGCGGGCGAGCGCATGGCTTCGTTGCAACAGCAGCACGCAACGATGGTGCTGGAAAAGGCGGAGCTGGAGAGTTTCTGCGAACAGTTGGGGGCGCAGGTTGAGGAATTGCGCAAGGAAAAGACGCGCCTGGAAGAATTGAAGGCGACTCTGGAGATGGAATGGGAAGGAGCGCGGACCCGGGCGGCGCAGCTCGACGAGACGGTGCGTGCCAAGCGGCAATCGCTGGATGAATTGCGGGCGGAGCGTAACCAGCGGCAGATCGAGAAAGCGCGCAACGATGCGGATCGCGATTATCTGCGACAGACATGCATGGCGGAATTGAACGCGCAGCCCGAAGAATTGATGGCGCAGGAAGCTACGCTGCTCGCCGGCGAGGAATTGATCGCGGCGGAGACAAATTACAACGAGATGAAGGCGCGCGTGGATGCGATGGGTCCGGTGAACATGATGGCGCTGGAAGAATTCAAGGAATGCGAGGAGCGCGATACATTCTTGCGGCGGGAGCGGGATGATCTGGTGGCGTCCATTCAGAATACGCAACTGACGATTAATGAGTTGGATCAAGTGTCGCGTCAGAAATTCGAAGAGGCGTTTAATTTTATTAATGCGCATTTCGCGATCGCGTTTCAGTCGCTCTTCGGCGGCGGGCACGGCGAAATGCGGCTAGGCGAGCAGGATAGTTCGGGCGAAGCGGGGATTGACATCGTGGCGCAGCCTCCGGGCAAGCGTTTGCAGAATATTTTGCTGCTTTCGGGCGGAGAGAAGGCGCTGACGGCTTTGGCGCTCTTGATTGCGGTGTTCAAGTATCAGCCCAGCCCGTTCTGCATTCTGGACGAAGTGGACGCGCCGCTGGATGAGGCGAACGTGGGGCGATTTAACAAGATGCTGGCGGATATGTGCGGCCAGACGCAGTTTATTGTCGTGACGCACAATCGCAAGACGATGGAGATGGGCTCGGTGATGTATGGCGTGACGATGCAGGAACCCGGGGTATCGAAATTGGTTTCTGTGAAGTGGGAAGAGAGCGCGGCGGCTGTGGCGCCGAAGAGCGCGAGTAATGCGGCGTAGGCGCGCGCGCAAAATTTTTTGAAGCGGTTAGTTAAATAGCATATCCTCGCGGTTAGCTGCCGAAGATATTTTTGTTCAGGAAATCGTTGCGAAATTTTCCCTGCGGATCGTGCTTCGTTGCGAGCGCGACAAAGTCGGGCATTTTTGTGTACAGGGTGCGGAGAGTTTGGGGCGATGTGGTGAAGAGCTTGGCCCAGTGCGGCTTGGCGTTGAATGGAGCCAATTCCCTTTCAATGACCGGGAGCAACTTGCTGACAGCGGGCCAGTCGGGCTTCCAGGTGAAGTGGATGGTAACGGAGTCTTGCTCGTGGCACGGACTCATCCAGAGATTATCAGCTGCCATGGCGCGGATTTCGGTGATCAGCAGGGACGGGCTTACCTGATCGCGCAGGCGTTCGACTGCTAGGATTGCTTCAACGGCATGGCGGCGCGGGACAAAAAATTCCGACTGCAGCTCTTTGCCGGCGCTGGGCGTGAAGCCCATGCGGAAATGCGGCAGGCGCTCGTACCAGGGGCCGAGAACGCCCATCTGCTCGGTGCAATTCTCGGCGGAGAGTTCCGCGATCGGGTGCAGGTTTTTTGTCGCCAGTTTTGCGCCAAAAAATTCCGGCGTGGCGTGGAATTCTACCCCTGATTCTACGCGGCTCTTGATCCAGACTTCGTTGATACGTTGCTTTTGCCAGTCGGTGAAAAGGCTGACGCTGTAAGCGCTGGATTCGATGGCATCGAAATGATCCTGCAAAGCGCTGAGCGGCAGGTTTTCGTAAACGTACTGGCGCATCATGTAGGAGGGCTGAACACCGAGGGTGATGCTGGTGACCACGCCGAGGGCGCCGAGACCGACAACGGCGCCGTCGAATGTTTCGCCGTCGTTGGCGCGAGAGAGCTTCAAGACGTCGCCGGACGCGGTGACGATTTCGAGCGCGGATACGGCGGTGGAGAGATTGCCATTCTTCTCGCCGGAGCCGTGAGTGGCCGTCATACATGCGCCGACGACTGAAATATGTGGCAGCGACGCCAGATTGTGCAGGGCGAAGCCGCGGGAGTCTAGATACGGCGCTAGCTGGCCGTAGGTCATGCTTCCCCCGACGGTGACGGTGCGCGCCGCGGGATCAAGCGCCACGATTTCGTTCATGGGCTGGAGTGAAAGGAAGCAGTCTTTGCTGTCGGCAATGTGGTTGAAAGAATGGCGGGTGCCAAGAACCTTGAGCTTGCTTTCGCTTTTTACGTAGTCGCGAACTTGTTGCTGGGATTTTGCTGGGTACAGGATGTCGGTGCCGTATTCGATATTGCCGGCCCAATTTTTGAGTTTCTCCGCGGCGGCCCATGCGAAGGCGCGCGAGGCTGAGGGGACAGCCATTGCCGCGGTGATGAGTTTCATGAAAGTTCTTTTATTCATTGCACATATCCCGGTCGCGGACTTGATTCACGGAGATAATCCTACTACCTTCTGCGAGCCGCAAAAAGTCCGGTCAGCCCGCCGCGATATTTTCTTAAGGGTTGACATGGATGGGCGGTGCGTTAGAATGTGCGCCGCTACATCGAGGAACATCACTTGGCATCCCCACAAATGACACCCGTAATATCGCAGACGAATTTTCCCGGATTGAAGCTACGCGGGCGCGGCAAGGTGCGCGACATATATGAAGTTGGCGACAAGCTGCTGATTGTCGCTACGGACCGGCTATCGGCGTTCGATGTAGTACTGCCGACACCGATTCCGGATAAGGGCAAGGTGCTGACGCAGCTTTCGCTTTTCTGGTTCGAGAAGCTGGCTGGGTTAGTGCCGAATCACATTATCTCCGCGAAGGATTTTGGCGGCGAGCTGGCGCCTTATGCCGAGGCGCTCGCAGGGCGAGCGATGCTGGTGCGCAAGACCGAGCCTGCGCCAATCGAATGCGTGGTGCGCGGGTATATTTCCGGGTCGGGGTGGAAGGACTATCAGAAGACGGGGGCGATTTGTGGGATTAAATTGCCGGCGGGGATGCGCGAGTCAGACCGATTGCCGGAGCCGATTTTCACGCCTTCGACGAAGGCTACGACAGGACACGACGAAAACATTTCGTTCGAGCAGACGGTGGAGACGGTGGGGCGGCCGCTGGCCGAGAAATTGCGTGATACGAGCCTGGCGATTTATCGCAGTGCTGTGGAACACGCCGCAAGCCGCGGGATTATTATTGCGGACACCAAATTTGAATTTGGGATGATCGGCGACGAACTGATATGGATTGACGAGGCGCTGACGCCGGATTCTTCGCGCTTCTGGCCAGCGAATGAATATGTGCCGGGCCGCACGCAGCCTTCTTTCGATAAGCAGTACGTGCGCGATTATCTGGAAAAGATTGGATGGAACAAGCAAGCACCGGGTCCGGCGCTTCCCGCGGACGTGGTCGCGGCCACAACGGGGAAATACCGGGAAGCCTACCAGCGAATTACCGGCCACGAATTAGACTAAGAGAAACTGCAGCGGGCAGAGCGCGCGACATTTTTGTTGCGGATGCTGGCGCGTGGCATTTTATTCGGCGATTGTCCCGAGTGCTCGTGCGGAGCGTGTCATCGTGAAAGAACAACTGGAATCTTTAATTGGGATGATGGTGGAGCGCGGGATATTGCTCGAAGAGGCGGTGACGGAGTTCGAGAAGAAATTCATCAAGAGAGTGCTGGAGCGACAGGATGGGAATCAGTCGCGGGCAGCGAAGGTGCTGGGGATACACCGGAATACTTTGAGTCGTAAGGTGGGAGAGTATAAGTTGGATCATCTGGGTGGGCATAAGCGCGGGTAGTAGTTCCGCGGGTGTAGCTGACGCGCATTTCGATATAAATGAAAATGGCCGGGGCGATTTCGCTCCGGCCATTTTTATTTGAAGCCTGGTTGGATTATTACTGCTTGGGCGGCACTTTGTGGTGCTTGCCGGTTTCGGCCTTCTCCGGGATTGTCGTGGGATCCACTTTCACCTGATCCCAGTGCAGCAGGAAAGGCGTCGGATCGTAGCTGACGATGGCGCCGGAGAAGCGGACGCCGTCGTCCTTGGTCAAGCGAATGACGTCCGGCTGCGGAGTTTCCTGCGCAGCGTTGGGAGTGCCGGCAGGGGGAGCGGCGGTCCAGACCTTCACGTCCATGTTCGCGGTGGTCGCATTTTGCACTTCGGTTTCATCCGCGCCCGTGAAAACTTCGAAGTTCACGAAACCATCACCCTGCTTGACTTCGATGATTTTTCCGACGACGCCGGGAAATTGCGCGCCGCAGATGGCGAGCCAGGTGAGTTTGGCTTTATCGCCGCCGCCACTGAGATCGCTCAAAACAGTTAGAATCGTGCTCGAAGCGGCGATCTTCTGCAGATCGGCGGCCGCGGGAATCGTGTAAGTTGCGGGACGATCGCCGGAGGTGCCGGCGAGCGTGAGCAATTCGCTGAGTTGCGCGTCTACCGAGGCGTCGCATCCGGGCTGTTCGTAAACCAGGATCGCTTTGCGCAGATAGTCTTTAATTTTGTCGGCGTCTGGGACTCCCAGATTGATGGCGCGTGCGAGGGCCCAAAAGCCGTCCACGGACTGTGGAGGCGTGGTGCCCAGATATGCGAGGCCTTCGCGGTAGTAAGAGACCGCGTCTTTGGGATTGTTGGCGACAGCGCCTTTGAAAGCGTCAATCGCGGCGGGATTGTCCTTCAATTGGAGATCGGCGAAACCGGCAGCGGCGTCGAAGAAAGCGATTCCAGGCTTTTTCTGTTCGGCGAATTGCTCGTCGGTCAATTTGGAATCCGCGGGCTTGGGATATTTCGCGAGGAGCTCCGCCCCTTCTTTCGCTGCGTCGCGTTCCCTAACGAGCTGGTCGTGGGCGTTGGCCGCTTTGGGATCAAAAGCGAACGGGAAGACTTGCACGCGGGTCTGCAAAACCTGCAAGCGAGTGCCGGAATCGAGCTTATCGCCCATGGCGAGCATCTTGTCGGCGTACTCGATTACTTTCGGATAGTTCTTCAGCTCGGTGTACGTGGAGACGTAAAGCTGGTCCACGTAGGTCATCAGCGTGGAGCTGGGAAATTTTGAAACGAAATCGTCGAGGAGCTTGATGCGATTTTGCGCGTTGGTTTCAGCGCGCGCGGCCTGAAAAGCATTGTATTCTGGAATCGTATAGGAGGTTTTCCCCTGATCCGCTTGCTGGCCGCGGACCGCGGTTGGTCGCGCAGCAACGCAAAATAATATGAGAGCAGTGAATAGAATTCCCTTCGTAGCAAAGCGCATTCGGATCATCTCTTCCCTGCCTCCTGAACCAGTTTTGGTACGGATGAACTGTATCGCCTAGGGTCACAACCCCTGAAGGATAACAAGCTAAACGAAACCGGGATTATAGGGAAAGCCACGCATGCGTGCAAGGTGAATCCACCTTGCGGAGCCGATTCGCGTCCCAGTTCCAGCTGGATGAATGTTCTCACGTGAATGATAAGATGGCAAATGAACGTGAATTGTCGCCTCATCGGAGTCACGCATATGAGTAATGGAAAACCTTTGGAAGGGATAGTGGCAATTGTTACAGGTGCGAGCCGCGGAATTGGGTTGGCGGTAGCGCGCCGTTTGGGAACAATGGGTGCGAAACTGAGTTTGTGCGCGCGTGACGCACGGAAGCTGGAGAGCGCGGCGAACGAATTGCGTGCTGCTGGGCGGCGGGAGTATTCACTGCGGCGGTGGATGTGACGCATGGCGAGCAAATTTTGACCTTTGTACGAGACACGGAGAAAGCGCTAGGTCCGGTCGCGATTCTGGTGAATAACGCGGGGATCGGATATTTCGGCCCGACGCATGAAGCCACCGAAGCGAACTGGGACAGTGTCTTAGACACCAACTTGAAGGGAGTGTTCCTGGCGAGCAAGGCGGTGGCGCCGGGAATGATCAAGCGGAGGGGCGGCCAGATCATCAATATTGCGTCTTTGGCTGGGAAAAACGCCTTTGCAGGAGGGGGGATTTATTGCGCTTCGAAATGGGGCCTGCTCGGTTTGACGGAGTGCATGGCGGAGGATTTGCGGGGCTATGGGATACGGGTTAGCGCGATATGTCCGGGGAGCGTGGCAACGGATTTTTCGCCCCACGGGAAGAAGGACATCAGCAAGATGTTGCAGCCAGAGGATATAGCGCATGTGGTGGAGATGTTGGTGACGCAGGCGCCGCAGAGTTTTGTTAGTGAGGTTTTGCTGCGGCCGACGCAGAAGCCGTAGGGGCAGATGGCGCGTTGAGACAGCGGCGCAATACGGACCCAAGGACAAATTCAGAACCGCCCGCCTCAAAAGAAAAAGCAGGCGGCCGCTACAAATTCAACGGCAACGGAGCCGGCGGGACGCTGGCGCTACCAACGACAACGCCTATGTTTTGAAAGGTTTACGCTCGCGTGAATCCGCTGAGCTGCAGCCGCATCCAATCGTTTAAGCTTGAACGATTTGAGCTTGAAGCAAATATGCCGACACACTTCCAAGGCGATGCAGAGACGGTTCGGGCGCTCAGCGCTTACATCAACTTGATACGCGCGTCCGATTCGACAATGGCGAAGACCACCGCGCATCTGGAAGGACTCGGCGTGACCCCGGGGCAATTCGCGGTACTGGAAGCGCTGCTGCACCTGGGGCCGATGTGCCAGCACACCCTGGGCAAGAAGCTTTTGCGCAGCGGGGGAAATGTGACGCTGGTGGTGGACAACCTGGAGCGGCATGGATGGGTTCGGCGGGAACGGCAGGTGGAGGATCGCCGGATGATTCAAATTCAGCTCACGCCGAAAGGGCGGCGGTTGATCACGCGCGTGTTTCCAGAGCACGCGAAAATGGTGGAGAAGGTGATGAGTAAATTGAGCGCCGCGGAGCAGGAACAATTGCGCAAGATTGCGCGCAAGTTAGGCCGGGGCGCGGATGAATTGTGCACGGAAAGACTAAAGAGGGAGAAGGAACATGATAACGATCAGACCGAGTAAAGAACGCGGCCACAACCAGATTTCGTGGCTGGATTCACGATTCTCATTTTCGTTTGACCAGTACTACGATCCGCAGTTCATGCAGTTCCGTTCGCTGCGCGTATTGAATGAGGATGTGGTGGCGCCGGGTCAGGGATTCGGGATGCATCCGCATCGCGACATGGAAATCCTGACGTGGATTCTGGATGGGGCGATTGAGCATCGCGACAGCATGGGCTCAGGCGCGATATTACGTCCTGGAGAATTGCAGCACATGACGGCCGGCACGGGGGTGATGCACAGCGAATTCAATCCTTCGCCGAAGGATCCGACGCACCTGCTACAGATATGGATCACGCCGGACCGCAAGGGCCTGAAGCCGGAGTACGAGCAACTAGCGTTTCCGGACAAGGACTTGCGCGGCAAGTTTCATCATGTGGCAGGGCCGGAAGCGCCGGTAACGATTCATCAGGACGCAGACCTCTTTATCACGCGGCTCGATAAGGGCCAGGAAACCAAGCATGAGCTGAAAGCGGGCCGCCATGCGTGGGTGCAACTGGCGCGGGGCGCGGTGAAATTGAACGGCGTGGAATTGAAAGCGGGAGATGGAGCGGCCATTACGAAAGAGGATGAAGTGCGGGTGGAAGCGAAGGAAGAGTCGGAAGTGCTGTTGTTTGATCTGGCATAAAAATTAAATTGGGAGAGGAGAAGCGCGGATGACTTCAACAAACGATATAACGGCTTTAGCCGGGCGAATTCTGATTAGTGTGATATTTCTGATCAGCGGATTTTTCAAGCTGGGCGCGTACGCGCAGGTGGTGGGCTATGCGACAGCGGTGCACCTGCCCGCGGCGGGCGTGGCGATCGCAGTGGCAGCCGCGATTGAATTGGCTTGCGGACTGGCGATTCTGACCGGATTTCGCACGCGCTTCGCGGCCTGGCTGTTGTTCTTGTATCTGATACCCGTGACGTACTTTTTTCACAATTTCTGGGCGGTGCAGGGGCAGGAGCAGCAGATGCAGATGGTCAACTTTTTGAAGAATGCGGCGATCATGGGCGGATTACTAGTGCTTTCCGTGAATGGAGCTGGGGCCTATTCGGTGGATGGAAAGCTGGCGAAGCAAGGCTGAGGCGACTGCGACAGCAAGACTATGGCAGACCAGAAGTCATGCACGGAAGTGCGAGGCTGATGCTGCCGATTCTAAACCCCCACCCTTCAGAAATCGAAGGGCGGGGCACCTCCTCGCAGTGAATGGAACTCTGGGCACGTGGCGGGAATTGGACAAGCTTCGTACGGATTGCGAACATCATTTTAAAGGAGGAATTATGAGTGGATTGAAAAAGACTGCGACTACGAGCGCGCCGATTCACAGTTTGATCAGCGAGCGATGGAGCCCGCGGGCGTTTGCGAGCCGGCCGGTGGAAGCGGAAAAATTGCGCAGTTTGTTTGAGGCGGCGCGTTGGGCGGCTTCTTCTTATAACGGGCAGCCATGGTATTACATTGTGGCGACGAAAGATCATCCGGACGATTACAAGCGCGTGCTGGATTGCTTCGTCGAGTTCAACCAGAGCTGGGCGAAGAGTGCTCCAGTGGTAGCGTTGAGCGTGGCGAAATTGAAATTCGATCACAACGGCGAATTGAATCGTCATGCGTTTCACGACGTAGGCGCGGCTTCCGCGACGTTGACGATACAGGCCGAGGAACTGGGGTTGGCGGTACACCAAATGGGAGGAATTTTGCCCGAGAAGGCGCGGGAGATTTTCGGGATTCCGGAAGGATATGAGGCGGTTGCCGGGATTGCGATTGGTTATCCGGGCGAGGCGCATACTTTGCCGGATCACTTGAAGGCGCCGGAAGTGGCGCCGAGGGAACGGAAGGCGCTGGATACGTTCGTGTTTGCGGGAAAGTGGGGCAAGGTTTCGCCGGTTGTTGGCGGCAAAGCCTGAAGTTCACGATGTGCGGGGCTACCGCAAGCCCCGCACACCCAAATTCTCGAGGGCTAGATCTTTGGCAGGACAATTCCCTGCTGGGATTGGTATTTGCCTTTTTTGTCTTTGTAGGAAACTTCGCACTGCTCGTCGGATTCAAAGAAGATTACCTGGCAGAGGCCTTCGTTGCCGTAAATTTTGGCTGGCAGCGGCGTGGTGTTGCTGATTTCCAGGGTCACAAAGCCTTCCCACTCGGGCTCAAACGGCGTTACGTTGACGATGATGCCGCAGCGCGCGTAGGTGGATTTTCCGACGCACAGCGTGAGCACGTTGCGCGGGATGCGGAAATATTCGACGGAGCGGCCCAGGGCGAAGGAATTTGGCGGGACGATGCAGACGTCACCCTTGAATTCGACGAAGGATTTGGAGTCGAAGTGCTTCGGGTCCACGATCGAGGAATTCACGTTGGTGAAAATGCGGAATTCATCGGCGACGCGCATGTCGTAGCCGTAGGACGAGACGCCGTAGCTGATCACTCCGTCGCGGACCTGGCGGTCTTCGTAGGGCTCGATCATTTTGTGCTCTTGCGCCATCTTGCGAATCCATTTATCTGACTTCACTGACATTATTGCCTCCGGAAATCGTAATTGATCGTCCTGTGCTAATTTTTGCGCGACATGATTGAGCTGGCGCGGTAAAGGAGTCGGGCAGTGTATTACAGGGGACGGCGCTTGACAACCTGCAACCCCCTGTCTAGCATAGGTTTCCGCCCTGCGGGAGGCACTGTGATCAAGCTCGATATCGTAAACGCAATCGTACAGAAGACAAATATTACTCGAACGAAGGCCGAACAGGCGGTGGAAACCGTCTTCGAGGCGATGAAAAATGCGCTGGGGCGCGGCGAACGAATTGAACTCCGGCGCTTCGGCGTTTTCAACGTCAAGCCGCGGAAGACGGGCATCGGCCGTAACCCACGCACTGGACAGCAAGTGAGTATTCCTCCCGGCAAAGCGGTGCGCTTCAAGCCTGGCAAAGAATTGCAATCGCTGCCGGCGACCGCCACTGCGCCGAAGCCCTGACGAATTGCGCGGCGCCGAACCCGTTTTTCGCGCTGGGGCATCCAACCTTCATGGGCAATAGCACCGGCAACGGGCATAGCCGCGTCCCACTGGAAATACTCAACCGAAATTATCCGGAAGTTATTGATCTGCCGCCTCCACGGATGCGCGCGCTGCGGCGGCCGCTGTGGCCAGCGATTCTTTTTTTCTGTTTGACGCTGCTGATGACGCTTTCGGCGGGGGCGCTGATTGCGACTTCGTTCGCGCAGAATGTCGAGCCGTTTTCGGGGAATGAAGGCCTCTTCGCTATACCCCTGCTGCCCTTTCAACATCCTGGAATGTTGCTGCTGGGGATTCCGTTTTCGCTGACTCTGCTGGGATTTTTCATGGCGCACGAAATGGGCCACTATCTCGCGTGCCGGTATTATGGAATTGATTGCAGCTATCCGTTTTTTCTACCTTCGCCCTTCCCTTTCGGAACTTTTGGCGCGGTGATACGGATTCGCGCGCCGATCACCACGCGGCGGGCGCTATTTGATATCGGAATCGCAGGGCCGATTGCGGGATTTATTGTGGCGGTTCCGCTGACGGCGTATGGGATTGCGGCGTCGAAAGTGATTCCGGGCGTGCAAGAGGATGGCGGACTCATTTTTGGATTTCCCGGGCTGATGAAGATTTTTATGGCGATGTTTCATCCGGGGACCGAGGCGAAGTCGTTGTTATTTCATCCGGTGGCGCTGGCTGCGTGGATTGGGTTGCTGGCAACGGCTTTAAATCTGCTGCCGGTGTGGCAACTGGATGGAGGGCACATCCTTTATAGCTTGGCGCCGGAGCGGCACCAGCGGCTTTCGTTGATCGCGGCGGTGGCGTTGGTGTTTTTGGGCGTGGGTTATTGGCACGCGTGGGCATTCTGGGGAATTGTGCTGCTGATATTGTCTTTGCGATTTCCGCATCCGCCGCCGTTTGACCGGTGGGAGGCGCTCGATGCTTCGCGGAAGCTTTTGGCTTGCGTGGGGCTGGTGATTTTTATGTTGTGTATTACTTTGTGGCCTACGAACAACCTCTGGTAACGCAACTCCACAATTAGAAAAGGCTGGCCGGATCCACGTCCACAATGACGGCGGTTTCCGGGATTTCTTTTTTGGCGCAGAAGTCCAGCGCGCCGCTGAGGGCTTGGGAGAGGGCGGAGCGTTGCGGGGATTTCAGTAGGAATTGAAAGCGGAATTCTTGGCGCAGCCGAGCGAGCGGTGCGGCGGCGGGGCCTAGGATTTTTACGCCGCGATCTTCGAAGGGTGCGAAATAGGCGGCTAGGGCACGTGACCAGCGGATGGCGTTTTCGATTTTTTTATCGCGCACCAGGATGCTGGCGAGCGAGGCGAACGGCGGGTAGTGCAACATGCGGCGGAAATGAGCTTCTTTTTCGTAGAACGAGAGATAGTCTTGTTTCGCGGCGTGTTGAATTGCGTAGTGCTCGGGATAATGCGTTTCGACTAGGACTTCGCCGGAAAGTTCGCCGCGCCCTGCGCGCCCAGCTACCTGCGTTAACAATTGGAATGTGCGTTCGGCGGCGCGGAAATCGGGGCGGCCTAGCGCGAGATCGGCGGCGACGACTCCTACTAGAGTGACGCGCTGGAAATCGTGGCCTTTGGCGACCATTTGCGTGCCCACTAGCACGTCCACTTCTCCTTTTGCGAACGCGCCCAGCATTTGCTGGAATTCGCGCTTGGTGCGAACCGTGTCGCGGTCGAGCCTTGCGATTTTCGCAGCGGGAAAAGTTTCACGCAGATATTCCTCGACGCGTTCGGCGCCGTCGCCGACGAAATACATGTATTCGGCGTGGCATTTCGGGCATTGCTTGGGCGGACGCAGGGAGTAGCCGCAGTAATGACACTCGAGGCGCTGGCGATTCTTGTGATAGGTGAGCGCGATGCTGCAATTCTGGCATTGCACAAAAGCCCCACAGCTGCGGCAGAGTGACGACCAGGAATAGCCTCGGCGATTGATAAGGACCATCGCTTGAGTTTTCTCCTCGAGGCGTAACGCGACGGCTGCGCGTAGCGATTCGGAGATGGGGGCGGCTTTGTGGGCGCGGCGAAATTCCTCGCGCAGGTCCACGATGCGGACTTCGGCAAGGGGACGATTCGCGACACGAGCGGTGAGTTCGAGCAAGTGATATTTTCCATCGCACGCATTGTGGTATGTCTCAAGCGAAGGCGTGGCGGAGCCTAGCAGCGCTACAGCTCCTTCCAGGCGCGCGCGATAGACGGCGGTGTCGCGGCCGTGGTAACGCGGCGTTTCCTCCTGTTTGTAGCTGGTTTCCTGTTCTTCATCCACGATGATCAGCCCGAGATTTTCGAGCGGCGCGAAGACGGCGGAGCGCGTGCCGACTACTACGCGGGCTTCGCCGTTGCGGACGCGCCACCATTCGCGGGCTCGTTCGGAATCGGGCAGTGCGCTGTGGAGGATGGCGACTTGTTCGCCGAAGCGGGCGCGGACCAGGCGGCCGACCCAGAGGGTGAGCGCGATTTCTGGGACTAAGACGATCGCAGTTTTGCCGCGTGAGAGAGCGGCTTCGATAGCGCCGAGATAGACTTCGGTTTTGCCGCTGCCGGTGACACCGTGGAGCAGGGCTGCCGTGAATTTTTCGGCTACCAGCCAGCGCCAGATTTCGCCTAGCGCGTGTTTTTGTTCTTCATTGAGGACGTTTGTGGGCGGGGTGAAATCGGTGTCCCAAGGATCTTCTTCGGCGGTTAGTGGTTCCTCCCATGTGAGCAGCATGCCTGCGCTTTCAAGGCGCTTAATGACGAGAGGGGTGACGGCGGCTCTTTCGAGCAAGACTTCAAGCGGAAGTGGAACTCCCGCATCCATAAGTACGTCACGCACGCGCTTTTCGGGCTGGCCGATGGGACTGTCTGCTGCGTCAGGGCGCCACGCTATGATTTTTTGCGTACGGGTTTTGCGGCGGCGAGTATTTTCACGCGCGGCTAGATAGCCGAGGCGGACTAGCTTTTCCGCGGCTGTGGCGCCTCCAGGCATCCGAGCTACGCGGGTTTCAGTGAGGGCGCTGTCGGGCGCGTCGGCTTTTTGTTTGTCGAATGAGCGGAGGTAGGCGAGCTCGGCGGCTTCTACGTCGGTGTTTTCATCATTCGTGGCTAGGTCTTGCAGGTAGGCGCGGCCTTCGGCGGTGAGCCAGTATTCGCGATGGTGGCGCAATTCGATTTCGGGCGGAAGCATGGCGCGGAAGGCTTCGCCGATCGGGGCTAAGTAGTAGCGGCTGATCCATTGGCCCAGTTCGATTAGTTTGGGGGGAAGCGCTGGGGCGCGATCAAGGACTTCGGCGATTTCTTTGATGCGTTTCGATTCCGGCGCGCGATGTGGAGACGGCGAGTCCGACGCCGATCATCGCGCGATTGCGGAATGGGACGAGGACGCGGCGGCCGACGAGTTCTTCGCCTTCGAATGAAGTGGGCACGGCGTAGGTAAATGCGGAACGCAGTGGGACTGGGAGCGCGACTTCAAGGTAGCGTTGCGTCATCGGATCAGTTTAATAGTGTAACAGCGTGCGGCGCGGGTTCGGAGTGCGCGGTGGATTGCGGAGTGATTTGAGCGTCGTAGTTTTTTGTGGTGTAGCGTGGATCGACGCGAGCGATTCAGCACAGGCGAGATCACCTATGCTACCGGATGGGCGTTTCAGATGCTGACAAGAACGATGCCGATGAAAATCAGGACTATGCCTAGCCATTGAGAGCGTTCGAGACGCTCGCGGAGGAAGAGCCACGCTAGCAGGACCGTGAAAGCGCCGTAGAGCGAGGCTAGGACGCTGACGACCGATACCTGGCCGGTGCTTAGGCCGGCGTTGTTGGCGACGAATGCGGCAGTATCGAGGATGCCTACGGCTAGGAGGAACCACCAGACTTTTCCCTGGGGAAGCTTTAGCGCCTGGCCTGTTGGCGCGGCTGCTAGTGAGAGCGCGACGAGTGCTGTTAGACGCATGACCCAGACCGAGACGGCGCTGCCTACTGCGGGGACTACGTGAAAGCCCAGGAACCAGAAGAGGACGCCGAAGCCTAGCGCGGCGCAGATGGCCCAGCCTACGCCTGTTGATAAATGCGCGCGCTGTTGTTCGGTGTGGGCTGCTGCGGCGTGTTCCGGGCGCGTTTGTGTTTCCGTGTCTTTTGATTGCGCGAAGGACGTGGCGGCCAGGATTACGCCTAGCAGCGTGACGCCGAGCCCTGCGGCGCGGACGGCATGAATGCGTTCGCCGCTGAGCAGCGACAGCGCAACGGTTAATGCTGGATAGCTGGAGGAGACGGGGCCGACGATGCTCAGCGCGCCATGTTCGAAGGAATGGTAGAGCGCGAGGGACGCGAGCACGTTGAGCAGGCCTGCGGCTACGGCCATGCCCCAGGGCTGCCAACCTGGGGCGATTCCGTGGGAGAAACCGCCGGTGGATTTCAGATACACGGTGAGCGCCAGGAAGCCGAAGAATTGCATGAAGAACAGGGTGCGGTAGGCGCCGACTTGGCGGGAGGCGAAGCGCGCCGCAAAATCGGCGGCGCCCCAGGATATGGCGCCGGTGAGGCCCAAGATTATGGCGAGCGAAATATTCATCGCGCGGAGGGGCTAACGTTTTTTTGGTTGCAGGCCGAGGACGGCCATTACTTTTTGCAGGTCTTTCCAGACTTCGGGCTTGGCGGCGGGATTGCGGAGCAGGTAGGCGGGATGATAGGTGGGCATTAGTTTTACGCCGCGGAAATCGAACCACTCGCCGCGAAGTTTGGAGATGCCTTGGGCGGTTTGCAGCAGCGTTTGCGCCGAGCAGCTTCCTAGCGTGCAGATCACTTTGGGTTTGATCGCGTCAATCTGGCGCATTAGAAATGGGGAGCAGGTGGAGATTTCGTCCTTTTCGGGAAGGCGATTTTCCGGCGGGCGGCATTTTACTACGTTAGCGATGTAAACGTCTTCGCGCTGCAGGCCCATGGCTTTGATCATGTCGGTGAGAAGTTTTCCGGCGCGGCCTACGAAAGGTTCGCCACTGAGATCTTCGTCGCGGCCCGGGCCTTCGCCGACGAACATCAGGTCGGCGTTGGGATTGCCTGTCCCGAAGACGATCTTCGTGCGGCCTTTGTGGAGTTTGCAGCGGGTGCAGTCGCCGATGTCTTCACGGATGCGCGGGAGAGTGTCGCCTGCGATGCGTTCGATTGCTTCGAAGAGCGATGGCGCGCTGCCCGGCAGGATTGTAGATGTGGGCGCAGCGGCTGGGGTTTTCATCGCTGACGTAGCTGGCGATTTCTGCAACGCAACATTTATAGGAGCAGCGGGCGCACGGCCCGGAGCGGCAGCGGCCATCGCGGGGACGGTCGCGGGCATCCCGGCAGAGATGGCGCTGGATGTTGCGATGCTGTGCGAGTCAACTGACGACGCAGCGGCAGCGGGTTCGGCGATGGCGTGCAACGGCGCGCGATCGCGATAGTAAGGAGCCAGGCCTAGATCTTCGCCGTAGCGCAGCCAATCTTTCACTTGTTCTTCGAGATGCGTTTCGCTGCAGACGTCATCACGCGCGTCGCTGCGGGCGCCCACGCTTGCGCGCTTGGCGGGATCCATGAATCCTCCAAAGGAAAATGTACTGCTTGGGAATCTACTTGGATTGTTTCTGAATATCCAGTGCTTGGTCGAGGATGCGATTGGCTACGTCGAATTTATTAAGCTGGGGGAGCGCGAGTTCGCGGCCATCGCGGCGGAAGAGGGTGACGATGTTGGTGTCGGTATCGAAGCCGGCGCCGGCCTGGGTGACGTCGTTCGCGACGATCATGTCCGCGGATTTGCGCTGGAGTTTGGCGCGGGCGTTTTCTGCGACGTTATTTGTTTCGG
This sequence comes from uncultured Acidobacteriota bacterium, assembly GCA_963754275.1. GTDB lineage: Bacteria > Acidobacteriota > Terriglobia > Acidiferrales > UBA7541 > Palsa-295. Next base: position 98,722 of record CAVWFO010000021.1, read on the forward strand.
CAGCGAAACCTACGAGAATGCGATTTAGCTTTTCGCGGCCTAGCTCGGCGAGAATGTCGGGAGTGGGTTCGAGTTCCAGAATGAAAGTGCCATCGCCGCGCTTGATTTTCTTGTCTTGGGCGGCGGCCGGACGGTAATCGGAGACGGCGGCGGCCATGATGGCGACGCTTGCTTCGCGGGCGCGTTCGAGGACCGCGCGGCGCATTTGTTCTGTGGAGCGCACGGGAACCCAGTCAACTCCTTCCGGAATTTTCAGGTCGGTGGGGCCGCTGACTGAGAATTACGCGAGCGCCGCGACGATGGGCAGCTTCGGCCAGGGCGTAGCCCATTTTGCCCGAGGAGCGATTGGTTAGGAAGCGGACTGGGTCGAGGTCTTCGCATGTGGGTCCGGCGGTGACGAGGACCGTCTGTCCGGCGAAATCGTGCCGGAGGCCGAGGACGTCGCAAACTTTTTTGACGATGGATTCGGTGGCGGCCAGGCGGCCGGCGCCGGTCATGCCGCAGGCCAGGTAGCCTTCATCGGGATCTACTACGTGGACTCCACGGGCGCGCAGAGTGGCGAGATTTTCTTGCGTCGCAGGGTGCTCCCACATATTTACGTTCATCGCTGGGGCTACGACTACGGGAGCTTTCGTCGCGAGGTACAAGGTAGAAAGAAAATCTTCGGCTATGCCGTGCGCGAATTTTCCGAGGATGTCGGCGGTGGCGGGCGCGACGAGCAGCAGGTCAATTCGCTGGGCGACGGCTATGTGTTCGATGGCGCTTTCGACGTTGGCGGGGGCGGAGCCTGCGGCGGAGAAGATGTCGGTGATGACTTTTTGTCCCGTGAGCGCGGCGAAGGTCAGCGGAGTGATGAATTCCTGGGCGGCGCGGGTCATTACGACCTGGACGTCGAGCTTTTCGGTTTGCAGGCGGCGGACCAGTTCGGCGGCTTTGTAGGCCGCGACGCCGCCGGTTACGCCTAGGGCGAGTTTCATGGGATTTCCGTCCGCCGATTCGATTGTTGCGTGGTGCAAAATCAAAAGCGGGCGCAGCAAGCAGCGCCCCTACCAATTCAAAAGCAGCGTCAAACGCTCACTTCTTCTTTTTCTCGTTAATGTCTTCGGCTTGTTCGTTCAGGTGGGGGGCGTCGTACTCGAGCAAGCCCTTTTGCAGTTCTTCTTCGGCGATGCGCGTGGTTTTGCGCGACCGGGGGTTATCCACCATGGGGCGGCCGCCGATTAATAATTGGCGAGCGCGGCGCGCGACGACTACAACGTAGGCAAATTGGCTATCTGGTGCATCCTTGAGATGAGCCATGTGAAGATCAGCCTCCAAAAGACTTCAGAATTTCGCGAATTCGTTCTTCATTCGGCGCCACCCGGCAACGGGAGCCCAGAGCAATGGCCTGCACTTCCCTGCCTGCGCGCTCGAGGTCATCGTTGATGATGGCGAAATCATAGCTGCTATAGTTCAACATTTCCTGGCGGGCCCGTTCGAGCCGCCGATGAATCTCGTCTTCGGAATCCTGCCCGCGCGCCCGAATGCGCCGCTCGAGTTCCGCGCGCGAAGGAGGCAGTACAAAAACAGCCACCGCGCCCGGGAGTTTGCGTTTCACCTGCAAAGCGCCCTGGACATCAATTTCCAGAACCAGATCTTTTTTCCCCGCCTGCGCTTTTTCCAGCCACTTGCGCGGAGTGCCGTACCAGTTCTTGCCGAACACCTGAGCGTATTCCAGGAATTCACCGCGCTCGACCATCTGCTGGAACTCACCCTCAGTGACAAAATTGTACCACTTGCCGTCGCTCTCCGTCTTGCGCGGCGACCGAGTGGTACACGAAACAGACAGCAGGGTGCCGGGGACCTCCAAAATCTTCTCCACCAGGGTGGATTTTCCGGAGCCCGAGGGGCCGGAGACGATCAGCACCAACGGGTCCGCTTGGCTCATTCGATGTTCTGCACCTGTTCGCGCAATTTTTCAATTTCGGATTTTATTTCGAGGCCGAGGCGCGTGATGTCCAGACCCTCGGCGTCGTTCCCAGGCGTTTTTGAAAGCAGGGTGTTCGATTCGCGCTGCATTTCCTGAAGCAGGAAGTCGAGTTTCTTGCCCACATCGGCAGCACCCGCGAGCAACGATTCAAATTGTTGCACGTGACTGCGCAGGCGCGCCAGTTCCTCGGAGACATCGCTGCGTTCGGCGGCGATGGAGGCTTCCTGAGCGAGGCGCGCGGGATCGAGCGGAGCTTCGCCGAGAAGTTCCTGCAAGCGTGCGGCGAGGCGACGGGCGAAAGCGGGGCGGGCGCCTTCAGCCAGCGTTTCGAGATTCGCGGTGAGCGCAGCGATGTGGCGCAGGCGCGCGGACATTTCGTCTCGGAGGTGGCTGGCTTCCTGTTCGCGCATTCGATCGAGTTTTTCGAGCGCTTCGGTGAGGCAACGCTCGACTACGGAGCCGAGGCGTTCGATTTCGCCGTCCAGGGATGCGGTGGCCGCGCCGATGACTCCGGGCAGGCGAAGGATAGAGGCGAGGTCGGGTTCGGTTTGAATGCCGAATTCCTTGCGGAGCGAATTGACGGCTTTCAAGTACGCGGCGGCGACATCGTGATTCACGCCGACGGCTGCGGGACCTGCCAGTTCGTAGTGCAACGTGAAATCCAGATGGCCGCGACGAACGCGTTCGCGAAGAATCTGGCGGATGCGCGGCTCGAGCGGCTCGAGGCCTTCAGGAATGCGCAGATGCAAATCAAGGAAGCGATGGTTCACGGCGCGAATGGTGACGCCCAGGCTCCAGCCATTTTCGATGGCGCGGGCCTGGGCGTAGCCCGTCATGGATTTCAGGCCTGTGGATTGCGAAGTAGGCTTCGGAGAATTCACGGAGACTGATTGTGACCCGGTGCTGGGCATATTTACAAGGGACCTGCCGCGCGCGAAGCTGGTTCCGCATCGCGAAATTGCATTTCGTACAAACGGGCGTAGAGTCCGTGGCGCTCCAGCAATTCTTCGTGAGTGCCGCGTTCGCGAATTGTGCCCCCTTCGAGGACAGCAATCAAGTCCGCGCGGCGAATGGTGGAGAGGCGGTGGGCGATGACGAAGACGGTGCGGCCCGTCATCAAATTGTTGAGCGCACTTTGCACGAGCATTTCGGATTCGGAGTCGAGCTCAGAGGTGGCTTCGTCGAGGATGAGAATGGGCGCGTCTTTGAGTAGGGCGCGGGCGATGGCGAGGCGCTGGCGCTGGCCGCCGGAGAGGCGCTGACCGCGGTCGCCGATGAGAGTTTGGTATCCCTTGGGCATTTGCATGATGAAATCGTGCGCCATGGCGGCTTTGGCGGCGGCGAGAACTTTTTCTTCGGCGAGATCCGGGCGACCGTAGCAGAGATTGCTCCAGATCGTGTCGTTGAAAAGAATGGTTTCCTGGGTGACGATCGCCATCTGCCCACGCAGAGAACGCAGGGTGACGTTGCGAAGATCGTGGCCGTCAATGCGGACGGCGCCGGAAGTGGCGGCGTAAAAACGCGGGAGGAGATTGACGAGAGTGGTCTTGCCGGCACCGCTGGAGCCGACGATTGCTACGACTGCGCCGGCGGGAACTTTGAGCGAGATGTTGCTGAGCGTGGGGGAATCGGCATCATCGTAGCGGAAAGTGGAATTCTCAAATTCGACGGAATGCGAAAACGGCGGCAGGGCGGTGGCGCCAGGCGCGTCAAGTTTTTCTTCGGGGAGGTCCAAGAGTTTGAAAGCCTGCGAAGACGTGCCCAGCGCTTGCACGAAAAGCTGATAGATGCTGCCCAAGCGTTTGATGGGCTCGTAGGCTTTGAAGAGCGCGAAGGTGAAGGCGCCGAAGGAACCGATAGTCATGCGGTCCACTTTAATTTCGCCGCGGGCGTAGAGCAGGATCATGGCGATGACGACGGCGCCGAGGACGTCCATGATGGGGCCGGTGGCGGCCATGGCGCGGATCCAGCGCATATTTTCGCGGAGGAGATTGCGCGCAGATTCGCGGAACTTTTTGATCTCGAAACCTTCCATGCCGAAAGCTTTTACGACGCGATTGCCGCTGATGGTTTCCTGAAGGATCTGGCTGAGGTCTGCGAGGCGGGTGCGGCTGGTTTCGGTGGAGCGGCGGATGCGGCGGGTGAGTTTCGCGACGGGCCAGACGACGAGGGGCACGAGAACGGCAGAGCCAACGGCCATGCGCCAGTCAATTACAAGCAGCACGACGATGAAGATGACGAGGCTGAAAATTTGACGGAAAAAATCAGCCAGATAATCGGAGAAGGCGCTGCGCATCTGTTCGATATCGGCGATAACGGCGGACATGACGCGGCCGACGGGATTGTGATGGAAGAAGCCGACGGGCTGCTGCACGACCTTGGCGTACACGCTGTTGCGCAGATTGGTGACGCCTGCGAGGCCGACATATTGGATCAAGGTGCTCCCGAAATATTCGGAGACTGCTTTGACCAGAAAAATAAAGAGCAGCGAAAGCGCGAAGACGGACCAGACGTGGTGAACGCGGGCGGGGACGAAATCGTTCATGTACACGATGCGATCGGTGCCGGGAACCTGGAAGAGGACGAGTTTTTGCAGCGCGGACTGCGGATTCAGAACCACGTCGAGAGCGGGCTTGATGGCGAAGGCGACCAGGCCTTCGGCGACGCCCATTATGGCCATGAGCAGAATGCCGGCTGCAAGGGGGAGCGTGTAGGGAGCGAGGTAACGGAGGAGCCGCCGCAGCTCTTCGCGCTGGGTGAGTTTTGCTGTGTTATCTAGTTTTTCAGAATCCAAATGGAAGCCCTTGGCCGCGGTTGCGCGGCTATAAAATTTCAAGCAGTGGTCTTTTCAATATCGCGATGCACGACTTTGGCCGAATAGCCTTTGCGTTTCAAGTCGCGACGAATGACTTCGGCCAATGCCACCGAACGATGGCGGCCGCCAGTGCAGCCCAGCGCGACAGTGAGATAGCTTTTGCCTTCGGCAATATAGTGCGGGATCAAGTACAACAACAAGCTCTCGATGCGGCGGAGGAATTCGCCGGTTTGCGAGAAGGAGCGGATGTAACGCGCGACGCGCGGATCCTTGCCGCTGAATTTCCGCAGGTGCGGGACGAAATGGGGATTCGGTAAAAAGCGGACATCGAAGACCAGGTCCGCATCCGCCGGAATACCATAGCGAAAGCCGAAGCTGACGACCGAAACAAGCAGAGGGCGGCGGCCGGGATTCTGAAAGCGGTCAATGATGAACTGGCGCAGCTCGTGAATGTTGAATTTCGAGGTGTCAATGATTACGTCGGCGAGGCGACGGATGGGCGCCATGCGGCGGCGCTCCAGCCGAATTCCCTGGGCGATGGAATCGTCGGGGCTGAGCGGATGCGGACGGCGGGTTTCGCTGAAGCGGCGGAGCAAGACTTCGTCGCTCGCTTCGACGAACACCAGGGTCGCGGGATGTTCAGACACGAGCTTACGGTAAATACCGGGGAGCTTTTCGATCTGCTCGCCTTCGCGGGCGTCCACCAGGAGCGCGGCGCGTTCAACCTCGCTGCCGCCTTCGACGTAGAGTTCGCTGAAGGTGGAGATTAAGCCGACGGGCAGATTATCCACGCAATAGAAGCCGAGGTCTTCAAAGGTATTTAGGACCGAACCTTTTCCGGAGCCGGACAGGCCGGTGAGGATTACCAACTGGCGAGCATCACGATTGCGATTTCTGGGGGCGCGGCGGCGGGTCACGGCGGGTTTTTAACCCTTGACCCGTCGGCGATGGGTACTGGGAATGCGAAGATCTTCGCGATATTTGGCGACGGTGCGGCGCGTGACTTGAATGCCTTCTTCGCTGAGGCGTTTGGTGATTTGCTCGTCGGTGAGTGGGTGCGCGGTGTCTTCGTCGTCAATCATTTTTTTAACGCGGCGCTTGAGAGAAAGCAGAGACATTTCGCTGCCCTGCGGCCCGTTCACGGATTCGCTGAAGAAATAGCGGAGCTCGAGGACGCCCTGCGGCGTGTGGACATATTTATTGGCTACGGCGCGGCTGACGGTGGAAGGATGCACGCCGACTTCTTCGGCGACTTCCTTGATCATCATGGGCTTCAGATGATCGGCGCCGTAATCGAGGAAATCTCCCTGGCGCCGCAAGATCGACTGGCAGACGCGCTGAATGGTGTGCTTGCGCTGTTCGATATTTTTCATCAGCTGGATGGCAGCGGTGAAACGTTCCTTGACGTAATTGCGGACGTCGCGGTCGGCGGCATCACGAGCGAGCAGGCGGCGATACATTGGGTTGAGGCGGAGTTGCGGCAAGTCGTCTTCGTTCATGAGCGCTTGCCATTCGCCGTCAACTTTGCGGAATTGAACGTCAGGCTCGACGAGGCGCGGCTCGGTGTGGTTGTAACGCAGGCCGGGCTTGGGATCGAGTTGTTTGATTACGTCCACGGCGCGCTTGACTAGTTCCACGGGACGATTCAGCGCGCGGGCGACTTCCTTGAGCTGGTTATTCTGCAGCAGCTTCAAGTGTTCGGCGATGATTTGCTGCGCGAGAGTATTCTGCGGGTCAATCAGTTTCAGCTGCATCAGCAGACATTCCTGCAAATCGCGCGCGCCTACGCCGGGAGGATCGAATTCCTGCACCATGGCGAGAGCTTCTTCGACGTCTTCCATGGAGTAATTGCCGGATTGCGCGAGTTCTTCGAGAGTGGCGGTGAGATAGCCGTTCTCGTCGAGGTTACCGACGATGCCTTCGGCGATCTTGCGCACGGTTTCGGTGCAGATGCTGACGCTGAGTTGCCACGCGAGATGGTCAGCGAGATTTTGCGCGGAAGACAGGAATTTATCGAACGAAGGGCGCTCGATATCTTCGCGTTCGCTGCTGCCGGCGCGTTCGGAGCCTGCGTCGAGATACTGGGTGAAGAAAGTGCCGAAATCGAATTCGTCGAAGGGATTGGCGGCTTCGGTTTCGGGAACTTTTTCGGTTTCTTTTTTGAGGAACGCTTCGTCGGTGTAACTGTCCGTGGCGGCCGCGCCCTCTTCGGTGACTTCGTCGAGGACGGGATTCGCCATGATTTCCTGGTTGATCATCTCGCGCAGCTCGAGGCGATTGAGCGCGAGAACGCTGACCATTTGGACAAGGCCTGGCGTAAGGATTTGCTTCTGGGCCACGCGCAAGCTGAGTTTGGGTGCGAGCCAGTTCATAGCAATCAGTTCAGCCGGAATCCTTCACCGAGATACACACGGCGGACTTCCGGATCGTTCGAAAGCTCGGCCGGAGTCCCCGCTCTAAAAATTTTCCCGTCGTTGATGATATAGGCGCGATTGGTGACGGCCAAGGTGTCGCGAACGTTATGGTCCGTCACTAGCACGCCGATGCCCGCAGCGCTTAAGTCCGCGATAATCTTCTGGATGTCCACGACCGTGAGCGGGTCAATTCCCGCGAACGGCTCATCCAGCAGCACGAACGACGGCGAAAGCACCAACGAGCGCGCAATTTCCAGGCGGCGGCGTTCTCCGCCGGACAGAACATATGCCCGACTGTAACGTACGCCTTCGAGGCCCATCTGCGCCAGCAACTCTTCGACGCGATCACGGCGCTGTTCGGAAGTGAGCGGGAGAGTTTCGAGGACCGCGAGCAGGTTCTCTTCCACCGTCATCTTCCGAAAAACCGAAGGTTCTTGAGGAAGGTAGCTGATGCCGCTGCGTGCCCGGAGGTACATGGGTAGGTCCGTGATGTCCTCGCCGTCGAGAATTACACGCCCGTAGTCCGGACGCGCGAGGCCGACCAGGATGTAGAACGTCGTGGTCTTTCCGGCGCCGTTCGGCCCGAGCAACCCAACCACTTCACCCTGCTGAATCTCCAGGCTAATTTTATCGACGACCTTCCGCCCTCGATAAGACTTACTAAGCTCAGCGGCCTGGAGTTTCAACATGCCGGTTCATTTCTCAACCCGGTGCTTGGTCAGCGTGCGCGAACCTTCTTGCGAATCGATTAAAATCGTATCATTCGCTACAAAGAAGGTCAACGAATGGCCGGTAGTTGTGTCGCTGGAAGCATCAATAATGGTAGGTTGGCCGCCGGAAAGGACGAATTTTCCGTCGGAGGCGGTGTACTCGGCCTGGTCGGCGGTGCCGCGGCGGTCGCCCTGGCGGACTGTGACGCCGCCTAAGGCTAGCGCGTGGTCCAGTTGGCGCCCTTCACTCGGTAGCGGCTGCTGGCCTGGCTTGGCGGGGGCTGGTGACGCCTTGGGTGGGGCTGTCGGCGTCAGGAAGACGTCCAGGGTGCGGGATTGCATGGAGCCTTGCTGGGAGTCGGCGGTAACACCAGTTTCCAGGTGGGCTTTGCCGCTGTCGCCCCAGTATGTGAGCTGGGGGCGCGGATCTGCCACAGCGTGGGGCCGGATGGCATGGCGGATGCGAAGGTGGCGTGATCTCGTGGGGGACGTTTTCGCGCGTGAAGGCTGCGCAGAAGACTGAGCGGCCGTTGGCGGAGACGCTTGGGGAAAATTGGCGACTACGTTTCCGGTGGCTTGCAGTCTTTTTTCGTCACGCCAGATTTCGATCTGATTGGCTTCGAGGACGGAATCGCCTTGCCACAAGCGCGCGTGGCCGACATAGGTGACGTGGCCCGAGGTGGTGGAACCGGTCAGAGTTTCCGCGGAGATGTGGCCGGGGCCGGAGCCGAGGCTCATAGCGGAATTTTGCGCGCTGGGGAAATAGGTAGAGAGCACTCCGCCTGTGGCGCTGATGTCTCCGGATTTCTGATTGATCGCAACTTTTTTCGCGGTGGTACGGCTCATCGAGTCGGCGAGGACGGGCGAGCCATCGAGCAAGATGAGTTCAGTGGAGCGGACGACGTTGGCGCGGTCGGCGGAGGCTTGACGATCAGCTTGCTGGAAGTGGACGTCGCCGGTTTCATCGAGCGTTCGCCATTCGCCGTCGGGAGAAAATTTGGCGGCGAGCTCAGCGGCTTTGATGATTTGCGGAGGAGCAGAACCGATTTTTCTGGTGACGGTGGCGCCGCCGTGGCCCTGGAGCGTATCGAGGTGACCAGTGGAAGCAAATTGCGCGACGAATCTATTGGCGTGAAGAGTGGTGGTTTCGTCGGCTGATTTTGTTTCGATCGTTCCCGGAGCGAGGGTGCTGACGGTTTGGACGGCTTGCTGGCCTTGGCGCGGGCCTGGGCCAAAAGTGGCCAGCAGGGACTCAGTTTCGAGCGAACGGGATTGCGGGCCGATACGCGAAGCGGCTTTCACGTCGCCACTGGCCGTGATTTCGCGCAGGAGATTGTGCTGCGGTGTCATGTTGAGCACGACGTTGGCCGCGGAGAAGTGGTCCGTTGAGCCGGGGGCTTCTCGCGAGCCGACTACGCCGCCATCGGCGACGATGCGCTCGATCCATCCATCGGAGTTTACGAAGAGATCGAATTGTGCGGCGGTGGCTGTGGATTTTCCGCGCAGATCGGTGGAAGCGACTTGCGGATGGCCCTGGGCGATGGCGTGGCGAGCGCGGAATTCCGCGTCAAGTTCGATGGAAATTTTGTCGGCGGAGATTTCGCGACCGCCCTGGCGCACGTTCGCCGGAGCATCGAGCACAACCATCCGATCGTTGCGCCTGATTTCCATGCTGCCGCCGGTGGCGGTGACGGGCAGTCCGCCACTTTTTTCGGAAGCCGCCAAGTCTATTTGCACGTTGTGAGCGAGGCGGACGATTTCCTGCTGCGAGCTGTAGGTCATTCCGTCGGCGTGTCCGGTGCCCTGCGGAAAGCGGAATTGCACTGGCGCGGCGGTCGTGGCCTCGCCGCTCTCGCGATTGAAGGAGAGATTGCGCGTAGTGACTTGCAGATCTTTGTCGGCGGGCTTTCCAGAAGCGGGAGTGGCGCTGGCGAGATCAATCTGGACGTCGCCTTCGCAGACTACGTTGCCGGTGGAGGGTTCGTAATTACATTCGCGGGTGTGAATGTTGTCGTTGCGGCTGCCATCGTGACCGTAGATCGTGATCCAGACGTCCTGGAGGAGGGCTCGATTTTGGTCTTTGTATTGGGTGGCGTGCGAAGCGCGGATGGTGAAGAGCTGCCGGCCCTGGTCTGTACCGACATAGGAGAATTCGGCGGATTCCTGCTGCACGGACTCGGGAATTGGGGGCGGCGCGTTCTGGCGAGCGCGCGCGGCCTGGATGGCGCGGCGGGCGTAAACGCCGGCAACGACGAGCGCGATGAGAGCCGCGGCGTATGCGGCCCAACGTGCGTAGCGCGCTGCATCCTGATTTCGCAGAGCAAAATCTCCGTAATGCGAGGAATAGTTATTTAGAGGACGAGTATAGGTGAGAGGTTTCCCGCTAGCAAACGGAGGACCCAGTTGGGGGGCGTGGCCGGTTTTTGTCGCTTTGCGATGCGTTCATCTCTGGAACAATCCCGGCGCGCGAGAGGGGTGAAACGAGGGAGAATGGAGTATTCCGTTTGAAGGGCGGAGAAAGGAAAAAGCGGGCGACAGATGTGGACTGGACGCGCCTGACACGTTCTTGGTGATCGCCGCACAAGATTGTTTGTGAGATTAGTGGGGGCCGAGGGTTCATGAGGAGAATTGCAGTTCTATTTTTCTTTTGCGCGCTGCCGCTGTATTGCCAGAGCAACCGGGGAGAATTGCGGCTGAAGGTGATTGATCCCTCGGGGCTGGGGGTGAAGACGACGGTGCTGATCGTCAGCGAGGCAAATCAGTATCGAATTTCCCTGACGACTACGGAGCAGGGGACGCTGGACGTGGAGCGGTTGCCTTTTGGCGTGTATCAGCTGGAAATTGTGCAGGGCGGATTCTACCCAGCGTCCGAAACTGTAGAGATTCGTTCGACGATTCCCACCGAGCACACGATCAAGCTGACTCTGCTCGCGGTGGACCAATCCGTGACGGTGAACGCGCCCGACACCTTGATTGATCCGGACCAGCCGGGGGCTGTGAGCCAGATTGGTTCGGACACGATTGAGCACCGGCTGAGTTCAATACCGGGGCGGTCGTTGCAGGACCTGGTGAATTCGCAGCCGGGCTGGCTGTATGAAGGCAATGCCGTGCTGCATCCACGCGGATCGGAATACCAGACACAATTTATCGTGGACGGAATTCCGCTGCAGGACAATCGTTCACCCAGTTTCGGAAATGAGATTGAGGCGGACGACGTGCAATCCATAAGCATCTACACCGCGGGAATTCCGGCAGAATATGGCCGCAAGATGGGTGGCGTGGTGGAGGTCAACACCATTCAGGATTCCGACCCGGGCCTCCACGGGCAGGTGATTCTCGGGGGCGGGAGCTTCGATACGGGGGGCGCTTTCGCGAGCGCTCAGTATGTGTGGGGCAAGAATGTACTGAGCGGGAGCGCCAGCGGCGCTTTCACGGGCCATTACCTGAATCCGGTGGTTCCGGAGAATTATTCGAACACGGGCACCACCGGCGATTTTTCGCTTCGTTACGCGCGCCATCTCACGCCAAGTGACCGGTTCAGCATGAGCGTACGCCACGAACTGGCGCGGTATGACATCCCGAACGAATTGGTGCAGCAGGAACCGCATCTGACGCCAATTGATCCCACGCTGCCACCGGGACCGCAGCGCCAAAATGCAGACAATTTTGAGACGATGGGCATCGTCACCTACCAGCACATTTTTTCTCCCAACGTGCTGTTCGACATATACGGCATGGCGCGCGGCGACTCGAACGATTTTTACTCCAACGCCTATTCGACGCCCATTCTGCTTTCGCAGCACAATTGGTTTCGCGAAGCATATTTCAGGGGTGTGGTGACTGCGGTGCACGGGCGGCACGAATGGAAGTTCGGCGTCGAGTCCGACAACACCTATCTGAACGAAAACTTCCGGTACCTTATTTCGGACCCGACGCAGTTTGACCCGGACACTCCGTTGACGTTTAGTTTCGCGGCGAATCGCCCGGACCTGGAACAGTCCGCGTTCGTGCAGGATCTGATACATCTGGGAAACTGGACGATCAGCGCCGGACTTCGGTGGGACCATTATCAATTGTTGTTGAACCGGCAAGCCGTGGATCCGCGCTTTTCGATCGCGCGCTACTTCCCTTCCGCTGGGCTCGTGGTGCACTTTTCGTACGACCGAGTGTTCCAGACGCCGTCGAATGAAAATATTCTGCTTTCCAGCTCGACGGCAGCGACGATGCTGAATCCTGTTTCGCTGCAATTACCCGTGGAGCCCTCTGAGGGAAATTACTATGAGGCGGGCATCGCGAAGGATTTCTACGGAAAAGTTAAGCTGGACGCCAATTACTTCCGGCGCTTAGTGAACAATTATGCGGATGACGATCAGATTGAGAACACCGGCATCAGTTATCCGATCGCGTTCAGCCATTCCATCATTTACGGAGCCGAGGCGAAGCTGATGGTGCCTGATTGGCACGGCTTCTCGGGATTTGCGAGCTACTCCTACATGGTCGGGCAGGCATGGTTTCCGGTGACGGGCGGACTATTTCTGGGCGAGGACGCGGCGATACCGATCACAGGGCATTTGCCAGACTCGCAGGACCAGCGCAACACCGTTCGTGCACGCGTCCGTTATCAAGTGGCGCCGCGCTTTTGGATTGCGGGCGGGATTCAGTACGATACCGGGCTGCCGTTTGATTTTCAGTGCCCGGACGGCGAGACGGAGCAGCAGTGCATCGCGGGAGTAACGGCGCAATATGGACCACAAGTGGTAGCTCGCGTTAACTTCGCCACTGGGCGGATCTATCCATCGTTTCAAGTGAACGCTTCGGCGGGCGCGACCGTGTACAAGTCGGAGCGATTTAATGTGCAGCTGCAGGCTGATGGGCAGAATCTCACGAACGTCCTCGACGTAATTGATTTCGGCGGGCTATTTTCTGGCAACGCAATCGGACCTTCGCGCAGTTTTGCGCTGCGGCTCACGACGACATTCTAGCTGCCGGATCGCGGAATTGTACCGCGGTGGGAGTTACTTGTCTTGAGCCAGGAGGCCTACGCCGGAGGCCGCTACACTGTCTCTGGTGGTGTTTTTCACCAGGTACATGGCTTCGTCGGCTAGGTGGAGGAGTTCGGCTTTGGTGCGGGAGTCGCTGGGGTAAGCGGCTACGCCGACACTTGCGGTAACGTGGGCGTTGATGCCGGTGTCTTTCAGCCAGACGGCCTCGCGGATTAGTTTGTGGAGGCGGCGGGCGACCCCCAGGGCATTTTCCTTTGAGGTTTGCGGGAGCAGGACTACGAATTCATCACCGCCGTAGCGAAATGCAAGGTCAATCAGGCGGCATTTGTCTTTTATGGCTTGGCCGATTTCTGCCAGGAGCTTTGAGCCCATCAGGTGGCCGTGCGTATCGTTGACGCTTTTGAAATGATCGAGGTCAATGAAAATCAGGGAGAACTCGAAGGCGTAGCGGTGCGAGCGGTAGATTTCGGTGTCCAGCATGAAATTCAGATGGCGTGCGTTGTAGAGGCTGGTGCAATCGTCGGTGATGGTGAGTTCGTGGATGCGCTGCACGTGGCGCGCGTTTTCGATGGCAATGGCGGCATAATCCGCGAGGGCCTCGAGCAACGCGAGATCGCGGGCGCTGAAACCTTCGGGGCCGATGCTATTGATCAGTTCAATAACGCCGAGGCATTGATCGCGAAAACGCACGGGGACGGCGACGATGGAGCGCGTTTCCATTTTTGTTTTTGCGTCTACTTGGCCGAAGAAGCGCGAATCTTTGGCGGTGTCTCGCACCACCACAGCTTCGCCGGTCTGCGCGACCCAGCCGGCTAATCCTTGGCCAACCTTGATGCGTACGTCTTTGAGCGATTCCGCCCCTTTGCCAGTGGCAATCTGGAAATAAAGCTCGTCCTTCTCCTGGTCCATCAAGAGGAGCGACCAGGTATCGGGGCGCAGAACCTCATTGATTTTTTCCATGATGGTGCGCAGGACTTGGTCGAGCTGCAAGGAAGACGTGAGGGCTTTACCGAGCTCGTGGAATACGGTGACTTCGTTCGAAGACTCGATGGACATGTCCACGCCCGGAGTCCTGCGCCGTTCGATGCCTTCAAAGGGGCGCGCGTCCGTGGAGCGCCGCGTGGGATCTTCCGTGACGCCTTTCGTCGGATTATTGGATTCTGAAGTCAACCTTGACATTATAGTGAACGGTTTCGGTACACTGCAATGACGTTCGCGGCGCGATTGACGAAAGGGCAATGGGTACCCTTCCGATGACCTATCGGCCAGCGTTGACACTCCCATCAGGGACGCCTATATTTTCTGTAGTTGCGGATTCCAGCGGATGCCTTCAAAACCTTTCGGCGAACACCTTAAACGCGAGCGAGAAATGCGGGGCGTCACACTGGAAGAAATTTCAGCGGCTACGCGCATAGCGCCGCGCTTTCTGGCAGCGCTGGAGAGCGAACAGTGGGAGCTGCTGCCGGGCGGCGTGTTCAATCGCGGGTTTATACGCTCGGTGGCGCGTTATTTGGGGCTGGATGAAGACACCCTGGTGGCGGAGTACGCGCTAGAAACTCGGGGGAGGACCGATCCGGGAGTTGTGGCTGACCCTCCTGAGGAGAAAGACCGGAATTGGGCGCGAGTTTTCGTCGTGATGGTGCTTGCGCTGCTGCTTGTGGGCGGCGGTTGGGCTGCGGTTCACTTTCTGGGACCGAAAATTGCGGCGCGACTGCACAAACATTCCGGTGAGCCGGTGAATTCGGCGCCGGATGGCGGGGCTGGACCGAATCTCGCTGCAGCTGCGGACGCGCAGACTCTTTCACCTACTGCTTCTTCTCAGAGTCCTGGTTCGGCATCTGCGCCTGACCCAGCCAATGCCCCGCCTTCTGATCCGGCGATTTCGCCTAATTCCGGAGCTGGCGGCGGGGGCGGTCCGTCCGCATCTGGAACGGCGCAGACGCTGGATTTGAAGCTTTCGGCGGCGAAGGCTGCGGAAGTGAAAGTGATTGCGGATGGCAAGCCGCTCTTCGCTGGACACATGGATGCGCAGCAGGTGTACAGATTCACGGCGGTGGATTCGCTGGAGGTTTCCTCGAGCGAATCGAGCGCGATTTTGCTGGAGCTGAACGGGCAGACGATCGCTGCAGGTGGACAGCCGGGGCAGCCGAGCGTAGTAACTCTGACGCAGAAAGATTTGAAGACTGCGGGAGGAGATCCCCATTAGCGCTGAGATACGAGCGGCGGTGCGTTCAGGGCACGCGAGGCCGGAGCAAAAACTTGCGTTGTGCGCGGGAACCATCTCGCTTGTGCCGGAAGATCGCGCGGAATTGCTGGCGGTATTGAGCACGGACAAAGATCCCGCTGTTGCGGAGCGCGCGAAAGGCTGTTTGCTGACGCAGTCGCTGGAATCGCTGCAGGTGGCGCTGGCGCGTCCGGATGCGGACTTGAGACTTTTTGAATATTGCGCGGACAATATGAGCGGGCGGCCGGAAGTGGCGGACCGCATGGCGGCGAATCCGGCTTGCCCTGCGGAATTTGTGACGCGCGTTTCCGCGGATTTGACGAGCGTGGGGATTCAGACGCTGCTGGATAATCTTGACCGCCTGAGTTCATATCCGGCGCTGGGGATCGCGCTGGCTTATTCGGAGGCGGCGACGGCCGAGCAGAAAGAATTGCTGGCGGAAATTGAGACAAACGCATTTCTGGAAGAGAAAGTGATTGAAGAGGCGGCGGTGGAGGCTGAGCCAGACGTAAAGAAAAGGCAATCGCTGCTGCAGCGGATGGCGAAAATGAATATCGTGCAGCGGATTCAGTTGGCGGTGAAAGGCGGGCGCGAGGAACGCATGCTGCTGATCCGAGATCCGAACAAGATTGTGCAGCGCGGGCGTGCTGCAATCTCCGCGGCTGACGGATTTGGAGATCGAAAACTTCGCGGCGATGACCAATGTGTCGCAGGAAGTACTGCGAATTATTTCGAAGAACCGGAATTTTATGAAGAGCTATGTGGTGATCAAGAACTTGACGAAGAATCCGAAGTCACCGCTGGATGTGAGTTTGCATCTTCTGCCGCATTTGACGCCTGGCGACTTGAAGCAGCTTGCCGGGAACAAGAATGTGCCGGAGACTTTGCGTTCGACTGCTTTGAAACTGCAGCGGCAGCGGAATTCGGCGCGAAAGCCCGACTAAGGTCAAAAGCGAAAATAGAAAATAGAAAAGCGAAAATGGAAATCGGCGCGCGGCTGCGATTGCGAACGACGATTGCTGAATTTCGCTCTTTATTTTGCGGCGGGCTTGACCAGGGATGCGGCGACTTGTTTCTGGTATTCGCGAGCCTTGGCTAGGATTTCGGGTTCGTCCAGCGTTAGCATCTGGCGATCTTCCATTACGATTTTCCCTCCGATGATTACTGTGCGCACATCACTGGCCTTCAACGCGTAGACCAGCTGGGAATAGACGTTGTACATGGGCGTGGCGTGCGGGGCGGAAGTGTCCACCAGAATTAAATCTGCTTTTTTCCCTGGCTCGAGCGAGCCGATTTGTTTATCAAGGTGAAGGGCGCGGGCGCCGGTGATCGTGGCCAGCGCTACGACCTGCTCGGCGGGAAGAGCGCGCGAATCCATGCGGGCAAGCTTCTGTAGTTTGGCCGCGAGGTCCATTTCTTCAAACATGTCGAGGTTGTTGTTGCTGGCTGCGCCGTCGGTCGCGAGGCCGATTGCTTCGCCTGCGGCCAACATTTCCACGACGGGCATGACACCGGCCGCCGTTTTCATATTGCTGGAGGGATTGTAAATGCAGCCAACGTTGAAATGCACGAGGGTGGTGATGTCCGCGTGATCCACCAGAATGCAATGAGCGCCGACTACGTCGGGACCGAGCACGCCGGCGCGGGAAAGATAGGCGACGGGCGTGAGACCATATTTATTGCGGCTCTGCTCGAGTTCGAAGGGAGCTTCGGCAATATGGATCAGGATGGGAGCGCTGTTGCGGCGCGCGAGAGCTGCAGCGTCTTGCAAAGTCTTTTCGGAACATGTGTACATGGAATGGGGGGCGACAGCCGCGACGATGAGCGGATCGCCTTTCCAATGATCGAGGAATTTTTGGGTGTAGGCGAAGGCTTCAGGAAGTGACTTGTTGTCGGGCGCGGGAAAATCAATGACGGTTTCGCCAAGCACGCCGCGCATGCCCGCTTCTTTGGTTACGCGCGCGACGGCATCTTCGAAGTAATACATGTCCGCATAGGTCGTGGTTCCACCGCGCAACATTTCCAGAATCGCGAGGCGCGTGCCCCAGGCGGTAAAATCTTCGGTGACGTTGCGCGCTTCCGCGGGAAAGATGTAGGCGTGCAACCAGTCGTCGAGGGAGAGATCTTCGGCGATTCCGCGGAAGAGGCTCATTGCGGCGTGGGTGTGGCCGTTGATTAGGCCTGGCATTACGATCGCGCCGTGGGCGTTGATGACTTTTGCGGCAGCGTACTTTGTTTCGAGCTCGCTGCGGGGGCCGACGGCTACGATGGAATCGGCGCGAACGGCTACGGCGCCGTCGTCGAGGACGCGGCGCTGAGCGTCCATGGTGATTACCGTGCCGCCGGTTATCAGCAGGTCTACTTTTTCTTGCGCGAGCGTTGATGGTGCCAGGGAAAGCAAACAAAGAAGGACCAAGGCACCACCGACGAACACAGATGAACGCTGATGAAGGCGAGCGATATATCCTGAGGCTCTGCAGCGGAAAATGAGCTTGAGATTCGCGGTCATGTCACCTTTTTGTGAAACTGATTTTATCTCCGCTGCCTTTTGAGTTGCTACAGGAATGAAGCATCGAATGCGCGCGGCAGGAGTTTGCCGGATGTTTCCTGTTCTACTTTTCCCTTTAGATTGGCCAGCAGGACCGGGACGTCCCCGCAGAATTCCCAGATGATTTGGCGGCAAGAGCCGCAGGGCGGAGTTAGGCGATCCGCGTTGGTGACGACCGCGACGGCGTCGAAGCCGCGCTCGCCTTCGGAGACGGCTTTAAAGATGGCGACGCGTTCGGCGCAGCACGTTAGGCCGAGGGTGGAATTTTCGATATTGCATCCGGTGAAGATGCGGCCGGATTTGGCGCGCACAGCTGCCCCCACACGAAAATTGGAGATGGGGGCGCAGGCGTTTTGGAAGGCTTGCGTGGCTGCGGTGATTAGCGCGTCATATTCACTCATGTAATTTTCGCTGTCCTTTATGTGGTGTCGGTGGCGATGCGCGGCAGCACAGCGCGCAATAGCGCGATGAACTGTCCGTTCACTCGCTTGACGGTTTCCATCACTTCCGTGTGATCGAGCACCTCATCGAGCATTCCTGCCGCCATATTGGTGACACAGGAAATTCCGAGAACGCGGATTCCCATGTGGCGGGCGGCTAACGTTTCCGGAACCGTGGACATGCCCACCAAATCGGCTCCAATCGCGCGGAGATAACGAATTTCGGCGGGAGTCTCGTAGTTGGGTCCTGTGAGCGCAGCGTACACGCCTTCCGGCATTGCGATGCCGAGCTTCTTGGCTTCGGCGAGCGCGATTTCGCGATAGGGCTTCCAGTAGGCTTGGGTCATATCTGGGAAGCGGGGTCCGAAGCGCTCGTCGTTCGGGCCAATGAGCGGATTGATGCCCTGAAGATTTAGGTGATCGCTGATGACTACGAGCGCGCCCTGCTGGTATTGCAGATTAATTCCACCGGCGGCGTTGGTTAGAATCGCGGAGCGGATGCCGAGCCGGCCCAGGACGCGGATGGGGAACGCGACCTGCTGCGCGGTGTAGCCTTCGTAGGAATGGACGCGCCCCTGCATTGCGGCGACGGCGATATTCTCGACTTTGCCGATTACCAAGCGGCCGGCGTGGCCGATGGCAGTGGAACGCGGGAAACCGGGAATCTTTTCGTATGGAATGCGCGTGGCCTCGGTTAGTTCGTCGGCGAAGGCACCGAGGCCGGAACCTAGTACTAGCGCGATTTTCGGGCGCAACTTGGTTTTGGCGAGAATGAATTTCGCGGCGCGGTCGGCGCGGGCGAATTCAGAGTCGCGGGCGGAAGATTTTGTGCGGGCCGGGCTCATCGCATCATGATCCCGACGATGGAGGCGGACATGAGATTAGCTATGGTACCGGTGAGCATGGCACGAATACCGAGCCGCGCGAGGTCGGCCTTTTTATTGGGCGCGAGTGCGCCGATGCCGCCGATCTGGATTCCGATGGAGCTGAAATTCGCAAAGCCGCAGAGGGCGAAGGTGGCGATGGTGAAGGAGCGGGGATCGAGTCCATCCTTCATTGGGCCGAGGCGCTGAAATGCGACGAGTTCATTTGTGACCATGCGCAGGCCGAGCAGATTTCCGATGGCGTGGCAATCGTGCCAGGGGATTCCGATGACCCAAGCGATCGGCGAGAAGAGGTAGCCGAAAATTTGCTCAACGCTAGAGGGAAACCAAGTGACGCCGAGATGCGCGAGGCCGTTGTGCACCGCGCCGAAAATTCCATCCACGAGATAAATCAGCGCGATGAAAGTGATGAGCATGGCGCCGACGTTCAAGGCGAGACTTAGGCCGTCAACGGTGCCGCGAGCGAGCGCACCGAGGGCGTTGGCGTCGCGTTCGAGGGGCGCGAGTTCCACTTTGCCGGAAGTTACCGGCACTTCAGTTTCGGGGACCATCATTTTGGAAAGCAGGATTGTTCCGGGGGCGGTCATGATCACGGCGGCGAGGATGTGCTTGGCTTCGACGCCGTACGCGATGTACGCGGCCATCATGCCGCCGGAAACGTGAGCCATGCCGCTGGTCATGATGGTCATGAGTTCGGATTGGGTGACTTCTGGAAGATAGGGACGGATGGTGAGAGGCGCTTCGGTTTGGCCCATGAAAATGCTGGCGGCGACGTTGAGAGATTCCGCGCCGCTTGCACCCATGAGGCCGGTCATTACACGCGCGGCTTGCTTGATGATGAACTGCATCACGCCGTAGTAATAGAGCAGCGCGAAAACTGCGGCGATGAAGATGATGGTCGGCAAGACTTGGAAAGCGAAGAAGAAACCCATGGGCGAGCCTTTTTTCCCGAGGTCGCCGAAGACGAATTGCGAGCCGAAGAAGGCGAAATCGAGGACCCAGTTCACGCCGGCGCCTGCCTTTTGGAAAATCCACTGGCCGTAGGTCCAATTGATGACGAGATAAGCAAAGACGATTTGCAGGCCGAGGCCCCAGGCGACGGTTTTCCCGCGGATGGCGCGGCGATTGGTGGAGAATAGGAACGCGAAGGACATCATAGTAAGCATTCCCAATACGCCTACCAGGCGGTGCATGCGCGAATGCCTCCTTTAAATGCCTACAGGGTCATGCGATTTTTTCCGCGCCGATGATCTTGCGCACGAGCGGCATAGCTGGTGGCGCTTGGTCGCCGATTTCGAAACTTGCAGAGAGCAGGCGCATGGCTGGGACGAGGCGCGCGTCCAGGTTGTAGTGCACGGTGCAGAGATTTTCGCCGGCCTTTACCGCATCGCCGATTTTTTTTTCGAGTCTGAGGCCTACTGCCGGATCTATTGAGTCTTCCTTTTTTTCGCGGCCGCCGCCTAGAAGCATGCTGGCTACGCCCACCTGTTCGCAGTGAATTGCTGTGACGTAGCCCGCGCGGCTCGCGTCCACGCGCGCCCTATGCTTCGCGTGCGGCAAACGCTTGGGATCTTCCATCACGCGGGGATCGCCTCCTTGCAAGCGAATCACTTCGCGGAATGTATCACGCGCGCGTCCGGAAGCAATCATTTCTGCTGCTAGCGTGCGACCGTCGGCGACGGATTTTGTTTTGCCGCCGAGGACGAACATCCACGCGGAAAGTTCGAGGCATAGTTCGCGCAGATCTTCAGGGCCCTTACCGTCGAGGATTTCGATACATTCCTCGACTTCGAGCGCGTTGCCGATTTTGCGGCCCAGCGGCTGCTCCATGTCGGTGATGAGCGCGACAACTTTTTTGCCCATGCGCACGCCGGTTTCGACCATCAGTTCAGCTAAGTATTCGGCATCTTTTTGCTTTTTCATGAACGCGCCGTCGCCCGTTTTTACGTCGAGGACCAGCGCGTCAATTCCCTCGGCCATCTTCTTGCTCATGATGGACGCCGTGATGAGATAGGGGCTTTCGACGGTGGCGGTGACGTCGCGCAGCGCGTAGAGCTTTTTATCGGCTGGAGCGATTTCGGGGGTTTGGCCGATCAGGGCGCAATGAGCCAGCGCGAGGGTGCGGCGGAATTGTTCGAGTTGCAGATTTACGTTGAAGCCGGGGATCGATTCCAGCTTATCGAGCGTGCCGCCGGTGTGGCCAAGGCCGCGACCGCTGATCATCGGGACGTAGAGGCCGGCCGCGGCGACGATGGGAGCGATGACGAGAGAGGTCTTGTCGCCGACGCCGCCGGTGGAGTGTTTGTCCACCTTCGGGGCGGGCAGGTCGGACCAATCGAGCACCTCGCCGGAATTGAGCATGGATTCGGTGAGGGCGGCGAGCTCGGAGCGAGTCATGCCGCGCCAGAGGACGGCCATTAAAAAGGCGGCTAATTGATAATCGGGGACGCGGTCGTTGGTGGCGCCGTCAATGAGGAACGCGATTTCTTCGCGGGAGAGTTCCGCGGCATCGCGTTTCTTGCGAATAATGTCAACAGCGCGCATGAAGGAGGTTGGGCCAAGCTAGCATCGCGGCGCGTTGGGCGTCAATCATTGTGCGTGGTGCGACGTTCATCGAAGGATTCGGCTACTACAGCTTATTGTTCACGCGCGTAGCGATTTCGGCCATCATTTGCTGCATTTCGGCGTGGATGCGGCCATTCGTGACGAGTAGATCCGGGCCGCCGGGGCGATAGGGGCCGCCGCGCAGGTCGGTGACTTTGCCGCCTGCTTCGGAGACGATGAGGATGCCGGCGGCGGTGTCCCAGGATTTCAAGCCAAATTCCCAGAAGGCCTCGAAGCGGCCGCAGGCGACGGAGCAGAGATCGAGAGCTGCCGAACCGTCGCGGCGGACTCCGTGCGAATTTAGCGTGAAATGCCAGTAGTAATGGATGTTCAGGTTGTCGCCGCGCTTGTGCGTGGGAAAACCGGTAGCCACCAGACTGACGGCCATGCGCTCGGCGCTGGAAACTTGAATCGGTTTCTGGTTTAGGAAGGCGCCCTGGCCGCGCGCGGCGGAAAAAAGTTCATCGGCGATGGAATTGAAGACCACGCCGACCAATGGCACGCCATCTTCGAGCAGCGCGATGGAAACCGCGAAGCAAGGATAGCCGTGGGCGAAATTCGTGGTGCCGTCGAGCGGGTCCACGTGCCATTCGTAGCGCGAAGCGGCGGTGGCGCCGCTGGAGCCTTCTTCGGCGACGATGCGATGGTCTGGAAATTCGCGGCGCAGGCGGCCGACGACGATGGCTTCGGAGCGTTTGTCGGTTTCGGTGACCAAATCCACGTCACCTTTATAGGTGATTTTCTGCGGGCGGCTGTGTTCGGCGAGCAGCACGGCACCTGCTTCGCGTGCGGCGGCGATGGCGACGTCGAGAAATTGGTTCATCGGATTATTGCGCCACTCCGGTGGTGAAATATTCCTTTCGATATCGCACATTGTCTCCGGTATTGACGGTGACAACAACATGCCGGTCGCTGCCCGGCGGCGGCGCGGGATTTGGATAGTAACCAAGCAAATATTGGGTGCGCAGCTCGCGATTGATGCGGTCGAAGATAGCGCCCAGCTCGCTGAGATTGGTCGGATAGTACAACGCGCCGCCGGTGCTGTCTGTGATCGTGGAGATGGCGTGTTCGCCTGCTGTATTCCAACCGGCGTCAGATTTCATCGGGCGCACAACGACAGTATAAAGCAAGATGTTCGAGGAGATCGCGGCGCGGCGGGCGTCTTCGAATTTCGAGACGCTGGTGGTCTCGCCCGCGTCGGTGATGATCACCAACGCACGGCGGCGTTCCGCACCCTGGCGACGGACGGATTGCGAGCCGAGCACTACCGCGTCGTAGAGCGAGGTGCCCATGTCCACGCTGGTATCCACCCGGCGCACTGCGGCGTCCAACTGCTTGAGATCAGCGGAAAAATTCGAGAGCTGCACGACATCGGCTGCAAAAGAAAACACGGCGAGGCGATCGTCGGGACGCACCACTTCCTCGATAAAATGTGTTGCGGCGTCGCGTTCGATCTTTAGTTCGATCGCCGTGGAGCCGCTCGCGTCCACCATCAAGGCTAGATCCAGCGGGCGATTGGTCTGCGGCTCAAAGCGTACGATTTTCTGGGCAATTCCCTCTTCGGAAAGCTGGAACGCGCTTTGATCGAGGCCGATGACCGGCTCGCCCTTGGCGTCCGTGACGCTGACCAGGATGCTGACCAGGTCCGTCTGCACGCGGATGGGGCCTTTTTGCCGCTGCGGTTGCTGCTTCGGATCAGAAGCCGTTACATCCGCGAATGCGCCGAAAGTCGCGAGCGCGACGGTGCATAGCGTGGCGATGGCTCGTTTCATCTAAGAGGTAGATTCTTCGGGGGCGGAATTGGCTGGCTGGGGAAACGGTTCGCCCTCGGCCCAGACGGCGCCGCCGGCGAAGAATTCCTTTTTCCAGATGGGCACGGTGCGTTTCAGGGTGTCAATGGCGTAACGGCAAGCGTCGAAGGCGGCGGCGCGATGCGGCGCGCTGACAGCGATGAAGACGCTCGTGTCTCCGACTTCGAGGCGTCCGAGGCGGTGCACGATCGCGAGTCGATGGACCGAGAACTCAGCATGAATGTGCGCGGCAATTTCGCGCAGCTTGGTGTAGGCCATGGGTTCGTAAGCTTCGTATTCGAGATACAGCGTGCGCTGGCCTTTGAAATTGTTGCGCACGAAGCCGTCGAAGATCACAGCGGCGCCATCTTCAACGGCTTTGAGGTTGAGCAGAATTTCGCGCGGTTCGATGAGTTCGCGCACCAGAAGAATGATGTCGCCGCTGACTCCGGCTTGCTGGCCACCGCTGACGGGCGGGAGGAAAGCGACCTCGTCACCGGCCGCGAGCGAGGTGCGCCATTCGGCGTATTCCTGATTAACGGATGCGGCGACGGAGGGGCGAAAGTCGGCGAGGCGAGGAAAGCGGCGCGCGTAACGCTCGTAGACGTCTTCGACGCGGGCGCCTTCGGAGAGCTCGGCTTCCTCTTGCGAGACGCCGGCGATGTCCTTGAGTTGGCCGAAAAATAGGACGCGAACGCGCATCATCCATATTCTACCGTGGAGGCCGGTGCAACGCGAATTCGCCGATACACGGCGAGAGCGCCGCGGCCGCGTGGTTGCGTTACACAAGCTTAAATTTGAACTAACGAATTTTGGCGTCGCGGTAGGCTTGCGGGGGCATGCCGTGCCAGCGTTGGAAGGCGTGATGGAAGGCGGTGGGGTCGGAAAAGCCCAACGCGTAGGCGGCCTCCGTGGCTGTGGCGTGCGAGCCGAGCAGGAGGCAGCGCGAGAGGTCGCGGCGAGCTTGTTCGACCAGGAGCCGGTGCGAGGCAGATTCCTGGCGCAATTTTCTCTGCAGGGTGCGGCGGCTGAGGCCGAGGTGGCGGGAAGCTTCGCGCAGACTGAAATCGCCGCTGCACAAGCGTTGGCGGATGAAGCTGAGGACGCTTTGCGTGAGATTGGCATTGCCAGGATCCACCGCTAGAAGCTGCTCGGCTGCTGCGGTGATCACTTCGTGCACTAGCAGATTGGCGCCGCGCATTGGGAGATTGAGCAACGTGCTATCGAGGAGCAGCGAATTGACCGGCATGCCAAAGCGCACGGGCGCGCGGAAGATGCGCGCGTGTTCGGAAACGTCCTTGGGTTTCGGGTGCGCGAACCAGACCTCGCGCGGCCGCCACGCTGCGCCGCCTGAGAGACGGTTAAATCGCACCACCGTCGCCATAGACATCTCGACATCATGGCGAGGTTCGGGCAGCGAGCCATCCGAGTATTTCCACTGAAAATGCGCGACGGATTGCTCGACGTCTAGCTTGAACTTGCCTACGTTCGTCCAGATTGGCAAATAGCGTTCCAGTGTGCGGAGCGCGTCGCCCAACGTCGCGCTGCTGACGACGGAACATCCGACGATGCCGTAGGAGTTTTGCTCGACGTGCTCGCCTACGTGGAGGCCGAAGGCAACGTCCTTGGTCATGCGCGAGCCAAGCTCGGAGAGCATCATCATATCCCCGTACGGAATTCGGAGGAGCGGGTCGCGGAGGGCATCGCGGTCGAGGCCGACTGCTTTGAGTAGATGGCGGGCGTTGGCCCGGGGCGCGACGGCGTCAGCGATCTTGCGCACGGAACGAGCGAAAACTGTGGGGGGTCTAGAAATTGGGCCGCTCCGTGCCGCTGCCTGGATAAAAGCCGGGATCACTTCGCTCGGATAATTTGGCGCAATTAATCATAGTCCAGAGCGTCGGGCCAGTGCTAGCTTCAGTCTCGATGAACCAGCCCGGGGCCGCGTTTCGTTAGGATTCGTGTATTTGCCCGGCGCGTTGTACGTTCGAGGGACTAGCGAATGCTACACAAGATTTTTAAGGGGCCGAATGGGCTGCGCGCCGGGTGGCGGCTAGTGATTTACTCCGCGCTGGTGTTCACGTTCGGATATGGCGCGAACAAAATCGCGGATGCTGCGTTGCACGGGCGGCAGCCGGACCCGAGCAGTCCGACGGTGGGGATCGTTACATTTTCGGTAGCTTTGTGCTTGCTGTTGGTGGCGGCGTGGATCATGTCGCGAATCGAAGGCCGCAACCTGGGCGATTACGGATTTCCGTGGCGGCGCGCGTTTTGCGGGCGGTTCTGGCAAGCGTCGGGGATCAGCTTCGTTTCATTGACGCTGCTGCTGGCAATCTTGCGGCTGGCGCATGCCTATTCCGTCGGGCGGATGCAACTGCACGGAGTGGATATTTTGAAATACGGATTGCTGTGGGCCGTAACGGTGATTCTGGGGACGATGGTGGAAGAATTTCTTTATCGCGGTTATCTGCAATTCACGTTGACGAGCGGGATCGGATTCTGGCCCGCGGCGGTGATCACCTCCGCGCTGATGGCTGCGGCGCACATGTTCAATCCCGGTTGGACGGTGCTGGGCCTGTTCACGGTTGGCGGCTTCGGGCTGATTGCCTGCCTGCTGCTGCGGCGGACGGGCGATTTGTGGATGCCGCTAGGACTGCACGTCGCATGGGACTGGGGCGAGACTTATTTCTATGGAGTGCCGGATAGCGGGCAGATGGGCCACGGGCATCTTTTTCAGGGAAGTTTTCACGGCCCGCGTGGCTGACTGGGATGCCGTTCGGGGTGGAAGCAGGTTGGCCGAATGTGGCGCTGTTTCTACTGTGGTGGCTTTTGTTCGCGCGGTGGCTGCGCGAAGTGAAGTATCCGAGGCCCAGCGCGAGCGCGGTGAGGGCCCAATGAAGGGACTTACTCTCGTGATTTTCGCGTGTGCGATTTTCGGGCTGGTTGGCGGCGGTAATCTTTGCGGCGACCGACGTGGAATCCGCGCACGCCGCGCAGGAAGCTTCAGCCCCGCAGCAGCCGTTGCGCGTGGCGACACGGCTGGTGCAGATGGATGTGATCGTCCTGGACAAGCGCGGCAATCCGGTGAGCGGACTGACGAAGGATGATTTCGTGGTGCTGGACAACAAATCGCCGCGTACGATTCAACTTTTTTCGACGGAAACGACCCAGGTGCTGCCGGGCGCCCCGCCTCTGCCAGCGGGAACTTACACGAACGAAATTCAGGCGGCCGGTGTGCCGTCTAACCTCACCGTAATTTTGCTGGATTCCTTCAACACCGAAAGCGCGGACCAAGCGTATATGCGCAGCCAGATCGCAAAATTTCTGCGCACGCTGCGGGCGGAGGATCGCGTGGCGCTTTACACGCTCGGGGCGCACTTGCGCGTGCTGCAGGAGTTCACGAGTGATGCAGCGAGCCTGGATGCCTCGCTGAAGAAATATGTGGGCGAGCGCGCTGTGGATATGGATGTAGCCAAATCTCACTCCATGAGCGTGGTGAACACGAATTTGCAGACGCTGTCGGACGACTCGGGCATTGATGAGAACCAGACGTTCGCGATGGATCACCGGCACCCCACTGCCGAGGCGTTGCGCATTATTGCGGATCATTTGGGCTCGCTGCCGGGGCGAAAGAACCTGCTGTGGGTTTCGGGCAGCTTTCCGCTCAGCCTGGAGGCCAATAATCTTCAGCGCACGGCGGATGGGCAGAAAATTCCGTATGCGACGGACGTCGAACTGACGATGCGGGCGCTGACGCAGGCGAACGTCGCGGTTTATCCGGTAGACGCGCGCGGCTTAATCGCCGGTGACTTCACCGGAGGGCCAGCGCACGCGAGCAGTGTGCAGGAGATGGAGAATCTCAGCGCTATGGAAAGTCTGGCGCGGCGTACGGGCGGGTTTGCGTTCTATAACACGAATGCGATCAGAGGTTCGATTCGGCAGGCCATAGACGATTCGCGCGTGACGTATCAGCTGGGATTCTATCCGGACGATGTAAATTGGGACGGAGGCTTTCACAAAGTGCACGTGACTGTGAAGCTTCCGGACGCGCACATGCAGACGCGAGAGGGCTATTTCGCGCTGCCGGAACCGAAAATAGCCGGACCGACTTGGGCGGAGATGATTTCAGAAATTGCGACTAGTCCGGTGGAGGCGACCGGAATCCGGATTCGCGCGCAGGTGACGCCGCGTGCGGCCGGAGAGAAAACGCTGAGCTTGTTGCTCTCGCTGGACACCGCGCAATTTCAATTTTCGCAGGACGCCGGGACGTGGAACAACGTGGTGAGCGTGGTTTACATTCAACTGGACGAGAAGAATCGCGTGATCGAGACGCATCCCTTGCGGCTTCCTCTAGCGATTGACGCCGAGACGTACGCAGAATTGATGAAGCAGGGGATGATCCTGACCCGGGACGTGCAGGTGCTGCCGAACGCAGCCTCGGTCCAAGTAATTGTGCGCGACGGAGGCAGCGGGAAAATCGGCTCGGTGCACATTCCGATCACCCCGTAGCGATTCGCAATGCTAGGGCGTCAGCTCCAGGCCGAATTCTGGGATGCGCGGGAGCGAGCTCCTAATCGGCGAATGCGATCAACGGAGCAGCCGCCCCGCGAGACGCGCTGGACTATTTTTTGTCAGCCGGCGCAGCGGCTGGCGCGAGCACGTTGGTTTCAATCCCCGAGGCTTGGCCTTGGCCGCGATATACGTGCTGAGTAGCTTTAACGAATTCGGACGGCTTCGCATCCGGGATATTCAGGAAGATCTGCGGATTGCGATCGGTAAGCGGGAACCAGGAGCTTTGAATCTGCACCATGATGCGATGGCCGCGACGAAACGTGTGGTTCACGTCTTGCATCGAGAAAGTCACTTCCTCTACTTTGCCCGGCGTGAACGGTTCGGGAGTTTCAAAACTGTGGCGGAATTTTCCACGGAACGGTTCTCCGCGTACGAGCTGCTCGTACCCGCCCATGGTGAAGGGCGGGACTCCCACATCCGTCAGCGGCTTCCCTTTTTCTTCCGGACGCGGTTCGTCTAATTTGCTCTGAGGATAATCGGGCGGATAGACATCAATCAGCTTTACGTCCCAGTCCGAATCCGTGCCGCTGGTAGAAACGAACAGGCGCGGGGAGACTGGTCCTACAATCGTCACATCCTCTTGCAGAACTTCGGTCTGATAGGTGAGCACGTCCGTCCGGGATGCGGCGAAGCGCTGGTCAGACACCATGTACTCCTGCGGAACGGTCTGTGCAACGTAATTTACGAACGGCACGGGCTTCGCGGGGTCGCTGACGTATTCGTCATAGGCCGGGGCTTGCTCTTTCGGTGGGTCGAATGAGAGAACGCCGTTTGGGTGAAAATAGAGGGTTTTCGTCTCGGTATTTTTTGGCGGCCACGAGGTGTATTGACGCCAGACGTTTGTGCCGGTCTCAAAGACATACGCTTTCGGCAATTTTGGGTCGCCGATCCCTTTCAGGTATTGTTCGAAAAATGGAAACAGGATGTTTTTGCGATAGTAGTCGCCGGTGTTCGCCGCAAAACTTACGCGACCCAGATGATCTCCCTCGTAACGCGCCCAGCCGCCATGCACCCACGGGCCTACCACCAACGCATTGAAGATTTCAGGGTCGTCGCGATCAATTGCGTGGAACAGGGTGAACGGGCCTTGCAAATCTTCCGCGTCAAACCAGCCACCGACGGTCAGCACCGCGCAGTGAATGTTCTTGGTGTGCGCGGCGAGGTTGCGAGATTTCCAGTAGTCGTCGTAGGTATCGTGATGGACTTGATCGAGCCAGAGCGCTTGCCGCGGGCCCAGCAGGTTGCTCAGGTTTTGCAGCGTGCCGGCTTTGAGGAAAAATTCGTAGCCGTCCGGCGTGCCGTAATCGAAGGGTACGCGGACTTTCGGCGGAAGCTGCGGATTCGCCTGCGGCTGGAAAAAAGCGTAGAACCCGAAATTTGCGGCTAGCATGAACGCGCCGCCGTGGTAAGCATCATCTCCTTTGAAGAGATCGGTCATGGGCGCCTGCGGCGAGGCAGCCTTCAATGCCGGATGGGAATCAATCATGCTGGCCGAAGTGAAAAATCCCGGATACGAAATGCCCCAGATGCCGGCCTTGCCATTGTTGTTTGGCACGTTTTTCAACAGCCATTCGATCGTGTCGTAGAGGTCGCTGCTGTCGTCCACGTCTTGGTTGGATTTCTTGTTGTCAATGTGCGGGCGCATTTCGACGAACGTGCCTTCCGACATGTAACGGCCGCGAACGTCTTGCATCACGAAAATGTAGCCGGCTTTGTCGAAGTCCGGCGAGGGTCCGAGCTGCGCGCGGTATTGATCCGCGCCGTAGGGCGCGACGCTGTATGGAGTGCGGTTGATCAGGAACGGATAGGCTCGCGAACTATCTTTCGGGACGTACACGGCGGTGAACAAGTGCACGCCGTCGCGCATGGGGATGCGGTATTCATATTTCGTGTAGTGCTCTTTGACGTCGAATTCAGGGGAATCGGGCTTGGTCTGGGCGAGCGCACCGGCTGCCCCCAGCAATAGAGCGACAACTAGAATTGCGGTTCTGCGACCCAACATCGTTTCCCTCCAGCGCGACGGTAACGGGGAATAATATAACTGATGCATCGCTGCTGGCTATTGACCGGCCGAGGACGCAGTGCGCGCGATTTCGTCCAGGCGGGCCGAGGCGCGGCGTAGGGCTGCGGCCAGGGCAGCGGCTTCGTGGGCGAAAGTGGCGGCATCCTGGCGATCGAGGGCTTCGTTTGCGCCGGGCAGAACCTCGGCGGCGTATCCGGCGTAAGTGCCGGGCGCGTAGATGGTGTGTTTGTACCAGGTGCGGCCTGATAGGCCTTCGGGCGCTAGCAAGGCCTGTTCGACGCTGACGAGTTCGCGGTTTAATTCATTTTGCTTCGCGGGATTTGGCGACGCATTCGCGCGCTGCTGCAGCGCGAGCGATGCGCGGCCTGCAGACGCCGTGAGTTGCGCGGCGGCATCTGTCACTGCGGGCACGTCCGCGCTGCCGACTCCGATCTTGGTGGCGCGGGCGGCGAGTTCGTTTGCGGCGCGGGTGATTTCCGCGGCGTAGGCGGAGTAATCGAACGGAAGAGTATCGGATTCGTCGAGTCGAAGCGCTAAAGTGCCGAGGATTTTCGCTAGCGCGACGTGATACTCGAACGAAGGGTCGCCGAACTTCTTCATCCAGAAGAAATCGTCGTACATGGAGTGGTACACGCCGTAATCGCCGACGAATCCGGCATCGAGCGAGGGAATTCCGGCGTGATCGAAGAAAGGGCAGAAATCCGAACCTGCGCCGAGAGCTTCGATGGGAGCTTCTCCGGGCGCGGTGAATTTCGCGCTGGGAGGGCGCGCGATGCCGCTGGGTTCTTCTTGCTGGCGGCTGGCGCGATCCAGCCAGACGTTGTAAACGCTGCGGATGTCACGCGGGTCTTGCACTTCGCGAGTCACGTCGCGAATTAATGCCTTTAGAGACGGTGTGGCGGAAGCGGTGAAATTGGGGCCGGCGACGCCAACGTCCGTGTTCAAGTAGGCAACGGCTTTGGCTTGGAGCTCGGCGCGATTTGCTTCCACCCATTCGGTTGAGCCCATCAGGCCCGGTTCTTCGCCATCCCATTCGCACATCACGATGGTGCGGCGTGGTTTCCATCCGGCGCGGACCAATTCACCGAACGCGCGCGCGGTTTCGAGCATGGTCGCGGTGCCGCTGCCGGGATCCACTGCGCCGAAAACCCAGGCGTCGTGATGATTACCCAGGACGACCCATTCGCCGTCATTGGTGCCGCGCAATTTCGAGATGACATCGTAGAGCGGGCGCTCCTGATAATCCATCACCAGCTTCATGTGCGCGACCGCCGCGCCAGGGCCGATGTGGTAGGTAAACGGCAAGCCGCCTTGCCATTGACGCGGAACGTGCGGACCTCCGAGATCCGCGAGGATTGCGGAAGCGTCTTGCGAATTGATGGGCATAGTTGGAATGTGCGCAAGATTCGTGGCGTCGGCGGGCGCGAGGCGCTTGGCATCGGGGGTTGCGGCCACTCCCGGCGTGAGCGGGTCGCCGGGATAAATCTCTGTGTATTCCACGGAGCCGCGCTGGATGCCGGTCATGGGGCGCCAGGGGCCGTTGGGGAACACGTCGCCCGCAACATAGCCGTCGTCTTCGGGATCGGAATAAATAATGAGGGCCAGAGCCTTGTGCTCTTCAGCGAGTTTTGTTTTGATGCCGCGATAGCAGCCGCCGTAGCGAGCGATTGCGATTTTTCCGGCGACGCTGATTCCCAGCTTTTCGAGCTCGCGATAATCCGCTTGCATGCCGTAATTCACATAGACAACGGAAGCGGTGACGTCCCCGGACGGCGAAAAGGCGTTGAAGCCGACGACGATATTTTTGTTGAAGGTGTCGGGATCCACATCGAACGGTTGTTCAGGAGTGGCAAGGATTTTTTTGTCGGGCGCGGTGAGTTCCAGCTTGATTTCTCGCGGTTGCGCCAGCCAGACGCTGTAGCTGACGATTTCGGCATCGAAGCCGTAGCTGCGATATTGGTCGCGCAGCCATTCTGCGACGCGGTGGCTGGCTTCAGTGCCGGCCATATGCGGCTCGCTGGTAATGTGGCGCAAATCGCTTTCGGCGCGCGTGGGATCGGGAACTGCGCGCATTTGCTGCTCGAGAGCACGTTCGGCGGCTACGCGCGCGGGCGTGAATCCGCGTATGCCGAGATTTTCTTGCTTGCCGAGGGAAATTGCGGCGGGAAATATGAAGATGCTTGCGAGAATGATTGCCGTGCGCGCGTGCCGCTTGGTAACTGCCATTCCCACCTCGTGGAAGAATTGCAAATTCTATACTACATGGGCGCAGGCGTCCTCGATTCCTTGCGAAATTTTCCTTGAGATGTAATGTCTGGCGCTGGATGCGTAAGAGCATGCGACGGCGCGCGCTGTTCGCTTGACGGTATCGGCGCCGCACCGTAGGTTAGTTCTGCTGGCAGCGGGCCGTGTACAGTTCGAAAGGAAGTGCGATGAAAGTTTTGATTTCTGGCGGCTCCGGTTTGGTCGGAGCTGCGCTCACCAGTTCGCTGCGTCGTGATGGCTACACAGTCTGCCGCATGGTGCGCCCGGGGAGCCAAGCGGCGGGAGGCGACGTGCAATGGAATCCGTTGAACGCGCTGGTGGACGTGCCGGCGATGGAAGGATTTGACGCCGTGGTGCACCTGAGCGGCGCGAGCATCGCAGGCGAGCGCTGGACTTCGAAGCGCAAACAGGTGTTGCGCAGCAGTCGCGTGGATTCGACGCGCGTGCTGGTGGATGCGCTGGCGCACTTGAAGCAACCG
The DNA here is from genome assembly GCA_963754275.1 of uncultured Acidobacteriota bacterium. Taxonomy (GTDB): domain Bacteria; phylum Acidobacteriota; class Terriglobia; order Acidiferrales; family UBA7541; genus Palsa-295. The sequence continues at coordinate 131,459 of CAVWFO010000021.1, forward strand.
CCGCGCGTGTTTGTGTGCGCCTCGGCGATCGGATTTTACGGAGATCGCGGCGACGAAGTATTGACGGAATCGAGCGGGCACGGCAACGATTTTCTCTCCATTTTGTGCCGCGCGTGGGAAGCCGAAGCGGCACGCGCGGCGGGCTCCGGCATACGCACTGTGATCATGCGTTTTGGAATTGTGCTGTCCACGGATGGCGGGGCGCTGCCGCGCATGTTGACGCCATTTAAATTTGGCGCGGGGGGGCGGCTGGGCAGCGGAAAGCAGTGGATGAGCTGGATTGCGCTGGAGGACGTGGTGCGGGTGTTGCGCGGGGCGATGGATGATGCGAGCTGGAACGGGCCGGTTAATCTGGTGGCGCCAGAGCCGGTGCGGAATGCGGAATTCACGCGAGTGCTGGCAAGCGTGCTGCACCGGCCGGCGATTTTTCCCGCGCCGGCGCTGGCGTTGCGCCTGGCGCTGGGCGAGATGGCGGATGCGCTGTTGTTGAGCAGCCAACGCGTGCAGCCGGAGTGCTTGCAGCGGTACGGCTATGCGTTCCGCCACGAAAATTTAGAGGCGGCGTTGCATGCGGCTCTTTCCAAGCCTTAGCGCGGACATTTCGCCGTGGTTCGAGTCGCAGAGCCCACAAACCCGCTTCATTTTGAGTGCGTCTGCTCACAGTCAGATCCGTTCAGCTCGCAAACTTTAAACGCCGCGCTATTTCACTACGTTCAGGGTTACCTCGACCTTGAAAACGTGCCCCGTGAGGGGATCCGTCGCCACGGTGCCTTCGGCAGGCTGCCCTTCGTGCAGAAACATTCCTACGTCCCCGCGATATTGCCGCACAAGCGGCGGAGTGCTCGGAGGCGCTTCTCCATCTGACCATTCCTTGCCGGCGATCTTGCCATCCTGATCGCGGGAGGTAACGTACAACGAAGACCGGTCCACCTTTAAATCTACCTGGTATTTTCCGTCGCCAGCACGCGCCACCCGAGCATCGATGCTCGTGCCAACATCTATATACTGTATCTGGGTGTCGCCAGTTTTCGAATCGCTCGTCGTTACAGGAACCTTGACCCCAATCCGCAGGGTCGAATACGCCCCGCTTGGTTTGCCCGCTACGATGAGAGGGATCGTGTACGGAAGATTGGCGATTTTTTTGGTGCCGTCGTATTCGGACAGAACGATCTGCAACTTGACTGGCGTTGACGGCTCAGCCGTCGCATTTTCCGTCGCCTCTGGTGGCTTGTTGCCCTGAGCGCAAACCAGAAGCGGCGCGCACGTAAGCAGCAATGCGCAGGTGACGAGCGATCGCGAAATTTTCATCAAGAGCCTCCGATGATTCGTTGCTTGCGGCTTTCTATTGATGAAGACGCCGGTCAGGCGGCTTTCGTTCAGAATTGAATCGAGTTCGCGGATTTTTCCGTGACAGTATCCAACGCGGGAGTTTCCATTGGCGCTATTTCGATGGCCTTTACTTCCAGAGGCTTGTCATACTCCCGCCGCGCGGCCAGAAGCTGACTGCCGTCCACACGACCTGTGACAATTGCCGCGCTCAATTCCGCTGCCGCAGAGAGTTGTCCCTTCGGCACGATGATTTCCGGAAGCGCTGTGGTGAGCGGGCGCACCCGCGAACTGCGCCCGCGATCGTGCGTGCGTGTCGTCTGCTCCGCATTCTGTGGATTCGTAGCGGACGCAGTTACCGCTTCCGGAGGCGCAGAAATCGGATTCACGGTGGAAGCAAGGCTTGGATTGGATCCGTTGTGAACAGGTTTGCGCGCGACCATAATTGCCAGAACGACGGCGAGCACGAGGGCGCCGGCGATGACTGGTGCCCATGCCACCCACGGGGAGCGCCGCGATTCGGACTCCTGCGCGATGCGTCGCCGCAGATTTGTGGCGAATCGCGGCGAAGGCTCGCCGGCGACGAGCGATTCGACGCCGCGATCCACGAAATCGTGCACCTGACGCGCGTGACTGAGCGCTTCCCGGCACGCATTGCATTCCATGGCGTGCGCGAGCAGCTCGGGCTCGCGTTCGGTGCGAAGGTCGCCCAGCGCTGCGTCAGTTAGCCAACCGGAGTATTTTTCACAAGGCATTGCAAACTCTCCGCCAACTTTTTTCCGCGCGAGAAATAGTCGCGACTTTACGGTGCCTTCGGGTAGCCCGGCCAGTTTTGCGACCTCGTGCGTGTTGTAACCTTCGATGGCTGCGAGGACCATCACGATCCGGAGTTTCTCCGGGAGCGCATCGAGCGCCCGCGCAATCTGGCGTTCGAATTCGCGGGAAGCAACTAGAGTTTCGACGTTGGCTTCGCGCTGGGCATTGATAGTCGCGAGCGTGGCTTCGTGCTCATGACGTTCGCGCCGCCCCTTTGCGCGAATGCGATCGAGCGCTAACCGAAAAGCCACGCGCACGAGCCACGCGCGAAATCGTTCGCGGTCGCGAAGGCGATAGAAATTGCGATAGGCGCGCAGCATGGCTTCCTGCGCCACGTCTTCGGCCTCCGCGGTGTTGTGCAATACGCCGAGCGCTACGCGATAAGCCAGCTTGGGACAATCCTCCAGGCGCTGCTCGAACTCGCGCCGGAGCGATTCGTCATGGCTCACCACGTTTCCCGGAAAACTGGCTGCCAGTGCATCCATCACTGCCTCATTCAGCCAGACGCCGGTGGTGGGGTTTTGGTTCACTGATTTTCAGGCGGGGCTGCGCATTAGGAGCTACAAATCCAGGCGTTGGAGCAGCGATGGCAGGTTCGCTGCGTCCACTGTGAGTTCGGGACGAGTTGTGGCGAAATCCTGGATTTCGTCGAGGGCTTGAAACAGACGCATTTTAGCTACGGCGTATTCTTCCGTGCCGGTAAGGGCGCGGCCGGTTTGTTTGGTCCATCGATCGAGAGCTTCGCGGGGAACGAAGACGCGGATAGGGAACATGGTTTTGCGGTCGGCAGAGACGTAATAGATGAATTCGTTGCCTTTGGCGCCATCGCGCTGCGCGGGATACACATCCTGAAATTGATATTGGTACACGTAGCCGTTATCGGCTGAGTAGCTTTTGATGCGCCGGACGGTTTCGGGTTTGGACATGTGCGCATTATTCGGCGGGGGCGGGCCGGTGTCAACCGCTGGGAGGCAGCGCACTTGCCCATCGCCGCCGGATGGGCGGGCGCGACCGTGCTGGCAGTTGCTCTCCCGAATCGGAATCTGGTGTTGCGATTCAGTGCCAATGCGGGACTGATCGATTCTCTGTGGCAATCAAAAATTGGTACGTTTCGCGCGTTTTGATCTGCGCAGCTTGTTTCGCGTCGTGGCTAACCATCTCCGATTGTGGGCTTTCCCGATGTTTCGGCGCTTCGGTTCCCGGATGATCGCGATGATTCCGCGACTCTCGCATGTGCGTCGCTTTGGCACATTGCGTGCGTTTGTCGTTCGTGGCTATGAATTTCTTCAGCACGAGCGATCGGTGGCGGAAAGCGTCGCAATCGAGCGTGCGCCTGAGCGCTGCGGAATTTTTTGACGCATTTCGCCAGCGGCTGCTTGCTTTCGTGGTTTTTATCTTCACGGTCTCGACGGTCGTGGTGATCGGCGGCTGCGGATATGCGGGCACGCCGCCGAAACCCTCTGTCACGGTCACCGTGGAACCTACCAGCGCGCTGGTGGCGTTGGGCGCTACGCAACAATTTCGAGCGACGGTGACGGGCTCGACAGATACCACGGTGGAGTGGGAGGTGAATGAAGTCGCGAATGGAAATGCGATTTCCGGCACGGTGGATGGCACGGGCCTGTACACAGCGCCGGCGGTGATGCCTAATCCGGCGAGCGTAACGGTTACGGCGATTAGCCAAGTGAATCCGGGAGACCACGCTTCGGCGAGCGTCACGTTGCAAGCCGGCGGCGCGGTTTCCGTGCTACCGGCAACGGCGACTCTGGCGCCGGGTGGCGCGCAGATTTTTAGCGCGAGTATTTCCGGGTCGGGCACGCTGGCGGGCGGCATCGCATGGGACGTTAATGGCGTGACCGGTGGCAACACGACGGCGGGCACAATCGTGGTGAACGGCGCGACGTCCGCGGTGTATACCGCGCCCGCTACAATTCCCTCCCCGGCAACGGTCACAGTGACGGCGGCGAGTGAGGCCGATCCGACGAAATCGGGCAGTGCGCTGGTGACGATCGCTTGCTCGGCCCCAAATGGGATTGCGCCGCCGAGTGCGCAAGTGGCACTAGGACAGGCGCAAGCGTTCACTGCAACCTTCTGCGGGGCGGCCGGAGCGCAGGTTGCGTGGGATGTGGGCGGAATCTCGGGCGGCAATTCCGTGGTGGGCACGATTGTGGCGACTGGACTAGCGAACGCTTCGTACACGGCGCCCGCGAATGTGCCGGGGACGAATCCGGTGACGATTCACGCGACAGAAAGCGGCTCGATTCTCGCGGCGGCAATCACGATTGTCAGCAACGTGACGGTGAGTGTGTTGCCTACGAGCGCCTTGCTCGCCACGGGGCAGCGCGTGACGCTTACGCCGACCGTGACCAACACGTCGGAGATGTCGGTTAGCTGGAGCGTGAATGGAATCGCGAACGGAAACGCGACGGTGGGGCAAATTTGCCAGCAGGCGTCCAGTCCTTGCGTTGCTCCGACCGGCGCCAGCCCTGCGAGCGTTGATTACCTCGCGCCGGCAACCGCGCCCACAGCGAATCCAGTGGCAGTGACGGCGACCAGCGTGGCCGATGCCAGTAAGAGCGCGAGCGCGTTGATTACGGTCTCCGGCGCGCACGGATCAGTGGTGGTAAGCGTCTCGCCGGCGTATGCGTTCCTGGTTCCATCTGGCGGAGCGGCTTCGACGCAGCAATTTTTCGCGACCGTCACTGGTGCGACGAATACGGGTGTCACCTGGAGCGTGCAGAGCGGCGTGGGGGGCCACGGATGCTCCGGCACTGCTTGCGGCACGATCAATTCAGCAGGACTTTACACAGCGCCGGCGGCCGCACCTTCGCCAAACGCAGTGGCGGTGACTGCGACCAGCCAGGCCAACAGCAGCGAATCGGCGAGCGCGACGGTGGCGATCACCAGCGGGCCGACGATCGAAGTGATTCTGCCGTCGAGCGTTTTTGCGGGAGCGGTGGAAAGTTTTCCGCTGCAGGTGCAGGGCAGCGGATTCGTAGCCGGTAGCGGCAGCGCGGCATCCACCATTTCAATTAACGGCACGACGCGGGGCACCACGTGCGCGGCGGCGACCAGTTGCGCCACTGGACTGAATCCCGCGGATGTCCAATCCGCCGCGACACTGACGATTCAAGTGCAAAATCCCGGGCCGAACGGCGCGCTTTCGAATGCCGTACCGTTTGTGATTGTTCCGTTCGACGTATCGGTAGGGACGATTACGCTCTCGAGCGGCCAGCCCACTGCTACGCCCATCGTTTTGACGGTGCCGGAGCCAACGACGGCGGCGGAGTCCGCATCGGTGGATGTGGATGCCATCGGACTGCTTACCGACGGAAATAATTGCGGAATCCAGGGGTCGCCGCTAACGGTTACGCGGCCGTCGTCGGGGTCGGCGGTGGTGAGTTTGTGCATCCACGGCAACTTGCTGGATCCCACTTTTATTTATTCGTTCAGCGGCGCGGGTGGCGCGCCGGACGGCAGCGACATCATCGTTACAGCTTCCGCGATCACTGGACTTTTTCCAAACATGATCGAGCTCGATCTGCAAATTTCCAGCGCCACTTTGCCGGGCGTGCGCACTTTGTTCATCACTACGTTGAACAACGATCGCGCGGCGGCCACGGGAATGCTGGAGGTGAGATGAGGCGAGGTGAAATGAAAATCGAACATGGCGACGGCGAAATGGACTGGCATCAGGATCTCGCAGATTTTGTCTTGCGGCGCTGCAGGGCGCCGCGGCGCTGAGTGCTTCGGCCAGCGCTAACGCTGGAGCGCATGTCTGTCGCGAAAATGACCCAGGTCGCGCAGCTGGTGGTCCGCGCCCGGTGCGTCACTAATTCCTCCGCGTGGCACGACGGCGAAATCTGGACGTTTACCTCTTTTACGGTGGAGGATGCGTGGAAGGGGGCGCCGTCCGGCGCGGCGCAGCGGTTGACGGTGCGGCTGCTGGGAGGGTCGGTGGGAAACTTGAGCTCGACCGTTTCCGGCGTGCCGCGATTTCGGCCCGGCGAGGAAGTGATCCTGTTCCTGCAGCCGACCGCGCGCGGCGATTATTCCATCGTGAGCTGGGTGCAAGGCACATTTCGCATTCACAGGGACGGGCGCAGCGGCGTGGAGATCGTGGTGCAGGATACGGCCGCGTTTGACACTTACGATCCGGCGACGCAGCAATTCGACGCCGAGGGGATTCGCAATCTTCCTGTGGGGGCGCTGCGGATGCGCGTGCAATCGGCGCTGGTCGCGCAATCAGGTGAAAAAAAATGAAGCAAGCCCGGGCCATCGCGACGATCGTTCTGTTTTTTTTCTCGGCGAGTTCCGGAGCCGGCGAACTTCCCTACACCTTGGATTCCACAATGCCACTGGCCGGCGGCTGTCCGCAGCCGAACCGCTGGAATTTATCGCTGGCCGCGCCGCTCGATCGCCGCTGGAGTACGGCGCTACCCGCACTGCAGCTGTCAACGATGCTCACGGTCGCGGCGCAGAACACGCCCGCGCAGATCATCGAGATTGGTCAGGCGATCACGGCCTCTTTTAGCGCGTGGTCCGGAGTCACCGGCACTACGTTCAACACGGCGGAGTTCCCAGGGCTGCTGGCGCCTCTGGAGCAAGTGGCGGCGGCAAATTCGTGCACGGACGATGCGGAAGACAATGTTGATGGGCTGAACACCATCTGCTTCAACCAGTCGAGCGCGGGATTCACCAGCGGCGTGCTGGCTTTCACGCGCACCATCACCGCGAATGCACCAGGCGCCATTGTAGGCGCATCTGCACCGGCCGCATTCACGGGACAGATTCTCGAAGCGGACACTCTGTTTCGCAACGACGGGCAGGCGACGTTCGCTACTCCGGGCGCGCTCGCAACGCCACAGGGCCAGGGCGCGTACGACCTGGAATCGCTCCTGATTCACGAGCTCGGGCACTGGATGGGCCTGGATCATTCCGCGGTGATTCGCGCGATCATGTTTCCGTTCGCGCCGCCGCCCGGACAATTTCTCGGCCTTCGTCCCACCGGTTCGGTGCCCGATGGGCCGCTGGCGGACGACGATCGCACCGGGATCCGCGTGCAATATCCTGACCCGAACGACACGCTGAACGTGGGCGCGATTCGCGGCCGAATCGTTCCAGCGAATCCGTTCGCGCTGGCGCAGTTTGCCGCGCCTTCACCCGGCTCACTGGTTACTGGAATGGTCGGGGCGCACGTCGTCGCGGTGGACGCAGACACCGGCTCGGTGATTGCGGGGACGCTGGGCGGCTGGAGCTGCGACGCGGCAAGTCCGCCGACGCAGTTTGACGGCTCGTTCGTTCTGGAGCGCTTGCCGGTGGGCCACAGCTACACTTTATATGCAGAGCCGCTGGTGGGACTGGCGCTGCCGGGAGATTTCAGTAATGTGTTTACGGGACTTTGCTCGAGCAGCGTTGAGCCAACGTGCGTGCCGCCGCCGGTGAACACAAATTTCAACGTGCGGATTCTGCCCGCGTCGCCGTGATGCATCGCGCCACGCAGTGATGCGCCACTACGTAGTGGTGATGCTTCGTGCGCGAACGCAGCAGGCGGCACGGGAAAAAAAGCGGCTCCCGGGAGGTACGGGAGCCGCTCGGTTGCGCTGGTCGGGGTACGAATGCTGTTACTGGGTCGGCAGAATTTCCTGCGAGAACCCGATGGTGTTGACGGAGCGCAACGACGGTGTGCGCGGCGGCAAACACGCCGGGCCCAGGGTAAAGTTGGTGTCAAAGGTGTAGTCACGCGGACTGGGCGGATTGTAAACGCCGGTTCCCTTATACGTGCCGACCGCTTGACGATTGTAATAGAAGCTGACCATCGAGCCGCGGTAGTGGCAAACCAGGCCCCAGTTTTCCAGGAAGCGCAAGAAGTTGTGCACGCCGCCGTCGGTTCCGAAGTCCTGCGCTTGTCCGTTGATGGACGGGAATGGAATGCCCTTTCCCGAAATAATCGCGGCGCGGTACGCGGTGGGCGCCGCGTTTCTATTGTTAACGTTATACGGAAATGCAAAGGAGTTCACGTCGTTCCAATTGTTGGAGAGAAACGTCACAGCGTCTCCTTCGACGGCTGCCGCGACGCTGACGCCGCCCCAGGTACCGTCATCCACGGGCGCGTTATAATCGCCCTGAATGTAAACAGGATTCTCGGCCACGATGGTGAGACCGTCGGTGCCGCTGCAGGAGGTTCCGATGTTGAGTGAGGCGCCATCCACGATTTTCAGAGCGCGGCGGAAGAATACCGGCGGATTTTCCCGGGCTTCCTGGGCGTTGCCGTAGGTCACGTCGGGACGGTTGGAATTGGCAGGCGCGCAATTGGCGTTGGCAAATAGCCCGCCGGAATAGGTCGTCGCGGCGGGTTTGTAGGTGACGCCTTGCAAGTTACCGGTGGTGGAGCTCGCGCCCGTCCACATGTTGACGTTCCGGGGCGTCATGTTAGACCACGTTCTGGGTTAACAGCATGTAGTTCGTGGGAGTGATCATCACCGGAGATGTCTCGACGCCACCATACGTGCGGAGGGCACCGTCGCCCTCGAAGTCCTCACCAGGGTCGAGCACGAGGTTGGAGCAGCCGTTGTTCGGATCGTTCGGATTTATGATGTCGTTATACCCGAAGGACCCGGTTTTGATGTTGGGCGCCGCGCTGGTGTCTTTCTGTTCGCCACGGCGGTCTGAGAAATACAGGGTGTAGCCGGTGTTATTGTCCAAGCCGAGCGCACCTTGATTTGCGGTGAACCAATTCACCAGGTTCTTGGCATCGAGCTCCACATAATACATAACACCACCCGCGGCAACTGGACCCGCATTACTGGTAGCGCGGTCAACACCTTCACGCGTGTCGTAGAGCGCGTTCGGCCAGAAATCGGTGGCCGGGTTTGCGGCGGTGATGGCAGCGTTGTGCGCATGGATTTGCGGCGGTCCCGGTGGAGGGGTTATCTCGCACGCGAGCCAAGCGGATGATGGCGGTCGTGCTGGGGTCATTGCAGCCAACTGTCCCGACCCCTCCGCCGCTCGGGCCCTGCGCGGCAACTTGACCCGCGGGCAATGCTGGAAGATTCGGGGCGAGCACGGCTGCATTAAACGTCGGATTAACGTTCCTGCCGGTAAAGCCGAGATTCAGGATCTGGTGGGTGACATCAACCCAGGCGCCGCCGGGATTCACTTGATATTCGATCTTGATGCAACCAGTGATGGTTGGATATCCGGCCTTCATCCAGTATCCGGGCTGGAGGAGCGTGGACGAGTTGCTACTGGGGGAGTACGTACCCGAGACGTTGCCGGAAACAGGCAGCGGGAACGTACCGGTATACCATCCCGGTTTGGCGGTAATACCAAGCGGCGAAGTGGCGGACCACGCCAAAGTCGCGAGATCAAGGTGGGATCGGTCCCACTGGTGACGGTGTCGAGGCTCATCATATCAGCGGTATGGCACGCGCCCGCAGAGCCCGGAATGGTGGTCGGGGTCGGATAATCGTCAAGCAAGACTCGTAACGTCGCCTGGGAGAACAGTCGCTGGGCAAATGTGGCCGGTGCCAAAGCGGCCTCGCCCGGAACTGGGCGGCGAATCAGCGAAATGGGGGTGATGCCACCCAGAGCGGTGGAGGTTAGGCTCAATACCGGCACATGGTTCTGAAGCTGGCCGTTATAAGCGGGAATCACTGTCCCGCTCCAAGTGGGATTGTTCAGGGTGGTGCTAACGTTGCCGTAGACGCTATTGCCCGTCACGCTGCCTTCATTTATGCCCAATCCGCGCCAGGAAGCGTTGGTGTACGGGTGCGCCGCCCGGCTCGTTGGCCATCGTAGGATCGGGGGCGAGGGCTATGGAAACGTCCCCACCATAGGTGGCTCCGGAGCCGGTGACTACGAAGCCATTTTCCAGATTGGTGCGGATGACTTCGCCTACCACGGTTACTTTGTCACCCAGGAAAGTCGGACCTTGGTTCGGAGTAAGCCACAGATTTCCATTGGTGTGGGTGCGGCCGCCGAAACCAAACTGTGGGCCGTTGAAGAACGAGAGATCGGAATCCGAATAAATGCCAAATTGAAAGACAGGAATGGAGACGACCTGGACTTGCCGGGTTAATTTGACTTCCGATCCGGTCGTGGTGTTCTGCGCCGCCACCGTCATGGTGAACGGCGTGATCAAGCCTTGCATTCCGGCGTAGGGACTGGGCGGCAGAATGGTGGCGTTGTTGGTGGCGGGATTGCCGAAAGCGTCCGCAACGAACGTCAGGTTGTAAGTGGAAGCGCCGGCGGAATTCACATACTGGATGCCCGGGATAAGAGTCGGGGGGGTGGCGGTGATGGAGGCCACGTTCGCAGCAGTGAGCGCGCCGGAAGTGGCAAACACGTTGGCCACGTCGGTGGTCATTTTTTCCATGCCGGCCTCCGCGCCGTAGAAGGCCAGCTCGCGGCTCTGGTTATTGCCGCCGAGGCGCTGGTCGGTCATCACCATCCAGCACATTCCCACCACAATGGCGGAAATCAGCAGCAAGACCATCAGCGACGTTATCAGTGCGACTCCCTTTTCTCTTTCCATTCTCACAGCGGCTCTCCTTGAAGAACTCAAATTGCAACGATGCCTGCGATTCGCGGGCCTAGGGCGCCAGGGATGAGGCGGACGTATTGAACTGGTTGGTGAAAGAAAGGCTGCGAATGCTGACCTGAGTGCTGAGATTGTTCCTCAGATATTGCGGCGTGGACAATGCTGTGTAGGTCTGTTCAGACCTGCCTGCCAGGAACACGTTGACCGCGCGGATCTGCGCCGGCGTGTCCGGTAGAATCGGCGTGGCGGCGTTGCCAGGACCATTGGTGAATGGCGTGATCCCGTACGTGCCCGCCGGGTCGGTCGAGCTCGTAATGGCGTAGCTGAAGGCCAGGTTCTCAATATCATCGGCAATTGCCTGGGGCGGATTCACGGGGTTGCCACCTGGGTAACCCGGATAATTGACCTGGCGGATCAATTGCGGGTCCTGCGGGTTCGTCGCATCAACGTAGTAGGTCACCATCCAAACGCGGGTGACGGTCGTGGGTGGAAACACGCCCGGAGAGGTGGCTAGGTTCGCGACCGTGCCAAAGGTCTTGCCGGTCTGATTCAACCCCGCCGGATCCCCAGCAGAAAAACCAATGGTTTGTCCGGCGACGCTAGTCACATACTCCAGGGCGGTGCCGTTCTGATTATGAAACATGATCAAATTGCCCACCGTGATGGGATTCGTGGCCCCGGGCATGATGAAACAAGCAGGCGCGAGCGTGACTGAAGCGCCCGTAGCGCCAATCGTTCCCGCGCAAACAGGAGTGGACGGAGCGGCTTGAATGATCGGGTAGCTGTAGAGATAGTTTCCCGCCGTATCCTGCAAAACGTTGTCCGCGTAAATGATGTTGATGATGTCGGTCTGAACACCGGTGAGCGTCGCACCGGTCGAGGGATTCAAAGAGGTTGCGAACTGCCCGACTTTCCAACCGGGAGTGATCGCTGGCAGCGTGGTGTAGGTATTCGGAAATATTGTGGCCGTGCCAGGACGATTCACCGCCGAGAGGGCAGTGTACGGAAGGCTGACGCCTCCCTGAGGAATTCCTTCACCCGCCTGCATCAGGTCGCGAACCATGAAATGCATTCCCGCACGCAAGTTCTCTTGATTGTTTGCCTGATAGGCGACAGCCGTGGTGGCGTGCTCCGCCTGCAATAGCGTGCCAGTGGCGATGGCCACGACGGTAACCACAATTCCCATCGAGACCATTAACTCGATGAGCGTAAATCCTTTTTGCAGCTTCATTCCTTGCTCCTGGTGGCTCTAGTACGCTGATACATAGGTGGTCAGCTTATAGTTGCGCGTAAAGCGACCCGTCGAGTAGTTGACGGTGATCACCACCTGATTCAGGCTGGTATAGCCCGGCACGGGACTGATAGCGATGGTGCGCGTGAAGGCGCCCAGAGATTGGTACACGTCATCGGCTGTGCCGAGTTTTCCGTCTGGCCCTGGATAGACGATGTAGGCCGGATTTCCGCCGGCGTCAGCAACGGATCCGACGAGCCCGTCGGCTCCCGGCACGAGCAGCGGTTGCGGCCCGACCAGGAAGAGTCCGGCTGGATTTCCCGCAGTGTTATTGGATAGCTGCGCGAAGGTGGCGTTATTCGTGTATTTGGCGGTGTAGATCGCTTCGGCAGCTTCCTCCGCTTTCTGCTGCGCAACGAAATCGTATTCCGAGCCCTGCATGTAGGCGAGCGAATCAGCCAACATGGCCGCCAAGCCTAAAACGCCTATACCCAGAACCACTAGCGAGATCATCGTCTCTAAAAGTGTGAAGCCCTTTGCCGCTTGCCTTTTTCTGGCTCGCCACATTTTCCCGATCTCCTTCAGAACCTAAACCAATACGTTCCGGTGCCCTTCCAGCCCCGTATCCGGCCGGTGCCACCTAGAACTGTGATTGCTCTGGCCGATGTATTTTTCCCTGGGTAACCCAGGAACACCGTTCCGTTGATTGGCTGAAACGTCGTTCCATCAACCAATTCGCCGTCGCTTTGGAACAACATCCCGCCTACAGGTCCGCCAGCCAGGCCTTCGAACATGATTGGCGACGTGGGCACGCCGCCGCAGAAACCGTCGGGCGTGTCAACCCCCGAGACCAACGTGTATTGCGCTGGATATTGGATGGGAACCGTGCTCAAGACTTGATTTACGGCGCCCGCGCCCGCCGTCAAATCATTCCTCTGCAGCAGTGTGACCTCATAATAAGTTTTGCCGGCGATGACGACCGTCGGAAAGGTGATCTGCACGTAGCGGCGGTTCGTAAGCGCGTACTCCCGCCCTTGCCTCAGTTGATCAAGCACCTGGCGCATCGCGGTGTCGAAACGCACGTCCTGCAAAGTGGGCAGGTAGGCGATCAGCGCCATCGCCGAGATGATCAGGATCAACATGACCACCACGCTCATTTCGATCATGGAAAATCCGCGCTGGGGGTCGGTTGCACGCATGACCGCTGTGTTGTTTCATCACCCGTTCTCTCACGCTTACACCCTCGAATCGCCCTGGAGGTGGCGGGCGCGCCTCAGAATCCAGTGGATACAATGCAGTTCCCAGGCCACGCTGGAGTAGCTGGTAAGTCTATGCGGGAGTGTTATCTAGCTGCGGACACGTGGAGTTGCAGATTTCAACTCGAGACGGATGGGGTAGAAACGTTACATTTCTGGTGGCACGCTACCACAAGCGGACAGCTTCGAACTGGCTCTGCCCTGGCCTGCGGCGAGGCGCATTGCCTCTTAATGTTGCACGCAGGCCAGCGAACAGCGTTTCGTCCAAGCCAGTACACAGTGCGCTCGGGTTCTGCTCCGCTTAATCGCGGCTACGCAGTTTCGAGAGCAGGCGCAGAATTTCCAGATACAGCCAGATCAGCGTGACCATCAGGCCGAAGCCCGCGTACCATTCCATATACTTCGGCGCTCCGGCAGCCACACCGCTTTCGATGAAGTCGAAATCCAATACCAAATTCAGCGCGGCGATCACCACAACAAAACCGCTGAAGGCTATCCCGATGGGGCCGGAACCGTTGATCGTTGTAAAATGAACGCCGAAGAATCCCAGGACGATCGTGGCGAGGTAGAAAAGCGCGATTCCTCCCGTAGCCGCCACCACTCCCAAACGGAATTTTTCCGTGACTGGAATCAGTCCCGAGCGGTACGCCAGTAAGAGGACCAGGAGCGTGCCGAACGTCAAGCTCACCGCTTGAATCGCGATCCCGTGAAAGCGCGTATCGTAAAATGCGGAGATGCCGCCGAGTAGCAGGCCTTCGAGCAAGGCGTAAATCGGTGCTGTCACCGGCGACCAAGTCTTCTTGAAGATCGTCACTAGCGCGACGATGAATCCGCCGATCCCGCCGACCACCATTAGCGGCAGCACGTTCTCGGGATTCTGCGAATGCGTGTAGATGTTCCAGGTCCAGGCGGCCGTAGCTATGACGCAGAGCAGCAGCACACCGGTCTTGTTGACGGTGCCCTGCAGCGTCATGGGTTCGCCGACGCCGACACCTGCGCCTTGAAACGCGCTGGCGTTCAGAGCTGGGTTTGAGGTTCTCATTAAATCCGCCACTATAAATCTCCTTTGTGCCGCGCGCGCTCACTGCGGCGCGCTCGGGTAAGTGCGCTGGCTGTTCCGTGGTCCTAGGATGTCGCGATGATTTTACATTATTTTGGCCTGGTTCACTCGCGGCGGGCGCTGCACGGGATCGAACCGCAGGTTTCACCGACGCGTGGCCGAGAAGCTCGGGACCTTGTACGAGAAACTCCGGAGAGGCGAGACCTAAACGATTTTGTACTTTCGAAGGCGGCGCCTGTTCACGGAACTTGGCGTAAATAAAAAATCCCCGGGCTGGAATTTCGCCGGCCCGGGGAGACTTTGCGTTCCACACCTTCGTTTCGTGCCGTCTAGTGGTGATCCGCGATGGCGATCGCGTCGTCCACATGCTGGTGAGCGCGATCGATATGCGCGATCACGCGGTCACGCAGTCCGCGCGCTTGGGGGTTATCTTCTTCTTTCTCGAGATCGTGATGAGCCTTGTCCAAAAGCTCGCGGGCATCATGCAGGCGTCCGACCCAAGGATCGTGCGCGTCCACGGGGGGGTGATCTGCAAGGTTCTTACCGTCGTCGAATGCGGCGCGCTTGATTTCGGCGATGGCTTTGTCGATTTCAGCTACGGCGGCGCTCTCTTCGGAATGCAAAGCGCCGCCGTCGGGGCGTTGTAGGTGTGCTCGCGCATCCCGCAGGTCGGAAAGGGCGTGCAAGTAGGCCGGATGCTTGCCTTGCGCGCGGGCGGTCTGTGACGTGAACGGGACCAGGAAAGCAATCGCCGCAGCGATCACTGCAATTTTAGTCAGGGTTCTCATTCGAAGTATCACCTCTTATGGAATTGGAATGGCTTTGACAGGGCTAGGGCTGGACGTTAACCCTGCGATCCAGTAGAACACGGGGTTGCGGCGTTTGTTGCGGGTTGCGAGGATTATGTTTCCAGAAACCGAATGCGTGTTCGTCCAGCGGAAATCAACCCACTTCTACTTTCTTGCTGTCCGCTGCTGGGCTTGAACTCTTTGATCGAACTGACGGCTCGTGTCGGGCTTCGCGCGCTTAGATTACAGTTGCTCAAAACCCAATCGTCGGGTGTAGTGTTGCGAATCTTGGCCTATGCCTGAACCGATTCAACCGCTCAACGTGAAGGGTGCAGTCGCCCATTCCGAATTGGTGAAGAGCCTTGGCCTGCTCGACGCCAGCATGATCGTCGCGGGCTCGATGATCGGCTCGGGAATTTTTATTGTTTCGGCCGGCATCGCGAGGCAAGTTGACAGTCCTGCGCTGCTGCTGATTGTCTGGCTGGTCAGCGGTTTGATGACCACGATGGCGGCGTTGTGCTACGGAGAGCTGGCTGCAGCGATGCCACTCGCCGGCGGCGAATATGTATTCTTGCGCGAGTCTCTCGGCCCGATGTGGGGTTTCTTGTACGGATGGGCCACGCTGCTGGTGATACAGACGGCCACGATTGCGGCAGTGGCCGTGGCCTTCGCGAACTTTAGCGGCGTGCTGTGGTCCTGGTTCTCGTCGTCCGTGTGGATCTGGAAGCTGGGGACATTTGGCCCGTACACACTTTGGTTCGGCGCGCTGGGGCCATACAACGTCGGGCTGAACACGCAGAACTTGCTAGCCATATGTTCGATCGTTTTTCTGACTTGGATGAACACCCGTGGCCTGCGCGTGGGCGCGCGAGTGCAGAATATTTTCACGACCACAAAAATCGCGGCGCTGGGGGGATTGACACTGCTGGGTTTCGCGTTCGCGACCCAAGCGGCGCGCCATGCCAATTTCAGCAATTTTTGGCGGAACGCGAGCTTCTCAGGACTGCACAAATACCAAGCCGCGGAAAACACGGTGTGGGTCAGCGTCGTGACGCTGGTGGGCCTGGCGATGGTCGGCGCGCTATTTTCTTCCAGCGCTTGGACCAACGTCACCTACATCGCATCGGAAGTGCGGAATCCGCGGCGGAATCTGCCGCTTGCGTTGATTCTTGGCACGGGAATCGTTACGGCGCTGTACGTATTGGCCAATCTTGCGTATTTAAACGTGCTGCCACTGGCTGGAACTCCGGATGCTGCGTCCGTGCTGGCGCGAGGACTGCAATTTGCCGCCGGCGACCGCGTAGGCACGGCCGTCGCTGAAGCGATTGTGGGCGCAAGCGGCGCGGTGCTGGTGGCCATCGCCGTGATGATTTCCACATTTGGATGCAACAACGGATTGATCCTGGCCGGTGCGCGTGTTTATTACGCGATGGCCAAGGACGGTTTATTTTTCAGAAGCGTAGGCAGCGTGAACCGGCACAATACTCCCGCCGTTGCCCTGTGGTCGCAATGTGCCTGGGCGTGCGTTTTGTGCCTCTCGGGCACGTACGGGCAATTACTAGACTTTCTGGTTTTCGCCGTGGTGATGTTTTACATGCTGACGATCGCCGGACTTTTTGTTTTGCGTTACCGACGGCCGAATATGGAGCGGCCTTATCGAGTATTCGGTTATCCAGTGCTACCAGCGACTTATCTGTTGCTCGCCGCAATCATCGAAGTGCAATTGTTGCGTTACAAGCCGCAATACACCTGGCCGGGATTAATCATTATCTTATCGGGCGTTCCGGTTTACTGGCTGTGGCAGAGGTCACAGAGCGAGCGATCGCGAAGGGATCCCGAGAGGCAGATTTAGCTGCGCGAATTGTCGCGTGCTAATTGCGAGAGCGGAGTGAGTTTGACTCCGGCGTGTCGGAGCGTTTTCGCTACCACTGCGGCAATGGCCGGAGCGCCGGGAGTGTCGCCGTGAATGCAAATCGTCTGCGCGTCCGTGGTCAGGTCAGTCCCGCCGCGAGCAATCACCGTTGCTCGTTCCGCGATGCGCAGCGCCTGCTCGCCAGCTTCGGCGGGGTCGCGTATCAGAGCGTCTTCGAAGTTGCGCGAACGAAGTGCGCCATCAGCTTCATAACGCCGATCTGCGAACGCTTCGGCGGCCACACGGAATCCTGCCTCGCGAAAGACGTGCAGCATCAGCGACCCGGCTAGACCGACCAGCACGACGTCGCGGCTCCAACGCGCCACTCCGTCAGAAATGGCTCCTGCAATCACGCGATTCGTTGCTGCCTGGTTGTAGAGCGCGCCGTGAGGTTTTACGTGGGTTACGCTGACGCCGCACGTGGCGGCAATTTCGGCGAGGGCCCGCACTTGCTCAAAAATAGATTCGGCGATTATTCGCGGCGGTAGCTGCAATTCCAGGCGGCCGAAATTCGCGCGATCCGGATATCCGGGGTGTGCGCCTACATCCAACTTCCAGCGCAACGCCTGCTCGATTGTGGCTTTCATGGTTCGGGCGTCGCCGGCGTGCCCGCCACACGCGATGTTCACCGACGTTAGCGACGGCATCAGCGATTCCTGAGTGCCGTCAGTGATGGCTTGCGGCACTTCGCCCATGTCGCAATTCAGATCAATGCGTTTCATTCCAGAATCAGCTCCCGGGACGTCAGCAATTTTTCCTGCTCGATCAGCAGCGCGCGCGCCTGGTCGAACGTCACCCGTTCGAATCGTAGCTCATCACGCGGGCGAAGCTGTCCGATGCGATGAAGGTCCGCGGAAATCACGTTCGCGATTTTCGGATAGCCGCCCGTGGTTTGTTGCTCGACAAAAAGGATGATGGGCGAGCCTCCGGTGGGTGTTTGGATGGCTCCGAGTGAAACGCCTTCGCTAATCATCTCGCGCGCACCGCGTTGTGAAATGGCCGCGCCTTCGAGCCGCAGGCCCATGCGGTTGGATTGCTCGCCGACGCGATAACTGCCCGCATAAAATTCGTGCAGCGATGGATCGGAAAACCAATCAGCCTGCGGGCCGGAGGTCACGCGCAAAACCTTGCGTTCGCACAACCGCTCCGACGCTTTCGCAGCGATTTTTCTGCCGCGGAAACGCTTGGACGCGCGCCCGATGTGCAGCACGTCGCCCTTGCGCAACGGCCTGCCCTCGAAGCCGCCGAGGCCGCTCAAAATGTGCGTGGACGCGCTTCCGAGAAACGGTTTCACCGAGACTCCCCCCTGCACGCAGAGGTAACAGCGCGCTCCCGAAGTTGTCGGACCCAGGCGAAGCGTTTGGCCCGGTCTCACCTGCACGGACGCGCCCACATCAACGCGTGCATCATCGAGCATCGCGCCGAAATCGGAACCGGTCAGTGCGACGACTGCTCCTTCGGGGAAAATAAATGTTCCGCCGAGCAGCATCATTTCCAGTCCCGCGGCGTGCTCATCGTTACCGACCAATCGGTTGCCGAGACGTAGCGAAATCGGATCGGCAGCTCCAGAGGGCGAAACACCGATGAAACCGAAGCCTGGTCGCCCCAAGTCCTGCACGGTGGTCTGCAGTCCCGGCGTCTGCACCTCAATGGTGCTCATGCTTTTTCCAGCGCAGCAAATCGCGCGGCGGAAATCGGAGTGAAGCGCACGCGATCGCCGATGGAAAGAAAACTCATCGCCTTGCGGTCGGGCCGGAACATCGCGATAGGCGTGCGTCCAATTAATCGCCAGCCGCCTGGCGTGGCGAAGGGGTACACGCCGGTCTGGTTGCCGGCGATGCCCACGCTACCGGGTGACGTGCTCCGGCGCGGGGTATTGAGCCGCGGAGTCGCGAGCGCTTCAGGCAATTCACCGAGATAGGCGAACCCCGGAACGAATCCGAGAAAGTAAACGGTGTAAGTAACCGAAGCATGCAATTCGATTGCCTGTGCGGGCGTGAGGGCGTGCAGGCTGGCGACTTCGTTCAGATCGGGACCAAACTCGCCGCCGTAACACGTGGGAATTTTCAGCTCGCGACCTTTTGGAATACGCAACGCGTCGAGGCGCTGGACATAACCGCGCAGAATTTCTTCCAGGTCGGCATGGTTCAATCGCAGCGCGTCGAACGTGACGAGAATCGAGGAATACGCGGGATTAAGATTGCGGACGCCGGCAATCGGTTTCTGCTTGAGCAAGCGCAACAATTTCCGCACGCTCTGGTGAGCGTCCGGCGTCATCTGCTGGCCGAAGTAAATCAGCAGCGATTGATCGCTCGCGGGTTGGAATTGCACGCTGTCGGTCCGTGCTCTCTGCATTTCGCGGGAATTATATAGTAGGTGTGATGCGATGCGGGCGGGCCGCGCTGGAGACTGGTGCTTGTCGTAATTGATAAGGCGAAAACGGCGTTCCGCGATTTGCCCGCGGAGGAATTCAATAGCGAGAATTTGGTAGCGCTAACGGGAATCGAACCCGTATTTCAGCCTTGAAAGGGCCGCGTGCTAACCGTTGCACCATAGCGCCACAGAGGAATGCGGCAAGACGTAGTTAGATTATCAGAGATACGGGCGGAATTCACAAGCAGGCAGAATCAAGCGGAGAGGGAAGCGCCGATGGCCAGTTTCCGATGGCCGATGACGCGAGCAGTTAAATGTCGTGTTTTGGACATCGCCAGAACCGGTCGGCGACTATGATAGCCTCAATGAATGACGAACGAAGCGCGCCGACTCTAGTGATCGGCCGATGCGGTCGGGAGTGAGAGCGGATGAGCTATGTAGAATCGAACCTGGTCGCTGGCGAGAAAGTGATTTACCAGACGGAACTGCATTGGATCGTAATGGTGGGGCACCTCTTCATCGGATTCCTGCTGCTCGGCCTGCCCGGAGCGCTCCTGCTTTATTACGCATTCAGCCACAGCGAAATGGACGCGAACACTTTGCACCTGACGGAAGCTGGCGGTGCGGCGTTGCTCGTTTGCGGAGCCGTAGTGATTCTGATTGGCGTGGTGCGGCGCCACGCCACAGAAATGGCGGTGACCAACCGGCGCGTGGTGATCAAAACTGGCTTGATGAGCCGCAAGACCATCGAAATGCTGCTGAGTAAAGTGGAGAGCATCGAAGTGAGCGAGACGACAGGCGGCAGGATGCTGGGTTATGGAACGATTGTGGTGATCGGAACAGGCGGAACCTCCGATCCGTTTCGCGAAGATGGCGCATCCGCTGGAATTTCGAAACCAGGTGCAGCAACAGATCGAGAAGTTGCCTAGATAATGCAGCGCCGCCCGCGCGGGACGCGATTTTCCTTTCCTTCGCCGCATCTCGCGGTCTCCGGGGTTACGCGGCGTCTTCCGCCAAGACTGATTCCACTGGTTTCTTCGCGGGCGTGGTGGTGATCACTATTACGCTGATCAGCACCAGAAAAGTTCCCAAGATGGTCCGCGCGGTGAGCGCTTCGCCACCTAGAAAATATCCTACCAGCACGGCCACAATCGGATTCACGTACGCGTAGGTGCCGACTTTCGTTGGCGATTCGTGATGTAGCAGCCACACGTACGCCGTGAAACCGATGATCGACCCCGCAACAATCAAGTAGAGCAACGCGAGCCACGCTCCGCGCGAAACCGCGAACGGATGGAAATTTCGATATTCGCCTAACATGCCGGCCACGATTGCCAGCAAAATTCCACCGGAGAGCATTTGGGCTCCCGAGCTCATCGCTTTCGAATCGGGCAGCGGGAGCTTGCGCGCAAGGACCGATGCTACCGACCAGCTGATGGATGCGAAAATCAGCGCTGTCGCCCCCAGCTTATCAATCGGCGCGCCGCCAAGATTGAGCGTGTGGCTCATCAGCACGCCCACTCCGCCGATGCCGATCAGAAGCGCCGCGGCCAAGCGGATAGTGAGCCGCTGCGTGCGCAGGAAAATAATTTCGCACAGCGCCATGAAAACGGGAATCGTGGCGAGCATCACGGCGGCGATGCCCGACGGCACGCGCTGCTCGGCCCAGAACAGCAAGCCGTAATCGAACAGGAAAATTACCATCCCGAGGACGGATGCCGAGCGCCATTCACGAATGGTCGGTGCGCGTTCGCCCCGCGCGAGTACCCAGCCGAACAGAACCAGGCCCGCAACCGAAAAGCGCATGGCGGCCAGCACCAGCGGCGGAACTTCGCGCACCCCCGTACGAATTGCGAGAAACGTGGAGCCCCACACAAAATAAATAATTGCAAAGGCCAATAGCGTCTTCCACGTGGGGCGATGGTTGGAATCTTCCATATGGGGACCTGCAAATTCGAAAAGTCACGGAGCCGGACCGCGGAAATTTCCTGCGTCTTAATCCTTCATTTCTCGCCCGGGCACGCGGTGGACGTCAAACCACACCCTTTCCATTTTCTAATTTCGCTTTTCTATTTTCCGGCGCTTTACCGCCAGCCTTCGCGTTCGCGCAACGACGTGATGTGCGCCACGTGATGTTTGCCGTGCCAGGCGTAGAGCGCAAGCGTGTCGTCCAGTGACATGGGCTTGTCCCACTCCGGATGGCGAAATTGGCGCGACCACTCCGCGGGGCCGAGCGTGCGCAGCAGCAACACCCAGCGCTTGTGCAGATTTTCCAGGAGTGCGAGGGACGGTTCGATGGGGGCGCCTTTCACGTCGCCTAGCTCGGCGCATTTCGCTTCGTTGTAAGGCTTGATCAAGGGTAGATCCTCGGTGAGCGCGAGCTTAAATCGTATGTAGGCGTTCATGTGGCTGTCTGGAACATGGTGCACCACTTGTCGCACGGTCCATCCTTCGGGACGGTAGCGCGTGTCGAGCTGTTCAGGTTTCAAACCCTTCACAGCGTCGTTTAGCCGGGCTGGCGTTGCCGCGATCGCTTCGATGAACTCGTGGCGCTGGCCATCCGTCAACGGCGCCGTTGGACGTTGAAATTTTCCTACAGGAAATCGCAGATCCGCGTCCATGGTGGAGCCTCCTGCCGGCAAATTCACTGCGCCAAGCGCAATCTCGTGGACAAAAATGTATCACGCCGTCGCAATTTGCCGGACTGGATGGGGGGACCCGCGGAGTGCGATTCGATGGACAATTTGGACTATTGCAGGATTACCATTGGAAGTGCGCGAAGAGACGCAAGCGGAATTGTGAGCAAAGGTTCGGACGAACATTTTTCGAACTTCGGTGTGGGCGGGAGCTGCGTTATTGGCTGTCTTGAAATTCTTCGTGCCAGGCCATCTGAATCGCCTCGAGCTTGCCTTCGTTCGATAATTTCGGATCGCCGGCAAATCCGGGTAGCTCGACGATCCATTTGTGCAGATCGGTGAAGCGCACCGTCAGCGGGTCCACGCCAGGATGTTTCTCGGCCAGCTGGATTCCGATTTCCTCGGCATTGTCCCAATCGAACGTGTTCGGCATTCTTTCTCGCTCCTGAATGTGAATTTTTCGCGCTGGCAAAATGTCGTTGCCTCGATGCACAGCGAACCGCGATGCCAATTTCTAGTGCTCGGCTTCCTTCGCGTAATTTTTATTCCACTCAGGAATTTCCACCACGATGTCCTTGGTTCCGTCCGGCACGCACTGGCAGCCGAGGCGCGATTTCGGCGTCACTCCCGGGGCTTCGTCCAGCTGGTCCAGCTCCGCATCGGTCGCTTCGTTGCAGCTGTCGAGACCCTCGTGCACGATCACGTGGCACGTGGAGCACGCGCACACGCCGCCGCAGGCGTGATCCAAGCCCAGATGATAGCCCTGCGAAATATCCAGGATGCTGCCGGGCAGGCCGTCGTGGCCGTAGGGAATTTTGTCGGGATCAATCTCGACCGTCTTCCCTTCCCTGACAAACGTCACCTTATATTTCTTCGTCGCGGGCGTGAACTTTGTTTCTTCAATATATGGATTCTTACCGCCCATGCTTTGCTGCTCCTCTCTCAACGCGCTCATCACAAATTCAGAACGGTCGAGCGCTCAACTTGAAAAAATCTCATCACGAGCCACAACAGCTGCGCTTGCTTGCTCGGTTACGTGCTCCCGCGTCTACACGTCGTCCAGGTTTTTGCCTTCGAACGCGGTTTGCAGCGCGCCATTCATCAGCACTTCCGCCAGATGCGCGGTGGCCGCGTTGATCTCGTCAATTCGCGTGCGCATCAATTTATAATCGCTGCCAGCGAGCGCCGCGCGCAACCGCGCTTCCGATTCCGCGATGGACTTCCGTTCCGCGGCGGAAATTTCCTGCGAACGCGGGTCATTGAGCGCCTTGTCCGTCGCCGCGAGGATCGTCTCCGCTTCGGTACGCGCTTCGATCACCTGGCGTTCTGCAAAATCCTGCTCCGCGTATTCGATGGATTCCTCGAGCATGCGTTCGATCTCGGTGTCCGAAAGTCCGTAGCTGGGCTGCACCTCGACGGTATGTTGTTCGTTGGTGCGTAAATCGCGCGCGGCCACTTGCAGAATGCCATTGGCGTCAATCAGGAATTTCACTTCGATGCGCGCGAGGCCCGCAGGCCCTGGCGGCGTCTTCAACTGGAAACGCGCGAGCGAGCGGCAATCCTTGGCCAATTCGCGTTCGCCTTGCAGCACATGGACGTCAATCGCCGTCTGATTCTCGACGCCCGTGGTGAAAAGTTCCTGCGCGCTTGCGGGAATCGTGGAATTGCGCGGAATAATTTTGGCAATTACGCCGCCCATAGTTTCGATGCCCAACGAAAGCGGCGTCACGTCCAGCAGCAGCATGGTTTTCACGCCAGTCTCGAGAATATCCGCCTGCACCGCGGCGCCCAGCGCCACTACTTCATCGGGATCCAGCTCGCAATGCGGCGCGCGCTGGAAATAATCGCCCACTGTCTTGCGCACCAGCGGGATGCGCGTCGAGCCGCCCACCAGCACTACTTCGTCCATTTCTTTCGGCGCGAGCTTGGCATCGGCCAGCGCCATTTTCACCGGCGCCATGGTGCGCGCGATGATCGGGCGAATCAGTTCGTCGAATTCCTGGCGCGTGATTTCCCGGATGTACATACCCTTCGATTCCAGCGGAAATTGCACGATGGTTTTTTCCGCGGTGGAAAGCTCGTGCTTGGCGCGAATCAGGCTTTTGCGCAGCGTCTGAATAGCTTCGCCGCGATGATCGAATTCCACGCCGAATTTATCGCGGATCTCGCGGCGCGCCAGGCCCAGCAGTGCGTTGTCAATATCGTCGCCGCCCAAATGCGTGTCGCCGTTGGTCGCGAGCACCTGATAGATGTCGCCCTCATTCGTACTGATCAGCTTCAGAATCGAAATATCGAACGTTCCGCCGCCAAAATCGTACACAGCCACGTGGCCGCGCTTCTGTTTGTGCAAGCCGTAAGCGAGCGCCGCGGCCGTCGGCTCATTCACCAGGCGCAGCACTTCAAGTCCCGCGAGGCGACCAGCATCTTTGGTGGCTTGGCGTTGCGCGTCGTTGAAATATGCCGGTACGGTGATCACTGCGCGATCCACCGGCTCCTTGAAATACGCGTCAGCCCAGGATTTAAGCTCGCGCAGGATGTACGCGGAGATTTCCGGCGCTGTAAAACTCTTGTCGCCCAGGCGCACGCGAATTACGTTGTCGCTGCCTGGGTCAATGCGAAAAGGAAAAATCTTCAGCTCGTCCTGCACGTCCGCGACGCCGCGGCCCATCAGACGTTTCACGGAATAAATCGTACGCTCCGGCTGCGTCAGCAGCTTAGCGCGCGCCGGTTCGCCGACGATCACCTTCCCATCGCGGTCTACGCTCACGACCGAAGGACACAGTGTCGAGCCGTACGGCCCCGGAATGCACTTTGGCGCGCCCGTTTGCGCGTCCAGATACGCAATCAGGCTGAATGTAGTGCCGAGATCAATTCCGACTACGCGTCCCATCGTTCACTAGCTCCCAAGTTCCTTCTGTACGCCCGCCACTAAATTGCGAATATACGCGCGGCGATTCAAAACTTCGTTCATTCGCGCCAGCAGCGCAGTTTTCTTTGCCTCATCGCCGCCGAAATCAACTGCTGCGTCCCACTCGCGTCCCAACCCAGCAAGTTCCGCATCCACGTCGTCAAGATCTTCCTGGAAATTTTGCTGCGCCACTTCCAGTCGGCCCTGCAAGGCCGCCACATCGCCGCCCGCAGCCCGCGCCTCGCGCAATTCATCCAGCGATTCGTTCAACTCGAAAACTTCCTCAAGCAATTCCGGCGGCGCCTGCTGCTTGGTGGTGCCTTCCTTGCGCACGCCCAGGTGCTCGAGCAAGTATTCGACGCGTGCGATCGGGTCGCGCAGCGTACGATACGCATCATTCAACTGCGAAGAGCGTTCCAGCGACAAATTGCGCTCGAATTCGCTGGCGCGCACAAAATTATCCGGATGCAGCTTCCAACTCAGCATGTGGAACTGGCCCTCGAGCGAAGCTGATTCGATGGTTAGCTTCTGCGGCAATCCGAAAAACGCAAAATAACTCGCGCCCGCCGGCAGCGGCTGGACTTTCCCGCAAGCCGCGCAAAAATGCGCGCCCGTAACCGCCGCGCGGCAGTTCCAGCAACTGGTGACCGGTATGCCCTCGGCCTGCGCATCTTGGGATCGTTGAACGCTCATGGGTCTGGTCTCGTCCGGGCGCGCCCCCAAGGAAAGAAGAGCGCGAATGGCACAGGAGAGAAATACCTCTGCGTAAAACGCTTACCGCGCGATGCCCAGTTCACGCGGTAAACGAACTACCGCATCCGCAACTCCGCGCCGCCTGGGGATTCTGGAAGACGAAGCCCTGCTTCATCAGGTCCTCGTGATAATCCAGCGTGGTGTCGTGAAGATAGAGATAGCTCTTAGGATCCACGAAAATGCGCGCGCCGTTTTCTTCAAATACTTTGTCGCGGTTGCGCGCTTCGGTATCCAGACGCATCGCGTAGCTGAGCCCCGAACATCCGCCGCCCTGCACCCCGACGCGGAGTCCGCCGGATTCGGCCGGCACGCCTTCTTTTTGCAGCAGCTCGCGAATTTTTACCGCAGCTTTCTCGGATACATGAATCATGATCGTTGTCCTGCTTGCATCATCGTCCTATTTGCATCGAGGCCGCGCACTTCTCGCCGTGCGCGGCGCAGCAGCAAACAGATTGCAGTTTAGTTATGCGCCGTGGCGGCTTCCGCGGGCTTCAAGTCCGCTTCGCCCTGCTTCTTCTTCCAGTCGCCGAGCGCGGCCTTGATGGCATCTTCCGCCAGCACCGAACAGTGAATCTTGACCGGGGGCAGCGCCAGTTCACGGACGATGTCCGTGTTCTTGATAGCCAGCGCTTCCTCGACCGTCTTGCCCTTCACCCATTCGGTGGCCAGGGAAGAACTCGCAATCGCTGAACCGCAACCGAAGGTCTTGAACTTAGCCTCTTCGATCACGCGCGTTTGCGGATTCACTTTCATCTGGAGTTTCATCACGTCGCCGCATTCCGGCGCGCCTACCAGCCCGGTACCCACGTTCGGATCGGCCTTGTCCAGCGAGCCGACGTTGCGCGGATGGTTGTAATGTTCGATTACTTTATCGCTATACGCCATTAGTTGATTCTCCTCTTCATGGTAACGCTGCTATCCAGCCCTTCTTCCGCAATCACACGATCCGACAAAGTCACATGCGCGATGGATGCCGAACGTCCGGCGCAAACTTCCTCCAGCGTCCGCACTACCACTTCTTCACGCAACTTCAGAAACTCCAAAAAGTCCGCCAGCTCTTCCAGGTCACGAAAGCGCCGCGAGTTGCACGCGCCGCCATCTACGTTAGGAGCGAAAAATACGTCAAATACCGGGGTGTTGCCGCTGAACGTACGATGTACGCCGACTGTGCCTTCGTAGATCACGTTCCCCCCTTTTGAGACGATTTTTATTCCGCTGCCACCTGCCATTTCATTTTGCTGACGTCTACTCCCTCTTTGGCCATTTCATACAAAGGTGAAAGTTCACGCAAACGCGATACGGTCTCGACTACGCGATCCGCCACATAGTCCACTTCTTCTTCCGTGTTGAAGCGTCCTAGGCCGAAACGGATGGAAGTGTGCGCCAGATCCTCGCCCACGCCCAGGGCCTTCAGCACGTAGCTGGGTTCCAAAGTCGCCGAAGTGCAAGCCGAGCCGCTGGACAC
This sequence comes from uncultured Acidobacteriota bacterium, assembly GCA_963754275.1. GTDB lineage: Bacteria > Acidobacteriota > Terriglobia > Acidiferrales > UBA7541 > Palsa-295. Next base: position 158,525 of record CAVWFO010000021.1, read on the forward strand.
GGCGATGTCGTTGATGCCCATCAGCAACGATTCCCCTTCGACGTACGCAAAGCTGATATTGATGTTGTGCGGCAGACGATGTTCCATCGAACCGTTGATGAACGTCTCATCCAGCCGCGACATGATGGACTCTCTCAGACGTTCGCGCAGCTTGAACAGTTTCGCGCTTTCCGCCGCCATTTCCTGGCCGCAGAGCTCGCACGCCTTGCCCAGGCCCACGATTCCCGGCACATTCAGCGTGCCAGAACGCATGCCGCGCTCGTGGCCGCCGCCATCAATCTGCGCTGCGAGTTGCACGCGCGGATTCTTGCGGCGCACGTACAACGCGCCCACGCCCTTCGGCCCGTAAATTTTGTGCGCGGAGATGGACATCAGATCGATTCCATCCTTCTGCACGTCCACGGGAATCTTGCCGACGGCCTGCACGCCATCCACATGGAAGAAGACGCCCTTCTCTTTAGCGATCTTGCCGATTTCCGCGATGGGCTGCACGACGCCGATCTCGTTATTCGCGTACATAATCGAAATCAGGATCGTCTTCGGCGTGATCGCCTTGCGCAGTTCGTCCAAGCTGATGCGGCCGTCCTTGTGCACGGCCAGGTAGGTCACTTCGTAGCCGTTTTTCTCCAGGCGCTTACAGGTATCGAGCGTCGCCTTGTGCTCGGTGACCTGCGTGATGATGTGATTGCCCTTCTCGCGATACATCTCGGCGACGCCCTTGATTGCCAGGTTTGTCGATTCCGTGGCGCCGCTGGTGAACACAATCTCTTTGGGCGTGGCATTGATCAGCTTGGCGATCTGCCCGCGCGCATTTTCCACTGCTTCTTCAGCCTTCCAGCCGTATTCATGGTTGCGGCTGGCGGCGTTGCCGTACTTTTCAGTAAAATACGGAACCATTGCTTCGACGACGCGCGGATCCACCTGTGTGGTCGCGTGATTATCAAAATAAATTGGAAGCTTGATCGCCATTCTCTGTCTCCTCAACCCCGTTCAGTGTTTTTTGCCGCCAGCCCAAGTAACGCTACCCCAAAACTTGTTTTGCTGCCGTTCCCTCAGACGCGCAATTCGACCATTTCCGAGAGCGGCGCCTCATCCGTCATCTGCGAAATCGTGACTTTGCCCAGCACTTCCAGAATGCTGTCGTTCACGCGCCGCAAAGGCTCGCGGATCGAGCAGGTCGTCGTCACGTCGCACGCCCCGTGCGAAGTCATGCAGGAAGTGATGAACAGCGGTCCGTCAATCGCCTTAATCACATCCAGCGCCGAGATCAATGACGCGTCGCGACCCAGCGTGTAGCCGCCACTCGAACCGTGCCGCGCTGCAACCAAACCAACCTTCGCCAGTTTCTGTAGCACTTTCGCCATCAGCGGCGTGGACATCTTATAGAGCTCGGCGATGTCTCCCGCGCTGCAGGACCCTCGCCCGCCATGCATCGCTAAATGCTTCAGCGCAATCAGTCCGTAATCGGCTTTCTTCGATAGCTTCATCATAGATGCATATACGACTGATACGGTCGCATATGCATTCTACGGCTTGCCCAGCAGAAAAGTCAAGTTCCGCGTTTGCCGCAACCCCAACCAGCGCAATACCTTAAACAACGACCATTTTAGTCGCAGTGGTCAACTCTAGGGCGCTCAACGGGGCAAATGCATACCCGAACTGCAGCTACCGAACGTTGAGTGGGTCAAGTGAATCCGCACAAACTTGCGTCAGATGCGCAGCAGTCCTTAGGGCAGGGCGCATCACTCGCGGAGCTGCGTTCCGCGTCAATCGCAGCCAATTTGGGCCAGGTTGCCACTACCACGCCAAGATTTTTCCCGCCGCAGCGAAGGACTATCTAGGTTAGAATCGCTCATCGAATGGATTCCGGCGCCTTCAGACCCGTCACCGCAATATATCCCGGCTCGTTTGATCCGGTCACCAATGGCCATTTGGACCTGATCACCCGCGCGTCCAATATTTTTGACAAGCTCGTGGTGGCCGTCGCGCACAATCTGGAAAAAGATCCGCTGTTCACCGAGAAAGAACGCGTCGAGATGCTGGAAACGGCGACGTTCAGGTGGGTGAATGTCGAGATTGACGTCTTTGACGGACTGCTGATGGATTACGCGCGCGCGAAAAAAGCCAGCGTCATTGTGCGCGGCATTCGCGCCGTATCCGATTACGAATACGAACTGCAGATGGCCATGATGAACCGTAAGATCGAGCCCGACATCGAGACGGTTTTCATGCTGCCGGCCGAGCAATACAGTTATCTGAGCTCGCGGCTAGTGAAGGAATTAGCGCGGCTCGGCGGCCCTATCAAGGATTTTGTTCCAGCGATCGTGCAGGAGCGGCTCGGCGCTAAGTTCAAGTAGGTTCCTCGGGCGGTCGTCGCGGCGGGATTCCGGCTGCGCTGTGAATTCGCTGCCTTTGTACACTTGGGTATTCCTGGGAGAGCGTGATGGAACTGGCTACGGAAAAACAAATGGAAAAAACCATTCAGCTTGCGGATCGCGTCAATCGCATCAGCATTTCGCCGACGATGGTAGTGCTGCAGGAAGCGGAGAAGCTGAAGGCGCAGGGCATTGACGTCGCGGACTTCGGCCCCGGCGAGCCGGATTTTCCCACGCCCGAACACATCAAGCGCGCCGTCATCCAGGCGCTCGAGGAAAATCGCACGAAATATACGCCTGTGGCGGGCATCGCTCCGCTGCGGCAAGCAATCTGCGATTGGCATGCCGCGCAGTTGGGATCGGCTTATGAGCCGTCGCAGTGCGTCGTCAACGTCGGAGGCAAGCACGCGATTTTCAATGCGATTTGCTCGCTGATTAATCCGGGCGACGAAGTCATTATCGGCTCTCCCTACTGGGTCAGCTATCCGGACATGGTGAAATACGCCGGGGGAACGCCCGTCTTCGTTGAGACGCTCGAGAACGATTCCTTCACCCTGCGTGCATCTCAGGTGGAAGCGGCACTGACGCCGAAGACCAAAATCGTTATCGCCAATTCGCCGAACAATCCTACCGGCTCCGTGATTCCGCCGATGGAATTCGCTCGCTTGCAGGATTTCTGCAACCGGCACAATATCTGGCTGCTTTCCGATGAGTGTTATTCGCACTTCGTCTACAAGGACGCGAAGCCGTTTTCCGCTGCGAGCATTCCCGGGCCTAAAGATCGCTTGATCGTCGCCGGCTCGTTTTCCAAAACTTTTGCCATGACCGGCCTGCGCCTCGGCTACATTCTTGCGCCCAAGCCGCTAGTGGACGCGATTGCTAAGCTGCAGAGCCAATCCACCTCGAATCCTACTTCGATCATCCAGTACGCCGGGCTCGCGGCGATGCGCGGCTCGATGGATACGGTGACGGCCATGCAGGAGGAATACGCGCGGCGGCGTGAACATATTCTCGCCGGCCTGCGCACGATTCGGGGAGTCACTTGCACACCGCCAATGGGCGCGTTCTACGTTTTCCCAAATGTCGCGGCGCATTTCAATCCGCAGATGCCGGACACTACCGCTATCGCGAAGCAACTACTCGAGCGCGAACACGTCGCGGTCACTCCGGGCGAGGCGTTCGGCGCGCCGGGATTTTTGCGCCTCTCCTACGCCACCTCAATGGAGCGGATCGACGAAGGCCTGCGCCGGCTGGCGCGCTTCTTCGGTAAGGCCGCGTGATTCCGGGCAACGCCTCTCTGTGCCCCGCGCGGCTGGAACCAATTTTCAGTCCGCGTCCGTGGGGGGCACGCACTCTCGCACCGTTGTTTCCTGAAAAATCCAATCTGGCCGAGCCTTTGGGCGAAGCGTGGATGACCGGAGTGGAGTGTCGCTTCGCGTCGGGCCCCTTCGCGGGACAGAGGCTTGGCGAAGTGTGGCGCACTTTGCCATCGGCATGGACTGGAACGAAAATCCGCGCCGGTGATGCGCAGTTTCCGCTGCTCGTAAAATTTATTTTCGCGAACGAAAAACTTTCCGTGCAGGTTCATCCGGATGATGATTATGCGGCGCGACACGAAAAGGCAGCGGGCGGCCGCGGCAAGACGGAAATGTGGTACGCGATTCACGCGCAGCCCGGGGCTGAAGTGCTGGCCGGGCTGAAACCCGGCGTCACGCCGGAGATATTCAAGCGCGCTATCGAGGATGGCTCGGCCGAGGATCGCCTGCAGCACGTGCCGGTGAGCGCGGGAGAAGCTATTTTTGTGCCCGCCGGTACGGCACACACCATTGGTGCCGGTCTGGTGCTCTGCGAAATTCAGGAATATTCGGATCTTACTTATCGCGTGTTTGATTACAATCGCCGCGACGCGCGGGGTCGTTCGCGCGAGTTGCATATCGAAAAAGCTTTACAGGTGATGCGCTTCGGCGAACAGCATGGTGGAAAAATCGAACCGGCGCGGATGGTGCGCGACGGCGTGACGGAAACGTTTTTTGTCGCCTGCCGCTATTTTGCCGTGGAAAAATGGGAATTCGTGGAAAAAGTGGCCGCCGCCACCGCGCCGGAACATTTCGATCTGCTGACTTTTCTGGAAGGCCGCGGCTCGATTCACTGGAGCGGCGAATCCGTGAAATACGCGCCGGCGCAAACCTGGCTGCTTCCCGCCGAGCTCGGCGCGTATCATTTGGCGCCGGGCGAGCGAACGTCGCTGCTCCGCGCTTACGTTCCTGCATCTCTCGATGAGGTCGCGCGCAAGTTGATTGCTCAAGGCGTCAGCGAAGCCGCGTTGTCGCGCGTGGTGTATCCGTGAAAAAGCGTGCTGCGTCAAATCGTAAGTCGCTTCCCACATGCGCCGTGCTGCTTGCGGGCGGACGCGGCACTCGTTTTTGGCCGCGCAGCCGCACGCGCACGCCCAAGCAGCTGCTGAACATCACCGGCGGCGAGACCATGCTGCGCGAAACCGTCTCGCGCCTGGAACCGATTTTCGCTTTGCGCGATTTCTGGGTGGTCACCAATATCGAACAGGCTGCTGCGGCGCGGCGCGAGCTTCGCGGAGTTCCGGCCGCGCAGATTCTCGCCGAGCCTGTTGGTCGCAACACCACCGCGGCCATTGCGCTCGCGGCAATTCATCTGCAGCACCAACACGGCGACGCGCTGATGACCGTCTTGCCGTCGGACAGTTACGTCGCCGACGCCGCACGTTATCGCCAGCTCGTGCGCGCCGCGCTGGATTTGGCTTGTACTCCAGGCAATCTGGTGGTCTTCGGGGTCCCACCCACGCGACCCGAAACGGGTTACGGTTACATCGAAGCTGGCTCGCCTGCTGCGAGCGTTCGCGGCGTCCGCGCAATGGCTGTTCGCCGCTTTACGGAAAAGCCCACGCTCGCCGTGGCGCGCCGCTACGTAGCCTCGGGCAAATATTTCTGGAACGCGGGAATATTTTTCTGGCGCGTCTCCACGTATCTGGAATGCCTGCGCAGCTTCCTGCCCGCCACACATTCCGCGCTCATGCGCCTCGCCGCAACCATCGGCACGCCGAAATACGCCGCGGCGCTGCGACGCATTTATTCCACGCTCGAAAATATTTCCGTGGACTACGCGATCATGGAGCCGGCCACTCGCCCGGCCAGCGGCGCGCGCGTTTCGGTGCTTCCCGCAAAAGTCGGCTGGAGCGATATCGGCTCCTGGAATGCAGTGTACGAGTTGCTTGCGACCAAACTCGGCGCAAACGTTTCCGTCGGCCCATCCTTCGCGCTCGACGCCAGCGGAAATTACGTCTGGGCGCCCGGGAAATTCGTCGCCGCGATCGGCGTGCACAATCTGGTCCTGGTGGAAACGGATGACGCCATCCTGCTCTGCCCGCGCGACCGCGCCCAGGACGTCGGCAAAATCGTGAAATATCTCGAGCAACAGAAGCTCGCGCGCCTGCTCTAGCACGCGCCATTTTGGCGCCCGATGTGAATCACTTTATTATTTGACGCAGCTTCCGCCTGGAAATTCCTTCGCTTATACTGACTTACCGTGAGCAACATACAATTTGGCACCGACGGCTGGCGAGCCATCATCGCCGAAGATTTCACCTTCGAGAACGTGCGCAAAGTGGCGCACGCGATCGCCCGTTACGCCGTGCGTGCTGAAAAGCCGGGCACCGGCATTCTGGTCGGCTATGACACGCGTTTCGGCTCCGAACGTTTCGCGCGCGCCGCCGCGGAAACGGTGACCGCTGCCGGCATTCCCGTGTGGCTCGCCGCCGAAGCCGCGCCCACGCCCGCGCTTTCCCTACTTGTGAAACTTCGCGGCGCCGCGGGCGGAATTCAGATCACCGCGAGTCACAATCCTTATCAATGGAACGGCGTGAAGTACAAGGCCAGCTATGGAAGCTCCGCTTCGCCCGCCATCGTCGCGCAAATTGAAGCGGAGCTAGCGAAAGTCCAGCGCGACGGGGTACCAGCGCTGCCGCCGCGCGCCGATCTCCTTCACTCGCTCGACCTGCGCGCGCCGTATTTGGAAACTCTAGACGCTCTGGTAGATTGGGATCGCCTCCGCGCCGCCAAATTCCGCTTCGTGATTGATCCCATGCATGGCGCGGGTCGCGGCCTGCTGCGCGATCTTCTCCGCCGCCACGAAATTGCATGCGAAGAAATTTGCGGCACGCGCGACCCGCTCTTCGGCGGCGTAAATCCGGAGCCGATCGAGCCGCACATCGCAGCGCTGCAACGCGCCGTGGTGCAGGACAAATTCGATGCAGGATTCGCGCTCGACGGCGATGCCGACCGCATCGGCGCAGTGGACCGCGATGGCTCCTTCATCAATCCACACCAGATTTTCTCGATCCTGCTGTGGCACCTGGCCGGCACGCGCAAACTGGAAGGCGCGGTAGCCAAGACATTCTCCACGACGAAAATGATTGATAAGATCGCCGCGAAATTCGGCCGCCAGGTTTGGGAAACTCCCGTCGGCTTCAAATATATTTGCGATCGCATGCTGGAAAGCGACATTCTGCTGGGCGGCGAAGAAAGCGGCGGCATCGGAACCAAGCTGCACTTGCCCGAGCGCGACGCCACGGTCAACGCGCTGCTGCTTGCCGAAGTGATGGCCTGGCACGGAAAGAGCCTCGGTGAGATCGTTGCGTTACTGCATCAAGAATTCGGCGGACATTATTACAACCGCGTGGATCTGCATGTGAAAAACGGCCAGAAAGAAAAAGCGATCGGCCATTTTTCATCCTCGAAGCTCCAGCACCTGCTCGATTGGCCCATTACCCGCCGCGAAAATCTCGACGGTATCAAAGTTTACCTGGGCGACATCGGCTGGCTGATGCTGCGCGCTTCCGGCACGGAAAATATGCTGCGGATTTATTCCGAGACCACGCGTCCGGAAACCACCAAGCGCGTCCTCGACTCTGTCGTGGCGCTGGTACAAAAATTATAAGCAACACGCAGCGAGCTTTCCGGGGCGGTGGCCCGCTGCGAATGCAAAAAGGAGAACAGAGATGGAAGCAGTAAATCTGAACGAAAAACTGTCCCGTGTAAAAGAATACTGGAGCCCCACCATCATCGGCGAACTCAACGACTCCTACGTGAAAATCGTGAAGTTCACCGGCGAATTTGTCTGGCATCATCACGACGACGAAGATGAACTTTTCCTGGTCGTGAAAGGCCGCCTGCGCATGCATTTTCGCGATCGCGAGATCTCGGTGCAGCCGGGTGAATTCATCATTGTCCCCAAAGGTGTGGAGCACAAGCCCGAGGCGAATGAGGAAGTTCACGTGGTGCTGATCGAACCGAAAACAACTCTCAACACCGGAAATGTCCGCAACGAGCGCACCCGCGTTGAACTGCAACGCCTCTAAGCCAGAACACTTTTCAGCCATTACCGAGGCGCTACTTGCCGCGCCCGGGCACCAGACTTTATTTCCCGGAGCCAACAGAAGAACGCGCTATCATTTGTCATTGATCATTATGGCGCGCGCCCGCTGCCGGGCCGGGCTAGAAAGCGGACCTACATGAATCGCCGACTGTACACGCTCGATGTTTTCACCACCAAACCCTTCGCGGGAAATCCGCTGGCGGTCGTCACTGATGGCGACGGCATTCCCACCGCGAAAATGCAGGCCATCGCGCGCGAGATGAATCTTTCCGAAACGGTTTTCATTCAGCGGCCCACGAACAATCGCGCGCTGGCTCGCCTGCGCATTTTCACTACCACGCGCGAGCTGCCTCTCGCGGGCCATCCCGTGATCGGCGCGTGGTTTCTGCTGGCTGAACTCGGCGTCGTCCCCGCATCCGAAGGCAGCGTGCACATCCTGCAACAGACCGGCGCCGGAATTCTTCCCGTGGAGTTCACTTTTCACAATGGCCGCCCGGTGCGCGTCACCATGACGCAACGGCCGGCCCGCTTCACGCGCGCGCCCTTTACGCGCGCCGCGCTTGCCGCAGCGCTCGGTCTGAAGCCCAGCGACCTCGCACCGTCGCTGCCCATCGAATTCGTCTCCACCGGAATTTCCAACCTGATGGTTCCGGTGAGCCGCCGCGTCGTGCTCGCAAAAATCCAGATGAATATGCCGGCTCTGGCGCACCTGGTTTCTCCGCACGGAACCATGGCGTATTGTTTTGCGTTGAGCGGCCGCGGACGTGCCTACGCCCGCGGCATGGTTCCCTGGGGCACGATCGAAGATCCCGCGACCGGCTCCGCCGGCGGATCACTTGGCGCGTACCTAGTGCATCACGGCCAGTTGAAACACGCGGAGCGATTGCAAATCACGCAGGGTGTGGAAATGGGCCGCCCCAGCGAAATTCACGTGGAAGTGATGGCAGACAAGGGAAAGCTCACGCCGAAAGTCAGCGGCTCGGCCGTGCGCATTTTTGAAGGTCACATCGAAGCGTAGGCGAATTTTACTTCTTGGCGGGATGCGCCGGCCCGACGCTCTTGCTGGCCGCATCCAAAATGCCGTTGAGGAAGGCAGGAGAGTCCGCCGAGGAAAATTTCTTCGCCAGTTCCAGCGCTTCGTCAATCACCACTTTCACCGGCGCGGTGCCAAAGCGTAATTCGTAAATCGCCAGGCGCAGGATGCTGCGATCCACTACTGCTAGGCGCTCGAGTTTCCAATTTTCTGAAAGTTTTTCGACTGTCTTGTCGCTCGCGTCCGCAGCAGCGACGGCGCCTTCGAACAATTGGTTTGCGAATTTGCGCGTGGAATCGGCCGCGCGCGCTTGCCTCCAGAAGTTCTGCTCTACCTGCGATGGTTTGCGCCGCGTCATGTCCCACTCGAAAAGCATTTGCAAGGCGAACTCGCGTGATTTATGGCGCAGCGTCATGCTAACGGCGCCGCCCGCGGTGCGAAGCGCTTTTCGAACCGCCGCTGGATGCCGCGCCGGAGTTGCCAGCAATCTTGCGCACCAGTTGCGCCATTTCCACAGCCGCAAGCCCCGCCTCATAGCCTTTATTACCCGATTTCAGCCCGGCGCGATCAATCGCCTGTTCCAACGTGTCGCAGGTTAACACGCAGAAAATCAGCGGCACGCCAGTATCGAGCTGCGCGAGCTGAATGCCGCGCGCTGTTTCAGACACCACCACATCGTAGTGCGATGTCTCGCCGCGCAAAACGCAGCCGATGCAAATGATTGAATCGAAGCGCCCGCTCGCCGCAAGTTTTTTCGCAGCAATTGGAAGCTCGAACGATCCAGGAACGCGCACAATCTGAATCTGCTCTTCTGTGGCACCTGCTTGCTGCAGCGCGTCCAGCGCGCCCGCGAGCAATCGGTCCGTGATGAAATTATTGAACTGGCTTGCGACCACGCCAATGCGCAGCCCCGCTGCGCTCAATCCGCCCCGCACATTCGCCGGTTTCAATTTTTCCGCCATTCTTCAGCGCCCCTCGAATTTCGGCGGCCGCTTTTCCAGAAACGCCCGCGTACCTTCGCGCATATCCTGCGTCGCGCAGCACAATCCGAAAAGCGTGGCCTCCAGGTACAAACCTTCTTCCTGCGGCATTTCCATCCCGTGCTCCACGGCTTCCAGCGCGTACTTCACGGCTAGCGGCGCGTTGGCGATTATTTTTTTGGCGATCGCTTCCGCCGTCGCAAGCAATTCGCCCGGTTCCACCACGCGGTTCACCAATCCCACGCGCAACGCTTCTTCCGCCGCAATCATCTCGCCCGTCAGAATCAATTCGTGCGCCACCCCTTTGCCGCACAAACGCGGCAGCCGCTGCGAACCGCCGTAGCCGGGAATAATTCCCAGCTTCACTTCCGGCTGGCCCAGTTTCGCGTTGCGGCTAGCGATGCGCAGCGTGCACGCCAGCGCCAGCTCGCATCCGCCGCCGAGCGCAAAGCCATTGATTGCGGCGATCGCGGGTTTCCCCAGCGTCTCCAGCCGGTGAATAATTTCCTGCCCGTACAAAGTAAATTCGCGGCCGTTTACGGGAGTCTGCTGTGAAAGTTCGTTGATGTCCGCGCCGGCGATGAACGCTTTCTCGCCTGCGCCGGTGAGAATCACTACGCGGATCGCATCGTCCGCGCGCACTTTCTTCAGGCAATCGCCGAGCTCGTCCATGGTCCTGCGGTTCAGCGCATTCAGCACATTAGGACGATTAAAAGTGATGCGCGCAATCTGCTCGCTCACTTCGAACAGTAAATTATCGTAAGCCATATCTTCCTTGCCGTAAGATTCTGGATTTTAACACTGGTATGGTACCCGAATCGGGTGTGCTTTGCCGTGTTATGCCGCCGCGCCTAAGAAACCGATTCGACAATCACGGCGATGCCTTGCCCGCCGCCGATGCACGCGCTGGCGATGCCATAGCGGGCGCCGCGCCGCCGCAATTCCAGGAGCAAGCTCAAGACCAGGCGCGTTCCTGTGGCCGCCAGCGGATGCCCGAGAGCGATCGCACCGCCATTCACATTCGTTTTATCGCGATTCAGTCCCAGCACTTTTTCCACTGCTAGATATTGCGCCGCGAACGCTTCGTTCACTTCCACCAGATCCATTTGTTCCAGCTTCAGTCCCGCGAGGGCCAGCGCTTTCTGGATTGCCGGCACGGGGCCGATCCCCATGATCTGCGGCGGCACACCGGCCGTCGCCCAACCGACGATCTTTCCCAACGGCTTCCAGCCGCGCTCTTTGGCAATTTTCGCGTGCGTCACCACCACCGCCGCTGCGCCGTCCACAATCCCGCTGGCGTTACCGGCAGTTACGATGCCATCTTTGCGAAACGCCGGCTGCAGAGATTCCAGCGCTTCCATGGTCGTTTCCGGACGCCGGTGATCGTCATCCGTCACCGTCGTCGTCTTTTTGCCTTTCCTCACTTCTACCGGAACGATCTCGTCCTTGAAATGTCCGGCGCGGAATGCCGCTTCCGCGGCCCGCTGGCTGCGCAACGCGTATTCATCGGACGCGCGGCGCGTGATCCCCTGTTCGGCCGCCAGATTTTCCGCCGTTTCGGACATGCTGAAACCGCAGTATGTGTCGAAGAGTCCGGACATCAGCGAATCTTCCAATTTCCCTTCGCCCAGCCGGAAACCCGCGCGCGCTCCGCGAATCACGTGCGGCGCTTGCGACATATTTTCCATTCCGCCGGCGAGAACTACGCGCGCTTCGCCCAACAAAATTCTTTGTGCCGCTTGCGTGATGGATTCCATTCCGGAGCCGCACAAGCGATTCACCGTCACCGCCGGCGTTTCGATGGCCAATCCGGCTTTCAATCCCACATGGCGCGCGCCGTATAGAGCGTCGGCGCTGGTCTGCATCACGTTCCCGAAAATCACGTGATCGAAATCCCCAGGCTCGGTACCGGCGCGGCGAATCGCTTCTTTGCTGGCGGCTGCGCCCAACTCAATCGCCGTCGTCGAATCGAATGCGCCCATGTACCGGGCCATCGGAGTGCGTGCTCCGTGCAAAATCACAGCATCAGTAATGAACATGTGTCCTCGGGATGATTCGGGATTAAGGCGTGGAAAGCGCTACGAGCGTGTCGCCGCCGCGTTGCCGCGCGTCTTCCAGCCCGGCTTCGGCGCGATTAATCCATTCGGTGACGCGATCTTCGGTTTCGTCGCCCGGGCGTGAAGAAGCTTCCGCTACTACGGCGCTGATTGTCAAATCCGGCGTGCCCCACGATGGCCGCACCGACCCAGCCAGCTGGCGCAGTTTTTCTCCCAGCGCCCGCGCGTTTTCCAGCGATGTATCCGGCAAGATGAAAGCCAGCGACCAGGCTGTATATTTCACCGCAACATCCGTCTGGCGAATCGCGGACGAAAGTGCGCGCGCCAATTGCTCGATGTAATGATCTACCGCCGCATCGCCGTGCTGGCGCAGCAAATCGCCGCCACGGTCCACGTGCACCACGATCAACGAAATCGCGGTGTTCTGCGCTCGCGCGCGATTGGATTCCACCAGCAGGCAATCAATGTACGCACCGCGATTCAGCAGACCGGTCCTTTCGTCTGCCACCGCCAGTGAACGCACCAGCGAACGCAGCCGCGTGTGATTTACTGACATCACCAACTGATCGCCGACAGCCTGCAGGAAATAACTTTCGTTGGGCTTCCATTTTCGGCCGCGCGCGTCGCCGATCAGCAACGCCCCGGAGGGCGCCTGCGTTTCCTTGTCCGTCAGCATCACCCCCAGCGCCGATTCCAGGCCCAATTCGCGCAACACCGGCAAGCTGGCCGCCTGCAATTCCACTCCGCCCATGGAATCGGGGGTCACTTGCGTCACCATTCCTACGATGCTGGAAATTTTTTGCGGACCCACCGCGGCAAATCCCGGTGCGGCGTATTCCGCCGTGGCTTGCGCACCTTCCCCCGGCGCGCCCACTGCGACTAGGCAGCGGCTGACGTGCAGATGCTTGCCGATTTCCGCCGCTGTGGTCACCAGCACTTCGCGGGGCGTAGGTTGGCGGTACATCAGGCGATTAATTTCGGCGATGGCCGCGAGGTCGCGATGCGTTTCCGCGGCGGTTGGCGCAGAAGGCGCCCCGTATCCTTCCAATTGTTGCGCCGGCTGCGGTGGCGGAGGAGCTTCGACAGCCACTGGCGCCGGTGCGACGGCTCGCGACGCTGGTTTGCGCGCTGCGCCTTTTGGCCACCAGTTCGCGCGTTCGTACAACGCGCGCAGCCGCTCGTTCCGGTCTTCTTCGCCGGGAAAAAGTTCAGCGATGCGCTCCAGTCGTTCCACTGCTTTGCTTTGCAACGAATACTGCAGGAAAATTTCCACCTGCACCACCAGATCTTCCAGCGCCTGCTGCGCGCGGACTTCTTCGGGCACGCCGGGAGCGTTTTCGGAAGGCTCGCGTCCTGCGCCCGTAAATCCGTCGGTGCGAGTGGAAACCGTCGCCGCCTTCGCCGCGCGCGCCAGAATATTTTGCAGAAAACCGGGATCGGCCTTGCCTTCCAGTTTCGCGATACGCTCGTGATTCCGGTAGTCGTACGGGTCAATATCCACCAGCCGGTCGAGCGATTCGCACGCTTCCTTCAACCGGCCCGCGCCCAGATACAAATCGAAAAGCTTCACCAGCGAATCAAAATATTTCGTCTCGCGGTTCAGTTCTTCGTAGAGCTTCGCCACTACTTCCGCCAGAGGCAGCGACTGCGGATAGCTCGCCGCCAGCCGGTCCAGGTTGGCGGCTAGTTCCACTTCTTTGCGCAGCGCGCGCATGGTTTCTTTCGTCTGCACCAACAACGCGGCTGCTTTAGGATCCTGTCCCGCGCGGATGTACGCGGCCGCCAATTCGAATAATTTTACGAAGCCTTCCGGCTTCTGCGAGTAATAGGCCTGGAAAACTTCCCGCGCGGCGTCCAAGCGCCCGGTACGCAGCAGCGCTTCGCCGTACAACGCCAGAAAATTAGCATCGCGCTCGGTCGCGGCAAAAGGCTCAAGCAGCATCACCGCGCCTTCGGCGTCACCCTTGCGCAACTTTGCTTCGCCGAAGAGCAGCGCGCCAGCCCGGTCCTGCGGCGCCAGCACGTGCGCCCGCCCGAAATACTCCAATGCCTCATCCAGCGCGCCCACCGACAGCGTCAATTGTCCCGCACGCACGTAGCTGCGCGCCGCCATGTCCGCATGGCGCAGCTTTTCGGCCAATTCACCGAGGACGATGTGCCGCTGCGGATTTTCCGGGTCCAGCAACGCCATGCTTTCGTAGCACGCCAGCGCTTCAATGCTGCGCTGTTCCTTGACGTAAAGCTCCGCGGCATTTCCGAATTGCTCGATGGCGTCCGAAACGCGATTTTGTTTCTGCAGCAAAGTGGCGAAACGCATCAGGCGGTCCGCGGGCTGCGGAAACGTGCGCAGGAAGCGAATGAAAACAGCGGAAGCCTTGGCGCCATCGCCAGTTTCGATCAGGCGGTCAAACTGAATGCCATAATATTCAGCTGCGAGCGCCGGCTCGTTCAAGCGCGTATAAATGTCCGCTAGCGCCTGCAGCGCTTCCTGGTGGGCGGGAGCCTCTTCCAGCACCGCCTGATACTCGCTGACGGCTTCGCGCAGCTTATTCTTCTCCAGGCTCTTGCGCGCCCGGTCGAGATGTTTGTTAATGTCCTGTGCCATGGGAGACGGCGCGTTCCTCGGGTTCTGCGGGCTTGCTGGGGAAGTCCGCCCGCGAGTTTTGCCGCGACATCGTCACGGGTCCCGATTTTTTTCGCGCGGGTCGAATATCCACTATATACCGGACGCCAAGCCCCTCTCAAAACGAATTCAGCCGCGCGTGCTCAGAAGCACCACAAAAGACAGCTGATTCGGAGGCGTCGTTCGAGGGTTCACCGGAGGGGGATACCTGGCCGGGGGCTGCAAGGGGAGCCTTCCAAGCACGTCTCGACGCGCCTGCGCACCGCGGTTCTTACACCCGCCCGCTCGCGCGCGCCTGGCTGGGAAGTTCCTTCACCTTCTCGCGCATGGATTTCAGCGACAACCCGCTGCGCACCAAACCCGCAAATCCCAGGAATATAAACGGAATGGTCAGCGCCAGAAACGCGAAGATCGAAAAACTCGTCGCCGTGGTCTTTTCCACTTGAAACACGCTCAATCCCAGCACGCAGAAAAATTGATACGAGCCCACGTTGGCCGGCGCGTTCGGCAACGACACGCCCAGATTAATGATCAGCAGCACCACGATCGCCGCCAGAAATGGCAGCTGCAATCCGTAGGCCTTCATCATCGCCCACAGCCCCAGCACCTGGCACGCCGGCATCAGCAGCGACGCAAACACCGCCGCGTAAAAACTCGGCGCGGTCCCCATGGCGTGCAATCCCAGCAGCGCGCGCATCAATTTTCCTGGTAGATGCCGCGGTCCGGTATTCATGTCTGGATTTTGCGAGAGTTTTACTTCCAGGTAATAGATCATCAGCACCACGATCGCCAGCAACACCAACGTGACGATTCCCAGTGTATCTGCCACCTTGCGGAATTTCTGCGGCAAATCCACCAGCAGCGAAACCACCGCCAGCGACGCCGTGGCAATCACCAAATCCACCAGCCGTTCGACGCCCACCGACCCCAGCACGCGCCCCAGCGTGATGTCCTCGGCATCCGACACAATGTAACTGCGCAGCAATTCGCCCGGTCGCAGCGGAAACACTAGATTGGCGAATAGCCCTGCATACACCGCGCGGATCGTGTGCGTCAGTTTCACTTTCCCGAACGGACTCAAGAGCCATTTCCAGCGCAGCGCCTGCACACCGTAGCTCAGGATGTCGAAGCCCATCCCGATCGCTACCCACTTCCAATCTACGCGCGCCAGCTCGCGCATCGCTTGCACGATGTGGAAATCGTGCAGCACCCAAATCAGACAGGCGGTCGCCAGCGTGTAGCCGAGAATCCTCAGCGCTCGGGACTTTTTTTGCACTCCGACGATCTGGGCCGTGGTGTTCAATGAGCAGCTTTCGCCGCGCGTGGTCCGTCTGCCGGCAACCAACTAATACTGCAGAATGAATCGGGCCAAGCCGAGCGTGTGCAGAGGATCTGGAAGTATCGTAGCGTGCAAAGTCTCAACAACAGGTCCGCCTTCCCGGTTATATCCCGCTGTTACTTCGGACTTGCCGGTTACCGCCCCGTCGTAACCCCCAAACCGGCTACAGCCTACGATATCAGCTTCCCACAGGCAATCCGAGACTACCGGCGAAGGTGCTAAGACACCACCCGGCACCGTTACGCCGACTAGAGCACTTGCCGCGCAAGTGGGAGGGATCGCCGGGACATTCTGGAATTGAACCTGGTCTCAGCTTTGAACCTTAAACTGTCAACTTTCAGCTCTTAACGCTCCCCAGTCCGCTCCCAACGCCGCTTTCCAATTTCGATTTTCCGCTCTTGTGTGGCAAACTCGATAGTTTGAAAGGCGCATCGCCCGCGCGCAGAGCGTGTAGCACACCCGCCGGCGCCGCGCATTCGCACAGAGAGACATGGATCCCCAGTACATCCGCAATTTCTGCATCATTGCGCACATTGACCACGGCAAATCCACGCTGGCCGACCGCCTGCTGGAACTCACCGGCGCGCTCACCCAGCGCGAGATGCACTCGCAGGTTCTCGATTCGATGGACCTGGAGCGCGAACGCGGCATCACCATCAAAGCCAAAAGTATTCGCCTGCATTACACCGCGCGCGACGGCCATGAATATCGCCTGAACCTGATTGATACGCCCGGCCATGTGGATTTTTCCTACGAAGTTTCGCGTGCGCTATCCGCTTGCGAAGGCGCACTGCTGGTGGTGGACGCGAGCCAGGGCGTGGAGGCGCAGACAGTGGCGAACGCGTTTCTCGCCTCGCGCCACAATCTCACTATCATTCCAGTGATCAACAAAATTGACCTGCCCGCCGCGCGCATTGATTACGCCAAGGAACAAATCGAAAACGTGCTGGCGATTCCGGCGGATGAAGCCTTGCCGATCAGCGCCAAGAGCGGCTTGGGCGTAGATGAAGTTCTCGAAGCTATCGTGCGCCTGGTCCCTGCGCCGAAAGGCTCCGCCGACGCCCCACTGCGCGCGCTGATATTCGATTCCTGGTTCGATTCGTATCGCGGCGCCGTCGTGCTGGTGCGCGTGATGGAAGGCCGCTTGACGCCGCACATGAAAATTCGCCTCACTTCCAGCAACGAAGTGTACGAGGTGGAAAATCTTGGCGTGCTCACGCCAAAGCCGGTGGTGTTGCAGGAACTCGCTGCAGGAGACGTCGGCTTCATCATCGCCAACATAAAGCGCGTGGCCGACGCGCGTGTGGGTGACACCGTCGTAGAAGACGGCCATCCGGCGCCGCCCCTACCGGGTTTCGAAGCCATCAAGCCCATGGTCTTCGCTGGACTTTTTCCCGTGAATGCCAGCGATTACGAAATGTTGCGCGACGCTTTGGGAAAATTGCAGCTCAACGATGCCGCTTTCTTCTACGAGCCTGAAAACTCCGTCGCGCTGGGCTTCGGTTTTCGTTGCGGATTTCTCGGCTTGCTGCACATGGAAATCGTGCAGGAACGCCTGGAGCGCGAATTCAATATCGGCCTGATTACCACCGCTCCCAGCGTGCAGTACCGCATCACCACGACGGCCAATGAAGTAATGGAAGTGGATAACCCCACCAAATTTCCGCCGCCCGCTTCGATTCAGAAGATTGAAGAGCCAATGCTTACCGCCATGATCATTACTTCGGAAGAGTCAGTCGGCGGTGTGCTGCAACTGTGCGAAGAAAAGCGCGGCACCCAGAAGAAATTCGAATATCTCTCGCCTACGCGCATCATGCTCACGTACGAAATGCCGCTGAATGAAATCGTTCTGGATTTTTACGATCGGCTGAAAAGCGTTTCGCGCGGCTACGCTTCGCTCGATTATCATTTGTCCGGCTACCACGAATCGGATTTGGTGAAGCTTGACGTGCTCGTCGGCGGCGAGCCGGTGGACGCGCTTACGGTGATCTGCCACCGCGACCAATCCTACGAACGAGGCCGCGACTTAGTCTCGCGCCTGCGCAAACTCATCCCGCGCCAGATGTTCGAAATCGCCATACAGGCCGCCATCGGCAGTCGCGTCATCGCCCGCGAAACGATCAGCCCCATCCGCAAAAACGTAATCGCCAAATGCTACGGCGGCGACATTTCGCGCAAACGCAAACTCCTCGAAAAACAAAAAGAAGGCAAAAAACGCATGAAACGAGTTGGCCGCGTGGACATCCCCCAAGAAGCCTTCCTAGCAGTCCTGAAAGTTTCCGGCGGCGCTGCCGACGAGGAGTAACTCACGCAGTCAGCTCAAAGGCCGTCAGTCCGACTTCTCAGCTCTCAACAAGCGCAATACCAGCGCCGTAGGCGCGCCATAAGCTAGCCCAGGCCGGAAGGCCTGGGACAAATCACAAAAAGAATCCGGAGCGCCGTAGGTGCGACACAGCCGTTGACGTTGCCTGCGCGACTCCTCGAACGATCGGAAACGCGTCGGCGGGACAACTGGCCTCAGGCTTCGGCCTTTTTCTGACTTCGCACTATCGCGCCAACTTCTCCACGCGCCAACCGCACCGAAATATCTTCACCAAGCTCCACCTGATCCGGCGAGCGCAGCACTTTCCCTGTGGCATCGTACGCAATCGCGTAACCGCGCTCCAGAATCTTCAGCGGGCTGCGCTCATCGAGCGTCAGCGCGGCGGCCTGCAACAATCGCCGCTTCGCAATCATCACGCGATCAATCCGCACCTGCAGGTCGGCGGAATCGCGTTCCAATCTCCTCCGCAAATGACCCACCCGAGCGCGCAAATCGAGCGCAGCAAATCGTACCTGCGCCGTCGCGAATCCACGACGCTTGCGCGCCACAACGCGCTCCAGCGCAGCCCGCAGCAAACCGCGCTGCTGCTCAATCCGCCGCGCCAGCACCGCCGCGCGCCCGCGCAGATCGAATGACGCAATATGCGCGTTCGCTTCCGTCAACCGCTGCCGCGCCATTGCCAGACGCAGCCGCAAACCAATCGCCAGCGAATTCGCCATCTCATCCAGCTGCTGCCGCCGGTTGCGCAACACCAACTCCAGCTGGCGAAATCCGCGATGCGTCTGCAAATCCCGCACGCGATGCCGCCATTGCGATAGCCGGTAACGCATGTGGTGCGCGATCTGCCTCTGGTGCTCAGCAATGTGCCGCTCGAATTCCTCGCGCGACTTCACCACGATTTCCGCGGCGGCCGAAGGAGTCGGCGCGCGCAAATCCGCCACAAAATCCGCAATCGTGAAATCCGTTTCGTGCCCCACGCCGGTAATCACTGGAATCTGCGACGCGAAAATCGCCCGCGCCAGAATTTCCTCGTTGAAGGCCCACAAATCTTCGAGCGATCCGCCGCCGCGGGTCAGAATCAGCACATCCACCGTCTTCGTCTGATTGAAATGGCGCAGCGCTTCCACGATTTCCGCCGCCGCTCCCGCGCCCTGCACCTTCACTGGATACAGGCTCACCTGCGCGTTGGGAAACCGGCGCTTCAGCACGCGCAAGATATCGCGAATCGCCGCGCCGGTCGGCGAAGTGATCACCCCGATGCAGCGCGGCAGTACCGGCAGCGGTTTCTTGCGCGCTGCCGCGAATAATCCTTCCAGCTCCAGCTTTTTTTTCAGCTGCTCGAACGCCAGTTGCAGCGCGCCCAACCCCACTGGCTCGATTAGTGTCACGTAAATCTGATATTCGCCGCGCGCGTCGTACACGCTCAGCGCGCCGCGCACCGTGATGTGCAGTCCATCCTCCGGCTTGAATTTCATTCCGCGCATCTGATCGCGAAAACACACGCAGCGAATCTGCGACTTCGCATCCTTCAGCGTGAAATAGCAATGCCCCGACTGCGCCGCATGGCAATTCGATACTTCGCCCTCGACCCACACTTCTGGCAGCGCGGATTCCAGCAACTCGCGGATGCGCGCCGTCAGCTCGCTGACCTTCCAGGTCCGCCGCTCTGGCATCAAATTGAAAAGTGATGTCTGGCTCATAACTTTATCTGCGGAAATGATTCACAACCCACAGCAGCAAACTCAAAACCACGCTCAGCAGAATGCACGTCACTACCGGAAAATAAAAACTTCCATTCCGTCCCTGATGAACAATATCGCCCGGCAAACGCCCCAGCCGAAACGGTAATTTTCCGCTGAATGACAGCAACGCGCCCACGCCAACCAGTAAAATCCCCAGCACCATCAAAAGCTTCCCGGTTTCGCGTAATGCGTCCATGCCAGCGCGCTCAGCGCTCCATTCTAACCCCAACTATCAGCGTCGCAGGAATTTCGCCGCAGCAGAGCTGCATGGCGTACGTTGTTAGGATGTGGTTGCCGATCGCAAAGGGACTTGTTCGAGGATGGTAGGGGCGCTGCTTGCTGCGCCCCTACTTGCCACAATTCCAGAATCTAGACGGTCTCGTAACGGCGGGCGGCGATCCCACGGACCAGATCACGCCGCTCCGTCAGGTTAGACCAATTCCGCCCCGGAGAAGAAATATCCAATCTCGTACGCGGCCGTATCCTGTGCGTCCGAGCCATGCGTGCAATTAAACTGAATGCTCTGGCCCAATTCCTTGCGAATGGTGCCAGCCGCCGCTTTCGCGGGATCGGTCGCGCCCATCGTCTCGCGCCATTTCGCGATTCCGTTTTCCGCCTCGAGCACCATCACCACCGCTTTGCCCGAACTCATGAAATCCGTTAGCTCGCCGAAAAATCCGCGCTCGCGATGCACTGCGTAAAATCCCTCGGCCTGCGCCTTCGTCAAACGCACAGATTTGATGGCGATGATCTTGAATTTCGCCGCATGCACCCGGCTAAGAATGTCCGCGGTCAACCCGCGCCCCACCGCATCTGGTTTCACAATTGCCAAAGTTCGCTCGACAGCCATTCGATTCATCTCCCAAGATTAAAATGATGAGCGCGCTCGCAACGCGATGCGCCACGCCCTACTTCTTTTTCTTTGCCGACTTCTTCGATTTTGCGGCTCCAGCTTTTTTCTTCGCCGCAGGTTTTGCCTTCGACTTCGATTTGGACTTGCCAAGCGCGGCCGCCATCGTGTGCCCAATCTCCGCCGGACTCTGCACCGTGCGGATTCCCGCCGCCCGCATCGCCTTATATTTTTCCGCCGCAGTCCCCTGCCCGCCGCTGATAATCGCTCCGGCATGTCCCATGCGTCGCCCCGGAGGCGCCGTCTGCCCCGCGATGAATCCCACCACCGGCTTGCGCACATGCTTCTTGATGTATTCCGCCGCCACTTCCTCGGCGTTGCCTCCGATTTCGCCGATCAGCACAATCGCATGCGTATCGCGATCCTCATTGAACATCTTGATCGCATCCAGAAAACTCGTCCCGATAATCGGATCGCCGCCAATCCCGATGCAGGTGGATTGCCCAATCCCCAGATGCGTCAATTGATCCACGGCCTCATACGTCAAAGTTCCGCTGCGGCTTACCACGCCCACATGCCCCTGCTTGTGAATCGAGCCCGGCATAATCCCAATCTTGCATTTCCCCGGCGAAATAATTCCAGGACAATTCGGCCCTATCAATCGCGTGCGCGAATTTTTCAGCGCCGCCGCCACGCGCACCATGTCCAAAGTAGGGACGCCTTCCGTAATGCAAATTACCAGCGGCAAACCTGCGTCCATCGCTTCCAGAATCGCATCCGCGGCAAACGGCGGCGGTACAAAAATCACCGACACATTCGCTTTCGTCGCCTTCACCGCCTCCGCCACCGTATTGAACACCGGCACGCCCAGATGTTTCGTCCCGCCCTTCCCCGGCGTCACGCCCGCCACCACTTTCGTCCCGTAATCCAGCATCTGCTGCGCGTGAAAACTTCCCTCGCGTCCCGTAATCCCCTGCACGATTAGCCGCGTATTCTTGTCAACCAGCACGCTCATCGTGCGCCTCCCGCCAGCGCAACCGCCTTTTCCGCCCCATCCTTCATTCCTTCCGCCACCGCGAAATTAAATCCAGAGTTGCGCAAGATTTCCTTGCCTTGCTGCACGTTTGTGCCTTCCATCCGCACCACCACCGGCACTTTGAATTTCAATTCCTTCGCCGCGCCCACCACACCGCTGGCCAGTATGTCGCAACGCAAGATTCCGCCAAAAATGTTCACAAACACCGCGCGCACGTTCGGATCGCTCAGCAGAATGCGGAACGCGTTCTTCACCTGCTCTTCCGAAGCCCCGCCGCCCACGTCCAGAAAATTCGCGGGGCTCCCGCCGCTCAGTTTAATGATGTCCATGGTGGCCATCGCCAGACCTGCGCCGTTGACCATGCACGCTATGTCGCCATCCAGCTTGATGTAATTCAATTTGAATTTCGAAGCTTCCACTTCCAGCGGTGTTTCCTCTTCCATGTCGCGCAAGTCCTTGAATTCCGGATGCCGGTACAGCGCGTTGTCATCAAAAGTTACTTTCGCATCCAACGCTACCAATTTCCCGTCGCCCGTCACCACGCACGGATTGATTTCGATCATCGAAGCGTCCGTCTCGATGAACGCGCGATACAGCGCCTGAAAAAACGGCACGGCCGCGCCAACCTGCTCTGGCGTCAACCCCAATCCAAATGCTAATTTGCGCGCCTGATAAGGCTGAAATCCCGTCGCCGGATCAATCTTCTCGCGCAAAATCGCTTCCGGATGGTCTTTCGCCACTTCCTCAATTTCCATTCCGCCCGCCGCGCTGGCCATGAAAATCGGCGCGCCCAACGCGCGATCCACCAAAATTCCCAGATACAGCTCGCGCTTGATATCCAACCCTTCCTCGATCAACAAACGCCGCACGATGCGCCCTTCTTCACCCGTCTGCGGCGTCACCAGCTTCATTCCCAAAATTTGTTCCGCCAGCGTCGAAGCATCGTCCGGAGATTTCGCCAGCTTCACGCCGCCGGCCTTCCCGCGTCCGCCCGCGTGAATTTGCGCCTTCACCACAACTACCGAAGTTCCCAACCGCTGCGCCACCGCGCGCGCTTCATCCTTCTTAAAAACAACTTCCCCGCGCGGCACCGGCACGCCAAATTTCGCAAGGATACCCTTGGCCTGATATTCGTGGATCTTCATTCCGGCTCCATCGGCTTCCTGAAGGTCGCCTTGAATAGTGCTAAGATTCGAGGACAAATAAAGCGACTTAGTTTACTTGGAAGATGCGGCACGGGCAAGCAGCTGCGTCGCACGAAAATTCGCGGCCACGTAATCGCCACGCGGCTGGGCGTGCACACAAAAATGATTCACGAAGCGCTCGACAAACTCATAAAAGGCGAGGATCTTTCGCGAGCTGAAGCCCAAGCCGTGATGGAGCAAATCCTTTCCGGCCACGCCAGCACCGAACAGATCGCCGCGGTGCTGATCGCCCTGCGCATCAAAGGCGAAACGGTTGACGAAGTCGTCGGCTTCGCTCTCGCCATGCGCCGCCACGCCACGCCAATTTTCCCTGTCGGCCGTGCACGTCCCAACGAAGTGATCGTGGACACCTGCGGCACCGGCGGTGACGCCCGCGGCACATTCAACATTTCCACGGCCGTCGCGTTCGTGGTCGCTGGCGCCGGCGTGCGCGTCGCAAAACACGGCAATCGCTCGACGGGCTCGCGCTGTGGCTCCGCCGACGTGCTCGAAGCTCTCGGCGTGAAAATCGAACTCGCGCCGGAACGCGTCGCCGAAGCCATCGAACAAATCGGTATCGGCTTCCTCTACGCTCCCGCGATGCACGCTGCCACGCGCTACGCCATTCCCGCGCGCCGCGAACTGCGCGTGCGCACGGTTTTTAATCTGCTCGGCCCGCTCACTAATCCCGCGGGGGCTTCCGCGCAAATCGTTGGCGTGTATGACTCGAGCCTCACCGAACTCGTCGCTCAGGCCCTCGGCGAATTGGGCGTGCAACGCGCGCTGGTGGTTCACGGCGCCGATGGCCTGGATGAAATTTCAATTAGTGGAGAAACTTCCATCGCCGAATTGCGCGATCGCAAGGTGCGCAGCTACATCGTCGTTCCCGAAGATTTCGGCCTGCGCCGCGCGCCGCTCGAAGCGATTCGTGGCGGCGATGCGCAACACAATGCGGGAATCATCCGCAACGTTTTAGGCAGCGCATCGCAGCCCCATGAGCACGGCCCGCATCGCGACGTCGTACTGGCAAATGCAGCCGGAGCGCTGGTCGCAGCAGGCCGCGCCACGGATTTTCTCGATGGCGTGCGCCTCGCCGCCGAATCCATTGATTCCGGCGCCGCCCGCGCTAAGCTCGAAGCGCTCGTGGCGTTTTCACAATCCGCCGCAGGCCACCACAGCCAATCCGCATCCTGATCAGAACCGCTGACAAATGCTCGGGGCTGTCATCCCGAACCCGCGCCAGCGGGTGAGGGATCTGCTTTGTCGCGCCATCGCTAGCGCGCAGGACTGGGAACGAGCGCAGACGGGTCAGGCGACACCGAAGTGTCGAGATCAAGCAAAATACGACCCGCCGCGGTACTAATCGGCGGATAACAGTTACCATCCGAATTGTAAGTCGCAGCGCAATGCCCGGTAAAATTCCGCCGCCGCGGCGATTGCGCGAACTGCCAAACGCGCGCGCCGGGAAATCCGCTCTGCGATGGCGCGGGAGGATTCTTCAAATAGACGCAGCCCGGCGAAGGAGGACACGCGTCGTTGTAAAGGAAGTAAGCCGTCACCGGCGCGCGCTCGTGAATGTCGTCCGCCGTCGTGATGGTTTGCCCTTTGCCTTCCTTTACTTTCATTCCCGAGCAGTAAACTCCTGCGACAAAGCCTCTCGACTCCACTGTGCTCTTCCAGCCCTCAATGTAATTAATTTGCGGCGGCAACATTCGGCCGCCCTCTTCAATGTCCAGATAAATTACGGTGGACATGCCAGTGGGAAATCCTTCGCGTTGTGCCGCCGCGACCGCCAGCTCGGCGTCGCGCGCGCC
The DNA here is from genome assembly GCA_963754275.1 of uncultured Acidobacteriota bacterium. Lineage (GTDB taxonomy): Bacteria > Acidobacteriota > Terriglobia > Acidiferrales > UBA7541 > Palsa-295. Next base: position 183,287 of record CAVWFO010000021.1, read on the forward strand.
CAAATCGCTGGGATCCACGGGCGGCTGCAGTTCCTTCGCCAAGCGGCCGTTGAAAAGCACCAAAAAACCAAAACCGTTTTTCAGTAACTCGGCGCGTTTCCCGGTCCACGCATTTGTCTTGGCGCCGGGCGGCGCGTTTAGCCAATACCCGGAAAACGTGAAAGTGTGCCTCAGTGCGGGCAACACCTCATCGCCCGGATAATCGTTCGCGTCAAAACCGAGGTAGGTCTGTACGGGGATTTTTCCCAGCTGGAATGGCAGCGGTACGCTCGTGCCGGCCGTGCGCGGAACCAGAAGAACGGCGGCTAACACCAGGCAGCACAAAAGACTTTTGGCAACTGCAGCGGCAATTCTTCGCTTCTTGCTCACTGCGCACCACCGCATAAAATCAAATACTCAGAAAATTCTTCAGTAAATCAAATCCCGCGCCGGTCAGCACCGATTCCGGGTGGAACTGCACGCCTTCCACGCGCAACTTACGATGCCGAAAACCCATGATCGTCCCGTCTTCCGTCTCGGCGGAAATTTCCAGCTCGTGCGGTAAGGATTTGCGTTCGACGATCAGCGAATGGTAACGCGTGGCGATGAACGGTTTTGGCAATCCGTGAAAAATCGTCCGCCCGTCATGCTCAATCTCGCTGGTTTTTCCGTGCATCAATTTCGGCGCGCGAATCACACGTCCGCCAAACGCCGCGCCAATCGCCTGATGCCCCAAACACACGCCCAAAATCGGAATCTTCCCCGCAAATCGCTGGATCAATGGAACGCTTATCCCCGCTTCCTTCGGCGTGCACGGCCCCGGCGAAATCACAATCCGCTCCGGCGCCATTTCCTCGATGTCATCCAGAGTAATCTCGTCGTTCCGGCGCACGTCGAGCTGCTGCCCCATCTGGCCAAGATACTGCGCCAGGTTGTACGTAAACGAATCGTAGTTGTCGAGCAGCAAAATCATGTGACGCCCATATTCTAGCTTTTATTTGCGCACTCGAAAGCCTTTGTAGCGGCGCACTTTAGTGCGCCATCCTATTCCGCACGGCGGCCGTTTGCTCCGCGATGCGCGATTTCCAGCGCCTTCACTAGCGCGCGCGCTTTGTTCACCGTTTCCTGATATTCGCGCTCCGGCACCGAATCCGCCACCACGCCGCCACCCGCTTGAATATAGGCGCGGCCGTCCTTCGCGACCATCGTGCGCAACGCGATGCACGAATCAATGTTTCCGGAAAAATCTAGATACATTACCGCGCCGGCATAAATTCCGCGGCGCGTGGGCTCCAGCTCATCAATAATTTGCATCGCCCGAATTTTTGGCGCGCCGGATAATGTGCCCGCGGGAAAGCACGCCATCAACGCGTCGAAACAATCCACATCTGCGCGCAATTGGCCGCGCAGGCTGGAAACCAGATGCATCACGTGGGAATAGCGCTCCACAAACATCAGCCGCTCGACTTTCACGGAGCCGTACTCGCACACGCGACCCAGATCGTTGCGGCCTAAATCCACCAGCATGATGTGTTCGGCGCGCTCCTTCGGATCAGCGAGCAGTTTCGCTTCGAGGACGCGATCTTCCGCTTCGTTGCGGCCGCGCGGCACCGTCCCGGCGATCGGACGATAGGAAATGTTGCGTCCTTGCACCTTCACCAACATTTCCGGCGAGCTGCCCACCACCGCAAGTTCATCGAGCTTCAAGTAATAGAGATAGGGCGAAGGATTCACCACGCGCAGCGCGCGATATATCTCAAAAGGATCGGCGCTGGTGCGCGCCGAGAACCGCTGGCTGGGGACCACTTGAAAAATGTCGCCTGCGCGAATATAGCTTTTCGCCTTGCGCACCGCGGCCATGTACTGCGCTTTCGTGAAATTCGATTCCACGCGCAGCGGCCCGCCACGCCGCGTGCGCGTTTGCCGCGGCAGCGGGCCTTCCAGTTTGCGGTGCGTGCGGCGAATTTCGCGCACCGCGGCGTTATATTTTGCGCGCAGATTTCCCGGGCCTTCAGTGAAAACGTTGCGGATCACCCACACGCGATGCTGCACGTGGTCGAAAGCCACCAGGCCCAGATAGAACATCATCACGCTGTCATCCAAATCCAAATCGTCGCGCCCGCTCGCCGGAATCTTTTCGATCAACCTCACCATGTCGTACGCGAAATATCCGATCGCTCCGCCAATCAGCGGCGGCAGGCCCGGCACGCGCACCGGCTTATAGCGCTCGGCGAGCTGTCGCAGACACTGAATCGGGTTCGCCTCGAAATTCTTGCGTTTGCCGCTTGTTTCCAGGCTGCATTTCCGCCCGCGCGAACGAAACACTTCCTGCGGATTCGCCCCGGCGAATGTGTAACGCGCGATATTTTCGCCGCCCTCGACGCTTTCCAGCAGGAACGAATATTTCGCATTGTGCGCCAGACGCAGATGCGCGCCCACCGGCGTCAGCAGGTCCGCAGTGAACGTCTCATACACCGGAACCAGGTTTCCCTGGCGCGCCAGCTTGCTGAACGTCTTGAAATCCGGCTGAATCATCGTCTCGTCATTTTCTCTTCACGCGTCAACGCGCGCAACACGGCCCCGCGCATCTTGTCCACTGGCGCGCGCTCGCCCGTCCATATTTCCCATTGCGCGGTCCCCTGCGCCACGAACATTTCCACGCCCGAAACCGCTTCGATGCCCCGGCGCGCCGCGAGTTGCATCAGCTTGGTAACGCGCGGCCGGTAAATCAGATCAAACACCAGCCGGCAATTCAGCTCGCGGGCTTCGAGTGGCGAACGGCCCGCGGCTGGATGCATTCCTACAGGCGTCGCGTTCACGATCGCGTCGAAGAATTCGCGCTTAAGGCGTGAACGTTCCAACACTTCGCCGCCCACGGCCCGCGCCAATACCTTCGCCGCCTGCGCACGCCGCGCGCAAACGCAAACCGATGCACCCGATTGCGCCAGCGCAAACGCCACCGCGCGCGCCGCCCCACCCGCACCGAATATCAGCGCGCGGCTGCCGCGCAATGGGATGCGCCTTTCCAGCGCGCGCAGCACGCCCACGTAATCGGTGTTGTAGCCGTACAATTTTCCGCTACCGCGCACCACCACAGTGTTCACAGCGCCAATCGCCGCGGCCATGGGATCGCAATCATCCAAATGGCGCAGAATCGCTTGCTTGTGCGGCAGCGTCACGCTGAACCCTGCGATGCCCAACGGCTCGACGGAATGCAGAAAATCCCACAGCTCGCGCACCAGAAACGGCAGGAATACCGCATCCATCTTGCGCGCTTGAAAACCCGCGTTCTGCAGCACCGGCGAAAGCGAATGGCCGATGGGATTGCCGATGACTCCGTACACGCGCGTCTTCCGGCGCAATTTGTCCGCGCGATACAAATTTTTCACAGCATCCAATGTCACTTGGCCGGGAGCGGTAGCGTTTTCAACCGGCGCATACGCAAGCGCGCTACCCTCACGCAATGCCAACACTCGCGCCGGCAACGCTACATCGCCCATCGGCACGGCAATCACGTTGCGGCACCCGTTCGCCAGTCGCAGCACCTCTATACTGCGGCCCAGCGAATCACACTGCGCAGCAATCTTGATCGCATCGGGACTCCCGCGGCGCAATTCCGTCGCAACGCGTCGCAAATTCCTTGGCGAGCGCCCGAAAAAATGCGCCGAAGCGATCCGCTGCCCTTCACCCAGCAGCACATCCAACAATTCCGGCGGACACCGCGAGGAACTCTCGATTTCCAGATCGTACCAGTCGCAACCTGACCGGACCGCCGCGGCCAAATGCACCAACTGCTGCGCAATCGTGCCGCGAAACTTTCCGCCGGCCTCACGACGCCTGCAAGTCGCGATCAAGGTCGCGCGCGGCCGTTTCTTCGCCAGCCGCGCCAAAAATCTGTCCATTTCGTCGTCATCAGGCAGCCAATCCAGGCGCAATTCGGCGGTGCGAGTGACCCGCAGAGCCGCTGTGAGCTGCTTCCACATCCTGCTGGCGTCCGACGCAGCCACTACCGCGCAGATTTTGTCTTTTGCAATCATCGGGCTTGTTTTAGCTTGGGTTGTATCCGGATCACTGTCGCGAGCATCTGTTCTCGCGAATTCTGGGGCACCCTGGCCTATCGTACAGGTACTACAGGGCTTGTACCATGTGGTGCACAATGTGTAAAGCGGCTCGGACCATTGTCTTGACGGGTTCCAGTACGTCCATTACAGTCGGTACATCGGGCTAATTGTGGGGTCAGCGCCTGTTCTGCGGCGCACGATATTCAAAGGAGCAAGCATTATGCGTGGGAAAATTGTCCTTGCCAGTCTGATTTTGAGCCTTTCCGGCGTTGCCGCTTCGGCGCAAACCGCCGCCTCTGTCCCCATTTATAAGGACATCTATTGCTCTGGAACCATCACCAACGAGTCTGTCCCGCAAGACTCCTACGTGATCACTGGCGAGGGCTCGAACTACAAGATTACCTGGCAGGACGGCGACTATGTGTACCTCAACAAGGGCGCCAGCCAAGGTGTAAAGGTCGGTGACGAATTCTCGGTAATCCGCTCGGTCGTTGACCCGACCGAGGTCGAGTGGGCGAAATGGCAGTTCGCGATCATCCGCAAGCTGGGCACCTGGTGGGAGGATGAAGGCCGCGTGCGCGTGGTCGTGGCGCAGCCCGATACTTCCGTCGCGCAAGTGGAACACTCCTGCAACTACATCCAGCGAGGAGATATCATCCTGCCGTTCAAGGAGCGCCCCACGCCGCCTCTGAAATCCGAGGGCAATTTCGACCGCTTCGCGCCGTTCAGCGGCAAAGCCACCGCGATGGTGATGATCGGCAAGATGTTTCAGGTGGAATTGGGAACCAACGACGTGTTTTACGTTAACCTCGGCAGCCAGCAGGGCGTGCGCGTAGGCGACTACTTCCGCATCTTCCGCTACACCGGCACCGAGCACGAGCTGGCGTACGAAACTAGGCGAGCCGCGTTCGACAACGACAAAGAAGCCACGATTTTCGGCCGCGTGTACGGATTTGGCAGTGTCCCCGAGAAGTGGAAGTGGGACAACACGCCGCGCGAAGTCATCGGCGAGGGCATTGTGCTGAGAACCGGCACGAACTCCTCGACGATATTGACCACCTTCAGCTTGCGCGAGTTCTTCGTCGGCGATTACGTGGAGCTGGAGTAGGCGACAGCCGCGCAGCAAGCTTCGCCGGGGGGCCGGGACTAACCAGACTGGGTCTTCCGCGGCACGTCAGCGGAAGCTGAGGCCGCCTCGCTGAACACCTCGGCGGTGAATGCCTGCACCCGCGTCAGGGGATCTTTCCAGGCTTCGCGTTCCAGACCCGCCTTTACACAGGTTTCCTCCAGGAAGCGCTGCGGGCTCCAATTAAACTGAGTGGCCACTTGCGGCAGCAGGACGCCGCGCTGCCTGCCTTGGCTGACGACCAGACCGTGCTTCCCTGCTTCGATCGCCTCCAGCGTCACATCTTCCAAGGCTGACAATACTGAAACCTCGATCTCGATCTCGCTTAGTTCCGCGTTGATGACAGGGTCGAAGCGTGAATCGTGCAAGGCTGCAGAGCGGGCGCAATGCGCTACTACTTCGGCTAGCGAGTCGCGTCCGGGAAGCTGGCCTACGCAGCCGCGCAGGCGACCGCGGCGGTGCAGGGTGACGAACGCGCCTGCGGGCTGTTGCAAAAAATGTTCGTTGGGAAAATCCTGCAGCGGGAGTTTGTCTGCGACACCAAGAGTGAGCGCGCTGCGGGCCAGCTGCAACAGCAACTGCTGCTCGCGTTCAGCGAGTAAGGACATCCTGCGGCTTTTCTTCCGGCTTCACGAGCAACGCGCCGCGCTGGCGCAACTGGACGCGAAAATTGATTTGAGTCCAGAACATCTGGAAGTAGTGTCCAGCCGACGCTACCGCACTGATCACCACCATCCACAGCAGCACGGTGCCTACTAGTTTCAACGCGGGATGATTCGCGGTGAGGATCACGGTGCATCCCGCCAGCACCTGCAAAATCATTTTCACCTTGCCGAGTGGCGAAGCAGGAATTATTAGACCTTCCACGGAAGCGATCTCGCGCAGCCCCATCACCATGAATTCGCGTCCGATGATGATCACCACCATCCAGGCCTGCATCAATCCCATTTCCACCAGCGAGATAAACGCGGCGGAAATCAGGAGTTTGTCAGCGATGGGATCGAGCAGAATTCCCAGCGTGGTGATTTCCTTGCGCGAACGCGCCAGGTAGCCGTCCATCACGTCTGTAGCAGCGGCTGCCAGCAAAATCAGCACGCCGAGCACTTCAAAGTGGACAGGCAATCCCCAGAAATTAAAATTGGGCTGGCGGGTGAGCAGCACAACGACCAGCAGCGGAATGAAAAAGATCCGCAGGGTCGTCAAGCTGTTAGGCAGATTCATGAGATCCCCGGGAAAAACCCTTGGCTCGTGGGCCGCGAGAATTCCAAAGGTCGGTTTCACTATAGTCCCGCATATCGGACGAGTCAACGGCAGCGGTAGATTCCGGGGCGAAAAAGGCGCGATTGCGGTAAATACGTAGATGTTGCCTAGAAAGCCAAATCCCTATGCTAGTGACGTTTAGGGAACATGCCGCCCCGGACCTGTGCATATTCCACACGGGGGTAATAATGCGTACGGCCCGTTGTGGGATAGGATGTCGCGGCGCGCGCGGCTGGATAAGTGGATTGTTTACAGCGCCGTACGAATACCGCACAACGCTATGATAATTAAAATGTTGATTTTGTTGGTCTTTTTCGCTGAGGGGAGGGGTTCCTTTATCCACAGTGATATCCACAGGAGGGTTGTGTGGGCTGAGGAATACGCGGTGCAAAAGTTGTGGGCGAAGGCGCGGAGTTTCGGATGATCCGGGGGACTTTTCCTGCGCGAAAAAATGAAGTGTTGCGGCGAAAAACGCCGAAAAACTAGCGATTAACATTGGTCGCTGATGATTGTTTTCAGTCATTTGCGCCGATTTTTAATATTTGGCTGACTAGCGATTAGAATTGTTCGATCGGCGCGGAGGAAAATCGAAACTGGGTGCGGTGGCGCGGACGTCGGGATGCGCTTTTGCAGCCGAGAAGAGATCGTCTGAGGGTGAGGCCTTCGAGGTTGCTGGTGGCGGGCACTCGGATCAGCATGAACCGTTCGAGCGTGGTGCTGGCGGGTTCTCAATTCAGGGTAAGCCCTTCGAACCTGCCGCCGGCAGGTTCTCAGGGTAAACGCTCGCGTGTGCGCATTCATATTTTAGTTTCCGTCCGAGTGTAGCGCGATGGCGCGACGAAAACAGCTGGTCAGAGGTGCAGAATAGGTACAGAACCAGTACGAGCTGTACGAAAAATGGCGCGACCTGTACGAATTGCGATGGACAGGTTTGGTACAGTTTTTTTCAGCGCGGGCGGAGAATGTCTTGCACCCCTAGCCTCGCGCGCGTAGGTCTGAAAGCGTGTGGGCGGCTGTTCAGAACTGAACAGACGGTCGTGTTAGAGATTCTTATGATCGAATTCTAATTCGATGGAGAACACGGCCCAGTGTCCCTTGCGGAGTGACTGCACACGGTGGTCCGGGCGGGCCTTTGCAGTTTGACTGCCTGGAAGCTGCCCTTGCCGCCGGCCTCCATCGCCATTCACGAGGAGGATTGTAAACAGTGGCCAAGCTAACTTCTGCAAAGAGAAAAAAACTTCCGAAATCGGACTTCGTTGAAAAAGGTGCCAGAAAATATCCGATCCCTGACGCTGCTCACGCTCGAGACGCGTTGGCAAGGAGTTCGGGCAAACCGGAACACGCGTCGGTGGTTGCCGCGGTGAGGCGAAAATTTCCCAAGATAAAAATAGGGAAGAAGAAATAAGGGAGGGCGGCATGGCAGAACACGCTGGCGTGGTGAAGCAGAGCGGCGCCGGGATTCCCGCCGACGATATGGGACGCGCACTTGCGGTGGCGCGTCCGAACAGCGATGAAAAGCTGGCGCACCTGGGAGTGGTGGGAGATACATACACGATCCTGCTGAGCGGGAAGGATACCGCGGGACGATTCTGCCTGGTGGATATGCATATACCGCCGGGCGGCGGGCCACCTCCACACCGTCACGATTTCGAAGAAACGTTTTCGGTGCTGGAGGGCGAACTGGAGGCGACGTTTCGCGGCGCGAAGCAACTGGTGCGCGCCGGCGAGACCATTCATATTCCGGCCAACGCGCCGCACCAGTTTCGGAACGCGTCCTCACAACCGGTGCGAATGCTGTGCATCTGTGCCCCATCTGGCCAGGAGGAGTTCTTCAAGGAGATTGGCATCCCGGTCGCGACCCGCACTACTGCCCCACCGAAGCTCGACGAAGCGGCGCAAGCGGAGTTCCGAGCAAAAGCTGCGGCGCTAGCTCCGAAGTATCGAACTGAGCTGCTGCAGCAGGCTTGAAAGAGTGTGGGAGAAGCCGTTCGCGCGACGCGTGTAGCGCGACAGGCCGGTTTCAGCCACGCTGGATCTAAACCCACCCCCTTCAAAACCCGAAGAGTGGGGCACCCGGCCGCAGGAAGAAGTTGAGAGGCGGGGTCAGCGGTCGAGAGCTTAGAGTTTGAAGTCAAACGACCCCTGAGCATCGGCCGAGTACGGCATCTTTTGTGTCGCTCGCGATACGATATCTCTTGGATGAATTAATCCCGGCGTATAATTATCGCGAGAGGATGCCCCACCCTTCCGTTTCCGAAGGGTGCGGTTCTTGACTTGATCTCATGCCCAAAGGGCTTGAGCGCCGGTACGGCCAACACCACCTTCACTTCATCACTTTCAGCTGCTACCGCCGCCTACCGCTCCTGAATTCGGTTCGCGCCCGCAGTCTGCTGGTGGGAATTCTCGGCGAGGTTCGCGCACGTTACCGATTTTCCATCGTAGGTTACGTGGTGATGCCGGAGCATATTCATCTCTTGCTCGGCGAACCGCGGATCGGAAATCCATCGACTGTTGTCCAAGTCTTGAAGCAGCGGGTTTCTCGTCAGCTTCGGCGAACTGCGGCCGCCCCGGAGTTATTGCAATTCTGGCAGGCTCGTTTCTACGACTTCAACATCTGGAGCCGGCAGAAGAAAAATGAAAAGCTGCACTACATGCACAACAATCCGGTGACGCGTGGTCTGGTGGCGCAGCCTGGAGATTGGCTTTGGAGCAGCTACAGCTTTTATGCTGGTGGCGGCGATAGCTTGCTTTCGTTGGAAGTCTTGGATTGAGCTGGGAATTCTGTGAGGGCGAGTCTTGGCGCGGAAAATCCCCACCTTTCAAAAACGGAAGGGTGGGGCACCCGCTCGAGTATTGTTGTCCGCGCCGAAGGTACGCCGACGAGTCACCGCTGGGATGGGTCGGCTGCTGGCGTGACGAGCGGGATTGTTGAGTATTTCAACCGCGCGTTGAGAAATTCACCGGCTTGCCAAGGGTATTGAGGGCTAAGCGGTGGTTTACGGCATATGCGCGGGTGCGGGCAAGTGGAGTAAAAACAGCGGCCATCGCGTTTTCGGGATTGGCGGATTGAATTGGCGCGCTGGTTGCATGTAGGGAGAGTGCAGCACAGCAGAGCGCGAAACGGTTCGCAGCCAGAAGTTGAGGTGGCACGCAGCTGGAACGCGATGAGGCAAGCAGCTGGAAGGCGACCAGGTGAGCAGCCGGAACGCGAACAGAGGAGAGACTCTGATGAAAGCGAAAAAAGCGAAAGCATCTGCTCGCAGCGAGAAATTGCACTCCGGCGCTGGATTGAAAAGCGTAAAACCATTATTGAATCCTCAGCCGCTCCCACCCAAACCCCGCCCGATCTAAGTTCAGCTCAGCCCGGTCCCGCCCAGCCCCGCCCCGGAAGAGAGGATTTTCTTTCTTCCGGGGCTTCCCATTTTGTGGGAAGCTCGCGACGCTGGAGGGACTGCGCGAGTACGGGATCCGTCGTGGAATTGAAAAGGAGCGCCGATGAACTGGATGCGAGTGGTGCTGGCGGCGTTGGGAGGGTTCGTCGCGTATTTTGCGACGGGGGGAGTGATGTTTGTGGCAATGCCGTGGATGAAGACGGAGTTCAAGAAGTATCCGGCGGTGTACCGGCCGCACGAAAGTATTATGAAAGTGATGCCGGCGGGGATGGCGGCGATGTTCGTTTCGATTGCGGTGCTGGCGGTGATTTACGCGATGGGGTACCACGGGGGATCGGGAGTCGTGGAGGGAGCGCGGTTTGGCGCGTTGATTGGAGTGTTTGCGATGGGGGCTTTTACTGTGCACAACTTTGTTAATTTAAATATTGGGTGGAAGCTGACGGTGGAGCAGTCGGTGGCTTACTTTGTGGAGTGGGTGGTGGTGGGGGTGGTGATTGGGGTGATTTACCGGCCGATGTGAGGGTGGGCGGTGGGAGTTGAAAGTTGACGGTCGAAAGTTGAAAGTTAACAGTCGAAAGCTGAAAGTCAAAGGCGAAGAGAGATCCTTCACCCGCTTCGCGGGTTCAGGATGACGGATCGGCCGAGCGGGGGCAGACGAAGACGATTTGGGAGATGGCGGGGGGCTCGAGGATTTCGGCGCGGAGTGCGCGGGGGGCGTGGCTCGAGGCTTCTTGGGCGAGATGCGCGATTTGCTGCGCGGTGAGGACGATGGAGTAGAGGTCGGCGCGGCGGGTGTAGGAATATTCGCGGTAGCGCGGGCGGGGTTGGGCTGCTTCGGCGAAATTCATCAGGACTTGCCAGAAAGTGGGTTTGTTGCGCAGGGCGCGGGCGAATTTTTGCAGCGGGTTGCTGGCTTTGGCGACGGAATCTCTTGTGATGCTGAGCGAATGGCGCGGCGGCGAGCCGCTGGATTCGAGGATTACTTCGGAGCAATCTTGCGCGTGGAAGGGGCGGTCGGGATCGGCGTCGGGATATTTGGCGAGAATTTCGGCGAGCGCGGCGGAATCGGGATCGAATGGCGGCCACCAGTAGCGGAAGGAATGGAAGACGATGGTGCCGGCGCGGAGAATTTGCTGGACGCGGGCGGAATCTTTTCCGGCGACTTGGACGATCATGTCAACGAGCTCTGGGGCGCGGAAGGTCTGGCGGACCAGCGGACGCATGCTGAGATATTCGGCTTCTTCTTCGGTGTATTTTACGGCGATGGTTTCCGGAAGCGGCACAGCACCTGCCTGATCTAGTTGTTGGGCCGGAGACGGGTTAGCTTAGCGATTACTATTACGGTTTGCCCGCGGCTTTTTCGGTGAGGCGCTCGCGGACTTTGTCGCTGAGAACTTTGCCGTCAATGGATTTGCCTTCGAGTTTGGCGCGAGCGGCTTTTACGACGGCGCCCATTTGTTTCAGGGAATCGGCGCCGGATTCGGCGATGGCTTCTTCGACGGCGCGATGCATTTCGTCGTCGCTGGGAGCCGCGGGCAAATATTTTTCGATGATGGCGATTTCTTTGGTTTCTTTGTCCGCCAGATCTTTGCGGCCGCCTTGGGTGAACTGCTCGACGGACTCTTTGCGCTGTTTGATTAGCGTTTGAAGGATTTGCAGGGATTCGAGATCGTCGAGCGGGCGCATTTTATCGATTTCTTTGAGCTTTAGAGCGCTTTTGACCATGCGCAGGACGCTGAGGCGCAGCTCGTCTTTTTCTTTCATGGCTGCGGTGAGGTCGCTCTGAATTTTTTCGATGTATCCCATTGGTTGTCCCCCGAAGTGCAGCCAGAATACCACACGGACTGATTATGGCGAGCGGCTGTATTTGCATTTGCGCTTGTATTTGCCGAGCGCGAATTTGGATTTGATGCATGCGGCAGAACGGATTTGACTCTGCGGAGGGCAGCCATTAGGCTTCCAAGATGAAAATAATCGTTGCGGATAAAATCAGCGAGCGCGGGATTGAGTTGTTGCGCGAAACGGGCTGGGAGATTGTGTTGCCGGCGGCTGCGGCGCTGGCTGGGGAGATTGCGGACGCTGATGGGTTGATTGTGCGCAGCGCGACGAAGGTGACGAGTGCGCTCCTGGATCGCGCGGAGAAATTGCGCGTGGTGGGGCGCGCGGGCGTGGGCGTGGACAACGTGGATATGGACGCGGCGACGCATCGCGGCGTACTGGTGATGAACACGCCGGGCGGGAATGCGGTGAGCGTCGCGGAACATACTTTTGCGCTGCTGCTGGCTTTGGCGCGCGGGGTGGCGCAATCGAACGCGGCGATTCACGCAGGGCGGTGGGAGAAAACATCGTCGGGGATGGAATTGCGCGGGAAGACGCTGGGATTGGTGGGGCTGGGACGCGTGGGATCGGAAGTGGCGCGGCGGGCGCGGGCTCTCGAGATGAAGGTGCTGGCCTACGACCCGTATGTGACGCCGGCGGCGGCGCGCGAATTGGAAGTTGAGCTGATTTCGTTTGAAGATTTGCTGAAACGCTCGGACGTGATCTCTTTGCACACGGCGCTGAGCGCGGCGACGGAGAAGATGATGAACGCGGCGGCGTTCGCGCAGATGAAGAAGGGCGCGCGGCTGATCAATTGCGCGCGGGGCGAATTAATTGACGAAGCGGCGCTGGCGGAGGCTTTGAAGTCGGGGCAGTTGTCCGGCGCGGGGGTGGATACGTTTGCCACGGAGCCGCCGAAGAATTCTCCCTTGATTGGATTGCCAAATTTGATTGCGACGCCGCATATTGCCGGCTCGACGGCGGAGGCGCAGGAAGAAGTGGGGACGTTGATCGCGCTGCAGGTGCGTGATTATCTGGCGGAGGGATTGATTCGCAATGCGGTGAACATGCCTGCGCTTTCGGCGGAGCAGTACCGGCGCTTGCGGCCTTATTTGGAGCTGGGCGAGCGGCTCGGGGCTTTTGTGGCGCAGGCTGCGGCCTCGGCGAGTTTCAGCCGGGTGCGCATTCGTTATGCGGGCGAGCCGGCGGAGCTGGGTTCGCACGTTATACGCAGCGCGGTGCTGATTGGGATACTTAATTCGGTGCTGGACGAAAAAGTGAATTTGGTGAATGCGTCGCAGGCGGCCGCGGCGCGCGGGCTGATTGTGGAGGAGACGACGCGGCGACGCGAGCGGGGATTTCCGAACACGTTGGAAGTGGCCGCGGAAAATGGTGGGCACGCGCTGACGGTGGAGGGAACCGTGGCGCAGGATGGTTCGCCGCGAATACTGCTGCTGGATGGGATTGAACTGGAGGCGCCGCTCGAAGGCACTTTGCTGCTGACGCGGAATCGAGACGTGCCAGGGGTGATCGGGAAAATCGGCACAGCGCTGGGGAATCTCGGCGTGAACATCGCGACGTTTGCGTTGGGGCGACGACAGCCGGTGCATGGCGCGGAAGCGGTGGCGCTGGTGCGGCTGGATGGAGTGGTGGATCCGTCGGTGGTGCAAACGATTCGCGCGATTCCTTCGATTACGGAGGCGAAATTGGTGCGACTGGCGGAAGCGGCGACGCCGAATTCGCAGGCATGATTGCGCGAAATGCTCCGGGCTGTGGAAGCTGTGCTATCCTAGTTTGGTTCTCGCGTAAGCATCTGTGCTGCTTGCGTGCACACGGTCGGGGCGTAGCGCAGCCTGGCTAGCGCGCCTGGTTCGGGACCAGGAGGTCGATGGTTCAAATCCATTCGCCCCGACCACTTTTCTCCCACAGTTTCATGCCGGTAGTAGCTTTGATGGCGCCTCCTTGGGCTCGTTCAATTTCGCATCGAGGTTACACTTCCGCCCGTTTCGCTCGAAGCCGGCAGCGCGGCGTGGAAGTCGAGTCGATGCGGAAATCGCAGTGATCGGCGCCCTCGTCGTCAAAGGCTAATCCACTCGCCGGTCAACTTGCGAACCAATCATAGCTGCAGGGTATCGCCCAACGCGGCCACTGAAGACGTAGGTGAGGTAACTGTGCCCATTCCGCGCTGCGAGTAGTAGAGCGTCGTGCTAAAACAAACTTGAGACAACGGCTCGTCTCTGTTCTGTGTCATTCCAGATAGAGATCATTCGCGACTCGCCATCGCTGGCGCCTTGCGCGCCGTGGCGAGCCCACCAGGCCACCAGTTCCAATCGCCTGCAACACGAAGGAGCGCAGGACCGATTACAATCCGAACGAGTGTCGCGTCAATCAGCACGGCGATCGCCAGCGTAAACCCGATCATCTTGACCACCAGGAAATCTCCGAAAGTGAATGCCGCAAAGACCACGATCATGATTGCGGCGGCGCTGGTAATCAGGCCTGCGGTTCTGGCCAGACCCTCCGGGATGGCATCCATTTCGCTCAGCCCGCTCCTTCTGGCTTCCAGAACGCGCGCGACCAGAAATACTTCGTAATCCATGCTTAGTCCGAACACGATAGCAAAGGCAACGATCGGAACAAGGGGAAACACACTGCCGGTTCCCACGGGAATTCCCAGGAACCTGCTTCCGTGTCCATCCTGGATGACGACAACCAGTGCTCCGAAGGCCGCCGCCACCGAGAATAGGTTGAGCCCAATGGCTTTCACGGCGGCAAAGATCGATCGGAAACCGCAGAGCAGAGCAAAGAGCGTCCCGCCCACCACCAGCGCCATCACGGGCGGAAAGCGCTGTCTGATAATCGTTTCATAATCGGCATTGAGTGCCGGGATGCCGCCAACGAGAAGGGTTGCGCCAGGTACTCCGGTGAGATCGGGGGCGCCCGTCTTACGGAGCTCGCGCACCCAATTGACCTGGCCGCGCAGCGAGACAGAACTCGCGGGTAACACTTCAAGTAGAGCCGCTCGTCCGTCACTACTCAGAAACGTTCGACGCGTCTCGCGCGAAAGATCAGTGAGGGAAGCTCGGTTGCTCTGCGCGAGCGTAGTGATAGAAATCACGCGGTCACAGCGAGGGTCGCTCGCGATGCGCTTAGAGATACGATCCAGCGCATCCCAGCCCGCGTCGGTTTGCGCGATGGAATCCGTCGGAAGTTCCACAATGACGCGCAATGATTCCACAACGCCGCCCCGATCCATCCGTTCAAGGGTGTGCAGCGCATGGACCGATTCCGCCGCCTGCGGGAGCCAATCCCCTCGAGGGAGGCTGGTATCCAGCCGTCCGACTTGAGCGGCGAGAAAAAGCAGAGGCGTGCCTGCCAAAAACAGTGCAAGCCAGGGATGCGCGACAATCAGCTTTCCCCATTGCCGCCAGCGATTTCCCGTTTGTGCGGCCCGCTGCGCATCCAACTTTGCTCTGAAGGGCATTCGGCCGAGGTCAATTCGCGGACCGAGCAATACCAGCGCTGCCGGAACCAGGGTGTTGGTGAGCATCACACTCATTCCCGTAACGAGGAATCCCGCGACACCGATGGAACGAATTTCGCTGATCGGAACCGTCAAGAGGGCCAGAAATCCGATGGCTACCGTTGAGGCTGAAATCAAGAGCGTGCGACCTGCCTGGCGAGCCGCGATTAAGCCGGCCGCTGGCCCGTCGTTCCCGGCGGCTATCGCTTCCCGGAAGCGACTGATCATCAGGAGCGCATAGTCAATTCCCAGACCCAGGCCAAGCATGGTGGCCAAGTTCTGAACCAGAATGGATAAGTGCCAGCGCTGGGCCAGAAATCCCGTAATCGCCAGAGTGGTTGCAATCGCAAGCTGGCCAACCGCCAATGGAATCACGGCGGCCATCAAGCTTCCGAACGCCACCAGCAGAAGCACTAGGGTCGCCGGGATCACCAGACTTTCGCCGCGATGTACGTCGGCGGCGCTCGCTTTCCGAATATCGAAATTCAGCGGAATCTCGCCGGTGAGTTCGAGCTTCACAGCCGGATAACGGCTCCGCAGCTGATTTTCCAGCGAGCTTGCCAGCTGGTGAAGCTGCGGAACAAGCGATTCGACTGGAGCGCCAGTGGAAGCGAGTCCGACGAGCACGAACGTTCCACCTTCGCGGCCCAGAAAAATCGGATCGCGCAACTCGAGATAAGACACCACTCCTGAAACGCCGGGCTGCTCTTTCAGCGCTGCCACTATGGTTCCTAATGCTTGCCCGCCTTCCTCCGAATTCGCCGGCGGAAGTCCCTCAATCACCAGGACAACGCGGTCCACAAAGGGCGAGTGAAAGCGAGTAGCCAGCTCCTCCTTCACGATTTCAGCCTGGCTCCCTTCGACACGGGTTGCGGTCTCCAGGCGGCGCTCCGCGTGAAAAGAGAATGGAAGAAGTGCGAGGGTTGCTGCGAGGACGATTCCAGACACCCAAAAACGGCGCGCATGCATAGCCATTATGATGGCATATCTCACAAAATCGTCGTCAGCAAAACTCTGTAGTGACGCCTAAGAACCACACAAACGAAAGACGGGCTCGGCACGGGACCGGTTCCTGCTTTTGCGCTCGCTTTCGCGAGTTTATATCTGCGCAACACTCGCTTTCGGGGCCCTGTGAATCTGCTAAACTCTGCCTCACCGATTAGGAGGAACAATTCGCACTCTATTTTTGCTCGCATTGATTGCCACCTTCCAATCTGGAGCCGCAGACCCGCGCATTGGCTCCTGGGCGCTCATCTCCGCGCAATCCAGTTTGGAGCCCCCGAATCGCCTCACCATTACGCCCGTCCATGGCGGGACGCATGTGGTCGTGTCCGGCGAAACCCATCTCGATTTCACTGCAAATTCAAACGGCCAGCAATCGCCCGCACCAGGCAATCTCGCGTTCAATCAAATCGAGCTGCGCAGGATCAACAAAAGGCAGGCGGAGGTCAAAGAGGAGAAGGACGGAGCTGTAGTGGCGACGGTTCACGAAAAAATTTCGAATGATGGCAACGAGCTAACAAGCACAACAGCGGCCGCCGGCCACGCCGACAAGATCACCGTGTGGACGCGAAGCGGAGGCAAGAAGGTCCCGAACGACCTCTTCGCAGGCGAATGGACGCAGGATCTGAGCAAGACCCGCTTGCGGCAAGGTTTGGTGCTCAAAATTGAAGCAGACGGAAGCGGTGGGGTCCGTTTCCTGGGTGACTTCAGCTATACCGCCCGATTTGACGGGAAGCCATATGATTTAAAGAACTCGCGCAACGATACGGTGACGCTTGAGCTTGTGGATGCTCATACGGTGGATGCGAGCTACCGGCGGGACGATCAAGTCACGCAAAAAGACAGGTGGGTGGTATCCGCCGACGGGCAGCAGATGACGCTATCGACCACGGGCACGTTAGAAACGGGCCAGCGAATAACCGAGAAGCTGGTATTTAAGAAGCAGTAGCGGATATTGCGTCTGTCCAGTCGACAAGGCCCTCGCGCGCGGACACTGGGCTGACCTCACGAGCCGCCACCGAAATAATCCCCTTGCGATGCATGAATTTCAGAATGCCGTTGACCGTATCTTCCAGGGACGGATCTGGTTTGCCCCACACGGAAGCATCGCGCGCCGCTTGATAGGAAGAACTGTCATAGCGCTTGAATTCCATCGCGGAGATGTTGTCAACAGAACCCACCAAGAAATCCAGCAGCGGAAACAAAAGGTCTTCCTTCCGGCATCTGCGGATCAGCTCGGGAACGAAGTCGGGAAGCCTGAATGTTTCGAACTGGCGGCCAGTCGCTTTGGTAATAAGCCCGGTAATATCCATCATGTTCGAATAATCATCGCGCGTCACATGGTAGGTCTTGTTCGCGGTACCGCGAGTCGTGGAGATCGCAACGATGTTGTTCGCCACAATGTCCGCCGGAACAAAGCTGACCTGGTTGAGAGTATCCACGCCAATGCCGTGATTCACCATAAACGCAACTAAGCGAACGGCGATATCGAAGTTGTTACCTCCGCCGGTGACGGAAGGGCTGACGAGAGCAGGCCGGAAAATTCGCGCGGAAAGTCCCCGGTTACGCGCGTCCACAACCACCTGTTCCGCTACCCATTTCGACTGGCTGTAACCAAAATCGAGCAGTTCCATATTCTCGTTATGGTCGGTCTCATTCAGGACTGACTTGACCGCCCAGCCAAACACGAAGGTAGTCGAGACATAATTGAATTCTTTCGCTCTGCCCTCGAACGCCAGTCTTACGACCTCATTGGTTCCGAGCACGTTCGCGTCGCGCATCAGGTCGTAGTTGAAAAGGTAGTTCACGGTGGCACCGTTGTGGAATACCGTGTCGATTTCACTCGCCAGGAAATCCCACTCTTCCTGCGC
The DNA here is from genome assembly GCA_963754275.1 of uncultured Acidobacteriota bacterium. GTDB lineage: Bacteria > Acidobacteriota > Terriglobia > Acidiferrales > UBA7541 > Palsa-295. Next base: position 201,319 of record CAVWFO010000021.1, read on the forward strand.
CAGGCCCAGCTTCGGCTGGCCTAGATCCCCGCAGACTGGAATCACACGAGCTTCGAACATCTCCATCAGAGCCAAGTCGCAGGATCCGATTGACTCCATCGCGTCCCTCAGTCTTTGCTTGCCTTGCTTTTCGTTGGAGGACCGGACAAGAACATGGATCTTCGCCCGTGTTTGTTCGAGCAAGCTTTTCATCAGAAATGGACCGATGAAGCCGGTCCCGCCGGTGAGCAGCACCTCATGCGGCACCGGTGTCGCCGGCATGGGCGCAGGCACGGGAGGCTCAAAGATCAGCTTTTTATCGTTGATCATCATCTGCTTCTCAGCGGCGCGCTGCTCATCACGGAAAGCCGCGAGAGAATGACGCAGATGAACCAGCGCCTCCTCCGGAGCACGCTTCAATTTTTCGGCTAACCCAAACAGCTCGGCTACAGCGACGCGCTGAATAACGCCAATATCTACCTGCCTCGCCAGCATCTCGGCGCCTTTATCCTTCAGGAGCTCTTTGAGTTCATGCATGAACACAACAAGATCGAGGGAATCCAGACCGGCTTCGACGAGGTTGTACGATTCCCGACCAGTCAGGTTGTATCGGGCTTTCAATTCAGCGAAAGTGGAATGCATGTCGGAATCACATGCGCAATTCCCGGTTTCCTTCTCCCGCGAAAAGTCGGAAAGAACGGTGAACTTGCCTTCCAACCACAGTTGCTTGCTCTTATGGCGCATCAGCTTCCCCGAACTCGTTCTGGGGATGGCACGCGGCGCGATAAAGGAAATCACGGCCACTTCCACGTTGAGATAATTTCGGACCGCGGCGGCAATCTTTCGTGCGTCGGGAATCGCTTTAGGATTTTTGACTTCGGCGACGATTGCCAGTCCAGGTTCGCTATCTTCCTGAATCTGGAAAGCGGCGACGCAGTTGTGGCGGATCAGACTAGATGACTTCTCCACGACGTTCTCAATGTCGTGCGGGTAATAGTTTTGCCCGCGCAGAATAATCATGTCCTTGATGCGCCCGCAGACGTAGAGTTCGCCGTCCTGGAAGAATCCTATGTCGCCGGTCCGCAGGTAACCCTCGTCGTAGGGAGTATCGTCCACCAGCCGCGCGCGAAACTGTTTCAGAGTTAATTCGGGATTATTCCAGTAACCACGGCATTTACCGCTTCCCGCGACCCAGATTTCACCGGTGCGCCCCGGCTTAAGAGGGAAGTGCCCTTCCGGATCCACAATCTTGACGTCGAGACCCGGTAGCGGCGTTCCACAACTCACGATCTGCGTGGCCGCGTCGATTTCAGAGACCTCGGTAGTCATGCGGGCCGTTCCCAGGGAGAGAGCGCGTTTGTTGACGGAAACGATGTTGCGACCGCCCGTTGAGACCGCCAGAGTATTCTCAGCCAGCCCATAGGCGACATAGAAACTCTCGGACTTCAATCCGTAGGACTGAAACGCTTCCAGGAACCGTCTGTAGGTATCCGCCTTTACGGGTTCCGCAGCGCACATCAAAATTCGTAGCGAGCTGAGATCACACGCCTCCAGGCTCTCCTTCGAAAGCCTCCCGGCGCGCAGGCAATAGTCGTAGGCGAAGTTGGGAGCAGCCGTTGCGGTGGCGCGGTATGCCGTCATCACGTCAAACCATAGGATCGGCCGCTGAATGAAGTCCGTGGGCGAGAATCCGTAGGTCGTACCACCTTTAACAGCTGGATATAGGTAGCAGCCGATCAATCCCATATCGTGATACTGCGGAAGCCAGGAAACGACGACCGGCGAGGGATGGTCAATCACCAGCGGACACGTATCCAGAATGTTTTCGTGCGTTACGATCACGCCCTTGGGCTCCATCGTCGAACCCGAGGTGTACTGGAGAAATAAAACCTTCGAATGAGGGGCCGCCGGCCGATTCGCAATCGGATCCAGGAAATCTTCCGTGGCAATCCACGGCAGACCGGAAATGTAATCCACGTCAATGCCGCACGCCGAGACTCCACTTCTGGCGAGATTTGTCTTGAGGGATGCCTGGTAGTCTCTGCTTGTTAAGATCCCAGCCGCCTGGCAATCCTTGGCGATGTGGACCATCTTGTATAACGCGCTCTGGAAACCGCGCGAACTGGGGGGATATACCGGCACGGGGATCAACCCGGCGCGCACGCAGCCAAAGAATGCGCAGATCATTTCGAGACCCGGCGGGTAAGCGAGCAGGAGCCGGTCGCCGGGCGCGAAGCGACCGTCTTTCCACAAATAGCCGGCAATCGCCTCCGTTCGGTGGAGGAACGACGCGTAGGTGTAACTTTCCAGCGAATCGCCGTTTACATCAAGAAACGAATAAAGAAGCTTGTCCGGGTGCTCATCTGCCAACCTATCCAGGTGGCCTAAAATTGACGCCGCCATCAATCAGCGATCCTCCGAAGTTGAATAGAATGAAAGCCAGAAAACGAAACATCTCTCCTCAGCGAGCCAGCTGCTCCACGATTGGGTTGGAAAGTGCAGGCCTGAAAGGTATGCCAAGGATGAGAGAGTCCGCGTGTTATTTTCTCAGCATAAGCGTCGCTCGACGCTTTCTGGAACAGATGTTTTCCTTTTTGGCGCACAAAGGCGCGAACGGGAATTTCGGAGCTCCGCCGACCTTTTATGGTCTCTTGCTGGAAGCCCGGTCCATTATGGTTCATTGACGTTTATATATTAACAAAGCGTTACGGACAATGCCATGCGTCGTCGCTCCGATTGTTCACATAACGCAACTAGGCATCAACAGTTCCGAATGTCCTTGATTGTCTTTACGGCCACGCATTAAAATTGTGCTGCGAGGCTGTCGGCGGTGCGCCACCAAGTTCGCTGAGGGTCAGGACCCCGGATGCGGCGTACGGAACGCGTCGGGCCCGATTAGCATGGTCGCGGAGGCGCCGGTGACGTTCCAATCCGAAACGGTAATCACTCAAGACCCGGAGACTCCGGATCTTGTCCCATCGGAATCCTCGGCGGCGTCCGGTACCGAAACCATTAGTACCTCTTCTTCCTTCCCGAAAGTCTTACGTGGCCGCCTGGATAAGTTTTTCGTTGACCATAACATTAATTACAAAGCCGACCGTACGATGTGGGTCAAGATCGCTGTGGGTCTGGCAGTCCTCGTGGGCGCATGGATTGCTCTGTATGCTCTGAGGCCCGATTCATGGAAGTTTGTCGCCCTGTACCTCTTAGGCGGCCTCGCGCAGACATTCCTTTTGCTGAACATTGCCCATGACAGCAATCACAACGCCATCTCGTCCCGGCCGCGCGTCAACAAAAGCCTGAACTATGTTTTCGATTTGTGCGGAATCAGTTCGTATATGTGGCGTATCCTCCATCATCGCGGCCATCACTCCTGCATCAATCTCCACGGCGAAGATGATGCGCTTTCCGGGCGCGGCATCTTTCGCTTTACACCCTATGAACCCTACGCGCCGTGGCACCGTTTCCAGCACATCTATGCGCTGTTCTTGTATGCGATGTTCTCACTCGACTATGTGTTCTTCAGGGACTTCGAGAGCTTTTTCTTTCCGTCCCACGATTATCTGAAACGCGCCAATCATTCGATGCGCGAATACGCCATCCTAGTTGCCGGCAAGGCCTTCTACCTCACTTACATGCTTATCTTGCCGGTGGTGGTCCTGGGGAAATCGCCTTTGCTGGTCGCCGGGGCTTTCCTCTTGGTTCATTTGTTCGTCGGTTTAGCCGTAACGCTCGTGTTTCAGACGACGCACACCATTGATACTACTTACTTTCCGACGGACCGCGGTGAGTTTGACAACGGCGTGTATCACATTTTCGCGACCACGGCCGACTATGCGACAGAAAGTCCGCTGGTCGCTTGGCTGGCAGGCGGGTTGAACCATCACGTCGTCCACCATCTGTGCCCTTTCGTATGCCATACCCACTATGCTCCGCTCACCAGGATCGTGAAGCAGACCGCCGCCGAGTTTGGGGTTCCTTATCGGCAGCACCCCACGATGACTCAGGCAATCAGGCATCATCTGATACTCTTGAAGCAACTGGGGAATGAAAACTGATTCTGATAATTTTATCCTTATCGATGGCCCCGCTACTTTCTACAACTGACATGAAATTACCGGCCGTTCGACGGAGATATCAGGATGGCTCGTTATGAGCTCTTCCGCTCCGATCCCGGTTGTTTCCCGATTTCGCTGCTTCACGGATTCTCGCGCGATGTTCCAGAATCCCGTGCGGGTTCTGTCCAGCTACACCGAAAACTTCGGCGACACATTTCGTATCTATTTGGGCGGCCTCAAGGAAGCGATCGTTACCATCGATCCCGCTGTCATTCAGCACGTCTTAAAAACCAATTCGGAGAACTACCAAAAATCCCATATTCAAGTAAAGCGCATGGGCCACTTCCTAGGGAAAGGTCTACTCACCACCGAGGGAGAAGCCTGGCGCACCCAGCGACGTCTCATCCAGAAAGGTTTTGATCGAGCGCAACTCGATGCGCTGTCAGCAATCATGCAGGACTCCCTTGCCGACTCGCTGCGGGATTTCGACAGTCAGGCTCGTCGCGGCCCCGTGGATATCTACCCTCGGCTGATGAAAATCACTTTCGCGATGGTCGCCCGATCGCTATTTGGCGCACGGCTGAAGGAAGAAGATATCGATCTTGTCAGCCATACCATCTGCACTGTTCAGGAATTCATTGTTCGGCAAACTCTTCAGCCCTATCTGAATCCCTGGTTCGCCGTCTCGGGGGAACTGCGCAGGCATGAAGACCTGCGCACCCGCGCGGATGCCGTTCTGCTCGAATACATCAAGAAGCGCCGCAACGAACCGCCCGGCAGCGATTTGCTGCAGACTTTAATGGATGCGCGTTACAGCGATGGCCAAGGCATGAGCGATCAGCTGATCCTCAGTGAAAGCATGCAACTTTTGGTCGCCGGCCACGAAACATCGTCGAATGCGCTATCGTGGCTTTTTTATCTTTTGAGCTCGCGTCCGGATTGTCTCGAAAGGGTGAGGCGGGAATTTGATTCTGTGCTCGGCGATGCGCCTCTGGGGTACGCCGACGTTCCCAAATTCGAATTTACCACTCAGGTCATTTGCGAGGGGCTCCGCCTCTACCCGCCATTCTGGATGATTGACCGCATGGCTGTCGCGGACGATCGCGTAGGCGACATCGAAATTCCTCGCGGTTCGACGGTCATTGTGTATGTGTACGGTGCGCACCACGCTCCGCGCTACTGGCAGAATCCGGAAAATTTCGATACCGACCGTTTCACCAAAGCGAACGACAAGTTGCGAGCTCCGTTCACCTTCCTTCCCTTCGGCGCTGGGCCACGAGGCTGTATCGGTGGCAATTATGCGATGCTGCAGATCCTCATGATTTTGGGCGATCTCCTCAGAAAATATGATTTCCAGCTGGTTCCGGGCCAAACAATCGAAGCTCGTCCCATGGTCATTCTGCGGCCGAAGCACGGAATCCGGATGACGTTCACGAATACCATCGCGCCGGCTCCGTATATCGCATCCGCGGCTCGCGTAGCCCAACCGTAGCGCTCCGCTTCCCACATCGAAGGTAGTTTCCGATGGCTGTCGCGGTGCCGTTGGCGCGGAAGACCCGTAGACAGCAGCGGCATGCGCGTTTTTGTGCCCTGGCTGACCTACGAAGCAAAGACACTGCCGCGGTCGTCGCCGCACTGAGCCGACAAAATCGCAGGCTCGATCGCCTTCACCATTCATGCATACTACAGAACTGATTATTGGCGATCCAGGCTACGATTTCGCGTCGGTACGTCCAGGGAATTGAGTTGGCTCTATTCTCGTCGGCGCGTAACCGCGTTACTGGAGGCGGGGATTTGTGGCGGCTTCGGTTTTACGGACTAGCGATTGCGCGCCATATCGTATGCAGTTACTCTAGCCGCGTGCTTGTTTAAGGGAAACCCAATGCATATGCGAAATCGAGTTCTTTGCGTTTTACTTTTCGGCCTTTTTGCGTTCGTGCCGATTGTTTCGAGAAGCCAAAACCAGGGTCAGAGGCAGAGCGCGAGCCGCCCCTGGATGAATCCGAAGCTATCGCCGGACGAGCGCGCGGACCTGCTAGTGAAGCAGATGACGCTCGACGAGAAAATCCAACTGGTGCACGGTTATTTTGGCGCGGTGCTGAAGGGGTTGGCGCCGACAGCTCCCGCGGGCGCTCTAGGTGGCGATGGCTTTGTGCCGGGCATCCCGCGACTGGGCATTCCGGATTTGAATCTGATCGGCGCGGGACTGGGCGTAACCGACCTGGGGCAACGCAAGAATGGGCAATCAACCGCGTTGCCGTCTTCGCTGGTGGAGACGTCCAGCTGGGATCCGGAAATTGGGTATGAAGCGGGGAAAGTAATCGGGGAAGAAACACGCGACGAGGGTTTCAATGTGTCGCTGGGCGGAGGAATTGATGTGATGCGCGACCCGCGCAACGGGCGGAATTTCGAGTATCACGGAGAAGACCCGCTACTTGCGGGAAAAATCACCGGGCAGGAATTGCGAGCGATTCAAGACCAGGGCGTGGTGGCGGACATCAAACATTACGCGGTTAACGATCAGGAATCGGGGCGCTTCACGGTTAGTTCGAACCTGGACAAGCGCTCGATGCGCGAAATTGATTTGCTGGCGTTCGAGATTGCAATCAAGGACTCGGGTGTGGGCACGGTGATGTGCGCCTATAATCGCGTCAATGACGTTTATTCCTGCGAGAACGACTACTTGCTGAACGAAGTTCTAAAAAAGGATTGGGGATTCAAGGGCTGGGTGATGTCCGACTGGGGCGCGACGCATAGCACGGTGCAAGCCGCGAACGCGGGTTTGGACCAGGAATTTTTTCTGAGCGAATATTTTTCCACGCATTTGAAGGAAGCGGTGGAAAAGGGCGAAGTGCCGATGGCGCGATTGGACGACATGGTGCACCGTATTTTGCGCACTTTATTCGCGGTGGGAGTGATGGAGCATCCGCCGGTGGTGACGCCGATTAATGTGGAGAAGCACGCGGCCATCGCGCAGCACATCGCGGAACAGGGCACGGTGTTGCTGAAGAATGACGACGGCCAGTTGCCGCTCGATGCGTCGAAGGTGCGGTCGATCGCGGTGATCGGCTCGCACGCCGATGTCGGCGTCCTTTCCGGAGGAGGATCGGCGCAGGTGAATCCCGTGGGGGGAAATGCGGTCCCGCCGAAGCCAGTGGCGGACGGTGATGTTGACGCTTTGCTGGCGATACAGGTGTGGGACCCGTCTTCACCGCTGCGGGCGATTCGCGCGAAGAGTCCTAATTCTAAGGTTGCGTTTGCATCAGGGTTGGATGCTGGGGAGGCCGCAAAGCTGGCGGGCGAATCGGAAGTGGCCATTGTTTTCGCGCACCAGCACACGCACGAAAACGCGGACCTGAAGAATCTGGTGCTGCCGGACGAGCAGGACGAATTGATCCGTCAAGTCGCGGCAGCGAATCCGCGCACCATTGTGGTGCTGGAAAATGGTGATCCGGTGCTGATGCCGTGGCTCGGCAGCGTGAAAGCCGTGCTGGAGACATGGTACCCAGGCGCGCGCGGCGGTGAGGCCATCGCGAACATTTTGTTTGGCGATGTGAATCCGTCCGGGAAATTGGCGCTGTCGTTCCCGAAGAGCGAGGCCGATTTACCGCGGCCTGTGCTACAGGGGCCGCCTCCGCCGCCGGCCGGGACCAAACCGAACCCAGACATGCAGAAGCGCGATGCATTTTTCGACGTTAATTACAGCGAAGGGATGAAAGTGGGCTACCGCTGGTATGACGCGGAGAACAAGGAGCCGCTATTTCCGTTTGGTTTCGGACTTTCCTACAGCAGTTTCGCTTATACGAAACTTCAGGTGGATTCGGCGCAGCAGGTGAGCGTGTCGTTCACACTGAAAAACACCAGCGAACGCGCCGGCGCGGAAGTTGCGCAAGTTTATTTGGGATTGCCGGCGAGCGCGGGTGAGCCGCCCAAGCGGTTGGTGGGATGGAAGAAGCTGAAGCTTGGTCCGGGCGAAGCGCAGGAAATTACGGTGCGCATCGAGCCGAGGGAACTCGCGATTTTTGACGACGCGCGGAATGTGTGGGAGATTGTGCCGGGCGAATATCGGGTGTTCGTGGGCGGATCTTCGCGGGAAACTCCGTTGACACAGAGCTTTCGGATCGAACCAGCGCAAGCAGTTGCGCTGCTCCGGCAGAATTGAACGGAAGTGCGAGACTTTGTTTGAAGGCCAGGACTGCAAATGACTTCACTTTGGAAAAATGACGACGATCTTTTTGCGCTGGTGCGGCGGGAATTATTTACCTGCGTGGTGGGCGACGTGATGGACAAGCTGCAACTGCTCCACCAGTTTCTGCCGCCGCAGATTCATCCGCTGCACGGGGAGATGGTGACCGTTGGGCGCGCGATGCCGGTGCTTTCCACGGACGTCTTTGCGGAAAAAGTTACCGGTTCGGCGAACAAGCTGATGGAAAAGCCATTCGGGCTGATGCTGGAGGCTCTCGACGATCTTCGCCGGCACGAGATTTACTTTGAATACCGGTTCATCGCCGCGCAACGCTTTGTGGGGAGAATTGATGAGCACGCGCGCGATCAAGCTGGGCGCGGCAGGCGCGGTGGTGAACGGATATGTGCGCGACACGAAGAGCATTCTGAAAATGAATTTTCCGACTTTCTGTTTCGGTTCGTACGGGCAGGACTCGGCGCCGCGTTATAAGGTGGTGGATTTTCGCGTGCCGATTGAGATTGGCGGGGTGCTGGTGCGTCCGGGAGATATTTTGTTTGGAGATGTTGACGGAGTGTGTGTGGTTCCCGCCGAGGCGGCGGAAGATGTGTTCGCTAAATCGCTGGAAAAGGCGCGCGGCGAGAAGCTGGTGAAGAAGGCGATTGAGGGAGGAAGCAGCGCGGTGGAGGCATTTCAGAAATTCGGAATTATGTAGGAGCGGAGATGCCGCAGAAAGTGACGCAGCGAGTGACACAAAGATGATCGCCATTGACCTCAAAGGCAAAACCATTCTGATGACCGGTGCGCTCGGAGCCATCGCCGAACACATGGTGCGAAAATTGGGCGAGGCCGGCGCGACGCTGGCTCTCACGGACATCAAGGAAGCGGATGCGGCACAGCGCACGCTGGACGAGTGGAAAATTCCGCGCGTGTCGTATTCGTATTTTGCGGCGGATATTACGGACGCGGGCGGCGTCGAGCGCCTGATTGAAAAAGCTTTCGAGCGCTGGCCTACGCTGGACACTGTACTGGGTCACGCCGGGGGTTGCGGCCTGCATCCGTTCGCGAGCACGTCCGCCGCAGAATACGAGCGCATCTTTCACTTCAACTATTTCGCGCAGACGTATCTGGCGCGAGCTGCGCTGGCGCAATGGACGAAGCGCGGAATCGCGGGCCATTTGATTTTTACTTCTTCTTATGTGGCGCGCATGCCGCACACGAAAATTCCCGCGTACGCGTCGGCGAAAGCGGCCTTGGAAAATTTCGCGCGCTGCCTGGCGCTGGAATATGCGGCCACGGGCATCCGCGTGAATGTGGTTTCGCCGGGAAACGTAGCGGCGGGGAGTTCGCTGAAAGTTTTCGAAGAGGACCCGGCCTATCGAGAGTTCGTGCTGCGGGTTTCGCTAGGCCGACGCAACAGCCCGGAGTCCATCGCCGATGCGTTCGTTTTTCTTTGCTCGCCGCTCGCGAACGAAATTAATGGGCAAGTGCTCAGCGCGGACTACGGTGGCGGGATCGGGAACCGCCTATGAAAGTGGGACTGGGACTTTACCGGCACATGCTGACGCGCGAGTATTACGATTTCGCACGGCAGGCGGGTTGCACGCATGTGGTGATCCATCTGGTGGATTATTTTCGGCAAGGTGCATCGAATCCCTCGAACAATCAGCCTACTGGGGCGAAATACGAACCGTGGGGAGTGGCGGGCGACCCGGAAAAATTGTGGACGGTCGACGAGATTAAAAATATTCGCAAGGGAATAGAAGGTGCCGGGCTGACGCTTGCGGCCATCGAGAATTTGGACCCGGCGCACTGGCACGACATTCTTCTGAATGGGCCGAAGCGCGCGCAGCAGATTGAAAAGGTCAAAACGATCGTTCGCCACATCGGCGAGGCGGGCGTGCCGGTGCTGGGTTACAACTTCAGCCTCGGCGGCGTGTGTGGGCGAGTCACCGCAGCGGCAGGTCGCGGGCGAGCGGTGACGCTGGGGATGGATGGTCCCGCGGAAGATGTGCCGATTCCGAACGGGACGATCTGGAACATGATCTACGATCCGGACGCGGCGCCCGGGACGCTCGCTGCGATTTCCCACGAGGAACTTTGGAAGCGGCTGCAGCAATTTCTGGAAGAGATAATTCCCGTGGCGGAAAAATCCGGCGTGCGGCTGGCCGCGCATCCAGATGATCCTCCGATGCCGACAATGCGGCAGCAGCCGCGGCTGGTGTATCAACCCCGCATGTATCAACGGCTGATTGACCTGGTTCCCAGCCCCAGCAACATGCTGGAACTTTGCGTGGGAACTCTGGCGGAAATGACGGAAGACAATATTTACGACGCGATTGATTCGTACAGCAGGCAGAACAAAATCGCCTACATCCATTTGCGCAACGTGGTGGGGAAGGTTCCGCATTACCGCGAAACATTTATAGATGAAGGCGAAGTGGACATGCTGCGCATTCTCGCGATCCTGCAGCGGAACCATTTCGATGGCGTGATGATTCCCGACCACACGCCGCAAATGACCTGCGCGGCGCCGTGGCACGCGGGGATGGCGCACACGCTGGGATACATGCTGGCGGCGAAAGCGATGCTGGAAGCAGCGACCGATAGAAATGGCGCGAAATCGCTTGTCGCTTCCGGAGATAAATGACTCCGGCTTCCGCAATAACTCCGGCTCATTCGCGCGCGCCTCTCGCCGTCGCTCTGGCGGTGTCAACCCTCGGCGGTCTGCTCTTCGGTTACGACAATATCGTCATCAGCGGCGCCATCGGTTATTTGCGGAATCTTTTTCATCTGGACGCGACAGGGGTGGGCTGGGCCGCGGGATGCGCTTTGATTGGCTGCGTGGTGGGATGCGCGGGCGCGGGAACGGTGGCGGATTTTCTGGGCAGAAAAAAAGGCCTGGCGCTTTGCGCCCTGTGCTTCACGCTTTCTTCGTGCGGGATGCTTTTTGCCGGCAGCTTGAGTCAATTTGTCGGTTGGCGATTGCTTGGTGGATTGGGAATCGGCGCGGCATCAGTGATCGCGCCGAATTACATCGCGGAGATTGCGCCGACGAGGGTGCGCGGCCGCTGCGTCACGCTGTACCAGATGGGAATCGTGGTGGGAATACTGGCGGCGGTGTTCGTTAACATGCTGATCCAGCGGATGGGCGATGAGGCGTGGAATACGGCGACAGGATGGAGGTGGATGTTTTTTGCTGGCGTCGTGCCGGCACTGCTTTTCGGGCTGATGATCATCCCCGCTGTGGAGAGTCCGCGGTGGCTGATGAAGGAGGGGCGGCGCGAACAGGCATTGCGCGTCCTTACAGAAATCAACGGACCTGATGTGGCGCGGAGCGAGGCAAGCCAGATCGAGGAAACACTCTCGCTGGAAGAAGGGCGGTTCTCGGAACTGTTCACGACCTTTCGCCGGCCTTTGCTTTTGGGAATTATGCTGGCCGGACTGCAGCAGGTGAGCGGCATCACACCGCTGTTTTCGTTCCTGCCTGAGATTTTTCGATCCGCCGGCGCCGCCACCGGGGATGCTTTCCGGCAGTCGGTGATGGTGAGCGTGATCAATCTGCTGTTCACATTCGTAGCGTTGTGGCTGATTGATCGCGCGGGCAGAAAAACCTTGATCCTGGCCGGGACCAGTTTGCAATTTCTCTCGTTCGCGGCGGTGGGCTGGCTATATTACGTGCACGGCAGCGGCCTCGCGATTCTGATTTTCGTGATGAGCTTCGTCGCGGGGCACGCGGTGGGTAATGGCGTGGCGTGCTGGGTGATTATTTCCGAAATTTATCCGACGAAAGTTCGCGGACGCGCGATGTCGATCGCAACCACAGCGTTGTGGCTGGTCGGTTACCTCGGCAATCAATTATTTCCGGTGATGCAGAAAAATCTCGGCTCGGATGGGACGTTCTGGTGCTTCAGTGGCGGCGCGCTGCTGACGATCATTCTGGTGGGCTGGCTGGTTCCAGAGACAAAAGGTCGCAGTCTGGAAGAAATCACCGAAATCTGGGCGCAGCCTGCGGCAGCTTCCGGTTCGACACATTCTGCCTGAAGTTGCAGGCGTTTAGGCAAGGACGCGAGGAGCGCTTGCGGTGCGGGACCGGCGTGACGTGCCGCGAGACGATCTGATATTCACTTTTTTTCGGAGCTTCCTTGCCGCGAACCGATCCGAGCTCGTCGAGAGTGCCGCGGAGGCGATGGCGGATCGCATTTCTGCTGGCCCTCGGAGTGTTGGTCAGCTTTTTCGACCGGATTAACCTCTCGGTTTCCCGCGAAGCGCTTAACGTTTCCTTCGGAATGTCGCTGATTGCGTTCGGCTACCTTTCCAGCGCATTCAGCTGGACGTATGCGCTGATGCAGATGCCAGCGGGAGTTTTGCTCGATCGGCTGGGAGTGCGCCGCGTGGGGCGGGTTAGCACTTTGCTTTGGAGCATGGCTTCGTTTGGCGGGGCGCTGGCTCCGGGATTGAACTGGTTCTTAGGCGCGCGGCTGCTTTTGGGAGTAAGCGAATCGCCCACGTTTCCCGCGAATGCCAAAGCGATTGGATACTGGTTCGGCCGCACAGAAAGAAGCCTGGCGATGGCGATCACCGATGCAGCAGCAAAATTCTCGACGGCCATCGGAGTTCCCTTCATCGGTTTGCTGGTCTTACGTTTTGGCTGGCGCTGGAGTTTTGCGGCGACAGGGTTCATCAGTTTTATTTATTTCGTATTGTTTTACGCGATCTACCGCAATCCCAGCGAAGATCGCGGGCTTTCCGCCAGGGAGCTGCAATTCCTCGCCGACGACGGGGCGCAGCCGGAAGATGCGACCGCAGGGCGAAGAGGTGCCTCGCTCGGTTATCTGCTGCGCCGGCGCAAAGTGTATGGACTGGCACTGGGATGGGCTGCTTACAATTACACTTTCTTTGTGCTGCTGAACTGGCTACCCACGTACCTTTCGATTTCGCAGCATGTGGATTTGCTGCACTCCGTTTTCTACACCAGCGTGCCGTGGCTGTGGGCGACTTTCACGGATTTGCTGGTGGGCGGCTGGCTGGTGGATGCGTTGATTCAGCGGGGATGGGATGCGAACCGCGTTCGCCAAAGTGTTATGGTCGGGGGCATGGCGATGGGCCTGGCAATTCTGGGCACCGCGAGGGCGCATAGTCCAATGGCCGCGCTGGTATGGATCAGTCTGGCGCTGGGAGGTTTGGCGGCAGCCGCGCCGGTAGGGTGGACAGTTCCTTCACTGATCGCGCCGCGCGAGAGCGTGGGCCGAGTTAGCGGGATTGTGAATTTCTGCGGGCAGATCGCGGCGATCTCGGCGCCCATCGTGACGGGTTACATCGTCTCCGCGACACATTCCTTCGCGGCGGCATTCGCTACCTGCACTGTGATTCTTTTTCTGGGGATTGTGGGTTATATCTTCTTGTTGGGGCGCATCGAGGCGATTCCTGAACCGGTTGAAAATGAAGCGCTGGGATAGCGCCTGGAGCGTTCGATTCCGGCAGGCAAAAACTTTCGAGGTGCGACGAATGTCTTTTACCCAATATCGCCGCCGTTCGACAGCTCTGACTCTACTGCCGCTGCTGGCTCTAGCGCTAGGCGCGCTTTCCATGGTTGGAAATGCTGCGGACGCGGCGCGGCAGAAGTCTCGTTTTTATGTTGGCACTTACACCGATCACGGCAGCAAGGGAATCTACGCGTACCGCTTCGATTCCGCGACCGGCGCGTCCACTTCGCAGGGACTGGCGGCCGAGAGCGCCAATCCTTCATTTCTCGCGATTGCCCCAAGTGGAAAATTTCTTTACGCGGTCAATGAGATTTCAGAAATTCAATGGCCAGCCCACCGGGGCGGTAAGCGCATTCGCTATCCAGCCGAAGACCGCGAATCTTACGCTGCTGAATCAAGTTTCGTCGCGAGGCGCAGGGCCGGCTCACATTGCGTTGGATCGCAGCGGAAAATACGCGCTGGTTTCCAATTACGACGCGGGAAGCGTTACTGTATTTCCGTTGCTGGCGGACGGAAGCCTCGGAGAAGCCACGGCGTTCGTGCAGCACAAAGGATCGAGTGTGAATAAGGAGCGCCAGGAGGGGCCGCACGCGCACGCCGCGGTATTCTCGCCGGACAATCGTTTTGTAATCGTCGCGGACCTGGGGCTCGATCAGCTGCTGGTGTACAGTTTCAACGCGGCCGCGGGGACTTTGGCCAGCGACCCGCAAATCGTGCGCGCAGTGCCGGGCGCAGGGCCGCGGCACCTGGTGTTTGATGCCGCGGGCCGACATTTATATGTGGTCAACGAAATGCAATCCACCGTGGTGACATACGCCTACGATGCGGCGAACGGCACGCTCAGTGAATTGCAGATTGTCTCCGCGCTCCCTAAAGGATTTGCGCGAGCCAGCGAGGCGGCGGAAATTGAAATACACTCTTCGGGCAAATTTCTTTTTGCTTCGAATCGCGGGGACGACAGCATCGCGGTGTTTGCTGTCAACGCGAAGGACGGCACGCTGACGCCACTGGAATTTGTTTCGACCGGCGGAAAAACGCCGCGGAATTTCGAGCTTGATCCTACGGGAGCTTGGCTGCTGGTGGCGAACCAAGATTCCGACGATATCGTGGTTTTTCGCGTGGATCCGAGCACGGGGCACCTTACGCGAAGCGGACCGGAGCTGCACGTTCCGTCGCCTGTTTGCGTGCGGTTCGTGCCTGCGCCATAAATTTGTGCCTACGCGATAGCGGGGACGCGCGGCAACAGGCTGGAACCGCGATTGCCGACACATCGTCTAATTATTTTTGAAAATTTCCCACAAAAGGGGAATCACGCCAATGAAATTTTGCCTTTTTGCTCTAGTTGCGATTGTCGTTCCAGTATCCCTGTGGGCGCAGGCGACAACACAAACGATTGATGGCTGGAAAATGCAGGACGCTGGGAAAGTAGGGGGAGAAGCCTCCACCATTTCGTCAGCCCATTTCGAGCCGCAGGGCTGGTATGCCGCGACGGTGCCGGGAACCGTGCTTACTACGTTGGTGAACAACGGCGTATACCCGGAGCCGTTGTATGGCGAGAACATGCGAGCGATTCCGGAGAGTCTGAACAAGACCAGCTATTGGTATCGCACCACGTTCAGCGTGCCGGCGGCGTACAAGGGCCACCATATTTGGATTCATTTCGGCGGCATCAACTACAGCGCGCAGATCTGGGTGAACGGCCACGAGGCCGGGACTATGCGCGGCGCGTTCATACGGGGTGATTTCGACGTCTCGCAATTTGTGCAGCCGGGGCGCCGTGCCGTGCTGGCTGTGCTGGTTGCGCCGCAGCCGCATCCTGGGGTGCCGCACGAACATACTGTTGCGCTCGGCGTGGGCCAGAACGGTGGTGAGACGGCGATTGATGGTCCGACGTTTCTCTCGACGATTGGCTGGGACTGGCTCCCCGCCATTCGCGATCGTGATACGGGTATCTGGCTGCCGGTAACGATGGATGCAACCGGGCCGGTCCTTGTAAAGGATCCATTTATTACCAGCGATTTGTCGGCGACGCACGACAGCGCGGACTTGCATATTTCCGCTACGCTGGAGAACAATTCAGCGAAGCCCGTCACCGGGACCCTTACGGGCGTGATTCGATTGCAAAACGCACAGCCGCAGAACGCGCCATCGAACGCGCACGCGCAAAATCCGCACGACGGTGAGATTACCTTCCACAAATCCGTGACAATCGCAGCGAACGGCGCGGAATCGGTCGCGCTGGATAGCAAATCCACGCCGGAGTTGCACATTTCCGATCCGAAGTTATGGTGGCCGAACGGTTACGGCGCACAGAACTTGTACACGCTCACGCTGCGCTTCGACATCGGAAAGACTTCCTCGGACAGTAACACCCAACAGTTTGGTATTCGCAAGATCGAATACCAGGTGGCCGGCTCGGAGAACCTGACGCTTTCAGTAAACGGAGTTCGGGTGATGGCGCGC
The DNA here is from genome assembly GCA_963754275.1 of uncultured Acidobacteriota bacterium. GTDB lineage: Bacteria > Acidobacteriota > Terriglobia > Acidiferrales > UBA7541 > Palsa-295. Next base: position 217,488 of record CAVWFO010000021.1, read on the forward strand.
GGCGGCAATTGGGGCCTCGACGAAGGGATGAAGCGGATTCCGCGCGAGAGGCTGGACGCGCAGTTTCACATGCACGCGCTGGCGAATTTGAACATCATCCGCAACTGGGTGGGACAGAGCACCAGCCCCGATTTCTACGACATGGCGGACAAATATGGAATCCTGCTGTGGGATGAATTCTTTCAGCCCAATCCGAATGACGGTCCGGACGTCAGCGATATTCCCACCTATCTCGCAAACGTCACCGATAAAGTCCTGCGCTACCGTAACCATCCATCCATCGCGCTGTGGTGCGCGCGTAATGAAGGCTATCCTCCGAAAGAGCTTGATGACACGTTGCAGACGCTGATGGGCCGCCTGGACCCGACGCGGCTGTACCAATCGAATTCTTCTGCAGGACGCGGGGTCGCTTCGCATGGTCCTTATTACTGGCGATCGCCGCGGTTTTTTTATGTGATTCACGAAAGCTTCAAGACCGAGACTGGATCCGTTTCGATTCCGACAATCGAATCGATTCAGGGGATGATGCCGCAAAAAGATTGGGAGACGATCAACGACGATTGGGCGCAGCATGACATGGCGGCGGGCGCGCAACGCGGCGATGAGTTCCCCACTTCCCTCGCGGTGCGCTATGGGCACATTCGCAATCTTGCGGACTTCGTGCAGAAGGGACAGCTGGCCACCTATGAAGCTTTCCGCGCCATGTACGAAGGGCGTAACTCCGAAATGTTCAAAACCACGACGGGCGTGATTACCTGGATGAGTCACCCGGCGCAGCCGAGCTTCGTTTGGCAGCTTTACCATTACGATCTGGAGCCCAACGCCGCTTTGTACGCCGTGAAGAAGGCTTCGGAAACCGTACATGTGCAGTTCAATGAAGAAAACCGGAACATTGAAGTGGTCAACAATCACCCGGACGCGCTGAACGCGCTCACGGTGAAGGCGCTGATTTATCGTTTGGACGGCACGCTTGATTCACAAAAAACCTATCCGGTGGCGCAGGTTCCCGGCAGCAGCACGATCAAGGTCGCGTCAATCGAAGTGAGCGCGCGGATCAGCCCAGTCTATTTCATCAAGCTCGAGCTTAACGATGCGAGCGGCCAGCTGCTCTCGAGCAATTTTTATTGGCAGCATGTTGCTCAGGATCAATTCGAAGGGCTGATGAGTCTGCCGACGGTCACGCTCGACGCCGAAGCGAGTGCGCGCACCGACGCGGACAAGACTGTACTGACCGTCACATTGCACAACAACACCAGCCACGTCGCTTTGCTTTCGCACCTGCAGCTGCATCAAAAGAAGAGCGGACGGCGCGTGCTGCCGGTCTTCTACTCCGACAACTATATTTCACTGGTGCCTGGCGAATCGTCTGCCGTTTCCATCGAATTCGCGACGAAGGACCTGCAGGGAGACTTACCTCTGATCGAAATGGACGGCTACAACGTTGACGTGAAACCTGTTGACGGTGCAGTCTCCATCACGGCCAACGTCAACGCGCAGCCAGCGCACTGGCCCGCGTCCAACATCGTTCCTGACAGCCGATAAAATAAGCAGCGGAGTCAAGCTTTCGCGGCGCCGCATTTGAGCGACGCGCCCTGCCAGCGCACAATTCATATTTCTAATCGGTTATATAAATCTGGCTGCGGATGGCGGTGAGCGCGGCACGCAGCGTGGCGAGGCCGGACGTTCCGCGAGCAAATCCGAGAACAGCAGCTCGCCAAACCGCTCGGGCACGTCAAGAAATAGCGTGTTTATTGGCGGAAACGCGGGGGAAGAGGGAGAGAAGCGCGAGAACAGTGTGATTTTCAGCGCGATCAAGTCGATGAGCACTTAGGGACTTAGCATGTGCTGGGCGCGAATGTACACGGTCCCAGTGCAGCCGCGAAACATCTTGACAAAGGGTGGAGGCTACACTATAAGCCTTTTCAAGGAATAACCGGTTAGACTGTTTTAACGGTATCGCTCGCACGAAGCAGCAGGAATCGCGGGGATGAGCCGAGTATCCGCCGGCTCGGAAGGTCCGATTCGATCGAGCGTCAACAAACTTGGGGGTGGGGAATGCGAAGCACACGACTTGGAAAGTCTTTGAGCGTTCTAATTTTCGCATTGGCGCTGTTCACTTGCGGAAGGTTGCTGGCCGGCGTGACCGCCAGCATTTCCGGGACGGTGACTGATCCCAGCGGCGCAGTAGTCGCGGGTGCGACCGTGACCGCGACAAACGTGGAAACAGGCGTGGCTACCACGCTGACAACGAACACGCAGGGATTCTATTCCTTCCAATCGCTTCCGCTGGGAAACTACACAATCAGCGTGCAACAGAGCGGATTCAAGGGTTATTCACAGACGGGACTGGTTCTGGACGTGAACTCGGCGCTGGTGATTGACGTACATTTGGAGGTGGGCGCGACGACGGAGAAGGTGGAAGTATCCAGCGACGCTTTGCACGTGGATACCGAGAGCACACAAATGGGCGAAGTGATCACCGGCAAAACAATGACGGACGTCCCGCTGGTGAGCCGCAGCTACACCGATTTGCTCGGTTTGCAGCCGGGCGTGGCGCAGACCGCGTCGCAAATGACGGGTGCTTACGCTGGGCCATTTATTTCGGCGGGCTTTGCGGCACCACTAGTATCCGGCGATTTGAATTCCGGCGCGGTATCCGTGAACGGCATGCGCGAATCGGAAAACGGGTTCATCCTGAATGGAATTCTGGTGCAGGAGTTGGGATTTTCCGGCGCCGGAGCGATTCCGAATCTTGATTCGATTTATGAATTTCGCATCCTAACGAACAATCCCGACGCGGAATATGGCAACTATAGCGGTGGCTTGATTAACGTGGTCACCAAGTCCGGCACAAACGGTTTCCACGGGAATCTTTTCGAGTTCGTGCGCAATACGGATTTCGACGCCGCCAATTACTTTGCATTCAAGGAACACGCGGTGCGTACCACCAAAACCAATTTGGCGGAACATTCGGCGGGCCGATCAAGCGCGACAAAATCTTTTTCTTCGCTGACTACCAAGGAAACCGGCGTAATTCAAGGCCAGACTCAAATAATCACCGGAGCTCCGACGAAGCCGCTGGAGGGCGGCGATTTATCGTCGGGATCGGCAGCATCGTGGCTTCCAACGGCAGTCCAACACGGTGCAGAGCGGACGGAGCGGGCACTGGGCGTCGGTATTGAGCAAGCAACTTGGGCCAGCGCGGTGATCCGGTGAAGAACATTATTACCCGGTGGGTTGCACGACCACCACGCAATGCGTGTTACCTAACGCGACACTGTCGCCGACAGCCTTCAATCCGATTTCCGCGAACCTTTTGCCATTCATTCTGCCTGCTAATCAGACCGAATAGTGCGGAACGGCACGGACCATATTACCAATGCCGGAGGCAATAAATCTCGACCGACAACAAGTTCAGCGGACGAGTAGACGCCAACACCGGTTTCGGGCTTCTGACGGCGTATTTTTACTGGGACAAGTTCAACCAAACTCAGTCCCTACTGGCCGGGCAACGCACCCCTTTATCCGGGCTTTAGCGTGGATGGGAACGGGCACAACGTACAACGTTAAGTTTGGGTGACACGAAGACATTCAGCTCCGCATCGGTAAACGAGTTTCGCTTGGGCTATTTCCGCCTCGATACTTTGTTCAATCAACCGCAGGGCGGAAAGGGAGTGACGCTGGCGAGCCTCGGCTTTGCTTCCGGCGCGAACGGCGCTCCGGGAATCGTGCCGCTTGTGCCTGCACTCGAAGGCGTTCCGGAAATTGATTTTAACGACTTCGTGATCGGAGTGCCCAGCCGCCCGAACGGCCTGATCGATAACATTTATCAGATAGTGGACAACTACAGCCGGATTGTGGGTACCCACACGCTGAAGTTCGGCGGACAGTATCACTACGACCAACTCGAAGAAGACCTGATTGATAACGTTTCAAACGGGAACTTCTTCTTCGGAAGCAATTTCAACGGCCAGCCCAGCGAAACCGGGAATGACTTTGTGGACTTTCTGCTGGGCGCACCGAGTCAATTCGTGCAGGGCCAGTCTTATCCTTCGTATGGCCGCAATTTTTATCTAGGCTTCTACGGCGCAAGATAGCTGGCGCGTGAAATCCAACCTGACTTTCAATTATGGGCTGCGATACGACGTCAGCGCTCCGTGGAAAGAGAAGTACAATCAAATTCAGACCTTGATTCCCGGGGAACAATCCGTTGTTTTCCCCGGCTCACCGACAGGCTGGGTGTTTCCAGGGGATCCCGGAGTTCCGAGCACGCTGGCGCCCACGCGTTGGAACAACTTTGCGCCGCGGTTGGGCTTGGCGTATTCGTTCGGAGACTATGACGGCTTGCTCGGCAAGATTTTGGGCAAGTCCGGGACGACAAGCCTGCGTGCTGGTTGGGGCATCTTCTACAGCACCTTTGAAGGCGCCACGAACTTCAATGAAATTGGAGATGCTCCGTTCGGAAACTATACGGGGCAGAGTCAGCCGACGTTTGCCGCGCCGTTCACGAACCGATCCGCCGGCTCGTCCATTACAAACTTCTTCCCGGTGACCCAGCCGCCGCTGTATTTCTCCGCCAAACATCCTGCCACCGGCCCACCGTTCGATAACTTGACTGATTTCTTTAACGCTTTCGGAACGATCGGCAGTTCGCCAGCCTTTAACAACCAGAACCGCCTACCCTACGCGGAAGAATATGAACTGTCCATCGAACATCAGATCAGCCGGGCGGATTTGCTGACCGTGAGTTATGTGGGGACCCAAGCTCACCGGCTGCTTGCTTCAGAATCCGCGAATCCGGGAAGTCCGTCGCTGTGCCTCCAACTTGCGGCCGCGGGACGCGATTGCGGTGGGAACGACGAATACCACATGCGGCCCCGGGAACGAAAATCTAGTTTACGCTTTGCCGGGTGGTGGTTTTCAGCCGGGCACGCGACTAAATTTCCCCGGCACAACGCTCCCAAACGGTACGCCGATCGTTCCGTTCGGCAACGATTCGTATTTCATTACCGCGGGCTCCTCTTCTTACAATTCCTTGCAAGTTAGCTACAAGCACACCAGCGGACGCCTGCAGTCGTTGGTCGGTTACACCTTGAGCAAATCGTTCGACGATTCTTCAGGGTATGGCGAGCAAATCAATCCGATTAACCACCGGCTCAGCCGCGGCCTTTCCGCTTTTGACAGCACGAACAATTTCGTAGCGAGCTATACCTACACGCTGCCAATTGATAAATTGAGCGGGCCGAAGCGCCTGACCAACGGATGGATCATCAGCGGAATCACGAAGTTTGCCACCGGACTACCTGTCACGATGGTCGAAACAGATGACCAGTCGTTGCTCGGGACTGCCTTCGGTGGGCCGATTACGCTGCCGGTGGACACGCCTGATCAGATTGTGGGCCGGTTGGAAAAGAGAACCCGCGAAATACAGGCGGCCAATACTTCTCGATACCATGGCGTTTGGACCCTCAGCTCTGGGCACAGAGGGTGATGCGAGGCGGCGGTTTTTCCACGGGCCGGGAATTAACCAATGGGACTTTGCACTGCTTAAAGACACAAAGATCACTGAGCGCTTCGACCTCCAGTTTCGCGCTGAATTTTTCAACATCTTCAATCACACTCAGTTCCTAACGCCAAGCGGGATCACCGGGTTTAACTGCGATCCCGCGCGCAGGCGGCTTCGCGCCTTTGGAGTTCGTTCGGCGAAGTCCGGTACTCTGCCGGCGCGTCGGCCAGCTTTCTTTGAAGCTAAATTTCTAAAGGAAGCAGACGGAGAGGTCAGACCGAAAGACGCATCCTGCGGGGACCGGATGCAACGCATCTCCCGGTCTACATCGGAAGTTGACGAGCAGATTTGTACGGGAGCTAGCAGGATTTAGCAGGGCAAAGAGTACACGATTATGCCGGCCCCAGGCGTTCTTGCAGCGACGTTAGTGAAACCCGGGAAGTACGAGATACGCGAATACCCTCTGCCGGAACCCGCTGCTGGTTGTGTGCTGATTCGCATGGAAATGTCCGGGATCTGCGGAACGGACAAGCACACGTTTCAGGGTTACACCGCGCAGTACGGCGGCCGCGCGCTCGAATTTCCGATCATTCAGGGACATGAGAATGTCGGAACGATCGCGGCGATTGGTGGGGATGGAAAGTACGCGGACTTTGAGGGCGTGGCGCTCCACGAGGGGGATCGCGTGGTCGTCGGCGCGAATGTGGCGTGCGGCGAGTGCTATTACTGCCGGCACGATTTTCCTTACTATTGCTGCGAAAAGACGACGGACTATGGCAACTACCTAAGCGCGAAGAATCCGCCGTATCTGTTTGGCGGATGGTCGCAGTATATGTATGTGGTGCCGGGAAGTTTTCTGGTGAAAGTGCCGGATGATTTGCCGTCAGAAGTGGCAGTGCTGACGGAGATCTTCGCGGTGTCGGTGGGGCTGGACCGCGCGAAACAGATGTCCGCGTTCCCGAATGAATCATTTCGTTTCGACGACACGGTGGTCGTGCTCGGCGTCGGTCCTTTGGGGATGTGTTTCTTGATGAAGGCACGCATGCTGGGCGCGGGGACGATTATCGCGGTGGATAAATCGGAGTACCGCTTGAATTTTGCGAAGCGGTTGGGCGCGGACTTCGCGGTGAATGTCGGAACGATGTCGAAGGGAGAGCGCCTGCAGATGGTGAAGGATTTGACGCACGGGCGCGGCGCGGACATGGTGATTGAATGTGCCGGAGTGCCAGAAGCGGTGCCCGAGGCGCTGGAGATGTTGCGCGTCGGCGGATTGCTGGTGGAGGCCGGGAATTTTTCAGATTTGGGCGAGGTGCCGATTAGCCCACACCGGCATATTTGCGCGAAGAATGTGCGGATTCTGGGCGTGGGCGGCGAAGAGCCGGCGGCTTACGGGCCGAGCATGCGGCAGATGGCGCGTTACATGAAGAATTATCCGCTGCGGGAATTTGTGACGCACCGGTTTGGATTGCGGGATGTGGATGCGGCGATGAAGAAATCAGTGGAAGCGGAGTCAATGAAAGTGGTGCTGCAGCCGTGGCAGTAGGCTTGACGATAGTCGCGCGAAGAATTTCACTATGTGTCGAGAGAGGAAAGCATGAGCGCAATCAGCGAACGATTTCTATTTGCCTCCGCACCGGATAGCTGGGGAGTTCTGGATTATCCGGGGCCGTCGTGGGAGCAGTCCTACGAAAAGATGCTGGATGAAATGGTAGAAGCGGGTTACACGGGATCGGAGTTGGGGCCGTACGGATTTTTCCCCACCGATCCGAAAATTCTTCAGCCGCAACTTGAAAAGCGCAAGCTGAAGCTGCTGGCTTCGTTCGTGCCGGTGAAAATGACGGATCCCGCGGCTGGCCAGGCCGTAATGGAGAGAATTCGCAAGGTGGGAAATTTGCTGGCGACTTTGAAGGCGCCGTTTTTGGTGATTGCGGATGACCAGTCGCCGGAGCGGAATGCATTTTCGGGACGGGCTTATGACAAAGATTGCCCTACGTTGAGCGCAGAACAGTGGAAGCATATTGGGATAATCGTGGCGGATGCGGAGAAGGTGGCTAACGAGTTTGGACTGGATTTGGTGTTTCACCCGCATGTGGCGACATATGTGGAGACGCCGGAGGAGTGCGAACGTTTTTACGACGCGACTTCGCACACGAATGTCGGGTTGTGTTTAGATACGGGACATTGCGTTTACGGATACGGCGATTCTGTGAAAGAGGCGGAGAAATATAAGAGCAAGCTGCGCTTTGTGCACATCAAGGACTGCAATATGAATGTGTTGGAAGAGGCGCGGCGCAATAAGTGGACTTTTGAGGAGGCCATCGAACACAAAGTTTTCACGGTGATTGGGCAGGGGAACATTGATTTTCCGTCGTTTTTCCGCACGCTCGTTAAGAACGGATATTCGGGATGGTCAGTAGTGGAGCAGGATGTGAAATTCGGCGCCACGCCGATACCGCCGGCCGAGAGCGTGGCGGCGAGTTTGAAATATCTCCGCGGAGTCGTGAGTGATTTGGGTTTGGCGGCGGGCGCGCGTTAGGAGCGAGAACGTCGGAGTGATTTTGGGCCGGAGCTTGCTCTTCCGGTCCCGACGTTCACAGGACAGTTTCTAAGATCCGAGGGAGAAGTTTGAATGAAGAAGCTGGGAGTGGGAGTGCTGGGCGTTGGGGAAATGGGGAAACGCCACGCGGAAAATCTACGGCGACTGGTGCCGGAGGCGCGGTTGGTAGCGATTGCAGACGCTTCGGCGGAACGCGCGCGCATGGTGGCCGAGGAACTCGAAATCGAGAATTGGTACAGCAGTTTGGAAGCAATGCTGGAGCGCAAGGATCTGGATGCGGTGTTGATCGCTACACCGGACAAATTTCACGCGAAAGCCGTGGAGACGGCGGTGCGCGCCGGGAAGGACGTGCTGTGCGAAAAGCCGCTGGCATTGAATCTTGCCGATGCGCGCGCGGCAATAGATGCGGTAGCCAAATCGGGGCGGCGATTGCAGGTGGGTTTCATGCGGCGCTACGACCCTGCGTATGCAGCCGCGATGAAACGAATCGAAGCCGGCGAAATTGGGGTTCCGGTGATTTTCAAATCGCTGGGGCGCGATAAGGAGTGGGGTCCTATTGCGGCATACGAATCGCGCATCAACGGAATGTTGTTTTACACCAATACGATTCACGATTTCGATTTGGCGCGCTGGATGATGCAGGATGAAGTGAGCGCGGTGCATGCGTACACGACGACGACGACTCGGCCGGAGCTGGCAACGTACGGAGACTTGGTGGCAAGCGTAGTGAATCTGACGTACCGCCGGGGCGCCATCGGCAACGTGGAATCGTACGCGCAGGCTGTTTACGGGTATGACGTGCGCACCGAGATCATCGGATCGAAGGGTTCGATCTTCATTGGCAGCCTGCAACATGCGCCGGCGGTTTTGCTGACAGCGCGAGGCGGCGAACGGAGCCTCGCCGATCATTTTCTGACGCGGTTTGCTGATGCTTATCTCGCCGAGTTGCGGGATTTTGTGCACAACATGCTGCACGATCTGCCGCCGCGTGTTACGGGCGACGATGGGTTGAAAGCGCTGGCCATCGCGGTCGCTGCCGAGAAATCGTACTTGCAGGCGAAGCCAGTTGAAGTTGCGCCCACGGATGTGCGGGCGGCATCGTGACGTAGAGGGTTTTTTGCACGCACGACGCTTGCTGAAGCTGCAAATAAAAGAAGAGCCGGCGGGACGCCGCCGCAATTTGATGGACGGACAACATGAAGCGCGCCACTGAAACTATTTACAAAAGCCCCCTGCACAAGATGACGCAAACTACCCCCACCTGTCTGTGGAATGATTCCGCTTCGATTGAAGAGTTGACCTATTCGATCGAGCATGGCGCGGTGGGCGCGACGTGCAATCCGGTGATTGTGGTGGGAGTGCTGAAGAAGGAGATGGGTTTCTGGAAAGGGCGCATTCAGGAATTGATCAAGGAGCTGCCCACGGCGACTGAAGATGAGCTCGCCTGGCAGCTGGTGCGCGAAATTTCCATCCGCGCCGCAGCGCTGCTGAAACCAATCTTCGATGCGCAACACGGCCGGAACGGCCGGCTTTCGATTCAAACCGACCCGCGACTTTTTCGCGACAGCCAAGCGATCGTAAAGCAGGCGGTGGAATTTAGCGCGCTCGCGCCGAATATGATCGTGAAAATTCCGGTGACGCGCGCGGGAATTCCGGCGATCGAAGAAGCTACGTACCGTGGGGTGAGCATCAACGCGACCGTGTCGTTCACTTTGCCGCAGTGCATCGCCGTGGCCGAAGCGGTGGAGCGCGGCTTGCAGCGACGCGCGAAGGAAGGCAAGGAAATCGCGAGCATGGGGCCGGTGTGCACGCTGATGGTGGGGCGTCTGGACGACTGGCTCAAGGTCGTGATGGATAAAGAAAATATCGCGATTGATCCGGGATATTTGGAATGGGCCGGCGTCGCGGTGCTGAAGAAGGCGTACAAGGTATTTAAAGAGCGCGGCTATCGCATCCGGCTGCTTTCGGCGGCGTTTCGCAATCACATGCACTGGAGCGAATTCATTGGCGGCGACATGGTGATTTCGCCGCCGTGTCCCTGGCAAGTCCGATTCAATGCCAGCGACATCGAGGTGCGTTCGCGAATTGATGAACCGGTGCGCGCGGAGATTGTGGAGGAACTTTCCAGGAAATTCGCGGATTTTCGGCGCGCGAACACCGAGGGCGGTCTGAGGATCGAGGAATTCGATTCTTTCGCGCCGACGCGGCGGACTCTGCGGCAGTTTATTACCGCATGCCACGATTTGGATGCGATGGTGCGCGATATCTTGATTCCAAATCCGGAAGTTTAGTGATGCAACGTAACGGCAGATGCGGATTCGCAGGCATAGGCAACATTTCCTAGATTCAATATTCGGATAGGAGACTGGCACGTGGGAAAACTCGCGATTACCGGTGGTGAACCCGTACGCAAGACGCCGTTCACTCCGTGGCCTTTCGCCACGAAGGAAGAATTTGCCGCACTGGAGGACGCTTTTACCAGCTTGAAGTGGGGTGGCCAGCCATTCCCCGGAAAATACGCGGATGCATTTGCGAAGAAGTTTGCTGCGTTCCAGTCCGCGAAATACGGTCAGTGTGTGAGCACCGGGACTGTGGCGATTGAAGCATGCCTGAAGGCGATTCAGATCCGTCCCGGAGACGAAGTCATCGTTCCGGCGTACACATGGGAAGGAACGGTGGGGCCGGTGTTGCTGCTCAACGCGGTGCCGGTGTTCGTGGATGTGGATCCGGAGACATATTGTCTGGACACGAAGCTCATCGAGCAGGCCATCACGCCAAAGACCAAGGCGATTTTGCCTGTGCACCTGGGGATGCGCTTCGCGGACATGGACGAGATTTTGCGCATCGCGAAGAAACACAATTTGAAAGTAATTGAGGATTGCGCGCATGCACACGGCGCGATGTGGAAGGGGCAAGGCGCGGGCTCCATGGGAGATCTGGGAGCGTTCAGCTTTCAATCCAGCAAGCTGATCACCTCCGGCGAAGGCGGCGCAGTGATCACCAACACGCTTGAATATATGGAGCTGGTGCAGAGTTACATCAACGCGGGACGCGCCAGCCTGACGGACCAATATCATCACCGCATCATTGGATACAATCACCGGCTGAGCGAACTGCAGGCCTCTGTGCTGGGACCGCAACTGGAGCGGTTGCCGCAGCAAGCCGCGACGCGCGAAAAGAATGTGAAGCATTTCGAATCGCGATTGCAAAATAACCCTGCGATCAAATTGCTGAAGCCCGAACCTCGGATTACACGTCTCGCGCCTTACGGCTTCATGTTCAAGTATTTTGCGGACAAAGCAAACGACATTCCACGCGCGGCGTTTGTCGGTGCGCTGCAACTGGAAGGCATCCCTTGCGATGGGCTTTTCTACGAGCCGGTGTATAAGAGTTCTCTGTTCCCGTTGAAGCCGGAGGACTTCCCTGCTCTGAGTTGGGGGCGCGAGAAACCGCTTGATCTGCGGAATATGTATTCATGCCCGGTCGCGGATCGCGCTGCATACCATGAGGCGGTGTGGTTCCCGCATCATTTGTTCGTGGGGAGCATCGCGGATGTGGACTCGATTGCAGATGCGATCGAGAAAGTGCTGGGCGCGAGCGAGGAACTACGTGGTCTGGATCACAAGGCGATTCGAAATCAGCGGCTGGGGCGCGCGGACCGCGAGAGTTAGCTGAAGCGCGAGGCCAGAACGGTGGCATCGCCGGTTATCGCGTCATGACTGGCACCCTAACGCGGGCCGCTACAAATTCAGGAAACGATTAGCGCTAGCGTCGTGAATTCTGGGGAGATGTCCAATCCATGGCTGGCGGAGAAAAGGTTGGGTTCGCGGTCGTCGGACTGGGGACCATCGCGCAAGGATTTGTCCTGCCGAGCTTCGCGAAGTGCAAGAACGCAAAACTCGTAGCGGTCGTCAGCAGAGATAAGGACAAGGCCGCGCGGGTGGCACGCAGATTCAAGGCCAGCGCGTACTACAGCAACGATGAGTACCCGCAGTGCTTGGCGAATCCTGAAGTATCCGCGGTTTTTGTAGCGACGCCGAATGGTCTGCATGAATCCTTCACAGTGCAGGCGGCGCAGGCCGGCAAACACGTGTTGTGCGAGAAACCTCTGGCTGCCACCGCCGAGCAGGCCACGCGAATGGTGGACGCATGCCGGCGAAATCGCGTGCTGCTGATGACTGCGTACCGGAAATATTTCGAGCCTAGCACTCTGTACCTGAAGCAATTGATTCAGAGTGGCGCGCTGGGCCGGATTGACATGATCCATACCGCGTTCAGCGAATTGTATTTGCCCGGAAAATCGTTGCCGTGGATGGCGGATTCGAATCTGGCGGGCGGCGGACCGCTGATGGATTTGGGCGTGTATTGCGTGAACACTACGCGCTGGCTGGTGAAAGAAGATCCGGCGGAGGTGAGCGCGCAGAGCTGGGCTCGCGACACGGTGACGTTCTGGGACGTCGAGGAAGGAATTACTTTTCGCATGCAGTTCCCGAGCGGGCTGGTGACGCAAGGCAGCGCGTCGTACGGCGCGGTTTTATCATCCTTTATATACGTGCAGGGGACGAAGGGCTGGGCGTCGCTAACTCCTGCGTTTCCTTTCGATGAGGTGCGGCGACTGACAGGGAAGATCGGTGAGCGCACGCTTGACCGGAAGTTCGCGATCGTGGACGAATTTGGACTGGAGATCAAGGAGTTCGCTTCGGCGATTCAGAATCGCCGGCCGGTGGAAAGCGACGGCGTGCAGGGACATCGCGATATGGTAATTCTTGAGTCAATTTATAACTCGGCAAGAAAACAGCGGCCGGTTGTCATAGACTATTGAGCGGCGCGCGGTGCGGGAACGCTGACAGCGCGGCGATGGGCGCTTTTGTGATACAAGGCAGCTACAAATGACTGGCGTGAAAAAAGTGGGGCGCAAAAAATCGGGCAGGACGGCGAGCATCTACGATGTCGCGAAATTGTCGCACGTATCCGTCTTCACGGTATCCGCAGTGGTGAATCACAAGAGCCACGTGGGCGAGAAGCTGCGCAAGCGCGTGGAAGCGGCGATCCGCAAACTGAATTACCGTCCGAATTTGATAGCGCGGAGCCTGGCGAACCAGCGGACGCACACCATCGGAATGATCGTGCCGGATATCGCCAATCCTTTCTTCCCCATGGTGGTTCGCGGCGCGGAAGATGCCGCGCAACGTCGCGGATACAATTTGCTGCTGTGCAACAGCGACGACACGCTCGCGAAAGAAGAAAGATCGGTCGAGCTGCTGCTTTCGAAGCGCGTGGATGGAATCCTACTGACGAAAGCCGCGGAGGATTTTCGTCCGTCGCTGCGGCAAATGATCAAGGAAGTGAATATTCCTTTTGTGCTGGTGATGCGCACGTATCCGAAATTGACGAAGGACGCTGTGATCACCGACGATTACCAGGGCGCGTACGACGCAGTGTGCCACCTGGCGCGTTCCGGAAGGCGGCGCATCGGATTAATTGGCGGACCCCGCAAGGTGAGCAACGCGCAAGCGCGCTGGGAAGGCTTTCGCGACGCATTGAAGGCGGAGGGGCTGCCGTACGAACCGGAATTGGATATCGAAGGAGATTACCGGATCGAATCCGGATTTCGCGCGGGGCATGCGTTGCTTTCGCACCGGCCCGACGGAATTTATGTGGCGAACCATTTGATGACGGTGGGATTGCTCAAGGCCGCGGAAGAAATGGGTTTGCGGTGCCCGGAAGATTTTGGCCTGGTGAGTTTTGACGATTATCCGTGGCTGGGAGTTTTTCGGCCGCGACTGACGACAGTGGAATTGCCGAAGCACCAGCTCGGGATTGAGGCGGTCGAACTGCTTATCCGGCGGATTGCAGGGGATCGCAGCAAGGCTGCGGTGAAGAAATTGCCGCCGGAATTGCGGATTCGCGAATCATGCGGATTTGCGCTGCACGTTTCGCGCGGGCAATCGCCGGAGCACGAGCCAGGAATAGCAAAAAGCGCAGGCATACGGGATTTGCGGTAGTGGCGTTCTTTTTTGTCTCGTCGTGCGCGCGCAGACTACGTTTCGCTGAAGTCAATTAATTTTGGCCGGCGAGTGAATCCCTTCGTTTTGTAACCTCCGTAAAGGATCCCCACCACCAACCACGCGAGGCCGGCGTACTTCGTCCATGTTTGCAAGCTGACCAGCAGTAGAAGACAGAAAACGAAGCCAAAGCCTGGAACGAAAGCATCCACGAAGAAGTTACGATGGCCTACAGCTTCGCGCGAAAACCAGAAATGGCGGAACGCTGCGAGATTCACGCCCATGAAAGCGAGCAGCCCGCCAAAGGTGACTACTTCCGCGGCGTGTTCCCACGGGATGGTGATCACGCCGATGTAGGCGAGGACGCCGACGATCCATACGTTGTACACGGGATTGCTTTTTTTGGGGCTGAGGTAGCCGAATATGTTTTTCGGCAGAACGTCGTCCCGACCCATGCTGTACAGCAAGCGCGACGCGCCCACGTGCCCGGCAAGGCCGCAGGCAATGCTGGAAACGAGCAGCATGACGCCGTACGCGGCGAACAGCGCGGGACCGCTCGCCATGCGAGCCACGTCCATGAACGCGGTTTCCGGGTTTTGCAGCGTGGTGTAATCGGGCCAGACGCGCTGCGCGAGATACACCTGCAGTCCGCTGAAAAGTCCGGTGAAGATCACTACCAGCACCGTGGCGAGCAGCACGTTGCGCTTGGGATTGTGAACCTCTTCCGCGAGGATGGAAACGCCATCGAAGCCGATGAACACCAGCGCAGCGAGCGAGGTGCCGGCCGCGACCGCACGCAGATTGAATGTGGCCGGATTGTAAATCGGATGCATCGAGAACAGCCCGGCGAAATGCTGGTGCAAGACGATGAAGCGGAATGATTCGACGATAAATACGGTAGTGACGAGCAGCATGAAACCGAGCAGGACTTCGTTGGTGCGCGCGGTAAATTTTATTCCTTGCACCGTCAAAATGGTGATGAAGCCGACGGTGACAGCCGCCAAAATGGCGAAAGGTACGCGTGGCGTCATGCGTTGAATGGCGAGCACGGCGTACAGCGCGTTCTGAATGGGCTGGAAAAGATATTCCAGAAACATGGCCCAGCCGACGACGAATCCGAAGTGCGGATTCAGTTCGCGGCTGATGTAGGTGTACACCGAACCTGCAGACGGATAGACGCTGGCCATGCGGCCAAAGCTGATGGCGGTGACGGACATCGCAACCATTCCGAGCAGGAGCGTCGCGACGGTGTGGCCGTGCGAAAGAACCTGGCCTTCACCAAAAAGCGGGACGGCGGCAATGGGAGAAGTGAGAATGATGCCGTAGTAGATCAAGTCCCACAGGCCCAGCGCGCGCTTGAGATGGGGCTTGTTGGGTGCTGCGGTCTGCGCTGCGCCCGCTTCTGCGGATGTTTGCAACCTTACCTCTTTGCGCCCCGAGTTTCGAAGGAAGCTCTTGCGACGACTACTTGAATACAACCGCAGCGACAATTTGCATTCTGAGAAAATCTAAAAGAAAAAACGTTCCTTCTTGCGCGCCTCTTCGTAGCTGCGGCGCGCGGCTTTCACGAAATCGCGTTCGGAAACTTCCGCGACGGGCACGTCCCACCAGGATTCGTAGCCGGGAACTCTTTGGTCGTAAGAGGTTTCGACGACGACTACTGAAGTGCGGCGCTGTTCGCGGGCGGCGGTCAACGCAGCTTTCAGTTCGTCCGCGGTTTGGGCGCGCGCGATCCAGGCGCCCAGGCTGGCGGCGTTGGCCGCGAAATCCACGGGTAGTGTATCGCCATCGTATTTGCCATCATTTTTATCGGTGCGGCGATAGCGATAATTTGTGCCCATGCCTTCGTTGCCACAGGCGCGACTGAGCCCGCCAATGCTGGAGAAGCCATGATTGTCGAGCAGCACGATGTTGATCTTGAAACCTTCCTGGATGGAAGTGACAATTTCCTGCGCCATCATCAGGTAGGAGCCATCGCCGATCAGCACGTACACCTCGCGCGCGGGATCGGCCATTTTCGCGCCCAGGCCGCCGGCGATTTCATAGCCCATGCACGAGAAGCCATATTCCATGTGATAGCCACCCGGTTGGCGGGTGCGCCAGAGCTTGTGCAGGTCTCCGGGCAAGCTGCCGGCTGCGCAGACGACAATATCCGAAGGCTTCGTGAAATTGTTCACGATGCCGATCACTTCGCCCTGGGTGATGGGCGGCGGCTGGTGAATTCCGTAAATACGGTCCACTTCATTTTCCCAGCGGGCGCGGAATTCGTTGATCTTCGCGCGATAACTTTCTTCGATGGAGAATCTGCCGAGGGCTTGCTGCAATTCTGTGATGGTGAGGCGTGCATCGCCGGTGAGGGGAAGGGCTGCGTGCTTGTACGAGTCGAATTCCGCGACGTTGATATTGATGAAGCGGACGTCTGGATTCTGGAATGCGGTTTTTGACGCGCTCGTAAAATCGCTGTAACGCGTGCCGATGCCGAGGATCAGGTCTGCTTCGCGGGCTGCGATATTAGCCCCGGGCGTACCGGTGACTCCCACGGCGCCGAGCTGCTGCGGATGGTCGAAGGGCAGCGAACCTTTGCCGGCTTGCGTTTCGCAGACCGGGATACCTGTCGCTTGGACGAACTGCGCGAGAGCTTCCGAGGCTTGTGAATAGAGGACCCCTCCGCCGGCAACGATGAGAGGCGTCTTCGCCGTGCGAATCCACTCGGAGGCGCGCTTCAACAGATTTTGATCACAGCGATTGCGAGGAATGACCCAAACTTTTTCTGCGAAAAACTTCTCAGGGAAGTCGAACGCTTCGGCCTGGACGTCCTGCGGAAACGCGATGGTGACGGCGCCGGTTTCCGCGGCCGACGTGAGGACGCGCATGGCTTCGGGAAGCGAGGTCAGCAATTGTTCGGGGCGTTCGATCCGATCCCAGTAACGCGAGACCGGCTTGAAACAATCGTTTACAGAAATATCCTGTGTGGACGGCGACTCAAGCTGCTGCAACACGGGAGCGACATTGCGACGCGCAAAAATATCACCGGGCAGCAGCAGCACGGGCAGGCGATTTACGGTGGCGGTGGCCGCGCCGGTGATCATATTGGTAGAGCCTGGTCCGATGGACGAGGTGCAGACGAGCGCGCGCGTGCGGAAACTCGTTTTCGCAAAAGCGGTGGCCGCGTGGACCATGGCTTGTTCGTTGCGGAAGAGGTAGTAGCGCAAACCCGGATCTTGTTCGAGCGCCTGGCCGAGGCCGGCAACGTTGCCGTGACCGAAGATTCCCAGGCAGCCCGCGAAGAACCGGTGTTGCTGACCGTCGCGCTCGGAGTACTGATTCTTCAGATAGGCGATGGTGGCCTGAGCCGCGGTAAGACGAACCGTCATTAGGCGATGCCCTTTCGGAATGGGGTGACGCGCCAGATTTGCTTAGGGCACGATTTTCTCCCTTGCACCAGAGAAAGGAAAGCCTGAGGTTTCGCTTCCTGGATGTGTGTGCCGGGGGCGACCTGCCCGGAAGGCTGGGTCAGCGCCGCGTGCAAACTAAGAATGGAGCGCATGGCGGCGCATATTAGGCGAAACGAGCGCCGGTATTCTAAGCGATTATAATAATTTGATTGATAGAAAATCCGGTGAGAACATGCCTGCGACCACGGAATTTCTCGGGCTCGCTTTGTAGGTTCGCTATCGCTCCGGCCGCAGGACATCCGCATGGGTTTCCTTTACCGGCGCGACTATTCCCTCACGAGAGGCAGGCGCGGGTCGGTATCCTTCCAAGTGGAACGGATCCAGACATGTTGGGGATCTTCAGTGACGGCCAAAGCTCGGGCGCTACCAGCGAGGAAATTTAGATAGTACACATCGTAGCCCGGACCCGCGACCACTGGGTGATAGCCGCTGTGCACCAGGACGGTATCGCCATCCTTCACTTTCAGAGTTCGATCAGCGCCGTGCTTGCCGGCATAAAGATGCTGCATCGCGAATCCATCGGGTTGGCGCAGGCGGTAGTAATAAATTTCATCAAGATCCACTTCGGCGGGAGGATTGTGCACGTCGTGCTTGTGCGGAGGATAGCTCGACCAATTTCCACCAGGCGTATAAACTTCAATTACCATAAGCTTATCCGCCGAAAAAGCGGGAGTGATGACGTCCACAATCTGGCGCGAAGCATTGCCGCCGCCACGTAGGCCGCTGACGACGTCGCTGGGCGTGATCAGTTTGGGCTGCAAGCGCGCTTCGGACGGCGCGCGACATTCGGCGATTTCGCAGGTTGTTTCCGCGGTGAAAACTGCTTCGTTTCCGGTGGGCAGGTAAAGCGCGTACGGCAAACCGTCGAACACATTTTTGCGTTTACCAATCCGCGCGGGCCCTTGTCCCCAATCCACCTGGCAGTTGCCGCCCAGCAATACAAATGCGGCTTCCTCGCGATCGGTGCGTGCGCGATAGACGTCACCCGGCTGCAAACGGCGGACGAAGAGACTCATCCATTCCCATCCGGCTAGCTGGCGTGGCAACGACAGCAGCTCACCCGCGGATCGCTCGGGCAAGTTTACGGAATGGACGAGAAAGCTAGGCTCGCTCAAGTTTTCTCCTCCGCTAGGCGTAGCCGCCGAATATGGCCTTCGGGCATTGTATTTGTCTAACCGCTTTGAGACTATGGCAAAGGAACGCCCGGTTGTCAATTGTGAGCATAATCTGGCGAGCCGGGCGAGTACCCGCGAGGGATATACAACATGGCCAGCGTTCGGGAACTGACTCATTACTACGGGGGCGAATGGCACGGCGCCAAGTCCGCGGAGTGTCGCGACGTGCTGAATCCCGCGACGGGAGAGACCCTGGCGCGCGCTCCGATCGCTTCGAAGGAAGACGTGAACGCGGCAGTGACCGCTGCAGCAGCTGCGTTTCCGGCATGGCGCCGCACTCCTCCCGAGGACCGAATTCAATATTTGTTCAAGCTGAAGCAATTGCTGGAAGACCACGTGGAGGAGCTCGCGCAAATCTGCACCCAGGAAAACGGGAAGACAGTAGGCGAATCGCGCGCGGAACTACGGCGAGCGATCGAGAACGTGGAAGTGGCCTGCGGGATTCCGATGATGATGCAGGGATACAACCTGGAAGACGTGGCTTCCGGCATTGACGAGATGATGATCCGGCAGCCGCTGGGAGTGACGGTGGCGATCACGCCGTTCAATTTTCCGGCGATGATTCCGTTCTGGTTTCTGCCGTACGCGATCGCCTGCGGCAACACATTCATTTTAAAAGCGTCCGAAAAAGTTCCGCTGACGATGCAGCGTGCGTTCGAGCTGATGGAATCGCTGAACTTGCCGGCGGGAGTCTTGAACCTGATTCACGGCGATAAGACGGCGGTGGACGCTCTGTTGGAAAATCCGGAAGTGCGAGCTATCAGCTTCGTAGGCTCGTCACCGGTAGCGAAATACATTTACGCGCAGGCAGCAAAGTTTGGAAAGCGAGTACAGTGCCAGGGCGGCGCGAAAAATCACGTGCTAATTTTGCCGGATGCCGACCTGGAGACCACGACGCGCATTGTGAGCGACAGCGCGTTCGGTTGCGCGGGGCAGCGTTGCTTGGCCGTTTCAGTGGCGGTGACCGTGGGCGAAGCACGCAACGAATTTACACGGGCGATTGCCAAGGTCGCCGACGCGATCCGCGTGGGGAATGGCCTGGATAAGGATGTGCAGATGGGGCCGGTGATCACTGCAGAGAGCAAAAAACGGATCGAGGGATTGATCGCCGCGGGAGTGAGGGATGGCGCGAAAGTCCTGCTGGATGGCCGGCCTGGAAACGGCTCGGCCTCGGCTTCGAGTGGCAATTTTCTGAAACCGACGCTGCTTGATGGCGTACCGGCTGAGAGCGCACTTTCGACCACGGAAGTTTTTGGGCCGGTGCTGAGCCTGGTGCACGCGAACACGCTGAACGAAGGGATCGAGACGCTTTCGCGCAGCCCGTTCGGAAACATGGCTTCGATTTTCACCAGCAGCGGCGCGGCGGCTAGAAAATTCCGCTACGAAGTGCCGGCGGGTAACATTGGAATTAACATCGGAGTGGCCGCGCCCATGGCTTATTTCCCGTTCAGCGGCTGGCGTGACAGTTTTCTCGGGGTATTGCACGGGCAAGGACGCGATGCCGTAGAATTTTACACGGATAAGAAAGTGGTGGTGGAGCGCTGGCCCAAGGAGTGGTCGCGAAGGTTTTAAGGTTGACGACGCGACCGTGACGACCCACCGGGCGGCGCGAGCTACCGCAGCAGACCACGCGGGAAACGCAGCTAGATACCGGGAATCGGGATCTTTTCGGCGGCCAACACCGAGCTGGCCTGCACCGTTAGCGTTTGTTTGGCGATGCTGTTCCACGTATCGCTGGGGACCCGCAGAAACGCGGCGGCGACGAGCGGATCAAATAGAGTCCCTGAACCGCGCTCGATGACATCGCGCGCCGCCTGCAGCGGGAGAGCAGCGCGATAGGGCCGATCGGAAGTCATGGCGTCCAGCGTATCCGCGACAGCAAATATTCTGGCGCCGAACGGGATTTCGTCCCCCTTCATTTTCTGCGGATAACCTGAACCGTCGAAGCGCTCGTGGTGCGTCAGCACAATTTCGGCAGCTCCCGCCAAGAATGAAATGCTCTTTACCAGTTCGTAGCCAATTCTGGCGTGACGGCGCATGATCTCCCATTCCGAGTCCGTGAGCGGACCGGGCTTGAGCAGCACGCGGTCGGGAATCGCCAGCTTGCCGATGTCGTGCAGCCAAGCTCCCATGGCGATGCTTCGAATTTCTTGTTCCAGTCCGCCGATGGATTTCGCCAGTTCCATGGAGTAGAGAAAAACCCGGCGCGAATGACCTGCGGTAGGACTATCACGCAGGTCAATAGCCGCGCCGAGAGCTTCCAGCGTGTCTTCGTAGCTGCGTTCGGTCTGCTGGAGCGCGGTGCGCAATTGCTGCGTGCGTTCCGAGACCATTTCCTCGAGGTGCAGGCGGTATTCCTGCACTTCGCGCTCGAGTTTTTTCTTCTGTAGGGCGCGATGAAGGCTGCCGAGCACAACATCGGCATCAAAGGGCTTCAGCAAATAGTCGTCGGCACCCAGCTGCATGGCGCGCACGCCGACGCGCGTTTCGTCTTCGCCGGTGACCATCAGGAAAGCCAGATGGGGATAGCGCTCGCGAACTTCAATCAAGAGATCCATGCCGGAGATACCGGGCATGCGCAGATCGGAAATCACCACATCGGTTGGGTGAGCTTCGAGCAGGCGAAGCGCTTCTTCCCCACTAGCCGCGGTGTGGCACAGGAAAGCCGATTGAGTTAGCATGACCGACAAGATCGTACGCAGCGCGAGGTCGTCGTCCACGATCAACACACGAACGGCCCGTATGGACGTCAAAGGGCTGCCAAGTGCGGCGGCGTTCGCGGTTTTTTCGGCAGCCACGGATTGGTGAGTGACGGTCATGTTGAATGCGCGTTACGTATCCCACTACTTCAGAATCCACTCTCCGGTCTTCTCGATAAAACGGAAGCCATAGACTGAGACATTTCCCGAGCGTTCTTCGGAACGAACCACACGCGCCTTGCCGACGGGCTTATCGGATCCCTTGACGATGTAAACTTCGACGAGCGAGTCCTTCGCAAGAGTTGCGGTGCAAGCGCTGAGGAATGCGCTCACGCTGACGTTCTCGGTGAAAGTGTTTTCCATAAATTCTTTTCCGTGGATATCGGTCCCGGATAGCTTTAGTTCAACGCGAATCTGCACGCGCACCTCGGTGCGTGGAACTTGCGTCTGTCTTTTTACGCCGGCAAGTGACGTCCGTAGAGCGTCAAAATCCACGGGCTTCTCGAAATAGCCGGCCGTGCCCATTTCCTTGCAGGACTGTTTGATTTCAGCCGCGGTCTCGCCGCTGACAATAAAAATAGGAACGGGCTGGGCCTTGTTGATCGCACCCAAAGCGCGGCACAGGCCGAGTCCAGAATGCTTGGGCATGCGCAAATCCATCAGGATAGCGTCCGGCTTGTGTTCCATAGCCAGAGCGAGAGCCTGCGCGGGATCGTCGGTGTCAACAATTTCGTAATCGTCCGATAGATTCAGACGGAAGAGGCGGCGCATGGCCTCATCGTCATCCACAATCAAAAGTCGCCTCATCGCTAGAGCTGCCTCCTGTAGCGCAATCCGTGGCTAGGTCTTTGTCAGAGTAAGCGGCTCTGCAAGGATCGGCGGGACGCCGGCATCTGCGTCCAGCACCTCGCGCACTTTGCGAATCAGGCTTTCTTCGCTGAAAGGTTTGTGAAGCAATTGGGTGCCGGATTCCAGCACGCCATGGTTGACGATGGCATCGTCCGTGTAGCCAGACATGTACAGAACCTTGAGGCTAGGCTGGAGAATTTCCAGGCGTTCGGCGAGAGCGCGGCCGTTCAGGCCGGGCATGATTACGTCAGTGAGCAGCAAATCGATGCGCTCGGGCTTTTGTTCCACCAATTGCAGGGCGGCGGCACCGTTGGCGGCGACCAGCACGTGATAGCCGTGCTGTTCCAGCAGCATGTGAGTGAGCTTGCGCAGTGCGTCGGCGTCTTCCACTAGGAGTATGGTTTCCGCTCCGCGAAACGCTTCGACGATGGGAGCGACGGGCTCGGGCACGCTGACGAGTTCTTCAATGCGCGGCAAATAGATCTGGAACGCGGTCCCTTTGCCGAGCGCGCTTTCCACCCAGACATATCCACCGCTTTGTTTCACGACCCCGTAAACGGTGGCGAGTCCCAGTCCGGTGCCTTTTCCTCGTTCTTTGGTAGTGAAAAAAGGCTCAAAAATGTGGGCGAGAGTTTCAGAGTCAATCCCCGTCCCAGTATCGGCGACCGATAACATTACGAAATCGCCGGCTTTGGAACCGGGATGCGAGCGAGTCCAGGTTTCGTCGAGCACGGCATTGGCCGTGGTGATTACCACCTTCCCGCCGTCGGGCATGGCATCGCGTGCGTTGACGGCCAGGTTCATCACCACCTGCTCGAGTTGCCCGTGATCGGCTTTGACGCGGCCGATTGCAGGATCCAGAGCGATGACGATCTCGATGTCTTCCCCGATCAGGCGCGGCAACATTTTTTCCATTTCCGAGATCAAGGAGTTGAGGTTCAGCACAGCCGGCGCAAGGACCTGCTGGCGGCTGAAGGCAAGTAACTGGCGCGTAAGAGAGGCGGCGCGCTGGCCGGCTTTCTCGATTTCCTCGGCATGCTCGAGAAATGCGCTCCCTGGCGGCAGCGTCCGTTTCAGCACCTGGCTGTAACCGATGATCACGCCGAGCAGATTATTGAAATCATGCGCGATGCCGCCGGACAGCCTGCCGACTGCTTCCATTTTTTGCGCCATACGCAACTGGCGCTCCAGCAGCCATTTTTCGGTGACGTCTTCCGCGAAAACTTCAAAATATGCCGCGCCGTCGATGGCAGACTTTACAAACCAACCGCTGCAGCGCGCTTTGATGGGCGTGCCGTCCTTGCGTTTCCAATCCACTTGAACATCGGTGAATTCTTTCTGCTTGGTGAACAGATCATTCACGCGCTGGTGTTCGAGCGGGTCCACATAGACGTCCGTGGTGAGATTCAGCAGCAGCAATTCCGCCTGCGAATCGTAGCCCAGCATTTTCTGCAACGCGGGATTGACGAGCAGCAGTTTGCCGGAGGCCTGCGCGCGGTAAATCCCGTACGGCGCGTTTTCAATTACGGAACGAAAGCTGACTTCGGACAAGCGCAGAGCTTCCGAGGCTTGCTTTCGCGCGGTGATGTCGCGATTCACGATGACGAGTTTTTCGGGAACGCCGCTGGCGTCGCCGATCACGCTGGAGGTGGATTCCAGCACCAACCATGTGCCGTTCTTGTGGCGGATGCGATATTCCAGGTTTTTGCCGACACCGCTGCGGCGCGCTTCGCCGGCAGCGGCTTTCACGCGCTCGCGGTCGTCCGGATGAATTTGGTCCATCGACGAGGAATTCTTCAGCTCTTCGGCGGAATAGCCCAATATTTTCTGGTAGGCATCGCTGTTGAAGATGCGCCGGCCGTCCATATCCACGACGGCGATCATGTCCGCGGCGTTTTCGCTGATCAGGCGAAAAAGTTCTTCGCGCTCCGCCAGACGGTTGCGCATGCGATGAATCTGCAATTGCTGAAAGATGGTGTAGATGTCGAAGATCAAAACCAGGGCGACCAAACCCTGTACCACTGGTGGGAGCAGGTGGAGGGAGAGTTTGTTTTCTTGTAGGCCGAGGCCTGGAAGTATGAAAGCCATCAAGCCGGCCAGGAGAACTAAGCTGACCAGAATCGCGACAATCCACAATTGCCACTCTCTGCGCTCGATGCGCCGCAGGTGGGTCTTTACGGTGTCAACTGGCTTGATGCGTTTCGCCTGGCGTTTCGTTTGTGGTCTGGTCAGCTCCACGGTGCTCCTGTTGGCGCTAGCGCTGGGCGCGGGCATGTAAAACACAACTCACGTGCCGCGCGCACGAATGCTTCCACGCGCAAAGTTGGCTCCAGTGTGTACTGCACGATGTCGGCCACAGAGCGCGGCTTTGCTTGATTGCGATAAGTGCTATAGGCGTAACGCGGGTGGAGGGACGGTTCGCGCCGATTCGCGCGAGTGCGACATCCCTTGCGAGGCGCAGCTGGTTCCAGTGCGAACCGTGGGTGCCGGAACGGTACAGGCTGGGCCCCGTTCGATTTGTCCGAAGTCAGCTGATGCAAACACCGGGTGTGCGAAGATTCGCGGTGCGGAAAACCGTGACGATGGAAACCTGTGACGACGCGAGAATCGGATTGCGGTTGTCACGATTCTGTAACATAGGCGCTCGCACGACGTTCTCGATGCTTCGCAGACTGTGCGAAATCGTAGTAGGCTCTTGCGTGCGCAAATGAATAATCAGGAAACACAAAAGCTTCGGAACCTGCTGGCGCAGAGGCAGTGGGCTCCGGCCGTCGAGCTGCTTCGGAAAGCTGACCCTACGTCGGCCGCCGATTTTTTTCTGAGTGCGCCGTACGACGAGCAGCGGGCGCTGTTTCACGCGATGCCGGTGGAACTGGCGGCGTCGCTTATCGTGCACCTGCCGTATTACCACGCCTATGTGCTGCTACATTCGCTGCCGTCGCAGGAAATGCGTGCGGTGGTGGAGGCGATGACGCCGGGCGAGCGGAATCATTTTCTGGACGCACTGCCGGAAGAGGCGTGGCAGTGCTTGATGGACGAGCTGGCGGAAGCAGGGACGGGTGCGCCGTACTGTGCGGTGCCCGACACCGGAACCGACGCCGGAGCGGTGACGACGGAGTTCGCGCCGCCGGCCGTTGATATCGAGCCGATCATTCAGGCGCGGCAAATTGAAAAAAGTTATCAGCAGCCGGACGGACGGCAAATTCAGGTAATCGCGCCGGTGGATTTTTCCGTCGAACCCAACACCATCATCGCGCTGCTAGGCCCATCGGGCTCGGGAAAATCCACGCTGCTGCGAATTCTTTCCGGGCTTGCAGCACCTTCGGCCGGAGAAGTTTTGTGGCACGGCAAGCCCATGAGTGGATGCCGGCCAAACGTGGCCATCGTGTTCCAGAGTTTCGCGCTTTTTCCGTGGCTCACTGTGCTGGAAAACGTGGAAGCGCCTTTGCTCGCGCGAGGCATCACCCATTTTGAACGGCACCGCAAGGCGTTGCGGGCGCTCGCTTCCGTCGGATTGCACGGATTCGAATCCGCGTATCCCAAAGAATTGTCGGGCGGGATGAAACAGCGCGTCGGTTTTGCGCGCGCGCTGGCCGTGGAGCCGGAGATTTTGTTCATGGACGAGCCTTTTTCCGCGCTGGACGTGCTAACCGCCGAAAATCTGCGCGGCGAGCTTCTGGAGCTGTGGCTGGCGAAGAAAGTTCCAACGAAGAGCATTTTTATTGTTACGCACAATATCGAGGAAGCTGTGTTGCTAGCGGATCGGATCATCGTGCTAGGGCGAAATCCGGCGAAAATTCGCGCAGATTTTCGCGTGCCGCTGCAACATCCGCGAGACCGCAAGTCTGCCGCATTCGTTCTTTATGTGGATTACATTTACAAAGTAATGACGCAGCCGCAGCTTGAGCTCGCGCCGCCATCCAAAACCGAGCACAAGGAAAAAGCGGCAGCGCAAATGCTGCCGCACTCGCGGCCAGGCGGCATCGGTGGTTTGCTGGAGCTGCTGGACGATCGCGGCGGCGAAGAAGACATGTACCACATCGCCGAGGAACTGCTGCTGGAAGTGGACGACCTGTTGCCGATTCTGGATGCAGCGACGCTGCTGGGCTTCGCGACAGTGCACGAAGGCGACGTGCGCATCACCGAGAAGGGCCGCGCTTTCGCTCAGGCGGACATTCCCACGCGAAAGATATTGTTTCGCGAAGCGGTGCTGGCGCACGCTTCGCTCCTGCAGCAGATTCAGTCCGCGCTGCAGAAGAAATCAAATCACACCATGCCGGTGGAATTTTTCCGCGACTTGCTCGACGAACGTTTCGCGCAAGTGGAAGTAGAGCAGCAGATTGAGACCGCGCTGAACTGGGGCCGTTACGCCGAGCTCTTCACCTACGACGCGGAGGACGACACCGTCCACCTGCACTCGCCAGAACATCACGGCGAAAATTCCCCGGACAGCGCTTCCTTGCACTGATGCCCAACGAAACGCCGAAAGCTTCCACCCGCACACTGACCTGGGGAACGATTCCGTCCAACGTGCCTTCCCTCTTCCGTGACCTGCCGATTCTGCTGGCGGCGCTGGCGTTTTTCTACGCAGTGCTCTCCATGACGCATTACTGGATGACGCCGGCCGGCGCGCCGATGGAAATTCATCTGGAGCCGAGCTCGCTGCCCAGATACGCGATGTTTTCGGTGCTGCGAATTGCGGCCGCCTACGTCGTGAGTCTGGTGTTTACGGTGGTGTACGGATACATCGCGGCGTACAACACCCGTGCGGAAAAGTTCATGGTGCCGCTGCTGGATACGCTGCAATCCATTCCCGTGCTCAGTTTTCTACCTGGCGTGATGGTGGCGATGGTGGCGCTTTTTCCGACGAAGCAACTAGGCGTGGAGTTGGGATCCATCCTGCTCATTTTTACTGGGCAAGTGTGGAACATGACGTTCAGTTTTTATTCGTCATTGAAAAGCATTCCGCGCGAGATGCGCGAGGTGGCGGAGATTTATCGTTGGAGCTGGTGGCAGCGATTCACGCAGATGGAGCTGCCTTATTCCATCATCGGGCTGGTGTGGAATTCGATGATGTCTGTGGCGGGCGGCTGGTTTTTTCTGATGGCTTGCGAGATGTTCACGCTGGGAGATCGCGATTTGCGCCTCCCCGGATTGGGTTCCTATCTGCAGACCGCCGCGAACGCGGGAAACACCCGCGCGATTTGGTGGGGCATGGGAGTGATGATCGGAATCATTGTGGTAATTGACCAACTGGTGTGGCGGCCAGTGATCGCGTGGGCGGAGAAATTCAAATTTGAACAAGTGGAGTCCACGGATGCGCCGCGATCGCCGGTTCTGGACTTGCTGCGCAGCTCCAGAATCTTGCCGTTCTTTTCGCGGTTGACGGTACAGCCCGCGCGCGAATTCCTGAGCTTGCATTTTGCGCGCAGCCACGCGACGGAAGCTCCGCGTAGCGCGACACGCGGCGTATTTCAGTGGCTCACGCGCCTGTTGCTGGCCGCGCTGCTTGTGGCGGTCGTGTACGAATCCGTGAAGATGGTGATGCTGCTGACTCATTTGACGCGTGAGGAACTGCGTAGCATATTTCTGGGCGCTGGTGCGACGTTTCTGCGCGTGGCGTTCACTTTGTTCCTCGCCGCGCTGTGGACCATCCCGGTGGGAATCTTGATCGGACTGAAACCCAAACTTTCAGCTATCGCGCAGCCCATCGCGCAGGTGGCGGCGTCGGTTCCGGCGACCGCGCTGTTTCCGATTATTTTGCTAGTGCTTATTCGCGCGGGCGGAGGACTCGGGATTGGCTCGATCATGTTGCTGCTGCTGGGGACACAGTGGTACATCTTGTTCAACGTGATCGCCGGCGCCATCGCGATTCCCACTGATCTGAAGGAAGTGTGCTCCGTCTTTCGCTTCGGGCGGACGGAACGCTGGCGGGAACTTCTACTGCCGGGAATTTTTCCGTTTTTGATCACAGGATTTGTGACGGCGTCGGGCGGCGCCTGGAATGCCAGCATCGTCGCGGAATATTTCAAATTTCGCGGACACACTTACCTGACGACTGGACTGGGAGCGGTGATCAGCAACGCCACGGACACCGGAAATACCCGAGTCCTGCTAGCGGCGACGATTTTGATGGCGGCGATGGTGGTAACGATCAACCGGCTACTGTGGCGGCGGCTGTATCAACTGGCTTCGACACGATTTCGGCTCGAAAACTAAACACACAACGGGCAGCGATATCGGCACGGGACACGCGCCGCTACAGCACAGCCCCGCAATCTAACGCTTCACGGCCCAGAGTAATCCGATCCCACCGAAAATAAATTCGCGTGCATCCACACGGTGATACCCCGTGCGCTGCAGCAGCGAGGAGTACTCCTTAACAGAGAGGAAGCTACGGATCGAATCCGGAATATAAGTGTAAGTGCGTGGTCTGCCATGCAACAGCGTGCCCCAAAAAGCGCCTTGCACATATAAGAATCCCAAATACAGCTGACGGAACACGCGGTTGGTCGGCAGAAAAAAATCCAGGCTGACCATCACGCCGCCCGGCCGCGTGATGCGTTCGATTTCGCGCACTGCGGCGCTGAGGTTCGGAAAATTTCGCAAGCCGTAGCCGATGAAAACACAATCGAAAGACGCCGAGGGAAATGGCAACGCCGTGGCGTCCGCACAAACCGCTTCCTCCAGTCCATTTCGGCGTCCGACGCGCAACATTTCTTCAGTGATGTCCACTGCTACTGGGCGCGCAGCGGGCAAATGCTCGCGCACCAGGCGGGAAAAATCGCCGGTGCCCGATGCGAGATCGAGGACCAGCGCATTCTCTGGCAGCGAGGCGCCCAGCACGCCGAGGCGTTTCCAGCGGCCGTCCATGCCATAGGAAATGACCCGCGTGATGAAATCGTATTTGGGCGCGATTTTGCTGAACATCTCGCGCATCTTGCGCGTGTCCTGGCGTTCGGCGGGAATGGTCATCGGTCTGCGAATTTTACACGGTTTACGGCGGACGAAGGCGGTGTTATTTCAGCGCGAGGCAGGCATAAAGCCGGCAGCACGCTCGAGCTCCGCCGGCTGATTATTTTGCGCGATGCCCGCCGCTTTTGCTCCCATTTTGTTTTCCACCTGGTGTCGAGCGGCTTGCACGGTGGCCAGCTCGGAGCCGGTCGCGCCATTCAGCAGATGTTCCGCGTGTAGCAAGGAAGCGTACGCCAATTCCTCCGGCGCATTCTGACCGCGCAGGAATTGCCCGTAATTGAACCAATCGAGTGCCGCAGCTTGGGCGTCGCCGGTCTGTGCGTCGAGCGCCAGCGCGCGCTGATAGGATCGTGCGGCCGCGGCTGCATCGCCATTCCTCGCCTGGCGATCCGCGCGATGAACTAGCGCCAGGCTTTCCAATTTCGCGTCACCGGCCTGCTGAGCCTGCGCGATGGCGGAGTCATATCTCGCGAGCGCCGCGACAGATTGATTGATGCGTGATTCGTCGTCAGCCAACTGAATCGTGGCAGCGAGGATTTGCGAGCGACTGAAAGCAAGAGCATCCGGCGCGGTCTGCGGACTCGCGACCGCATATTGCAGGAACAAATTCCAATGGCGTGCGGCGGCCGCCGGTTCACCGCGCTGGTCGAAAGCTTCCGCCAGATAAAGGTGCGTGTTCGGCTGATTGGGATTTATGTCCACTGATTTCTGCCAGGAATCGATGGCTTCCTCGGGATGGCCGAGGCGTGCGGCGAGCAAGCCATAATTGGTCAGCGCGTCGGCGTCGCGCGGAAACCGTTCCAACATTTTTTGGTAGAGCGCGTAAGCGTCGGCGTAACGGCCGGCCGCGATCATCGCGCGAGCAGCGGCTTGCTGCAGTGTGATGCTGCTGGGATTGAGGGCGACGGCGCGAATGAGCGCTGCGATGGCCTGGTCGTGTTGCCCCTGCTGCGTTTCGGCGCGAGCGATGCGCTCTTCGACGAAGCTGTCATACGGATTAATTTGCGCGGCGCGCAGCAGCGCTGGAAGATTTCCCTCGTCGGTGCGCAGCGCGAAATGGAATTGATCGAAGCCGCCCCAGAGGAACAGCACCACGGCGAGCGAAATTCGAAACCCGGGAGCAGAAAAAACGCGCGCCGCGAGCGCGCGAACGGAACTCGAAGAACCCGAGGATACATCGGCTGCAGCAGCGGACGGTTTGCCGCTCTCGTCAACGAGCAGAGCAGCGACGCGTTTGTCGCGAAGTTTCCACAACTTCGCGTCCAGGATGAAATGATGAATATTCACGAGTGAAACGAAAATCAGGAAGCTGGTGGTGAAATCGTAATGGAACAGGTAGCTCACCAGCCACGGGCCGGGGATGAAGAGCGCGATACCCCCGGCGACGAGCGTGGCGAAATAGGCCGCGAGGCGCCAATTTGTTTGCCCCGCAGCACGAGCTTCGCGACGTTGGTAGTAACTGGTGATCCAAATGTACTGCGCCGAATGTAGGACTGCGAGGATCCCGCTGCTGTAGCGGGTCTGCGGCACCTGCGAGGTGGAATTCAATTCCAGCAGCGTAGGCAGCACAAACCACAGGAATTGGGTGAAAGCCAGAGTGAGCGGCGCAACCAACGGCGCGCGCGCCTTGGGCGCGAAGCAAGCGCCGGAATCCCAAAAACGTGAAAATTATGAACGCCGCGGCGAAGGCCAAGCGCAAGGGGAGAGTGAACTTCGACGGCAATCCGAGCGAAAGGATCAACGGATCGGCCGAGCCGCCGGTTTCGAAGCTGGCCAGCAGCATCAGGTACGACGCCACAAACGCGCCACGCAGCCAGCGCCTCTCTCCCGCGGTGATCTCGGCACCGCTGCGCCGCGCGAACATCATTAATAGCCCGTAGTTCTGGCCGGAGTAATGCCAAGGGCTCCAGCAAATATAAAGAGTGAAGAGCCAGGGGAATAATCGCGGCGAGGCGTGCATCACAATGCCCGTAAGCACCAGCAGCACGGTTACGTGCAGCGTGACGAATTTGTATTTCTCGAAGTCCGCGCGGGTGTGATACGCACGGTAAATTGTGGCCATAAAATGCGGGTAGTTGAAGACAATGGCCAGAAGATAAAATGCCATGGCCCAGGCGTGATTGTGCGCCGGAGCCATCAGCAGCGCGACTGCGAGGAGCGGAGCCGACCACGCGCCGCAGCCGACTAGCAAATCGAGCCACGGACCGTATATCCATGAGCCCGAAGATCGAGGGGCGGGCGCAAGCGGCGCAGAGGGTGGAGCGGCGATCGGTTCGACTGTGACGCTCAAGCTGGAATCCTCGGGATTCTGTTTGCCGCGCTCGCTGCACTTAAGTTCACAGCAAGTCAGACGACGCGCAGGTTTTGGCCACGCAGTGTAAGCGCACAGTTTACTGCGATTGCGGAGCCGGCTCCCCGCGGCGTCACATCGCAATGCTGAAAGCGTAACTTCCGATAGATATGAGCGTGAGTTAATGGCGGCGGAAGCGGTTTGTGAGTGGCGGAGATTCGGGTTATGCGCAAGCCGCGAAGTATGGCTTAATAAATACGAAGATTTTTGGTGCTGCGGGACGTTAAATTATGAAGGCGGCTAGAGCGTAATTCGTTCGGCTATTCTGCGACGTTAATGGGCGCGCGCGAATCACATCGTAAGAAAGGAGCTCGAAAATGCAACTGGGAATGATTGGGCTGGGGCGGATGGGAGCGAATATGGTCCGGCGGCTGATGAAGGCCGGGCATGAATGCGTGGTGTTCGATATGTCGCCGGCTAGCGTGCAGGCACTGGCGAAAGAAGGGGCGACGGGCGGCAACTCGTTGGATGATTTTATCGCCAAGCTGAAACAGCCGCGTGCAATCTGGTTGATGGTTCCCGCGGCTGTGGTGGATGGCACGCTCGCGCAGCTTGCGCCGAAGCTGCAGAAGGATGACATTCTTATTGATGGCGGGAATTCCTATTATATTGACGACATCCGCCGCGGCAAGGAACTCGCGCCTAAAGGAATTCATTATGTAGATGTGGGCACCAGCGGCGGCGTGTGGGGCCTGGAGCGCGGCTATTGCATGATGATCGGCGGAGAGCAAGCGACGGTGCAGCGCCTGGACCCGATTTTCAAAACGCTGGCTCCTGGACGCGGGGATATCGCGCGCACGCCGGGCCGCGACAAGGTTCCTGGCACCGCGGAAGAGGGCTACTTGCACTGCGGACCTTCCGGCGCCGGCCATTTCGTGAAGATGGTGCACAATGGAATCGAATACGGCGTGATGGCCGCGTACGCCGAGGGCTTGAATATTCTGCATCACGCCAACGTCGGAAAAGTGAAACAGACGCAGGATGCGGAGACCACGCCATTGCGTTCGCCGGAACATTATATGTATGACATTAATTTACCGGATGTGACAGAAGTTTGGCGGCGCGGCAGCGTAATCGCGTCGTGGCTGCTGGACCTGACGGCGATTGCGTTGCTGAAGTCTCCCACGCTGGACGATTTTTCCGGACGCGTATCAGATTCCGGCGAAGGCCGCTGGACGATTCAAGCGGCCATCGAAGAGGGCACGCCGGCCCCGGTGCTCACCAGCGCGCTCTTCGAGCGGTTTACTTCGCGCGGCGAAGCGGATTTCGCAAACAAACTGCTTTCGGCGATGCGCTTTGAATTTGGCGGACACCACGAAAAGAAATCATAAGGATGTGAGATGGCTGACAACACCGTTGCGAATCTGGACGTGAAGAGCACCGTTGCCGGGCCTAAAGTGGCGTCGGATGCGCTGGTATTTTTCGGCGCCACTGGCGATCTGGCGCACAAGAAAATCTTCCCCGCATTGCAGGCCATGGTGAAGCGCGGAAACCTGAATGTGCCGGTGATTGGCGTGGCCAAGGCGGGCTGGAACATCGAGCAACTTCGCGAGCGTGCGAGAGATGGCATCGCCAAATTCGGCGGCGGCGTGGACGAGGCTGCGTTCGCGAAGCTGGTAGAGCTGCTGAAATATATTGATGGCGATTATCAGGATCCCAAGACGTTTGAACAGTTGTGCAAGACGCTCGCAGGCGCGAAAAATCCCACCCATTATCTGGCGATTCCTCCGAGTCTCTTCGCCACGGTGGTGGAGGGCCTGGGGAAATCAGGTTGCGCCACTAACGCGCGCGTGATCATCGAAAAACCGTTCGGTCACGACCTGGCGTCCGCGCAGCGCCTGAACGCGATTCTGCAATCGGTGTTCCCGGAATCGGGAATTTTTCGCATTGACCATTATCTTGGCAAGGAAGCGGTGGAAAATTTGCTGTTGTTTCGTTTCGCCAACGCCTTTCTGGAGCCGATATGGAATCGCAACTACATTCACAGCGTGGAAATTACCATGGCGGAATCTTTCGGCGTGCAGGGACGCGGAAAGTTTTACGACGAGACGGGCGCCATTCGCGACGTAATTCAGAATCACTTGTTGCAAGTGGTGGGTTTTCTGGCGATGGAGCCACCCACCAGCATGTACCCTGAATCGTTGCGCGATGAACAAGTGAAAATTTTCCGTATGATCCCGCCGATCAATCCGGCCAACCTGGTGCGCGGACAATTCAATGGCTACCACCAGGAGCCGGGAGTCGCGCCGAATTCTGAGGTGGAAACGTACGCAGCCGTTAGCCTGGAAGTAGATTCGTGGCGCTGGGCCGGCGTGCCGTTCCTGATTCGTGCTGGTAAATGTCTGGCGGTGACTGCGACGGAAGTCTTCGTGAAGCTGCGCCAGCCGCCGCTGACGAAACTGCCACCAGGCTCGAATTATTTTCGCTTCCGGCTGGGGCCGGATTTGTCCTTGAGCCTCGGTGCGCGGGTGAAGCGTCCGGGACCGAGACTGCAAACGATGGAGACCGAACTTTCGGCGGTCTCGTCTTCGGAAACGGGCGAGATGGAAGCGTACGAGCGGCTGCTCACCGACGCGATGAAAGGCGATTCGTTGCTCTTCGTGCGGCAGGACGCGGTGGAAGCGGCTTGGGCGATTGTCGAGCCGATACTTGGCGACATTGTTCCGATCCAGCCTTATCAGCCGGGAACTTGGGGGCCAGTGGAGGCCAACCACCTGGCAGCCGCTATCGGCGGATGGCATAATCCAGCGGGTAAGGCGACAGACGAATAAACCCGCGCCGGCGAATCATTGCCGGACATTTTTCCGGGCGCTGGACGCAGAATCACGCAGGATTTTTCGCGGCGTGCGATTTTCCCCAAGCGAATGCGAAGACTCCCAACGCGAGCAGCAGGGCTGTAAGACCCACAATTTTCACCACCGCCAAAACTTTGTGCGGCTCGTCGTCCGCCGGGATCACCGAAAATGCGATCGTGACCAGCGTCGTCGTAAACCCCAGCACGCCGAGCGCGATCGCCGCGGGACGGCCGCCGGGAATGTGCATCACTTCGGGGCCGGCTGGCTCGCGCTGCAAGCGAATTAGCGACGCAAACACAAAAAGATACGGGATGAAATAAGTGATGATCCCCATGCTGACGAGAACTTCATAGGCGCCGTACACACTTGTGCCAGCCTGACCCAGCACAATAAAAATCACGCCGCAGAATGCCTGCACCAGCAGCGCCACATAAGGCGTGCCCCACTTTGGATGGACGCGCGCGAACGCAGACGGCAAATAGCGATCAAGTCCCGCAACAAACGGCAGCCGCGCCGAAACTGCCAGCCACGCGCCGAGCGCACCCAGATTGCTGACGGTAATCAGCAGCGCTGCGAGCGGACCGATGCCAGAAAAACCGACACGCTCCGCGGATTGCGAAATCGCCTGCATGATGCCCTGCAATCCGCTCACTTGGCCGGCCGGCAATGCAATCAGCACGGCGACGGTGCCAAGAATGTAGCCGCTAGTGACAAACGCGCCGCCTGCGAGCAGGCCGCGCGGAAGATTTCTGCGCGCGTCTTTTACTTCGTCACCCAGAAACGATGCGGATTCGGAGCCGCCGAGCGCGAACACGATCGTGGCCATGAACAGCACGTCGCGGAAGTGCATGTGCGGAGTCATGCTGGCGGCCGTGAATTTTGTGGCAGAGCCGAAGCGGTGCCAGGCGGTCGCGGCGATGGCAAAAAGGATGGCGATGGGCAACCAAGTGCCGATCGCGCCAAGATTGTGCAGCCATTTCCCAACCGAAAGTCCGATGACGTTTAGAATCGTGCCGAGCGCCAACCCCAGCAGCGCAAACAGCAGGAAATATGTTTTATTGTTGGCAAGAGATTGCCAGCTGGCCGGTCCAATATACAGGGCGTTGCTGGCTGCGAAATAAAGTACGGCCGGATAGTAAGGAAGGTTGCTGGCCCAATAAGTCCAGCCAGTCATGAAGCCGGGAAAATCTCCGAAGGCGCGCTTCGCCCAGACGTACATGCCGCCTTCCTGCGGATACCGCGAGGAAAGCTCCATCACGGAAAGCGCCAGCGGAAGATAAAACGCGCACCAGGCGATTAGCCAGATGATTACAGCGCTGGCTCCGACGGTTGCGGCCGTCGCAATCCAGCGCAGACTGATGCCGGTGACGATGTAAAACAGCACCAGGTCCCGAAAACCCATCGCGCGGTGCGGGCGATTGGAGCTGGGCGTTTCACTCATGGGCGGAAATCTCCGCGTGGCGTGGGCATGAGGCGGACATCATGCTCCGAGCCGGGACCGAAAAGCGAGAGCGTTTCGTGGCGCGGGAGCCGGCGGAGCGCCGTGGAAGCGTCGTACTGCGATTTTCTACGATCCCGCCTTGGCTTTCTGGTCGTGACCGTAATATTCGTAGGCAGACATGGGTTTCTCGCCGCCTTTTTTCCAGATGCGCTCGTCAGCGGGAAGTTTTCCTAGCGCGCGCGCCATTTCGCGGATGTGGGTGGCCACCGCACCACAGCACGCGCCAATATAGTTCACGCCGAGCTCGCGCGCTTTCACGGCATATTCGGCCATCTCACGCCGAGTGAGTTGATACGGCTCGAGCTGGTCCGGAAAAGCCGGCAAGCTGGTGAAATCGCGATGGGTGTGCGTGGTGCGATAGGCAACTGGCTGGCAACCGATGTAGCCCGGCACGGCTTTGCGCATTTCAGCCATCAGCGGAAGCGTGTGCTCTGGACTGCGCAGGCAATTGATGCCGACCACGTCCGCGCCGGCATCGGCGAGCGCACGCGCTACTTCCGCAGCCGTTTTGCCGTCGGTGGTTATGTCCTCATTTTCGAAGCAGACCGTAACCATCACTGGCAGCTTAGTTTTTTTGGCTCGCTCAACGGCCAGCAACGCTTCGCCGAGAAATGAAAATGTTTCGCCGATAATGAAGTCCACGCCTTCCGCGACTTGCACGTCGAGTTGTTCGTCGAACGTCTTGCGCACGCGGTCCGCTGCGGCTTTGTCGTTCGGCTCGTACATCCATGTGAGGCTCAGATTTCCAGCGACGAGGCAGCGATCACCCGCGGCCTGCTTGGCGATGCGCACGGCCGCGCGGTTGAGCTCTTCCACGCGCTCGCCCATGCCGACGGTCGCGAGCTTGTCGCGGCTGGCGTAAAACGTGAGCGCTTGCAGAACTTCAGCGCCCGCGTCGCGAAATTCGCGATGCAGCTCGAGTAGCGATTCGGGATTGTTCAGCGCGACTTCCGGCGTGAACGGACCTGCGCGAACCCGGCCGCGCTTTTCCAGTTCGAGCAGATAGCCACCGTCGCCGAGAACAACGCCTTCGGATAATCTTTCGAGGATGCCCTTTTTATTGCTGCTTGCCATTGTTACTCCTTCGAAGCAGCGCAATTGCGCGGCTCCCATGAAAATCTAAAGTCGCCCGGAACGAATGCTTCGTTACGCACTCGCCATTTTCACTTTGCCGCGCCTGCTGTCGCGCAGCACTTGATGCGCGGCGTTGTATCCGGGAGCGCCGGTGACCCCGCCACCCGGATGCGCGCCCGCGCCGCAAAGATAAAGTCCGGCGACGGGCGTTCGGTACTGCGCCCATCCGGCGACTGGGCGCATGAAAAAAAGC
This sequence comes from uncultured Acidobacteriota bacterium, assembly GCA_963754275.1. Lineage (GTDB taxonomy): Bacteria > Acidobacteriota > Terriglobia > Acidiferrales > UBA7541 > Palsa-295. The sequence goes on from CAVWFO010000021.1 coordinate 254,682, forward strand.
TGCTCGGGCGAAAGATCGCCGTGAAAAATATTTCCTTCGGTAAGGCCGTAGGTTCGTTCCAGATCGAGAGGAGTGAGAACCTGCCGCGCGATGATGGACTGCGGCACGTTGGGCGCGTACTCCGCGATTTTTTTAACGACGCGGTCGCCGAGAAGCTCGCGCTTTTCGTCCCACGTTCCCTGGCGCAATTTGTAAGGGACATATTGAATGAACGTGGTCATCACGTGCTTCCCGGGTGGTGCGAGCGTCGAATCCACGTTTGAGGCCACGACGCAATCCACCCACAACTCTTCGGGAATTTCGCCGAACTTAGCGATGTCGTAGCAGCGTTCAGCGAACTCCAGCGAAGGCACCAGCGTGAATAGCGCGCGCTGCGATGCGGGCCATTCGCGCGGCATGCCGGTGACGCGCGGTTCTTCGCTTAACACGAAATTTACTTTGGCGCAGGGGCCGTCCATCTTAATGCCGGCCACCGAGTGGCGAAAATCGGCGGGAAGCTCGCGCTCTTCCACCAGACCGAGAAAAGTGCGCTTGGGATCCGCGTTCGACAGCACGAAGCGCGCGGAAATCTCCGTGCCGTCCTCGAGGACAACTCCGCGCGCGCGGCCGTCGCGCACATCCACTTTCGCAACCGGTGCGGACGTAAGAATTTCCGCCCCCGATTTGCGGCAAGCGGAAGCGAGCGCCTGCGTGATCGCGCCCATGCCGCCAATCACATGCCCGTAGAACCCTTGAATTTCTCCGTCGCCGCCACTCAGCAAATGGAACAGCAATCCCAGCGCGGAGCCGGCGTCGTACGGACCGCCATGCTTGCCGTAAACATTGTTCGCCAGAAACATCGTCTTCATTTTTTCAGATTCATAATGGCGATCGAGAAAATCGCCGAGGCTTCCGGTGAGGAACGAGACAAGCTGGGCGGCTTCATTGCCCTTCATTCCGCGGAATCTTTTTCCCACGCGCAGGAGTTCGAGCCAGCCCCCGACGCCGCTGACCGTGGGATCGGGCGGCGGCTCCAGAAAGAACGGCTGAAGATAACGCGCCAGTTTCTTCAGCTGATCGTCCATGCGCAGGAAGGTGTCCGCGTCGCGCGGCGAAAGCTGGCGGAATTCGGCGATGGCGCGCTCGCGATCAGCCCACCACGGCACCACTTGCCCATCCGGAAACGGCACCAGCAAGCCGGGATCGCACGGAACCATTTTCAATCCGTGCGCGCCGAGATCGAGATCGCGAATAATCGTGGGCCGCAACATGCTCGCGATATACGAAGTGGTGGAGGCGCGACAGCCCGGCGCGATTTCTTCTGTGACGCAGCAGCCGCCCACAATTTCGCGGCGCTCCACGACGAGCGTGGAAAATCCCGCGCGCGAAAGATATGCGGCGGCCGTCAGGCCGTTGTGGCCCGCGCCGATGACGATCGCATCATAGGACTTGCGTTGCGGAAGCATCTGGGATTAGTATGACCGCCAGTCAATACAGTATGGGCCTGGAATTAGATAGCATAACTGGAGAAATAATCCAATGACAGTGTCCAGCCATGACCTGCGGTCACATCAACGCACGAAATCGCCACGCAGCGTGCTGAATCCCGACGTGCGGCCGGTTACACCGGGGCCGCGCCTGGAAGCCAAGCGCGCGCGAATTGTGGATGCGGGCATGCGCCATTTTGCCGAGCACGGCTATCACGCGGCGCGCATTGAAGATCTTTCGGCACAACTGGGCGTCGCAAAAGGTTCGATCTTTCAATATTTCGGCAGCAAGGGCGGCTTATTTCTGGAAGCGTACAAAAAAGCGGTGCGTTCTTTCCCCGCCTACCTGGATTGCCCGTCGCAAATTCGCGAAAAGGGATTTTTCGAAATTTTGCGCTACTGGCTGCTGCGCACCGAACGCCTGGTGCGCGAAGATTGGATTCCCTACCGCGTCGCGTTGCTGGGAAATTATGGAGTGGACCTGGCGCTGAAGCGGGAAATCAATCGCTTTCTGCTCGCGGAGGATCCCTACGGCAGCACCGCGTTCGTGCGGCTGGGAATTGCGCGCGGCGAAGTGCGCTCAGACATCGATCCGCCGCTGATTGTTTCCATACTTGATTGGACCATGGAACGGTTTCAGGACGCGCTGCTGACCGAAGAACTCGATCCCGGGCTTTTTCCGCATCCCGCCGACCCGGCGAAAAATCAGACGCGCATAAATCAATTTCTGCTGGTACTGCGCGGCGCGATCGGCATTTAAGCATGGCTATCGCTGTGCAGCGCGCGCAATTGCGCAAATTCTTGAGGAGAGAATTGCATGGAACCAACAGTGAAAGAAATTCTCGCTTCTTATAACGCCGCTGCTGCGTTGGCCGACGCGTACACGATTCCCGCACCATGGTACACGGACGCGCGCATTGCGCAGCTGGAACTGCAGAATGTGTTTTCGCGCGCGTGGCAGGCGGTGGGCCGCACCGCGCAGGTGGAAAAGCCAGGGCAGTACGTGACGGCGACCGTCGCGGGCGAGCCAATCGTCGCGGTTCGCGGAAGCGATGGAACACTCCGCGCGTTCTACAACGTATGCCGGCATCACGCCATGACGGTGATGAACGAACCTTGCGGCCACGCACAGCACATGCGCTGCCCTTATCACGGCTGGACCTACAACCTGGAAGGCGAGCTGCGCGGCATGACGGAGTTCGAAGGCGTTTGCAATTTCGATCGCGCGCAGAACGGGCTGGTCCCGATTCGCGTCGAGATCTGGGAGAATTTTATTTTCGTGAATCTGGATCCACATGCCGCTCCGCTGCGAGATTTTTTGGGTGCGCTGGTGGGGCTTGCGAAGCCCCTGAATTTCGGCGGCCTGAAATTCGTCGAGCGCCGCAGTTACATACAGCAGTGCAATTGGAAAGTGTACGTAGATAATTTTCTGGACGGTGGCTATCACGTGCCGCACATGCACAAAGGACTCAACAGCGTCCTGGATTACACCAACTACACGATTGAAAATGTGGATCGCTGCTGCGTGCAATCCAGCCCGGTTGCCGTGGACAAAAGTTCCGAAGCCAGCGCCGCAGCCACCCGCAAAGGCGACCGCGCATATTATTTCTGGCAGTATCCGAATTTCATGCTGAATTGGTACGAAGGATATCTCGATACCAATCTAGTGATCCCGCTGGGCGTGGATCGCTGCGAAGTGATTTTTGATTTTTATTTCGGCGATACCAGCGAAGCGCAGATGCCCTACATCCGCGAGAGTATGGGCGTAAGCGAGCGCGTGCAGCAGGAAGACATCGTGATTTGCGACGGCGTACAGCGCGGGCTAAGTTCGCGCGCATACCAGGCGGGCCGACTATCGGTGCGGCGCGAAGCCGGCGAACATTTGTTTCATCGCTTGCTGGCTGCGGATTTGAATGACACGCGCGCGGCTGCGGCGCGATGACCTCAATTCGCTCGGTGGGACGGGGGCGAGTCTAAGACCCGCCCTTACGGTGAACCGGCTAGTCGAAGATGACGGTCTTGTTTCCATAAAGCAGGATGCGATTTTCGATGTGCCAGCGCACCGCGCGCGAGAGCACCACTTTTTCCAAGTCGCGGCCCTTCTGAATTAAATCCTCGGTGGTATCGCGGTGCGAAATGCGGACTACGTCCTGCTCGATGATCGGTCCGTCGTCAAGAACTTCGGTGACGTAATGGCTGGTGGCGCCGATCAACTTCACTCCGCGATCGAAGGCCTGCTGGTGCGGCTTCCCACCGACGAACGCAGGCAGAAACGAGTGATGAATATTAATGATGTGGTGTGGCGGGTACTGACGGATGAAGTCCGACGACAGCACTTGCATGTAACGCGCCAGGACGATCAAGTCAACTCCGTGCGGGCGCAGTAGTTCGAGCTGCTGGCGCTCCGCTGCCACTTTATTTTCCTTCGTGACCGGAATCACATGCAACGGAACGCCGTAAAAATCGGCCCAGCGCTGCACGTCCGCGTGATTGCTGATGATCAGCGGAATTTCGCAGGCCAGTTCGCCGCTGCGCTGGCGATACAGCAAATCCACCAGGCAATGATCGTAACGCGAAACGAAGATCGCGACTTTCGGGCGATAACTGGAAAGCGCCACGCGCCACTTCATTCCCAGACGATCGGCGATGGGCTGAAAGTGTTTTGCGAACTCGCGCATATCCAGAGCGAAACCCGCCAAGTCCCATTCCACGCGCATCAGAAACAGATTGCGTTCGGAATCCAGATGCTCGTCGGCGTGCAGCGTGTTGCCGTTGGCACGATAGATAAAATCGTGAATCGCGGCATTCAGCCCTTTTTGGTCGGGGCAGCTCACCAAAAGAATCGCGGTATTCTTCACCGGGCGCTCCGACGGATCCGTGCGCTATTGATGGTCACGCGGAATTGTTTCCTCCCAGGTTTTGTCGCGCAGCGGCTTTCCATTTTCGGTCAGATGGCGCTCGAAATGATAATAGAAATTCTGTGCATCGCTTCGCAGATTGAGCACGACGCTCCAAACCAGCGTGCGGCCGGGAAGCTCGATGGTTGTGGACCCTTCGCCGTGCACTTCGCTGATCGCGGGCTTGGCGTCCGCCACCACGTAACTCATCTGCTCGTGATCTTTCAATTGGCCCCAGGGATATTTGCTGGAATCGTTGCCGCTCCACGCCACGCGCGTGGAGCCGGCCAGCACGTCGCGCGTGACGGTCCAATCCTGCGGCGGCCAGGTGTCGCCTTCGGTGGTTACGCCGGCGAGCGGCGTTTCTTTTTCTGGCGCGTTGAAATGGAGGCGCGCGGGCGGCTCTAGTGGGACCAGCGGAAGTTCCAAACGCGAAGTGTTCGGGCCGCCGAGCCACAAAGAAGTCGTCATCGGGTACGGCGTGGGCCAGATCATCGGCCACAATGCATTGGAAATCGCCAGACGAATGCGATGGCCCGCCGGAAAAACCCAGCTGGTGACGTGGAGTTCGATGGGAAGCTCATATTTGCGATTCGGTTCGAGGTCGCTAGGATTGGCGGCGGAATCGCGTTGCGCGCCACTTTGCCCGGCGCCGGTGATCAGCGTCACCGTGCCGTCGGGCGCCACGTCCGAAAGCCGCGCGAACCAATCCGCAAGCGGCGCGCTGGATGAAACTTGCAGGAAAATTTTGGGCCAACCGAGGATCGCGGTGTCTTGCACGAGCGGCACGGAATCGTAAACCAGACTGTAAGCGTCAATCGGCCTCTGGTCCGCAGTGAGATCGCCCCACCAGAAACCAGCTTCGCTGCCGATGGAGGGAACGTACTGCAACTGGTGCTTGCTGATGGGCGCGGCGGGCGGAGGCACATCGCCCAGAGAATAATTCGGCTCAAGGAAAAACGTTCGCGTGCGCGCATTTGCGGGCGGCCACGTTTTTTCCGCGCGCCATTCGCCGGGAATTTCCGCGATGTTGGGATCGGGCGGATACCAGTGACGCATGTAAACTTCGAAGCGTGGTTCGTCCATGATTCCGTTTTGAATCCCCTTCAGCCAGTAATCCCACCAGCGCACAGCTTCCACGCGCCATTCGATCGAAGGGCCGGGCTCGGCTTCATGCGGGAAAGTGTGATTCCACGGGCCGATCAGCGCTTTGATGGGCGCTTTCGAGTGTTCGAAGAAGCGCGGAATGCTGTCGCGATAGCCGTCGAGAAATCCACCGATCATGAAGGACGGAACTTTATATTCATCGTAATGATTCGGCGCGACGGAAGCGCGGCGCCAGAATTCACTGTCGCGCTGATGCTCCAAGTAGAGAAAAGCCCAAGGCTTGGCGTCGAAACGCGTCGCAAGAGACTTATCGTCGGTGGGAAAATCGGGTGCGCGCGTGAGTCCGAGTTGCAAGTCCATACCCAGCTCGAATTCGTCCAGGTGCATGAGGTTGTCAATGTAATGGATGTCGTCGTGAAATAACTCCTCGGTGGCGCACATGGCGATGATGGCTTTCAGCGCGGGCGGATGCAGCCGTCGCGATCTGGATGGAATTGAAGCCGCCCCAGGAAATGCCCGTCATGCCGACGTTGCCGTTCGACCAAGTCTGCTTTGCAAGCCACGCGATCACTTCCAAGCCGTCCTGCTGCTCCTGATCCGAGTATTCACGGTCGGGGGGCACGCCTTCGCTCGCGCCGGTGCCACGAATATCCACCCGCGCGGTCACGTAGCCGCGGCGCACAAAATAAGAATGCAGATCCCAATCGCGCGCCAGAGTCCAATCGTCTTTGCGATACGGCAAATATTCGAGAATCGCCGGAAATTTTTCGTCAGGATGCGCGCCGGGGAGCGGACCATCCGGCATATAAAGGTTTACGGCAAGCCGCGCGCCGTCCTTCATCGGAATCCAAGCCTGCACGGTTTTCACAGCAGCGTATTGCGGTGGATAAGACAAATTTTGGTTCGCTGCTGGAGATTGCTTGGCCAATTCCGTCGCGATGGGAGTAGATGCGGGCTCGACGAGATCGACACCTTGTACGGTTCGGCCGCTCCCGGTAATTACGTCCAACACGAAGTCGAGCGTTGTATTCGTACCTCCCTCGAGTTCTAAACGTTCTTTATCGATAGGTTTGAATCCGGGCTGCTCAACGTGGATTGCATACCACCCTGCGGCCAGGGTGACCGAATAGGAGCCCTTCTCGCTGGTTCTTACCTCGATCGATTTCCCATCGGCTACAAAGCTCAATTTGACATTCGGGCTCGTCGCGCCCGATACATCTCTTACGACACCGTGGAGAGTTGCGGTCTGGTCTGCGGGGTGCGATTGAGCCACCGCGGACACGGTGCGTCCCGCGGGAAAACCGGACAGCATCAAAGTCGTCGCCATCGCCGTTAGGACTGCCGCGAATACAAATCTTGGCGCTCTCTTCACTTTGCGTGCTCCTCTTCGCGTGCAAGGCTATCACACGTGACGAGCGTCGCTCACAGCGGGGACGGTTGCCCTTTGCAGGATTGACGCGAGCAGCTGACTGTCGGTCGTGCCCATTCTTATTCATTGATATTCTTCGATGGATTTGCTAGCCTGAGTCGCGATAGAGCATCGAAGGGAGCGCCATGGCGGGCCAGCGAAAATCCACCGAAAACAATGGCGCCTGCTGCCGCACCGGCACTTCGCCGAAATTGGGAGCGGCGCGCGCGCGGGCTTATGCCGGATGGTTCAAAGCGCTGGCCGATCCCACGCGCATCCGCATCTTGAATTTGCTCGCGGCGAATCGCGACCCGGTCTGCGTGTGCGACATCGTGAAGCATTTTCCGATTGGCCAGCCGACCATTTCGCATCATCTGAAGATTCTGCGCGCGACGCGGTTTGTGTTTGCCGAACGCCACGGCACGTTCATGTATTACCGCGTGAACTTGAAATGCCTGGGAGAGTTCCCGCACGCGGCACGCCTGATCATGGACGTATAACGGAGAACTAGTCACACAGCTTTAGTTTTGTCGCGCATCATCGAATATCGTCAATATTGAATGAAGGGAAAAAGGAGGCCGATTATGACGGCGAACAACATCAAGGAAGTGGTGCAAAGCAAGTACGGCGAAGCAGCGCGTCGGTTCGCCGGCGGAGCAGCAAGCGGATGCGGATGTTCCTCCAGCGCGATTCCCTGCTGCGATCCGATTTCATCAAATCTGTATGAATTAAGTGAAACGGCGGCCCTGCCAGCGGAAGCGGTCCTTGCTTCGCTCGGCTGCGGAAATCCCACGGCACTTGCCGAATTGCGCGCCGGAGAAACAGTGCTCGACCTCGGTTCCGGGGGCGGAATTGACGTGCTACTGTCTGCGCGCCGCGTTGGGCCCACGGGCAAAGCGTACGGCTTGGACATGACCGACGACATGCTGGCGCTGGCTCGGGAAAATCAACGCAAAGCCGGCGCGAGCAACGTGGAATTCCTGAAGGGAGAAATCGAAAGTATCCCGCTGCCGGAAAATTCCGTGGACGTGGTGATCTCGAATTGCGTGATCAATCTTTCAGCGGACAAGGGTCGCGTGTTGCGCGAGGCATTTCGTGTACTGCGTCCGGGCGGCAGATTCGCCGTGTCCGACGTAGTGGTGCGCGGCGAAGTCCCGGCGGACGTGCGGAAGAACATGGAATTGTGGGTCGGCTGCCTCGCCGGGGCGATGGAGGAGTCAGCGTACCGCACCAAACTTGCGGCGGCCGGATTCGAGGAAATTGGCATTGAGCCGACGCGCACTTACAGTGTCGAAGACGCCAGACAATTTCTGACTGCGGAAGGAATTGACGTGGATGCGGTCGCGCCGCAGGTCGAAGGAAAATTCGCCAGCGCATTCGTGCGCGCAAAAAAGCCCGCCGCGAAAGAAGCCGTGTCATCGCGGGACTGCTGTGGACCGGCGTGCTGCACGCCTACGGAGAACGAAAAACGGTGAACGTCATGAAAAACCACTACAACGTGCTTTTTCTCTGCACCGGTAATTCCGCGCGCTCGATCATGGCCGAAGCGATTTTGAATCGCAAAGGCAAACCGGCTTTCACGGCGTACAGCGCGGGGAGCCACCCGGGCGGCCGTGTGCGCACCGAAGCGCTGAAGCAACTGGAATTCGCCCATATGCCCACGGATGGTCTGCGCAGCAAAAGCTGGGAGGAGTTTGCGGCGCCGGGCGCGCCACAAATGGATTTTGTGTTCACGGTGTGCGACAACGCCGCGCGCGAGCCGTGCCCTTACTGGCCCGGACAGCCGATGACGGCGCATTGGGGCGTTCCCGATCCTGCGGCAGTGGATGGAACGCCAGAACAGATCGAGCGCGCATTTCGCGACGCGTTCATGATGCTGGACCGCCGCATCAGTTTGCTTCTTTGCCTGCCGCTCGCGAGCTTGAACAATTTGGCAATCCAGAAAGAAATTGACAACATCGGGCGGATCGGGTTCGGCGACGCGCAATGAGATCCTCATCAGCGCGGCGCGTGACGGCGGAATTCCTGGGAACACTCTTTCTGGTAGCCACAGTTGTGGGCTCGGGAATCATGGGCGAGCGGCTCGCCGGCGGAAACGTGGCAATTGCATTGCTGGCGAACACCATCGCCACGGGAGCAGCGCTGGTGGCGCTGATTCTGACGTTCGGGCCAATCTCGGGCGCGCATCTGAATCCGGTGGTGACGCTGGCCGACGCGATGGAACGTGGAATTTCCTGGAAAGAGACTCCTGCATATATTTTCGCGCAGATCGCGGGCGGAATTGGCGGCGCAATTGTCGCGCATTTAATGTTCGGGCTGCCGGTCGTATCTCTATCGCAGCACGCGCGGAGTGGAGTAACGCAGATATTCAGCGAGTTCATAGCGACGTTCGGATTGCTGGCGGTGATCTGGGGATGTTCGCGCCTGCGTTCGAATGTGACGGCATTCGCCGTGGGAGCGTACATCACGGCAGCGTACTGGTTCACAGCGTCCACGTCGTTCGCGAACCCCGCAGTGACGATCGCGCGCGCGCTCAGCAATACTTTTTCGGGGATACGGCCCGCGGACGCGCCTGGATTTATCCTTGCACAAATTGGTGGGGCGATCGCCGCGACGCTGCTGTTTCGTTGGCTGATTCCGGCGCTGCCGTCGCGCGCGAACGATGTGGTCTTTCCGCACGAAAGCAAGTAACGGAGAAGTCGCGCGCGACGCGAGGTTCTACGAAGGAGATTGCAACGCACTCACGATGCGCGCTCAGGGCTTGACGACGGATTCCAGGAGCTTGGTCCAGTGCGAGAGGTGCTCGAGCGACGGAGCGTGGGTGTGATCTAGTTCGAGCGGTGTGATGGAGATTGCTCCATCGCGGATAGCGGCGAGATCGGTGTCCGGCTCGATGTCTTCGATGCGCTGCTGTTCGTGCAGCCAGAAATATTTGCGGCCGCGCGGATCGGTGCCGGGCTGCAGCAGGTTGCGAGTGATCTTCGAGGATTGGCGCGTGAAACGCACCGAGCCGTTCCAGGCTTGCGGCACGTTCACGTTCAGCAGGATTCCGGTTGGCAGGCCTTCGGTGAGGATCAGCGGAGCCAGGATGCGCGCGAACTGCGCGGCGGGCTTGAAGTCGAACTCCTTGCCGCGATAGGCGACGGAGATTGCGATGGACGGAACGCGATTGATGGCGCCTTCCATCGCGGCGCCCACGGTGCCGGAGTAGTAGATGTTCTCCCCCATGTTTCCGCCGCGATTGATTCCGGAAACGACCAGGTCGGGCTTCTCCTTGAGGATTGCGTTGAAGGCGAGTATCACGGCGTCCGCTGGCGTGCCTTCGATGGAATATTCATTGGCCGCCAGCTGGTCCATGTAGATGGGCTGCCGCAGCGTGAGCGACTGCGCGGCGGCGCTGCGTTCGCGCGAGGGCGCGACTACGGTTAGCGTGGCGTCGTCCTTCAGCGCGTCCACTAGCGCGCGCAAGCCGGGAGCGTGAATGCCGTCGTCGTTGGTAATAAGAATATGTGGCATGCTTCCTGCTGATCCAGAAATCAATTTCGGCTCTCCCGCAAAGTTACGAGGCGCCTGAGTACGCAGACAGCGCCAGCCCGATGATTCAGGATATCGGATAAGAGCTAGCCTGTAAAAGGTTACGCCGATACTTGCACTTAACCTTTGCGCGAGTAGAATCCAGACAATGACTAGTAGAGTAGTTACATCGAAAGCTAAGCTATTTGCGAGCGGTGCAGGTGTCGGCCTGATTTATGGGCTTGTCATGAGACTCGGCATGCAATGGTTTCACGAGAGCCATCTGTTCCTGGTCATGTCGATCGGGTTTTTGTTTTTCGTGCCGTTTGCCATGGGATTCATCAGTATCTACTGGATCGAGCGACGCGAACCGCAGGGATTCGCGATCTGGGTCTTTCTACCTTGGCTCGTCATCCTAGCCGGTACGCTGGCCGCGATGTTGGCTCTCTGGGAGGGCGCCATATGCGCCGTGCTGTTTTTCCCGGTTGCGATAACCTTCGCTAGTCTCGGAGGAATCATCGGAGGTTTTTCTGCCCGCTGGAAAAGGGCTACGCCAACGAGAAATGTATTGGTCGGATGCGTTTTGATTTTGCCGCTATTAGTCACCCCAGTTGAGAGCCGGATTTTTTCGCGGTACGAAGTTAGGCGGGTTGAAACCGCGATTGACATGCACGCCTCGCCCGCCGTCGTCTGGCGCAACATCAAAAGTGTTCGTGCGATTCAGCCCGATGAGCTCACGCCTTCCTGGACTCGTCGAATTGGATTTCCTGCCCCTGTGGAGGCCACGCTTTCCCATGAAGGTGTCGGCGGCGTACGCCACGCTACTTTCGCCGGCGGTGTGCTCTTTATCGAAACAGTTGACGTTTGGCAGCCCGATCGCCGCTTGGCATTTTCGATTCATGCCCAGACCACCGAAATTCCGGCGGCGACGTTGGATGAACACGTGCGCGTCGGAGGCGAGTTCTTCGACGTCCTGCGCGGCGAATAGGTCATCGAAAACTTGCCGAACGGCAACACACGACTGCACCTCTCCAGCCAGCAGCGCGTTTCGACGGACTTCAACTGGTACGCGCGGCTTTGGACCGACGCAATTATGAGGGACACGCAGCGAACGATTCTTCGCGTAATCAAGAATCGGTGTGAAGCTGAAGCCAACAAAACTAACTGACTTCGCGGTGGTCCTTCCAGAAGAAGACAGCTTTTCCGCGGAACAAAAAACCTAAAGAGCTGGATCGAACTGCAGGAAAGGAAGATGGTCGGGACGACTGGATTTGAACCAGCGACCTCACGCACCCCAAGCGTGCGCGCTACCAGGCTGCGCTACGTCCCGACCGCTTGCACCGTTTGTAGCGTATCACTCGCGTTCGAGAAGGGTCAAGACGGCGAGGAGTTCTTCGTGCAAATCGAGGAGAAATTTGCGCTGTCGCTGCGTGGGAGCTTCGCGGCGGGCGGGCGCAGAATGCGTGTGGGCGGCGGAGCGAATGGAGGCGCCATTGTCAGCAGCGGCATCGGAGCTCCCGTGTTCGCCATGCTCCTGACCGCGCTCTTCGAAATGTTTGCGCGCGCCGGCGATCGTAAAACCTTCGTCGTAGAGCAGGCGCTTGATTTCGAAAACGGTTTCGATGTCTTCGCGGCGATAGAGGCGATGGCCGCTGGGGCTCTTCACCGGCTGGAGCATGGGGAATTCGGTTTCCCAATAGCGCAGGACGAAGGCCTTGGTGGCGGTCAGGCGGCTGACTTCGCCGATGCGAAATAGACTCTTCTCTTGCGTGTCGTCCATGGGTGCGGCATCCGGTGCTGGGGCAGCGCTAGCCATCTCAATTCGTATCGTAGGCTGATTTTCTGCGGTGTCAACCCCTGGGAATTGATCGGGGCTCATGATTTGCGCGGGTCTTTGCGTTCGCGATGGCGCGAGCCGCGCTTTTTCAGGCGTTGCGTGAAGCGGATGGGCGTGCCGAGGAAGCCAAATTCCTTGCGCAGCTCATTTTCCAGAAATCGTTGATAGCTGAAATGCAGCGGCTTGAGCTGGTTGGTGAACAGAACGAAAGTGGGCGGCGCGGTGCTGGCCTGGGTGATGTAAAAAATCTTCACTTCGCGACTGGCTGGCGAAGTACCGCGCGTGAGATCCACTTTCGCAACCCAGCGATTCAGCTCGCCGGTGGAAATCCGTTTGTTGCGAGCTGCGACGACCTTGTCAATCAAGTTGTAGAGGCGATCAATATTTTCGCCAGTCTTGGCTGAGAGGAAAACGATCGGCGCGTAGGAAAGAAATTTCAGACGGGCGCGCACCAGCGGCTCGTAATCTTGCACCAACTTGTTGGCGTTGAACGCGACGAATTTTCCGCCTCGTTTTTTCTTTTCCGACGACAAATCCTGTGCGGCTTCGAGCGCCAGATCCCATTTGTTCATGACGATGATTACGGAGCGGCCGGACTGTTCGGCGTAACTGGCAATGGTGGCGTCGTGCGAAGTGATGCCCTGCGCGGAATCGGCGACGAGCAGCGCAATGTCCGCGCGTTCCAGGTGCTGGCGAGCCATGATCACGCTTAATTTTTCGGCGATGAGCTTGGTTTTGCCTTTGCGGCGAATTCCAGCGGTGTCGAGGAAGCGATAAGCTTTGCCGTTGCGTTCGACGACGGTATCCACGGCATCGCGCGTGGTGCCTGGCTCGGCGGAAACGATAGAGCGCTCCGCGCCGACGAGTTGATTGAGCAACGTGGATTTTCCAACGTTGGGGCGGCCGATGATGGCGATGTTGACGTGCGGCGCTTCCGGCTCCGGCTCACCTTTGGGAATTTCTTCGGTGATCGCGTCGAGCAGCACGTCCACGCCGAAACCGTGCTCTGCGGAAATTGGGTAGACTTCGTCGCCGAGCTCGTAGAAGGGCGACGAAAAGTCCACGGCCTGTTGCGGCGTGTCCACTTTATTGACGGCGAGAATCGGCGGCTTGCCGGCGCGGCGCAGCAGTTGCGCGAGTTCCTGATCGAGCGGCGTGGGGCCGACGCGGCCGTCAACAATTTGCACCACGCGTGCCGCGTTTTTAATTGCGACGCTGGCTTGGCGCAGGATTTCGCCGGGGATTCCGGCTTTGTCTTCGGGGACGATTCCGCCCGTGTCCACCACCTCGAAGCTGCGGCCTTCCCAGTTGGCGGCGCCGTAGATGCGGTCGCGGGTGATGCCCGGTTCATTCGTGACGATGGAACGGCGCGTGCCAGTGAGCCGATTGAATAGCGTGGACTTGCCCACGTTGGGGCGGCCGACGATTACGATGGAAGGGAGCTTGGAGGTCATTTGAGTTGCACAGCCCGCGTGCGAGGCTTCTACATTAACACGTAACGCCGCGGCGGTAAGAACGGGTGCGGCAGGCTGGCAAAAGAGCGAGCGGGACGCCGGCGCAACCTTTTGATCGCGCAGCGCCCTGCCCCAGTTGCGTGTAATATCTTAAAGTTCAGTGCGCACAGCCACTCCTGGTTGCGGCACTTCACCCAATGCCGAAAAAAGCTGCAGCTGCTGCAAAATCCGAGGAAGTGACGATCGAGGGGATCTTTGGGACGGGCGGATTGCTGGAAAGCCGGCACCCGGGATACGAATTTCGTTCGTCGCAGCTCGCCATGGCCGAGATCGTGGATGAGGCTTTTCAGAAGCATCAGCACGCGATCATCGAGGCGGGCACTGGGACCGGCAAGACCCTGGCTTATTTAATTCCTGCGATTCGCAGCGGGCGACGCGTCGTCGTTTCTACAGCTACAAAGTCCCTGCAGGAGCAATTGTTCAATAAGGATGTGCCATTCTCTGCAGAAATATTTTGCGCCGAACCTGAAAGTGGCGCTGATGAAGGGGCGCAACAATTTTTTGTGCCGGCAGAAAGTACATCAGTTCGAAGGGCAAGCGCTGCTGAAGGGCATTGACGAAGTGGACTGGTTCGCGCAGATCCGCGACTGGGAAAAACTGACGGAGACAGGCGACCGTTCCGAGCTGACTTTTTTGCCGGACGACGCGGAATTGTGGCATCGCATTGACGCGCGCAGCGACCTTTGCACGGGGCAGAAGTGCCCGGAATTCCAAGCGCTGCTTCCTGACGGCGATGAAACAGCGCGCGCAGGAAGCGGACCTGATCATCGTGAATCACCATTTATTTTTCGCGGACCTGGCAATACGCCAGGACGATTTCGGCTCGATCCTGCCGGAATACTCGGCGGTCGTGTTCGATGAGGCGCACGAGATCGAGGACGTGGCGAGCGATTATTTCGGGCGGCGGGTATCGAGCTATCAATTCGAAGAGCTGGTGCGCGACACGGAAGCGATGTTGCGGTTGCTGAAAATCGAAGCACCGCCGCTGCGCAAACATCTGATGCGCGTGCGCGAACGAGCCCGCGCATTTTTCGAGCATTTTCCGGAGCGCGAAGGTCGCTTTCCGTTCGGTCCAGCCGAACGGAAATCGTTTCTGGAGAAGAACCACGAAGCATTCGAGGATCTGTCCGCCGCTGTGAAACGCATCGAGACGGAGCTTTCCGCGATGAATCCCAAGCCGGAGGAAGTGGTGACGCTCGCGAGGCGCGGCGCGGATCTGCGGCGCGAATTCGAATTCCTGCTCGAAAGCGAAGAAAAAAGTTACGTTTATTGGTACGAACGGCGCGGCAAGGGCATCGTGTTGACGGCGACTCCGATTGACGTGAGCGAAATTTTACGCGAAAAACTTTTCGAGCAGTTCGACACCGTGGTGCTGACTTCGGCGACGTTGGCGGTTGGCGGGCGGTTCGATTTTCTGAAGCAACGACTAGGCCTGCAGCCTGCAAAAGAAAAAGTGCTGCCGCAGGAATTCGATTTCCACGACCAGGCACTGCTCTACATTCCAGCCGACATGCCGGACGTGCGGCATGAATCGTTTTCGCGCCGCGCGGCGCAGGAAATCACGAAGCTGCTGGAGATCTCGAAGGGCCGCGCTTTCTGCCTTTTCACTAGTTACTCGCAGATGCGCGCAGTGCACGAACTGGTCTCCGGGCGCTTACCCTTTCCGATGCTGTTGCAAGGCACGGCACCAAAATCCATTTTACTGGAGCGATTTCGCTCGACGCCAAACGCGGTACTGTTTGCGACCGCGAGTTTTTGGCAGGGCGTGGACGTGCCGGGCACGCAGCTTTCCTGCGTGATCATTGATAAATTGCCATTCGCTGTCCCGAGCGATCCGATCGTCGCGGCGCGGGTGCGCGCTTTGCAGGAAGATGGGCGGAATCCGTTCGCGGAATATCAGGTGCCGGAAGCCGTGCTGGCGCTGAAGCAGGGATTTGGGAGGTTGATCCGCTCGAAGACCGACCGCGGGATTCTGGCGATCCTCGATAACCGCATCTCGCGAATGCAGTATGGTAGAATTTTTCTCGAGTCCCTGCCTGATTACACAACCACGCAGGATATCGCCGAGGTCGCGCGATTCATGGAAAACCATCCGGACTAAGGAAGGCCGATGTACGAAGTGAGCGTGGACGAGACCTTTGCCGCGGCGCACAATCTGCGGAACTACAAGGGAAAATGCGAGGATTTGCACGGGCACAATTACAAAGTGCGCGTGACGCTGGCCGGGCCGGAACTGGACGCGACAGGGCTGCTGTATGATTTCGTGCATTTGAAGCAGGTGATCCAGGGCGTGATTCGTTCGCTGGATCATAAATATTTGAATGAGCTGAAGCCGTTTGACGTGTTGAATCCTTCGGCGGAAAATATCGCGCGGCATATTTACGAGCAAACTGCGCAGCAGATGCGCACGACGGCGAATGGCGCGGCGATTTCGAGCATTACGGTGTGGGAATCGGATGTGACCGCGGCGACGTATCGGCCGTAGTGGGCGCAGCGGCTGAGCCGAGGCAGCGTGGGCGGTGCGGGCGACGAGTGCGCGGCAAGGAACGCAACCAAAAATGAACCGAGGATTTCTGATTATCGCGATTCCCGCATTTCTGGTGTCCATATTCTGGCTGACGCTGGGATGGGGCTGGCACACCGCGGTGATTGGCGGCTGCGTGGAGATTGCCATCGGCGTGGGGGTTGTGATTTACACGACGCGGCGGCAGAATGCGCCGCAAAACCCCGGTCCGGGCGGTCCCGCTAAGACCGGGAGCGGACGCTGAAAAATCCGGAATGGCATGACCGCCGCTGAAAACTTTTAAAATCTGGAACGGAATATGCGATAGTGGCCGGTTGCGCGCGGGCACTTTTTCCCCGGCGCGACGGTCTGACGTTCGCGCGGAAGCAGGGGTTGAAAAATGATAGGCTGCGGCAATTTACTGGCGGAGGAGCCATGTACATGCGAAAAGTGATTTCCATCCTGGGAGCCTGGGTGCTGGCGGCGATGCTGGCCGCGACGGCGCTGGCGCAAGGCACGGGCAGACTAAACGGCGAAATTTTGGACAAGGACGGAAAACCTTTCGCGGACCAGGCGATCACCATCAAAAATCCGGACACGGGCCAGGTGTACAACCTGAAGACGGACAAGAACGGAAAATTCATCCAGCTGGGAATGCGCAGCGGAATTTACGTAATTACTCTGGTCAGCCTGAATTACTCCGAAAAATATCAAGTGCAGGACGGGCAAGAAAATAATTACAAACTGGATTTGAAACAGGTAGTTGCGGCCTCTGCGGCGGCACACCCGGACGACGCCAAGAAGAAGGAAGAAACCGAAGATAAATTCAAAATGATGAAGCAGCATTTCGACGCGGGCGTAGCGGCGCTGGGGGCCGGTAACGATTTGAAGGCGCAAATCAAGTCTGCGCCGGCGGACCAAAAGGCGTCGTTGCAGGCGCAGCGCGTCACCGACTGCACGACGGCGGCCACGGAATTCGGACAGGCGGTGCA
Organism: uncultured Acidobacteriota bacterium; assembly: GCA_963754275.1. GTDB lineage: Bacteria > Acidobacteriota > Terriglobia > Acidiferrales > UBA7541 > Palsa-295. Next base: position 271,919 of record CAVWFO010000021.1, read on the forward strand.
GAATTTGGGAGAGAAAGAGGTAAATAACCGCGCGATGATTCTGGGCAACCTGGGATCCGCGAACGAATGCGCAGGAAAATATCAGGATGCGGCGGACGCGTTTCAAAAGGCGATTGATACCAAACCGGTAGGCGGCTATTACGTGGGACTTGCGACCAACCTGGCGAATGCTGGTGCGGCGTCCACAGATGCAAAAGATTCCGAGGCCAAGTTTACGGACGCCAGCGCGGCCTGCGATAAGGCGACCGCTCTTGATCCCGCTTCCGGCGCAACCTGCTGGAAAAATCTGGGCATCGTGCTCAGCAATAAGGGCCGGATGAAGGAAGCAGTCGCGCCGCTGCAAAAAGCCGCGCAAGCCGACCCCAAGGACCAGATCACGTGGTACATGCTGGGAAGCGCGCTGACCGCGACGATCGACACCAAGCAAGAAGGCGACAAGATGACTTACATCATTCCGCCGGGAACCGCCGAGGCCTATCAGAAGTGTATTGATACGGGGGCGGAAAACGCCACGGGGCAACTTTGCAAGGCGGCGCTGGACGGATTGAACGCGATGAGCGGCGGGCAAGACACATCGGTGGGTAAAAAGAAGAAGAAGTAGGGCATTTTTTGGCAAGGCGGCGGGTGTGCATTGGGACGGCCGCCGCGTGCGCTCTCCCATCTGCGGAATTCCCATTTTGGCACGCTTTCTTTGCTCGATTCGCCCGGCGGGGAGTGCTATTCTCTCGCTCATCGCTTCGCGTAGTGCGTCTCGCGCGGAGCGTTGAACAGCGCGTCGCGGAAACCCTCAGGGGAACCCGGTGGAGAAGTGGATTTGAACCAGCCCAGCACAGAACGACGCCGCAGTGAACGACTTTCGGAATCTCTGCCGTTAATCGTGCGCGGAATTGATTTGCTCGGGCAGCCCTTTGAAGAACGCACGACCACGCTGGCGTTTAATCTGCACGGATGCCGCTACACCTCCAAGCACCATTTGCCGCGCAATACTTGGGTGACGCTGGATCTTCCTCAGGGAATGGCGCAGGGAGCAGGGCAACCAAACGCGGGGACAAACAGCAACGCGGGCGTGACGGGAAATTCTCGGCCCACGCTGCGCGCGCGCGTTGCCTGGGTGCAGCGCCCGCACTCGATTCGCGATTTTTTTCAGATTGCCGTGGAGCTGGAGAGCCCGGCAAATATCTGGGGGACCGCGACTGCTGCTGAATGGAATAACGCGGCGGCAGCACGAGTGGAATCCGCAAATCCACCTGCAAGATCAATTCCACGCTTCAATGAACGGCCGGAGCGAAATATTACGGCGGGGGACATCGGGAATTCTATGGACCATTTCGAGTCGGAAGCGAAAATTGATTCCCGGGAAATTCACACGGTGGCTGCGCCTGCTCTTGCGCGGGAGCACGACCGCGAAGCGATGAATCAGGCCGAAGTTGCGTCAACGGCCGATAGTCCTCTATTGCGAGAACTGCGGGCGGAGCTGGATCGCCAGGCGAAGGACGCAGTGCTCGCGGCTGCCGAGCAGGCGCGCGAGGAAGTGTTGCAGACCGCGGCGGCAAGTGCGCGCGAGCGGACGAACAGCGCTGAGGAACTTTTCGCGAAATGGAAGCGCGAGATCGAGAAGATGCAGGCCGGGGCACGTGAGGAGTTTTTTGCGCAAGTGGCTGCGAAGCAGGATGAGGCGCTGGGCACGCTGAAATCGGGATTCGAGGAAAAATTCGGGCAGGCTCGCGAGCTGCTGGGCGAGATCACTCGCCAGGCCGAAACGTTGCGGGCCGAAAGCGGCAACGCACAGGAAGCCACCAGCCAGATGGCCCGGGCACTGCTGCAATTGGAAGCGGCCGACGCGGCACGCACCAACAAAGCCGCGGGCCCCTCGAAAGAAGAAACCGCGGCGCAGGAGGGCGCGTTGTCTGCGTGGCGGCAGCGCTTGGAATCGGAAATGACGGTGGCGCGGGGCCAATGGAACGAGCTGCTGCAATCTTCGCTGGATAATAATCTGAGGCGCATGGTCGAGCAGTTGGGGGAGCGTTCGCAGGAAGTGTTGCGCAATGCCGAGCATAAAATGACAGAGCGCTTGGGTGAGCTCCGCCAACCTTTTGCACAAGCGACCGCGGAGGCGCGCGAAACGTTTTCGGGAATTCAGTCTGCGCTGGAGCAGGAAGTGCTGAAGGCGCGCAGCTCGCTGGCCGAAGTGAAGCAAGTGGCCAGCCGCACCGAGGAATTTTCAGCGCAATTGGAAGCCGCGAGCCAGGACACGGTGAACGAACTGCACCGGCGCCTGGAAAGAATTCTGGACGCGCAGACTGCGGAAATGCACCGCCGCATGGAAAATCTAGTGGCGGATGTTTCGTCGCGCGCGGTGCCGGCGCTGGATGCGCTCAGCAACCAGTTTCAGGAGCGCGCGTTGGCGGAGGCCGAGGCCAAACTCGCGCCGCACCTGGAGCGTGTGCCGGCACTTTTGCATGAACTGGCAGCGCGCGAGGTGCAGCTGGAAGACAGTCTGCGGCTGCATCGCGAACGGTTGCGCCAGGTATCGGAAAATAATCAGCGCGAAGTTGCCACACAGGTTGCGGGAACGCTGGCGAGCTTGCACGCCGATTTTGAAGCTGCGCGCAAGGACGCGCTGACTAAGTGGTCCGAAGAATTGGAAGCGAGCGGGGTGCGCGCGTCGCACGCAGCGGCTGAATCCATCGGGCACACCTCCGAATGGCTGCAGCAAGAGGCGCGGGCGCGTTTGCAAGCGCTGGTGGAGCAATCGTTTGTGACTGCCGAAGCGGGACTGGGACAAAAGAACGCGGACGCGGCGCAAAAATTCGAAACGCAACTGGCGTCGCAGTCTGCGGCGCACTTAGGGCAAATCCGGGCACAAGTGGAAGGGGTCGCAGGGGAAGTAGTGGCGCGCACGCGCACGGACCTGGACCGCGCCGCCGAAGCTGCGGCGGCTTCGTTCGGCCAATTGCTGCACGAGGTGTCGGAGCGCGAGACCACGCAGTTCGCCACCTCGACCGCCACCACGCGGCGCGAGCGCGCGGAGGAATTTGACCACGCGACGCAAGAGCTGCTGCATCAATTGGACGTGAATGCATTTTCTTCGGTCGAGCGCTTCCGCGCGCAGATGGCATCGCAGTCGGAAACGAGCATAGGAGAAGGGCGTGCGGCGTTGAGCGCAGAATTTGCTTCGGCGCTCGAGGGTTTCCGCGCGGAGCGCGACGCGCATCAAAGCGAATGGACCGCGCAACTGGAGCGCATGAGCAGCGACGCTGCCGGAAAGTTTCAGGATCGTTTGCAGACCACGGCCGATTCCTGGGTGATGGCTTCCGTGCGTCGGCTCAACGAACACGGGCAGAACGGAATCGAATCGCTGCTGCGCTCGGCGGACCAGGCGCTGCGCGATTCCTGCTCGAAAGTGTTCGATGGCCTGGCGCAGATGCTGCGCGAACGCGCGGCCAATGGAGCGGGCGCCGGCAACGTCGCCGGATTTACGCAGGCTGGCAATCGCGACACTTCGGAATCACCGAATCCGCGCAAAGACGCGCCGTAAGATCCACCCGCGCGCCGATTTTCGCTTGCGTGCCACGGATGCTACGCTCCTGTTAGAACGCCTATCGCGAGCGCAGCCTGACTATGCCTCCTGCCGAAAAACTCGACACCCACCATAAAGCGCTCACACTGAATCTCGATGCGGCCGCCTTCGGCTCTTTCGCAGAGATTGGCGCCGGACAGGAAGTCTCGCACTGGTTCTTCGTAGTTGGCGGCGCCTCTGCCACAGTCGCTAAAACCATTTCCGCCTACGACAAGGAAGTCAGCGACGATCTCTATGGCTCCGGGTCGCGCTACGTATCCAGGCAGCGACTGGAGGCAATGCTCGATAAGGAATGGGCCGACCTTCTCGCGCAGTTGAACGATACCCGCGGGGCGCACACGCGCTTCTTCTCCTTCGTTGATACCGTCTCCGCGCGCAACTTCGCCGGGACGAACGATGCGCACGGCTGGGTCGCTCTCCGGTTTCAAACGCAACCAGGGGGCCCTGCAAACGACGTCCTGTTGCACATCAATATGCGCGATCCTTCCAACGTCCTGCAGCAGGAAGCTATCGGCATACTGGGCGTCAATCTCATCTACAGTGCGTTCTACGAATTGCAAATCGAGGAATCATTCCTGGCAGGCTTGGCTGAAGACGTCGTCAAGGACCGAATCGAAATTGACTACATGGATTTTCGCGGGCCAGCATTCGAAGCTTGGGACCGCCGCACCGTCTTGGCCCGATTAGTAAGTGGGGGATTCGCCGAGGCTGTATTTTTTCCCGCAAAGAGCCCCACCGTTCCTCCCACCGAGGCTCTCTACAAAAAAGCGTTGGTCCTTGCTCCGGGATACTTCGGCCACGGAGATCCACCTCACTCCGAAGTTCACATGCGGTTGTTAGCCGCGGCAATTCAGGAGCTTCAGAAGGAGCTGGGCGACGAGAAGGTCGCGCCCGCCGGCTTTTTCTGCCTCACCGCTGCTCCGCTCACGCCGAACGAACCGCCGCCGCAGCTTCCCGATTTGCTTCGCCGCATCAATGCTCTTCTCGAGGCAGGCGGCGACGTGCTGCTGTTTCGCCAAAGCGAGCTTTACAATCTGAAGACTCTCGTAAGCCGCTACACGCAGGCGCCTGTGCGCTTCGCCGTTGGTCTTTCGCTGATGATCGAAGCGTTTGAGGGCATCTACGGCAATCTCGAAGGGAGACTTCTGGAAGCACTCGCGCGCCTTCTCGCACAGAACGTGCGCATCTACGCTTATCCGATGAGCTCCACAGAGCTGCGCGAAAGGCTAAAGCGTTTTCCCGACAGCGGTTGGGAATGGAGTGAGACGAATGGAATGGTTTCTGCTGACCAGATGCGGCACGCGCCGCCTATTGGGCACTTGTATGCCTATCTTCTCGCCAGCAACTTTCTCGTCCCGATGCAAATTCCCGCAACCCTGAAAGCCGACGCCTGACCGCATCCAAGTTGCGCGCAGAGGCGCCGTTTGCCCGCGCAGAAGCGTTGCGCCGAGCCTCGGTTAGGTATAAATTACTCGTTCGACCGTGGCGCCAAAACGCTAGTTCTGGCTTCTATGCATCCAAATAGCGTGACCACGTTCCGACGGGCCACCCGGTCCCACCCAAAAGTTCCGAACTTGCCACTACGGTATAAAAGTAGAAGATGATCACTGCCGCTCGCCTCCCGTGGAAGACGGCGGACTTCGACTCTCCGCTCCCTACTGTCGTTCTTTCCTGCATAGTGGCCGCTGTGTGCTACCAAGCGGATGGGTTAGCGTCCGTGTTGGGAATTCCTCCCGACCACATTGCGTCATTTTGGTCCGCTACGCCGTTCTTAGTAGCGGTGATGTTATTAACACCTCGAAAGATTTGGCCAGCCCTCGTGGTAGCAGGATTGGCAGCGATAGCTTTTCATGATTTCCAGAACAGCGTGCCAATTGGCTCCGCGATCTGGGATTCGGTAGGCAACGCGGCGGAGGTGCTTGTCGCGACACTTGGCATTCGTCTCGCGTTTAAAGGGGCGCCCGAGCTAAGCAGCGTGAAGAGTTTGGCTAAGTATTTCGCGATTGCCGTGATTCTCGCACCATGCGTTTCAGCGCTTCTCGGCGCAAACTACAGTTTGCCCGGTGAATACTGGCTGGAGTGGAGGATCTGGTTTTTTGCCGACGCCCTCGGATATCTCACTGTGACCATCGCGATAATCACTTGGGTTCAGGACGGGCGGGAATGGGCGCGAAAACCGCTTAATTATCTGGAACTAGCCGCACTGATCATTGCGTTGGGTTTTTGCGGATTTCTCACGTTCACGGGGACCGGGCGAATGGAGCAACCGGCGCTGCTCTATTCTCTTGTGCCGATTCTGCTGTGGGCCGCTTTGCGCTTGGGAATAAAGGGTGTCTCAACTTCAATGGTTGTCGTTGTCTTTCTGTCAACTTGGGGATCGGCTCATGACCGTGGCCCTTTTACCGGGCTAGGGCCCCTGAATAACGTATTGTCGCTGCAGCTATTTCTATTTTTCGCTGCAATGCCCTTTATGGTTCTCGCGGTCCTCGTAGAAGATCACAAGCGCGGGCAACAAGCACTGCTCGACGAAGACGCGAAACTAACCGAGGCGCAGCGTTTGGCGGAATTCGGCAGTTGGCAATGGGACCCCAGCACCGACGCCGTCACCTGGTCGGCAGAACTGTATCGAATTGCCGGCTACGATCCTACGTTGTCAGCGCCCTCGTTCAAGGACCATGATCGGTTCTTCACACCCGAGAGCTGGGCCCGACTGAATCAGAGCGTGGAAGCGGCCATCCGCACGGGCGCACCCTACGAGCTCGATTTGGAGGCGGTGCGTCCAGATGGCGCCAAGCTTTGGGTCACCAGCCGCGGAGCCGCCGTTTTCGACGACGGCGGACGGCCCATACAACTTCGTGGGACGATCCAGAACATCTCTGAGCGGAAGCGCGCTGAGGAGGCGCGAATAAGGCATGCCGCGATTGTGGAGTCCTCCGATGATGCAATCATCTCCAAGGATCTCGACGGGATCATCCAAAGTTGGAACGCGGCGGCGCAACGTCTTTTTGGATTCACCGAAGCTGAAGCCGTTGGACGACCAATTACAATTATTGTCCCGCCTGAGCTTTTTGATGAAGAGCACGAAATTCTGCAGCGGTTGCGAGCCGGTGAGCACATTGAACACTACGAGACGCTCCGTATCGCGAACGGCGGGAAGAAGCTCAATGTTTCATTGACGATATCCCCGATAAGGGATTCAGTGGGTAGGATTGTGGCCATCTCCAAAATCGCCCGCGACATAACCCACCGCAAAGTCACGGAAGCGGCGCTTGAACAGTTGAGCGGCCGCCTGATCAATGCGCAGGAACAAGAGCGCGCCCGCATCGCCCGGGAACTCCACGATGACTTCAGCCAGCGTTTGGCTCTCCAAGGTGTCGGCCTGGGACAACTCTTGACCAAGCTTCCTGAGTCAGAGCTGGCGGGACGGAATAAAGTCGAGGAGTTGTTGAAATCAAACCGTGATTTGTCCAAGGATATCCATTCGCTCTCCCACCAACTGCACTCGAGCAAACTGGAGCACGTTGGCTTGGCGTCGGCTCTGAAAAGCCTTTGTGAGCAGTACAGCGCGCAGTACGAGATCACGGTCGAATTCACCAGCCGCGAAGTCCCTTCCGACATCTCGAAAGAAGTCGCGCTCTGCCTGTTCCGGATCGCGCAGGAAGCTTTAAACAACGTGGTCAAGCACAGTCATGTAAAGGAAGCTCGAGCGGAACTTTTTGGCGACGATAATCAAATACGTCTTCGGATTAAAGACGAGGGTTCGGGTTTCGACCCTGCTATCCGGGGCCTGGATACAGGCATCGGACTCGTTAGCATGCGCGAGCGACTTCGCCTCGTTGGCGGAACGCTATTGGTTCGCTCAGCGCCGGCGCGAGGAACAGAAATAGTCGCTCAAGTGCCAAGGTCCGTTCGCGTGGATCACGCGCACGCAGCGCCAAATGCGCCAAAGCCACGCTAGAAATTTTCGGC